>NZ_CP126307.1:1882500-2510000 GCF_030144325.1 Bosea vestrisii | reverse complement strand
ATCCGCGGCTGCGAGTTCTTCGAATGGGACGCGGCCGAGGGCCAGCGCACCTATGGCCGGGTCATCCCGAGCGAGCCCGGCATCAAATACGTCGTGATGCACCAGCCGATCGGCATGGTTGCGGCGTTCTCGCCGTGGAACTTCCCGATGAGCCAACCGGCGCGCAAGATCGCCGGCGCGCTGGCGGCCGGCTGCTCGATCATCCTGAAGGCGGCGGAGGAGACGCCTGCCGGCGCCATGCACATCGCTCGCGCTTTGCACGATGCCGGCCTGCCGCCCGGCGTGTTCAACCTGGTCTTCGGCATCCCGGCCGAGATCTCGCGATATCTGATCCCGCAGGAGCAGACCCGACTCATCGCCTTCACCGGCTCGACGGCGGTCGGCAAGCATCTGACCCGGATCGCCGCCGACCATATGAAACCGGTGCTGATGGAGCTCGGCGGCCATGCTCCGGTGATCGTCTGCGACGATGTCGATCCGGTCGCGGCCGCAACGGCCTCGGCGATCCGCAAGTCGCGCAATACCGGCCAGGTCTGCACCTCGCCGACACGCTTCTTCGTGCAGAAGCCGATCTACGAGGCTTTCGCCAGGACCTTCGCCGAGAAGGCGCGCTCGGTCGTCGTCGGCAACGGTCTCGACGCTGCGACGCAGATGGGCCCGCTCGCCAATCATCGCCGCATCGAGGCGATGGAGACGCTGGTCGCCGACGCCAAGGCCAAGGGCGCGCGCGTGCTGGCCGGCGGCGAGCGCATCGGCAATCGCGGCTATTTCTTCCCGGTCACGGTCCTTGCCGACGTGCCGGACGAGGCCCGTGCCATGCGCGAGGAGCCATTCGGACCGCTCGCCCTGATCAGCCCGGTCTCGTCGCTCGACGAGGCGATCGAGAAGGCGAATTCCTTGCCTTTCGGCCTGGCGGCTTATGCCTTCACACACTCGGCAAGCAATGCCGACCGCATCGCGGATGGGATCGAGGCCGGCAACGTCTCGATAAACACGCTCGAGGCCTCGGTCGCCGAGACGCCCTTCGGCGGCGTCAAGGATAGCGGCTATGGCCGCGAGGGCGGCGCCGAGGGGCTCGCGCACTACACGGTCATCAAGAACGTCTCGCATCGCATGGCGATCTAGCCAGCGAACGCGGAGGAGGCAGTCGCATGAACTACGCCAGGAAAGACGCCAAGGCTTACGCCCGCGCCAATATGAAGGGCATCTGGGCGGCGGCGCTGACGCCCTTCACCCAGTCGCTCGCCATTGACGAGGATGGCGTGCGCGAGAACATCCGGCACTGGACCGAGGACCTGAAGATCGACGGCCTGTTCATCGCCGGCAAGCAGGGTGAGTTCTTCTCGATGTCGGTCGAGGAGCGCAAGCGCAGCTTCGAGCTCGCGGTCGAGGCCTCGGCAGGCAGAGGCCAGACGATCATGTCCTGCTCCGACCAGAACATGGACGTCGTCATCGACCTCGCCAGGCACGCCCAGAAGGTCGGCGCCGATTACATCGTCGTGCACGCGCCGCTGCTGCACTTCTTCAAGGCGCAGGACGAGACACTCTACGAATACTACCGGACGATCGCCGAAAAGGTCGACATCGGCATCGCGCTCTGGAGCCATCCGGATTCGGGCTATCTGATGAGCCCGCAGCTCTGCAACCGCCTCGCCGACATCGAGAACGTCGTCGCGATCAAGTACAGCGTGCCGCGCGCCATGTATGCCGAACTGACCCGGCTCGCCGGCGACCGCATCCTGGTCAGCACCGCCTCCGAGGAGGAATGGCTCGACAACATCGTCGAGCTTGGCTGGCAGCTCTATCTCTGCTCCTCGCCGCCCTATCTGATCCAGAGCGCAAATGATCTGCGCATGCGCGAATACACTGATCTCGCCTTTGCCGGCGAGGTCGAGAAGGCGCATGCCGTGCGCGACAGTCTCCATCCCGTGCGCGAGGCACTGCGCGTGACCCGGCCGGCCGAGAAGCCGCACGCGCATCAGAAATACTGGCAGGAATTGCTTGGCCAGGTCGGCGGGCGCGTACGGGCGCCCCTGCTCGAGCTGACAGAAACCGAGAAGGCGGCGACGCGTGCTGCCTTCGAGAGCTGCGGGCTGAAGCTCGCCGCGGGCCGGCCGTTGGCGAAGGCCGGCTGAAACTCAGGCAGGACGGCATTAACGGGAGAGTGAAGCGATGGCGACCGAAGGACGGCTCAAGGCCTTCAACTTCAAGAAGTGGATCGAGGAGAACGAGCACCTGTTGAAGCCGCCGGTCGGCAACAAGAAGGTGTTCTCCGACGGCCAGATGACCGTGATGGTGGTCGGCGGTCCGAACCAGCGCGCCGATTTCCATGACGACCCGGTGGAAGAGTTCTTCTACCAGCTCAAGGGCGACATGATGCTGAAGCTCGTCGACAACGGGAAGCATTACGACGTGACGATCCGCGAGGGCGACGTCTTCCTGCTGCCGCCGCATGTGCGCCATTCGCCGCAGCGCCCGCAGGAGGGCTCGATCGGGCTCGTGGTCGAGCCGGCGCGCCATGCCGACCAGGTCGATGGCTTCGAATGGTACTGCTTCGAGTGCAACGGCCTGGTGCATCGCATCGAACTGAAGGTCGGGGATCTCGTGAAGGACCTGCCGCCGCTCTACGAGGCCTTCTTCGCTGACGAGAAGGCCCGCACCTGCAAGCAGTGCGGCGCCCTCCACCCCGGCCGGAAGCCGCCGGCCGGCTGGGTCGCGCTCTGAGCGATGAGAGAGGCGCCGGTCCGCCCGGCGCCTCGACGCGCTTGCGCTGCGATCCAAAATTGTTTTAAGCTTAAAATAATTTCGTACATTCCGACGCACAATGATCGGAGGAGGGGAACCATGCAGCACCGCAAATCAGTATGCCTGGGATTGATGCTGGCAGCCGTCGCCTTGCCGGCGCTCGCCCAGCAAGCGCCGGTCAAGATCGGCATGGTCACCACGCTGTCGGGGCCGGGCGGCTATCTCGGCCAGGACATCCGCGACGCGTTCAAGCTGGCCATCGACATGAACGGCGGCAAGCTCGGCGGCGCGCCGGTCGAGCTCGTCGTCGAGGACGATGCGCTGAAGCCCGGCCAGGGCAAGCAGATCGCCGAGAAGATGCTGAAGACCGACGGCATCAAGATCATGACCGGCATCGTCTTCTCGAACGTCGCCGGCGCGACCGTGCCCGATATCGTGGATGCCGGGGCGCTCTATGTCAGCCCCAATGCCGCGCCGTCGAACTTCGCCGGCAAGGAGTGCAACGAGAACTATTTCGTTGTCTCCTGGCAGAACGACAGCCTGCACGAGAGCGCCGGCCAGCACGCCACCAATCTCGGCTACAAGAAGGCCTTCATCCTCGCCCCGAACTACCAGGCCGGTAAGGATGCGCTCGCCGGCTTCAAGCGCCTGTTCAAGGGCGAGGTCGCCGGCGAGGTCTATACCAGGCTCGACCAGACCGATTTCGCGCCGGAGATGGCGCAGATCCGCGCGGCCAATCCGGACGTGGTTTTTCAGTTCCATCCGGGCGGGCTCGGCATCGCCTTCCTGCGCCAGTACCAGCAGGCGGGTCTGCTCGGCAAAACCCCGATGGTGCTGGCCGAGCCGTCGCTCGACGCCACCACGCTGAAAGCCGTCGGCGACGCTGCGCTCGGCCTCAGCGTCACCGCGCACTGGAACACCGACTTCGACAACGCCTCGAACAAGGCTTTCGTCGAGGCCTTCACCAAGGCCTACAATCGCGTGCCGACCTATTACGCCAGCCAGGGCTACGACACCGCGCTCGCCATCGCCTCGGCGCTGAAGGCGACCGGCGGCAAGACCGACGTGCCGGCGCTGCGCAAGGCGCTCGCCAAGGCCGATTTCCAGTCGGTGCGCGGCGCCTTCAAGTTCGGCACCAACCAGCACCCGGTCCAGGATTGGTATGCGCTCAAGGTCGAGAAGGGGGCCGACGGGACGCCGGTGCTGAAGACCTCGGGCAAGGTGCTGAGCAATCACGGCGATGCCTACGCCAAGGATTGCAAGCTCTGAGTCAGCGCGTCTTGCGTACTGACCACGGCGAATAGGGCGCGGGAACCCCTCTCCTGGAAGGAGAGGGGTAGGGGTGAGGTGTTCGGGAGAGACATCATGAGCCTGAACTCAACCACACCGCTCGCGTCGCTGGTCCAACGGCCTACACCTTGCCCTGCCCTCTCCTTACAGGAGAGGGTTCCCCGCGCCCTTGTCGGGGCTGTCCGGTTCCCGCAACCATGACCCTCGTTCTCGAACAATTGCTCAACGGCCTGCAGTTCGGCGTGATGCTGTTCCTGCTCGCGGCCGGGCTGACGCTGATCTTCGGCATCATGGGCGTGATCAATCTCGCCCATGGCTCGCTCTACATGGTCGGCGCCTATGCCGCCGCCTTCGCCGCGGCGCAGACCGGCTCGGTCCTGCTCGCGGTACTGGCTGGCCTTGCGGCGGCCGCCCTGGTCGGTATGGCGATGGAGCTTTTCGTGCTGCGCCGGCTCTATACCCGCGACCATCTCGATCAGGTGCTGGCGACCTTCGCGCTGATCCTGATCTTCAACCAGAGCGTGACCATCCTGTTCGGGCGCCAGCCGCTCTTCGTCTCGGTGCCCCCGGCGCTCAACGGCTCCATCGAATTGCTGCCCGGCCTGATCTACCCGGTCTACCGGCTCATCATCATCGCCGTCGGCCTCGCCGTCGCGCTCGGGCTCTATCTGCTGATCAACCGCACACGCATCGGCATGCTGGTCAGGGCCGGCGCGACGCATCGCGAGATGGTCCGGGCGCTCGGTGTCGATATCCGCCTGCTCTACACTGCCGTCTTCGGCCTGGGGGCTCTGCTCGCCGGCCTCGCCGGGCTGATGGCCGGGCCGATCCTGGCCGTGCAGGTCGGCATGGGCGAGCAGATCCTGATCATGACCTTCGTCGTGGTGGTGATCGGCGGCGTCGGCTCGATCCGCGGCGCCTTCTTCGGCGCCCTGCTCGTCGGTCTCGTCGACACCTCTCTGCGCGCCTTCCTGCCCGGCCTGCTGCGCCAGGTCATGGCCGGCTCGGAGGCCGATGCGCTCGGCGCCGGCCTCGCCTCGATGGGCATCTACATGCTGATGGCCGTGGTGCTGCTGGTGCGGCCCAAGGGACTTTTCCCCGCCAATGTCTGAGGACGCCATCATCCACACCGGCTCCCCCGCGCCGAGCACTGGCCGCGCCCTGGCGCTGCTCGCGCTGGCCCTCGGCCTCGTCGCACTGCCCTTCCTGGTCCAGGCGCTCGGTCAACCCGCGCTGGTGCCGCTCGCGACCCGCGTGCTGATCTATGCGATCGCCGCGGCCAGCCTCAATCTGGCGCTCGGCTTCGGCGGCATGGTCTCGTTCGGGCACGCCGCTTTCTTCGGCGTCGGCGGCTATGTCGTCGGCATCCTTTATCGCAATTACGTCGACGACAGCCTCTTCCTCGGCCTGATCCCGGGCACGAGCCAGCTTCTGATCACGCTGCCGGCTGCGATCCTGGTCGGCGGCCTGCTGGCCCTGACGATCGGCGCGCTATCCTTACGCACCAGCGGCGTGCAGTTCATCATGATCACGCTCGCCTTCGCGCAGATGCTGTTCTTCCTCTTCGTCTCGCTCAAGGCCTATGGCGGCGATGACGGCATGACGATCCGCCGCCGCAATGAGCTCTTCGGCCTCAACACCCGCGACGACATCACCTTCTATTTCATCTGCCTTGCGGTCGCGGCGCTGATTTTCCTCGCTCTCTGGCGCATCATCGGCTCGCGCTTCGGCATGGTGCTGGCCGGTATCCGCCAGAACGAGCGGCGCATGGCGGCGATCGGCATCGCGCCCTATCGCTACAAGCTCGCCGCCTTCGTCATCTCCGGCATGGGCACCGGCCTCGCCGGCGCGCTGATGGCGAATTATCTGCGCTTCGTCAGCCCGGACATGCTGCATTGGACCAAGTCGGGCGAGCTGATGATCATGGTCATCCTCGGCGGCGTCGGCACCTTGCTCGGGCCGCTCTTCGGCGCCGCCGCCCTCGTCATCCTGGAGACGGTGCTGACCTCCTGGACCGAGCATTGGCAGCTCATCCTCGGGCCAATCCTGCTGCTGGTGGTCCTGTTCACGCAGGGTGGGCTCAACGGGCTGTTCAGCCGCCTCGGCATCGGCAGGAGCGAGCGATGACCCAGCCGCTCCTCTCGGTCCGGGGCCTGCGCAAGCGCTTCGGCGGCCTCATCGCCACCGACAGTGTCGACCTCGATGTCGTCGAAGGCGAGATCCACGCGCTGATCGGCCCCAACGGCGCCGGCAAGACCACGCTGCTGACCCAGCTCTTCGGCGAACTCAGCCACGATGCCGGGCAGATCCGGCTTGACGGCGAGCCGATCGACGCGCTGGCGACGCCGCAGCGCGTCCACCGCGGTCTCGCCCGCACCTTCCAGATCAACCAGCTGCTGCCGGATTTCACCATGCTCGACAATGTCGCGCTCGCGGTGCAGGCGCGGCAGGGACACAGCTTCCGCTTCTTCGCCGATGCTCGCCACGACAAGCGCCTGCGCCAGCGCGCCCGCGAGCATCTGACCGCCGCCGGCCTCGCGCACCGGGCCGAGGTCAAGGTCGCCGACCTCTCCCATGGCGAGCAGAAGCAGCTCGAATTCGCCATCGCGCTCGCCTGCGAGCCGCGTTTGCTGCTGCTCGACGAGCCGATGGCGGGTCTCGGCCATGCCGAGAGCGAGCAGATGGTCGCGATGCTCCTGGGGCTGAAGGGGCGCGTCACCATGCTGCTGGTCGAGCACGACATGGACGCCGTCTTCGCGCTTGCCGACCGGATCTCGGTGCTGGTCTATGGCCGGATCATCGCGACCGGCACGGCGCAGGAGATCCGCGACAACGCGGACGTCCGCACCGCCTATCTCGGCGAGGGGGACGCCTGATGCTGAGCGTGCGCAACCTGCAATCGGCCTATGGCGCGAGCCAGGTGCTGTTCGATGTCGGCCTCGACATCGGCGAGGGCGAGGTCGTCACCCTGCTCGGCCGCAACGGCATGGGCAAGACCACGACGGTGCGCTCGCTGATGGGGCTGCTCGCGCCCAAGGGCGGCGAGATCAGATTCGACGGCCGCGCGCTCAAGGGCAATACGCCGGAGGCGATCGCCCGCTGCGGCATCGGCCTGGTGCCGGAGGGGCGGCAGGTCTTCCCGACACTCACCGTGCGCGAGAACCTCGTCGCCACCGCCGCCAACCGGCTCGGGCGCTCTTCGCCCTGGACGCTGGAGCGGGTTTACGCCCTGTTTCCGCGCCTTCAGGAGCGCGCCGGCCAGTCCGCCCGCACCCTCTCGGGCGGCGAGCAGCAGATGCTCGCGGTCGGCCGGGCGCTGATGACCAATCCCAAGCTCCTCATCCTCGACGAAGCGACCGAGGGGCTGGCGCCGGTGATCCGGGCCGAGATCTGGCGCTGCATCGAGGCGCTGAAAGCGCAGGGCCAGTCGATCCTGCTGATCGACAAGAACATCGCCGTGCTCAAGCGCCTCGCCGACCGGCACTACATCATCGAGAAGGGGCGCACGGTCTGGTCCGGCTCCGGCGCCGAGCTCGCGGCCCAGGCGGAGATGGTGCATCGCTATGTCGGCGTCTGAGACCAATGTGCTGGAGCTCGTGGCGGAGAGCGCCGAGGCGGATCCCGTCGAAGCCCTGCGCGATGCGCTGAGTGCCCTTCTCGACGGCATGATCGCAGCCGGCCGCGGACCGCATCATCTGCTCGAGATGAGCTGGGCCTCGGAGCAACCCGCGGCGTTTCATCTGTCCCGTCACGAGATCGAACTGGCCTATCGCGAGGTCCTCATCGGCTTCCGGCCGCCGATCCGGCTGCTGCCTAAGGACGGGCCCGGCCTGACGGTGCGCGCGCGCCTTGCCGAGCCGGGGCCGCTGCCGGATGTCGAGGTCGACGGCTATGGCCTGCGCGAGCTCGCGCGCCAATACAGCCCACGCCTGCAGGCCAACATGACCGCACTGTTCCGACAGTGGAGCCGCGACGGCGCGGCCTTCCGCGCCGGCCATGCCGGGCTTGATCTCGCCTATGGGCCGGGCCGTTTCGAGACGCTTGATCTCTATCGCCCGGCCGGCGTGCAGCGCGCTCCGATTTTCATATTCATCCATGGCGGCTACTGGCAGGCTTCCGACAAGATCCAGCACGCTCAGTTCGCGCAAGGCCTGCTCGACGCGGGTTTTGCAGTCGCCCAGCCGAATTATGGGCTGGCGCCGGATACGCCGCTCGAAGCGAGCATCGCCCAGACCGTTACCTCGCTGAACCTCCTCGTTCGCGAAGCCGATGCGCTCGGCCTCGATCCGACGCAGTTGCATCTCTGCGGCCATTCCGCCGGCGGCCACCTTGCCGCGATGGCGCTATGCGATCCGGCGGCGCCGCCGATTGCCTCGGCGCTGCTGCTCTCGGGGCTCTATGATCTGAAACCGCTGGGGCATCTGCCGATCGGGCGGTTGCTCGGCCTCGACGATGTCGAGCGCGCCGTGCGCCTCAGCCCGCTCGGGCGGCCGCGCCCAACCGGCACTCGCATCGCCTTTGCCGTTGGCGAGGGCGAGAGCGAGGCGTTCAAACGGCAGTCGGCGATGCAGGCTGCTTCCTGGCATGCGCCTGAGCCGCTGATCTGCGCGGGGCATCATTTCAGCATGCTCGACGGGCTGAACGGCGGCGCGCTGCTCGATCTCGCCTTGCAGACGGCGAAGAGCTGATGGTGAGCCGCATGCGCAAGCCGCTTCGGATCGCACTCATCGGTTGGGGCGCGATCAGCCGGCGTGTCGCAGAACTGCTGGCGAGCGCGCAGGACGCTCGCGGTATCGCCATCGTCGCTGTCGGCGTACGTTCAAGCGCGCGAGCACACGATATCCCCGCTGGTGCGGAGCTCGTGACCGATCCTGGGCAGCTTGCCGGATTGGAGCTCGATCTCGTGGTGGAGGCCGCCGGCCGGGAGGCGGTGGCGATCTGGGGCGAGGCGGCTCTGCGCTCCGCTCCGGCTTTCGCGATCGCATCGGCCAGCGCGTTGACCGATGCCGCATTGCTCGAGCGCCTCCTGGCGACGGCAGAGGCCAACGGTAGCCAGCTCATTCTTCCCCCGGCGCGCTTGCCGGGGTCGACGCCATCGCGGCGGCATCAACGCTGCCGCTCGACGAGGTCGTCCACAGCATCGTCAAGCCGCCCGCGGCCCGGCGCGGCACGCCGGCGGAAGAGATGGTCGCGCTCGACGAACTAACCGCAGCGGTCACCTTCTTCACCGGCTCGGCCCGCGAGGCGGCGGTTCGTTTTCCTCAGAACGCCAATGTCGCGGCGATCTCGGCGCTCGCCGGCATCGGACTGGACAGAACCCGTGTCGAGCTCGTCGCGGACCCCGGCGTAGCCACAAACTGTCATCGCCTGAGCGTCTCCGGCGCCTTCGGGCGTCTCAACCTCACGATCGAGAACAAACCGCTCGCCGGTAACCCGAAATCGTCGGAGATGGCGGCACTCAGTCTCGTCAGGGCGATCAGGAATAGGATCAGCCCGCTTTCTCAATGATCTGCCCGCCTAGATTGGGATTCGGCCCGTCCCGCAGCGGTCAACCGGATCGAGGCGACATCTGTGCCTCGATCAGTTCCGCTGTCCTGCGATAATGCGCGGCGAGAAGATCCTGGGCCTTGTCGGCATCTCTCGCGAGAGCCGCGTCCATGATCTGCCGATGCTCGAACGCGACGTCGCGCGGGCCCGTCGGCATCTTTCCGGCGAGCGCTGGCAGGCGATAGCGCTGGGTCTCGACATGGAGCTGGTCGGACAGGTTGATCAGCCGGCGCGAGCCACATTTGGCGATGAGCGCCCTGTGGAACTCCTGATGGCGGATCTCGAGCGCTGAAAGCTCGTCGACGCTGAGCTCTCGGCCAAGCGGCGCGAGCCGGCGCACCTGCAGGTCGAGGGCGTGGAAGGCCGCGACGATGCCCGCCTCCCAGTCATCGTCGCCGCGAGCGATGGACCGCTTCAGTGCCTCGCATTCGATCAGCGTTCTTGTCTCCGTCACATCCCACATCTCCTCGATCGAGACCGGAGCGACTGAAAAGCCGCGCAGTGCCGCCGCGAGGACGAGCCTTTCGGTCTGCAGGCGGTTCAAGGCCTCGCGCAGGGGCGAGAAGCTCAGCCCGTAGCGCTGGCGCAGGAATTCGAGCCGTAGCGGCTGCCCGGGCTCGAAGACGCCCGCGACGATGTCGCTCCGCAGCTTCCGATAGGCGGTTTCGGCGGCCGTGAACGACGCCTCGGGGGACGCCGTCTCCTCATGGCTCGCCATAGCTGCCGCATTCCGCTTCACGCGCACGATTCGATCCCATTCCTCGGTTCCGGGTCGACCGTACACGAATACACATCTAACGCAAAAACATCTTTCTTTCGAAAATCCTGCATGCTAACCAAAATCAATAGTTTGAGAGGAGGTCGCCATGTCAACTCCGAAGCAGAACCACCGAGAGGACGTCGCCGGCCGGGCGAACGTCGAGGACACGCCAGAGCTGCTGGCCTATTACGAGCAGCTGGAGGCGCTCGAAGCAGGCGCGCTCTGGACCGTGGCCAACAAGATCGAGCCTTGGGCGCCCAAATCGGCCTCTGTCCCCGTGCTCTGGCGCTATCGCGACCTGCGCGAGCATGTGCTGCGCTCGGTCGAGCTGGTCACGCCCGAAAAGGCCGGCCGCCGCGTGATCTATCTGAACAATCCCGGCCGTCGGGACGTCTCCGCCGCCGTCGGCTGGCTCTATTCGGGCCTGCAGGTCATGCACCCCGGCGAGACGGCGTCCGCCCACGCGCATTCAGCCTCGGCGCTGCGCTTCATCATGGAAGGCGCCGGCGCGTACACGATCGTCGACGGCCACAAGATGACGCTCGGAGCCAATGACTTCGTGCTGACGCCGAACGGCACCTGGCATGAGCACGGCGTCTCGTCCGATGGCTCGACCTGCATTTGGCAGGACGGTCTCGACATCCCGCTGGTCAACACGCTCGAAGCAAATTTCTACGCGGTCCATTCCGATCTGCGCCAAGCGGTCGGCTATCCCGTCGACGACATGACCGGCGCCTGGGGCAATCCCGGCTTGCGGCCGGCCGGCCATGACTGGGGCAAGCCCTATTCGCCGCTGCTGAAATACGAATGGGCTCCGACCTACGAGGCGTTGACGCGGTTTTCCAAGGTGACGGACGGCTCGGCCTTCGACGGCGTCCTGATGAACTACGTCAATCCCGTCACCGGCGGCCCGGTGATGCAGACGATCGGCGCCTCGATGCAGATGCTGCGGCCGGGCGAGAAGACCAAGGCGCATCGCCATACCGGCAGCTTCATCTACCAGGTCGCCAAGGGCAGCGGCCACTCCGTCATCGACGGCAAGCGCTTCGATTGGCAGGAGCGCGACATCTTCTGCGTGCCATCCTGGGCCTGGCACGAACACGCCAACGCATCTGCCAGCGACGATGCCTGCCTCTTCGCCTTCAACGACATGCCGGTGATGAACTCCCTCGGCCTCTATCGCGAGGAAGCGTTCGGCGACCATGGCGGCCACCAGCCGCTCGCACTCTGAGGGCTGCCGATCATGCGTCTTGTAACCTATCGCAGCACGATCGAGGCCGCAGCGCGGCTCGGCGTCATCGAGGGTGATCTCGTCATCGACGTCGCCACGCTCGGCGCCGGTGCCGGCCTCGATCTGCCCTCGACGATGCTCGGCCTGATCGATCTCGGCCCCGCCGGGCAGGCGTCGCTGAGCGCGCTGCTGGACCAGCATCGTGGGCGCTGGCCTGCCCATTTCGCCTTCCCGCTCGCCAATGTCAGGCTGCTGGCGCCGATCCCGCGTCCGCGGAAGAACATTTTCGGCATCGGTCTCAACTATGTCGAGCACGTCGCGGAATCGGCCGCCGCGCTCGACACCTCAAAGGACCTGCCGAAGCAGCCCGTGATCTTCTCGAAGCCGCCGACCAGCGTCGTCGGCCCCGGCGAAGCGATCGAGCACAACGCCAAGATCACGCAGCAGCTCGACTGGGAGGTCGAGCTCGCGGTGGTCATGGGCCGGACCGCGCGCCGCGTCACGGAGGCCGAGGCGATGGGCTTCGTCTTCGGCTACAGCGTGATGATCGACGTCAGCGCCCGCGACAACCGCCGGGCCGGCCAGTGGATCTACTCGAAGGGGCAGGACACCTACGCGCCCTTCGGCCCCTGCATCGTGACGGCCGACGAGATCACCGATCCGCATGCGCTCGACCTCTGGCTGACCGTCAACGGGCAGACCAAGCAGCGCTCCAACACGCGCCACATGCTGTTCAAGATCCCGACCCTGATTGCGGACATCAGCGCGGCGATCACGCTGGAACCCGGCGACATCATCGCCACCGGCACGCCGGACGGCGTCGGGGCGGGCCGGACGCCGCAGGAGTGGCTCTGGCCGGGCGACGTGGTCGAGGCCGGCGTCGACGGCATCGGCCAGATCCGCCACCCCGTCGTGGCGGCCTGACATCCAAACGACAAAGGGCAGCGGCGACAGCCGCGCCGCAACGGAGGGGAATTCGATGAACAGGTCAGCATTTACGCGCCGGATGATCGTCGCCAGCCTCGCATCGGCAGCGGCAATGCCGATGACGCAATCGGCCTTCGCCCAGGCCGGCGCGAGCGCCCCGGTCACGATCGGCTTCATCACCACACTGTCGACGCCGGCCGGCTATATTGGCGAGGATATCCGCGCCGGCTTCCAGCTTGCCTTGACCGACGGCAAGCTCGGCGGCGTCCCTGTCAATCTCGCGATCGAGGACGACGCGCTGAAGCCGGCGAACGCCAAGCAGGCCGCCGACCGGCTGATCCAGTCCGGCGTCAAGCTCTTCACCGGCGTGAACTTCTCGAATGTGCTCGCTGCCGTGGTTCCGGGCGTGCTGGAATCCGGCGGCTACTATGTCAGCCTCAATCCGGGCCCCTCTTCCTTCGCCGGCGAACGCTGCCACCGAAACTATTTCGTCGCCTCCTACCAGAACGACGCTTTCCACGAGGCGGCCGGGCTCGCCGCCAACCGGCTCGGCTACAAGCGGGTCGCACTGCTGGCGCCGAACTATCAGGCCGGCCGCGATGCGCTTGAGGGCTTCAAGCGCACCTTCAAGGGCGAGATCACCGGCGAAATCTACACCAAGCTCGACCAGACCGACTTCTCGGTCGAGCTTGCACGCGTCCGCTCGCTCGCGCCGGAGGCGATCTACCAGTTCCACCCGGGCGGCGCCGGCATCAACTTCGCCAAGCAATATGCCAATGCCGGCCTGGCGAAGAGCATTCCCATGCTGATCCCGGCCTTCTCGATGGATGCGCACATGGTCGGCGCGACCGGCGATGCCGCAGACGGCATCTACGCCTCCGCGCTGTGGACGCCGGAGGCCACCACGCCTGCCTCCAAGGCCTTCGTGGAAGCCTTCCGCAAGGCCTATTCGCGGACGCCGACCATGTATGCCCAGCAGGCCTACGATACGGCCAACCTGATCGGCAGCGCCCTCAAGGCGGTGAATGGCGATATCGCCAAGCAGGACGAATTCCGCAAGGCGCTGCGGGCGGCGCAGTTCACGGCCGTGCGCGGGAAGTTCTCCTTCGGGCCCAATCAGCACCCGGTCCAGGACTACTACCTGACGAAGTTCGAGAAGCTACCGTCCGGCGAGATCGTGCAGACGATGGTCCGCAAGATCGCCGAGGACTACGGCGACGCTTATGCAGCGCAGTGCAAGCTCAACTGAGCGCTGCGAAACAACCGACAGTTTTTGACGCCTGATTCACCGCGCAACAAGGGCGTGTGGAGATGATCCTCTTTGTCGAGCAGGCTCTCAATGGCCTGCAATACGGATCGATGCTGTTTCTTCTGGCATCGGGGTTGACGCTGATCTTCGGCATCATGGGAGTGATCAACCTCACCCATGGCGCCTTCTACATGGTCGGCGCCTATAGCGCGGCTTTCGCCGTCCTCTCCACCGGCTCCTTCCTGGTCGGCATCGCGGCCGCCCTGATCGGCGCCGGGCTCTATGCGGTGCTTGTCGAGGTCGCGGTGGTGCAATGGCTCTATCGCCGCGATCACCTCTACCAGGTGCTGGCGACGCTCGGCCTGATCCTGTTCACCAACGAAGCGGTGAGCCTGATCTTCGGGCGCCGTCCGCCGCTGATGGACATTCCGCCCTTCCTGCAGGGCTCGGTTCCGCTGCTTCCTGGCCTCGACTACCCGCTCATGCGCATCGCCTTCATCGTGACCGGGGCGCTGGTCGCGATCGGCCTGTGGGCGCTGGTCAATCACACCCGCGTCGGCATGTTGATCCGGGCCGGTGCAGACGACCGCGAAATGGTCGATGCGCTCGGCGTCAACATCCGCCGGCTCTACACGCTGGTCTTCGGCCTCGGCGGCGCGCTGTGTGGCCTCGCCGGTGTCATGGCGGCGCCGCTGCTGGCCATCGAGATCGGCATGGGCGAGCGGGTGCTGATCACCACCTTCGTGGTCATCGTCGTCGGCGGCGTCGGCTCGGTTCGCGGCGCGCTCGTCGGAGCCCTGCTCGTCGGCATGGTCGACAGCCTGGGGCGGGCCTACATTCCGCAGCTCCTGCAATTATCGCTGCCGGCCTCGACCGCCGACACGCTCGGCGCCGGGCTGGTGTCGGCCAGCATCTACGTGCTGATGGCGATCGTCCTCCTCGTGCGGCCGAACGGCTTGCTGCCGGCCAGGGGATGAGCGCGATGATGACCTCCCGTCTCCGCCTCGCCGTCATCACCGGCGGACTCCTACTCCTGCTGACGGCCCCTTTTCTCGCGCAGCTGACCGGCTCGGCAGGGCTGCTCGGCCTCGCCAACCGTATCGCCATCTACGCCATCGCCGCCGTCAGCCTCGATCTCATCCTCGGCTATGGCGCGCTGGTCAGCTTCGGCCACGCCATGTTCTTCGGGCTCGGCGGCTACGCCGTCGGCATCATTGCCTTCCACACCGGCGCGGGCGAGCCGCTCCTTGGTTGGCAGGGCTCGAATGCGGCGCTGATCGTCTGGCCGCTGGCGCTGGTGGCCTGCGCGCTTCTGGCCGCGATCGTCGGGACGCTCTCGCTGAAGACCAGCGGCGTCCAGTTCATCATGATCACGCTGGCCTTCGCGCAGATGGTCTTCTTCGTGCTCGTCTCGCTGCAGAGCTATGGCGGCGATGACGGCCTGCTCCTCGACCGGCGCAATACGCTGCCTTTCGTCGACCTCTCGCGGCCGACGACCTTCTACTATGTCTGCGTCGCGCTGCTGATCGGCTGGACGGCCTTCTGCGCCCGGGTCGTGAACTCCCGTTTCGGCTTGGTTCTCCAAGCGCTGCGGCAAAGCGAGCGACGCGCGATCAACCTTGGCGTCGATCCGTTCCCGTTCCGGCTCACCGCCTTCGTCATCTCCGCGATCGGGACCGGCCTCGCCGGCGTGCTCTGGGCCAATTACGCCCGCTTCGTCTCGCCCGACATGGCCGCATGGAGCAAGTCGGGCGAGTTCATCGCCATCGTCGTGCTCGGCGGGCTCGGCACGCTGCTCGGCCCGATCGCCGGGGCCGCCGTCTTCATCGCGCTCGAACAGATCCTCTCGATCTGGACCGAGCATTGGATGATCGTGATGGGCCCGATCCTGACGCTGGTCGCTCTGTTCGGCCGCCGCGGCATCGCCGGGCGCCTGTTCGGAGAGCGCAATGGCTGAATTGTCCTCTCAGCAGCAGGCGCCGATCCTGGCGATCGACGGGCTGCGCAAGGCCTTCGGAGCCCTGGTCGCGACCGATGACGTCACACTCGACATTCGCGCAGGCGAGCTCCACGCGCTGATCGGCCCGAACGGCGCCGGAAAATCGACGCTGATCACCCAGATCTGCGGGGAATTGAAGCCGGATGCCGGCCGCATCCTGTTCGACGGGCAGGACGTCACCCGGCTGCGCCCGCATCTGCGCTCGCGGCTCGGGCTTGGGCGGACCTTTCAGATCACCCAGCTCTGCCCGGACTTCAGCGCCATCGAGAACGTGCTGCTGTCGATCGAGACCCGCCGCGGCGGCTCGTTCGACATGATTTCGAACCCGCGCGGCAATGCCGGCGCGATCGCCAGCGCGCGGGAGCGGCTCGCCGAAGTCGGCCTCGGGGATCTCGCCGACAGGCGGGCGGAGACGCTCGCCCATGGCCGGCGCCGGCAGCTCGAGATCGCGGTCGCGCTCGCACGCGAACCGAAGCTGCTGCTGCTCGACGAGCCGATGGCCGGGCTCGGACCGGAGGAATCGGCGGCGATGACCCGCCTGCTCGACGGGCTGAAGCGGCGCTACGCCATCCTTCTGGTCGAGCACGACATGGCCGCCGTGTTCGCGCTGGCGGACCGTGTCAGCGTCCTGGTCTATGGGCGCGTCATCTTTACCTGCACGGTGGCGGAGGTACGCAGCGACGCGCAAGTCCGCGCCGCCTATCTCGGGGAGAGCCGGCATGCTGAGCGTACGCGACCTCGCGGCGGGCTACGGCCAAGCGCGGGTCCTGTTCGGCTTGTCCTTCGAGGCCCGCGCCGGCGAGGTCGTCTCGCTCATCGGGCGCAACGGCATGGGCAAGACCACCACCATCCGCGCCATTATGGGGCTGACGCAGCCCACCGGCGGCGAGATCGTCTTCGACGGCCGGCGGCTGTCCGGCCTGGCGCCGAACGCGATCGCCCGGCTCGGCATCGGCCTCGTGCCGGAGGGGCGGCGAGTGTTCCCCTCGTTGACGGTGGAGGAGAACCTGGTCGCCACTGCGCGCGGCAGCAGCGCCGGGCACTGGACGCTGCCGCGCGTCATCGACCTGTTCCCGCGCCTCGGCGAAAGGCGGCGCCAGTCGGCGAGGACCTTGTCGGGCGGCGAGCAGCAGATGCTGGCTGTCGGCCGGGCCCTCATGACCAATCCGCGCCTGCTCATCCTCGACGAGGCGACCGAGGGGCTCGCGCCGCTGATCCGCGCCGAGATCTGGCGCTGCCTGCAGATGCTCAAGCAGGCCGGGCAGACCATCGTCGTCGTCGACAAGAATCTGGCGGAGATGGCGTCCCTGGTCGATCGCCACCACGTCGTCGAGAAGGGGCGGATCGTCTGGGCCGGCACGCCGGCCGCGCTCCACGACGATCCCGATTTCGCCAGCCGCTATCTCGGTCTGTGAGGACACCGCCATGGCACAAACCGCCAGCGAACCGGTCTATCGCGGCTTCGACCGCGCCACGCTCGACCGTGAATACAATGCCCGCGAAAGCGTCGCCTCCTTCGACGCGGAATATGCCAAATACGTCTCCGTCAGCGCAGAGGTGCAGCGAGAGAACGAACGCATCGCCGACATCGTCTATGACGAGGCCAGCGGCGAGACGCTCGACTTCTATCCTGCCGAACCCGGCGCACCGCTCTTCCTCTGGGTCCATGGCGGCTATTGGCGGGCGAGCTCGAAGGACGACAACGCTTTCGTCGTGCCGGGTCCGAAGGCGCATGGCTTTGCCGTCGCGGTGATGAACTACACGCTGGCGCCGCAGGCTTCGCTCGACGAGATCATCAGACAGACGCGCGCCGCCGTCGCCTTCCTCCATGCCAGGAGCGCGCAATACGGCATTGGTAGCCTTGCCGTCGGCGGCTCCTCGGCCGGCGGTCATCTCGTCGGGATGCTTCTGGCCGGCGGCTGGCAGGCCGGTTTCGGGCTGCCGGACGACGCGATCACGGTCGGCCTTGCTTTGTCGGGACTGCACGACATCGCGCCGCTGCGCGCCACCCATGTCGATGCCTGGCTCGGGCTGGACGATGCCGCGATCACCCGCAACAGCCCGATCCGGCACATCCCCGAGAGCTCGGCCACGACGTTGCTGGCCTCGGTCGGCGGCCTGGAAACCAGCGAGTTCCGGCGACAGACCGCCGATTACGCCGCGGCCTGGATGGCGGCGGGGCACGCCGGCAAGGTGATCGCCATGCCGCGGCACAATCATTTCGACATCGCGCTGGACCTGGCCAGGCCTGATGGCGTGTTGGCGCCCGCCCTCGCAAAGGCGATGGGCAGCTCCGGACCGAAGGACTGAGGCCCGGACATGTTCTTCGACATCGGCGCGCTGCCACCGCAGGACCGCTACAAGATCATGACGGCGACGATCGTGCCGCGGCCGATCGCCTGGATCACCACACTGTCGCGCGATGGCGTGCTCAACGCCGCTCCATTCAGCTTCTTCAACATGATGGGCAACGATCCGCCGACCGTCGCCATCGGCATCATGCCGAGGGCCGGCCTGCTCAAGGATACCGCCGCCAACATCCTCGAAACCGGAGAGTTCGTCGTCAACCTGGTGGCGGAAACCGACGCATCGGCGATGAACACGACCTGCATCGATGCGCCGCCTGAGGTCGACGAGCTGGCGCTGGCCGAGCTGGAGGCTGCGCCGTCACGTTTCGTCGCTCCGCCGCGTATCGAGACAGCGCGGGTCGCGTTCGAATGCCAGGCTCTCACCTCGCTGGTCACCGGACCGCTGCAGACCATCGTTATCGGCCGCGTCCTGTGCGCCCATGTCGAGGACCGCTTCGTGCTGGATGCCGAGCGCTGCCATATCGATACCCCCTCACTCGAGCTGATTGCCCGCATGCATGGCGGAGAGGCCTATCTCCGGACCTCCGACCTGTTTCACCTGAAGCGGCCGATCTGGGCCGAATGGCGAGAGCGGGTACTGCGAGACGAGGCCGGTGCCGAATCCTGAACGTTCGAGCGCTTGGGCAGGTCGATCGCGCAACTAGCGCTCAAGCCTTGTGTTGCGGTGCTGCGTCTCGCGCATATCTACCGGTGATGGTCATAATTCCCTTCGACAATTCCTATGCTCGCCTTCCGGAGCGCTTCTACGCACCGGTCCGTCCGACCGGCGTCGCAGCGCCCCGGCTCGTTCGGTTGAATATTCCCCTGGCATCCGAACTTGGTCTCGACCCCGATTGGCTGAGTGGGCCCGAGGGCATTGCGATGCTGGCAGGCAACAGCGTTGTCGCGGGGGCTTTTCCGATCGCGACAGCTTACGCGGGTCACCAGTTCGGCGGCTTCAGCCCACAGCTTGGCGATGGGCGTGCCATCTTGCTTGGGGAGGTGGTGGACCGCCACGGCCAGCGCCGCGACATCCAACTCAAAGGCGCAGGCCCGACCCCGTTCTCCCGGCGAGGAGACGGCCGGGCCGCATTGGGCTCGGTTCTGCGCGAGTATATCGTCAGCGAGGCGATGGCAGGATTAGGCGTGCCCACGACGCGAGCCTTGGCTGCGGTCCTAACGGGCGAGGGCGTCAGGCGAGAGACAGTTTTGCCAGGCGCGATCCTGACCCGCGTCGCCTCCAGCCATATCAGGATCGGCACTTTCCAGTTCTTCGCAGCGCGCGGCGATGTCGAGGCTTTGCGCCTTCTCGCCGATCACGTCATCGCTCGGCACTATCCGGACCCGGCCGGCAGTGGCAATCCGTACCTTGGCTTGCTTGAGGCCGTCATCGCCGCGCAGGCCGCACTCGTCGCACGTTGGATGTTGATCGGTTTCATCCATGGCGTGATGAACACGGACAACATGTCGATCGCGGGCGAGACCATCGACTATGGGCCGTGCGCCTTCATGGACACCTACGACCCAGGTACCGTGTTCAGCTCCATCGATGAGTACGGACGTTATTCCTATGGCAACCAGCCACCGATCGCGCGCTGGAATCTGACCCGGTTCGCCGAAGCGCTGCTGCCGCTCCTGGCGGACGACCAGGACAAGGCCGTGTCGATCGCGCAGGATGTGCTCAACCATTTCGATGGGCTGTTTCAAAGTAGTTTGGTCGCTGGGTTTCGCCAGAAGCTCGGCCTTGTCACCGACGACCCTGACGACGTCGAGCTCATCAAGGCGTTGCTCGAAACGATGCAGCGCGGGCAGGCCGATTTCACACTGGTGTTCCGGCGGCTGAGTGAGGATGCCCTACAGGCCGCGAATGGCTCCGCTTGCCGCGACCTGTTCGGCAACCCCGCCGAGTTGGACGACTGGGAGAGCCGGTGGCGCGAGCGCTTGCTCAAAGAGCCCGTCCCAGCCGAGACGCGGCAGAATGCGATGTGCCGAATCAATCCGCTGTTCATTCCAAGAAATCACCGCGTGGAAGCGGCGATCCAGGCAGCCGTCGAGCAGGGTGATCTCGGCCCCTTCGAGGAACTGATTGCTGTTCTGGCCAGGCCATACGACAGGCAGCCAGGACGCGAGGACTACGCGCTGCCCCCAGCTTTCCATGAACGAGTGACGGCGACGTTCTGCGGTACGTAGCACTCGGCCAACCGTGGCAATACGAGCGACCGTCAGGGTTCGCGCGCGACCCGGAAACCGTTTGTGTAGAAACGCACATCGGCCTCGTATTTGAAGCGGGCCGCCGAGCGCAGATAACGGGGATCGTTGTTGAAGGAGCCGCCGCGCAGCACGCGCTCGCGGCAACCGGGCACCACTTGGACGCTGCCGTCGCGTGGTGCGGCACGATAATTCTCGCTCCAGCAATCCGCGACCCATTCGGCCGCGTTGCCAGCCATGTCGTAGAGGCCGAAGGCGTTGGGCGGATACTGGCCCGAGGCGACGGCGCTGCGGCGCGGCTGATCGTTGCAGCCCAGGCAGTTCGCGCGGTCCTTCTCCACGGCCTGGCCCCAGGGATAGGTCGTCGCCGTGCCGGCACGCGCGGCATATTCCCATTCGCTCTCGCTCGGCAGCCGATAGCGCTTTCCCGTCTTGGTCGATAGCCAGGCGAGATAGGCATTGGCGTCGTTCCAATGAATATCGGTGACGGGGCGCTTGCCACGCCCCAGCCCGCGATCGTCAGGCCGGTAGTTGCAGCCGCCCTCGTTTACGCAGCGGTCCCATTCCTCGAAATTCACCTCCCGCGTGCCGAGATAGAAGCCGCGCACGGCAACGGGGTGAACGGGCTTCTCGAACTCGTAAAGATCGTTCGAACCCATCTGGAAGGAGCCCGGCGGTATCGCCGTCAGTTCGGGACAGTCGCTGCAATCGCGGATCGAGCCTGTCTTCGGCCCCGGTGCGGCGGGCGTTGCAGCAGGTGGTGGGCGACTGGCCGAGGCTGCAGGCGAAGCCACTCCGGGCTTGCCGCGGTAGAGCTGCTCGCGGGCGCGCGCCAGCGCCGAGAAACGGCCATTCGGATAGGCGTCGAGATAGGCGCGGTATTCGCTGGCGTTCTCGCTGTTGCGGATCGATTCCCAGAAGGCGAGTTCAAAGGCGTCCGGCGAGGTCTCGGAACCAGGTGGTGACAGGATGACGGCGCGGTTCGCCTGCGCGACTGCGACAGGCTGGCCAACAGGCGTCACGACGAGCCCCTTCGGTGGCGCGGATGAGAGCCAGATTTGCTGGCTGCGCCGGCTCGCCTTCGCCACCGCGTCGCGTACGCGCTCGACTGCCGCCGCCATGTCGAGACCGGGCGTGCGGATCGCCTTCAGCCATTCCTCGACCGCTGGGTTGCCACGGGGGCCGGAGTCGGCGACGGTTTTTCCCGGCGAGGCGGTGAACATCACAGCGACGGTCTCGAGCCGCTCGGTCGCACGCAGGCCCTTGCCTCGCGCCTGCCAGGGATTGTCGCGGCTGGCGTCGATCAGCACGAGCGCACTGGACGGCTTGGCAATGATCAGGGGGTCGATGATCTCGTCGAGATCGACTGCATCCTGTACCGGATTGGGCGAGATCGGCACGAGGAAATCGCGGTCGCGCTGCTGCACGGCGTGGCCGGAATAGAACACCACGGCCGCAGCGCCGGGGCGCAGCTTGCCGGCAAACTGGGCGATGGCCTGCCGCATGTCCGCCCGGGACCCATTTTCTACCGCGATCACCTCGAAGCCGCCTTCGCGCAAGGCGGCGGCAACGGCACGGCCCTGCGCCGGCACTTGGGCGATGGCCGCGTCGGGGTAGGTACCGTTGGCGATCACCAGCGCAATGCGGGTGGGCAGCGCAGTCTCCTGCGGCAGGGCAGGGATTGCCGCGAGCGCGACGAGCGGGACGGCGAGGAGGAAGGAGCGCAACCAGCCCATGTAGCGACCATTCGTCATCGGTAGCACCTCGGGGCGCGGGCTGCCGCAGTCTCAGCGCACATAGATCGTGATCTTCGGCGACATCACGGGCGGATCATGCGGCGTATGGGTGTGGTCCCCCAGCAATAATTGCAGCGTATGAGGCCCTTTCGGCAAGGTGACGACAACCTCCGTTTGACCGTTGCCAAGATGGATATTGTTGTAATCGGACGGGATCGGCTGGCCGGGCGGGCCGGGATCGGTATCGATCAGCAGATGGTGATGGCCGGTCGCCGTGTGCTCGACACCAGCCGGCGCGACACCCATGTTGCGCAGCCCGATCCGGACGGTGAAGCGCTCCGGCACGCGCAAGCCGTCGAGGGGATAGTGAAAATAGACGAGCGCGCCGGGTGGCGGCTTCTGCCGCTTCACGGCCTGCGCCAGCCCATCGGCTGACCGGAAGGGGCCGGCCATTACGCAAGAGGCGGCCAGGAGGCCAACCAAGCTACGGCGCGAAGGTCTCATCGGCGCCTCGCCGGTCTGCGGCCGCCCGCCATCACCGTGACGGTGATGCGCTCCGTCATGACTGGGGGATCGTGCGGCACATGGTTCGCGTCCGCGAGAAGGAGCTGCAGCGTATGCTTGCCGGGCGGCAAGGTGATGCGCCGCTCCGTCTGGCCGCCGCCAAGATGAATGTGGTTGAGGTCGGACGGTATCGGCTCGCCGAGCGCAGGTGTCGGCACGTCGACCAGCAAATGATGGTGCCCGGTGTTCGGTTTGGCGACACCGGCCGGAGCGACGCCCATGTTGCGCAGTCCGAAGCGGATCGTGGAACTCGGGAAGATCGTCGCGCCATCCTTCGGATAGATGAAGTAGACGGCGGCGTCGTTCGGTGCAGCCGTACGCGGGCGGCCCGCTCCAGCCGCCGGGGCTGCGGATGCCACGGAGCCAGCCTGCGCGGTGTCGACGACGCGCACGCGGATCCGCTCGGACATCACCGGAGGATCATGTGGGACATGCTCATGATCGCCCAGGAGAAGCTGTAGCGTATGCTCGCCGGGCGGGAGCGAGAGCTCGACCTCGGTCTGGCCGCGCCCGAAATGCAGATGGTTGAAATCGCTGGGGATCTCGCGGTCGAGCGCCGGCACCTCCGCATCGACCAGCAGATGGTGATGGCCGCCATTGGCGCTCACCGTGCCGGCGGGCGTGATGACGATGCCCTCGATGCCGAAGCGGATCTTCGCGCGGGTGGGAATCGTGGCGCCGTCCTTGAGGTCGACGAAGAAGACCCGGCCGCCACGGGCCGCAGCGGAGCGCGGCTTGTCTGCCGGATCGGCCGCGACCTCGACGGTTATCCGCTCGGACACGACCGGCGGGTCGTGCGGCACATGGTTATGGTCGGCGAAGAGAAGCTGGAGCGTGTGCCGGCCTGGCGTCAGCGCAATCTCGGCCTCGGTCTGTCCGCCGCCGAAGTGGATGTGGTTGAAATCGCTCGGGATGGGTTGGTCGAGCGCCGGTAGCCCGGTGTCGATCAGCAAATGATGGTGCCCGGCATTGCGCTTGGCCTGCCCGGCGGGCGCGATCTCCATGCCGCTGATCGCAAAGCGGACCGTCAACTTGCCGGGAACTCGGTCATTGTCGGCGAGGCCGATGAAGCTGAGCTTGGCGGTTGCCGGGGCCGGGCTGCGCTGCATTGCGCGCGCCTGGGCCACAGCCTCGCCAACCGGAAGAGCAATGGCCATGGCGCACGCCAAAGCCGCCGGTACCAGGGCGGGTATAAGGCGAAGCGCCCTCGATGGCATTGACGTCCCCCCATCCATGAGACGAATGCAGGCAGGCTACCAGCGCGGCTGCATGTCTACAAGCGGAACACTTGGTGCTGACGTAGCTGGAGTGGCTTTGTTCTGGCGTCCGGCGAAGTCATGCGGTAGCTTGTGACGGTAGGAAGGGGGCCATGATCCTCATCGCCAGACTCTGCGGGCTGATCATGCTCATGCTGACGGGGCTGGCCATGGCCGCGCCGGCTTCAGAGCGCCGCGTTGCGCTCGTCATCGGCAATTCCAGCTATCGTAATGCGCCCGTCCTGCCGAATACGGTCAACGACGCCCGCGACATGGCTGCGGCGCTGCGCAAAGTCGGCTTCGAGGTGATCGACGGCCTCGATCTGGACAAGCGCGGCATGGATGCGGCGCTGACCCGCTTCGCCCGGCTGGCGCAGGATGCCGATTCCGTGATGTTCTATTTCGCCGGCCACGGCTTCCAGTTCAACGGCGAGAATTATCTCGTGCCGGTTGAGGCCAAGATCGAGGACGAGGCCGGCGTCCAGTACGAGACGACGCGGCTGAACGACGTCGTCACGGCGCTGAACTTCGCCAAGGGCGTCAAGATCATGGTGCTGGACGCCTGTCGTAACAATCCTTTCGTCAATCAGCTCGCCAAGAGACAGGCGACACGCGGCTTCTCGGTCGGCTCGGGCCTTGCCCCCGTGGCGCGGGCACAAGGCATGGTCATCGCCTATGCGACGCAGGCCAACGATGTCGCCGCCGACGGCACCGGCCGCAACAGCCCGTTCACGGCGGCGCTGGTGCACGAGATCGACCAGCCGGGACTCGAGGTGGCGGCCCTGTTCCGCCGCGTCCAGAAGAGCGTCTATGATGCAACCGCAGGACGGCAAACGCCGGAGCTCTCGCTGTCGTTGCTCGGCGATTTCTACCTTAATCTCGCGGAGACCGATGCCAGCGTCTGGCAGCGCATCCGCTCTGCTGACGAGCCCGACGTTCTCCGGGATTTCATGCAGCGCTATCCCACCAGCTCTTTGTCCATCGACGCACGCACGCGCCTCGATCTGATCGAGCGCCGCTCGGGTGCGGCCACTGAACGCGACAGGTTGGTGCGCGAGTTCGCAGAGCGCGAGCGGGCGCTGCTTGAGCGGCTCGAACAGGCCGAGCAGGGGCGCAAGCAGGCCGCGACCGACCTTGCCCGGCAGGAACCCGGCGAGCCGGTGCGGCCGCCGGCCGCGACCAACGACACCACACAGGTGAAACCGGTCCCGAGCCCGCCCAAGCAAGCGGCCAGGGATCCGGCCGAGCGCTCCCGTCTCGCGGACGAACTGGCCCGCCGCGAGAAGGAGCTGGCCGCGCTCGAAGTCGAGAAGCGGCGCCTGGCCGAAGAACGTCGCAATGTCGAGCAGGCGATGGCGGCGCGACTTGGCACGCTGACGCCCTCGCCGCCCGATCGCTCGACACAGCCCCAGGCCGCGCCGGCGAGTGCACCGCGTCCGGTCGAGCGTCGCGTCGATACTCCGGCTGCGACGATGCAGACCAAGACGCAGTGCAGCGAACTTCTGCTCCGGGCTCAGCTCGGAGAACTGACGCCGGCAGCGCGCGAACAGCTTCAGCAATGCCGTTGAGCGGTGCTGAGAGGTCGGCGGACGCCTGACACGGGGAGGAATGAAGCATGTCGATCCTCACGCGCTTCGGCCGCATTCTGATTCCGCTGACGCTTCTGGCGAGTGCCGCCGCCGCATCGGCCCAATCGGCGCCGCCACCCACGCCAGTGCCCTTCCAACAAGCTTTGCAGAAGGCGGCCGACGACCTCTTCGGCAAGGCGGCGCTCACTGACCAGCAGGTCGATCTCGTCATCGATCCGCTGATCGACGCGGCTTCCGGCTCGCAATCGACCGCCACCCGCTCGATGCAGCAGACGCTGATCGAGATCGTCCGCAAATCCTATCCGCGTTTCACCGTGCGTTCCTTCGACAGCGGTTGGCTGGCGCGCAAGCCGGTCGTGCTGGTCGGGACTTTCACGGCGGTGAACAACAACGGAGCGACGGACGGCGCGCGTGACGCCTACCGGATCTGCCTGACGCTTGCGGACCTGAAGTCGAACAGCGTCGTCTCGAAGGGCGTGGCACGTGCCCGGATCGAGGGCGTCGACACAACGCCGACCCTATACTATCGCGACGCGCCGCTCTGGACGAAGGACCAGGCCACCGACGTCTATATCAAGACCTGTCAGGGCACGAAGCTCGGCGAGACCATCGACCCGGCCTATGTCGAACGGCTGACTGCCAACGCCTTTGTCAATGACGGCATCCTTGCCTATGAAGCCCAGCGCTTCCGCGAGGCGCTGGCCTATTATCGGGCAGCGCGTACGTTGCCGGGCGGCGAGCAGCACCGGGTCAGGATCGGGACCTATCTCGCCGCCAGCAAGCTCGCGAGGCGTGACGACATGGTCGATGCCTTCGGGGATCTCATCGATTACGGCCTGGGCGCCAACCAGCTCATGGTGAAGCTGCTGTTCAAACCCGGGACCACGCAGTTCATCGATGATCCTGGGATCACCGAACCCTATCCGATGTGGCTCAGCCAGATTGCGACGCGCGCGCGCCAAAAGGGAGCTTGCCTGGAGGTCGTCGGGCACACCTCGCGCACCGGGCCACCTCAGGTGAATGAGCGTCTCTCTGCGCTTCGCGCCCAGTTCGTCATGGATCTGCTGTTGACCGGCATGCCGGAAGACCGCACCCGCATGATCGCGAGCGGGCGCGGCTTCAAGGAAAACCTTATCGGAACCGGCAAGGACGACGGCAGCGACGCGCTCGACCGGCGGGTAGAATTCAAGGTGATCGGCTGCTGACAGATACGAAGCAGTTTGGGCAAGCCCGGTGCTTTTCGCTCACCCGCTATCTTAATGGCACTCGGTTTCGAGCCACCGGCTCTCGCCTGGCTAGGCATTCGCGATTTGATGGATTGCGAGCGGCTCTATTCAGCCGGAAGTCATGCCTGAAGGGTTGATAGAGATCTAGCGCTGACAGATAAAGTTGAAATCAGGTGCCTTGGAGAGCTCATCCGCTGCCTTCAACCACGGTATATTATGTGCCCCTCTCCAGCCTTGCCGGAGAAGGTAAAGCCTCCTGTAGGCGCCGCGGCAATGATACGGAACGCTGAGGCCGGCACCATCATCGACCTGCAGAAGTGGGCGCTCAGCGCTCATGAAGCTGAACTCCAAGTTCGCCGGTCATTTGCCGAGCCGGCCAAACCCGCGCTCAAGCCGCCGTCAGGAAGCCTGTTACTGCGCTGAGGAACTCTGCCGGCTGCTCTACATTAAGCATATGCACACCTGGCAGCAGTATTAGCTTGGCACCAGGAATAGTCGCCGCGATCTCTTCGCTGTGGCTGGCCAAGGTGACTTTGTCATCCTTGCCGCCGATCACCAGGGTCGGTGCCTTGATCAGTGCGATCGTCCGGCGCAGGTCGCTATCACGCAGCGCCGCATAACATCCCGCGAGGCCTCGCGGTGGCGTCGCCAAGACCATGGCGCGGAACGTATCGACAATCTCGTTCGGGCCCGCCAGCATCGAGGCCGGAAACCAGTTGCGCATGAACTGGTCCGCCGTGTCCGACATGTCCTCGACCGCAAGCACGGTTCGGATCTGCTCGTCGAAATTGGACGGCGGCCCAAGATACGGCGTGGTGTTGGAGAGAATGAGCCGCGCGATGCGGTCCGGTGTATGGACACCCAACCACTGCCCAACCCATCCACCCAGCGACAGGCCACAGAAATGCGCCCGTGCGATCTCAAGTGAATCGAGCAACTCGATCACATCACGACCCAGTCGGTCGATCGAGTAAGCACCGATCGGTGTATCGGACTTGCCGTGACCACGAGAATCGTAACGCAGTACACGGAATTGCTTCGAAAGCTCCTTAACCTGCCCGTCCCACATGCTGAGGTTTGTGGCGATGGAATTCGAGAGAACGAGCACGGGGAGGTTTTTTGCTCCCTCCAGGCTATAGGCGATCCGGCAGCCGTCTCCAGCCGTGAAATGACGCAAGTCAGTCATTTTATCCTCTTTCTTCTGCGGGTTTGAGTTGGCGACCTTCTGGATCGCGCCGATCCCCGGAGATCGGTTGTCGGCTTGGGCGATTGCAGGGCGCGGAAAAAACAAGGCCGAGCCGCCGAGCGCCATTGCGCCGCGTCGCGTGACGAGAAATGTCATGCTTCGTGTCCTCCGCTGCTG
Source organism: Bosea vestrisii (assembly GCF_030144325.1). Taxonomy (NCBI): domain Bacteria; kingdom Pseudomonadati; phylum Pseudomonadota; class Alphaproteobacteria; order Hyphomicrobiales; family Alloboseaceae; genus Allobosea; species Allobosea vestrisii. Next base: position 2,481,962 of record NZ_CP126307.1, on the reverse strand, counting down.
ACAAGACGAATGCTCCAGCGCGGTGGCCCGGAGATCGGCTTCCCGTGGACGCTGGGCAGTACAGCTAGACCACGCCAGCGTTGGGTAATATTACTATGGTGCGACAATCTCTGTAGGATTTAGCAACAATGAATGGCCTTAAACACCACGACCTGCGGTGTTTCGATGCTGTGGCGATCAAAGGCAGCTTCCAGGCCGCCGCCCTTGCCCTGAATCGGTCGCACCCATCCGTCTTCGCCGCTGTCGCGCGCCTCGAGCACGTCCTGAAGCTGACCTTGCTCGACCGCAGCGGCTATAGGGTGAGCCTGACCGAGGCGGGAGAGCTGTTCCATGCGCGCACTCGGCTGACGCTCCGCCAGCTCGACCATCTGCACAGCTATGCCGAGCAACTGGCGAGCGGGGAGGAAACGATCCTCCGCGTGGTCCTGGGCGATGTCTGCCCGCGGCCACCTGCTCTGCGCCTACTCAGCCAGTTCTTCTCCAGCCGCAACCGGACACGCCTGCACCTAGATTATGAAACGATCAATGGGCCGATCGAGCGCCTGCTGGATGGCCAGGCGGACCTGATCTTCCACCGCGCTGACCCGTCGGACCCGCGCCTCGAGCGTGTCGATCTTTGCGCAGTGGAATTCTTGCCAGTCGTGGCACCAGGGTTTCTGTCGTTCGCCCCGGGAGCTGCAGTCACACCCGAGCAGATGCGGCCCTACACCCAATGCGTCATCCGGGACACGGCGCGGCGGCCCTCGCCGGACGGCTATTTCCTGGTCGAGGGCTCACAGCGCTGTTCCGTTCCAGACCATCAGATGAAGAAGGAGCTGATCCTGCATGGGCTGGCCTGGGGACATCTGCCGGCATGGCTCATCGCAGATGAGCTCCGGGACGGCAGGCTGCTGTCGATCACTGGCATAGATCTGCCCGGTCGGGCCGAAACCGTAGCGGCCATCCGCCGGCGGGATCGGCCGCATGGCCCTGTTGCGGAATCGCTGTGGCAGCACCTGCAGATGCAGGCTCTGTCGATCACGGGCGACTTCTAGGGGCGGGCAGGGCGTCACGCACGCTCGGCCGTCTCGAAGCCCGACAACGGAAAAGCGGGCAACTCCAGATTGGCGCGGAAAGGTCGGCGCTCGGCATCTAGCGCATCCAGGAAAATTGGGGCAGCTTTCCTCCGAGTTTAAGCACGAAGGGCGGCACGAACTCGGCAAGAGAAACCAGGCAGTCAGTCGAATTCTTTGCGGAACTTCTCGCTAATCGTCGCTGTGGAACGAAAGCGCCCGATCGAGAAGGGCTCCAGAGGCGTCTGTGTCGCTCCGTCCATGATCATCTCGCTCAGGCAGAGCCCGACGCCTGGGCCGATCTGGAAGCCATGGCCGCAGAAGCCGAAGGCATGGAACAGTCCGGCCGTCGTCTCGCTTTGCCCGATCACCGGGATCATGTCGGGCAGATAGGCCTCGATGCCGGACCAGACGCGGATGACATGGCACTGCGCGAGCATTGGCGCGACACGCGCCAATGCCCGCATCGCCGCGAGCGTCTTGGCGGGAGGGACCGGCGCGCGGTTGTTCACCGGATCTGCCGCCGTACGTGGATAGCCGGCCAGGATGATGTTGCCGCGCGGGATCTGGCGGAAGATCACCGAACCGTCGATCGCCTGGACCGACGGGCCGATCAGATAGGGAAACGGCTCCGTCACGAACTGGGGCGGGCCGGCCGGAAAGACCGGCGCCGTTTCGCCGAACCTCTCCGCGATCTCGAGTGCCCAGGCGCCGGCGCAGTTGACGAGCGCGCCACAGCTCAACTTTTCTCCGTCGGCCAGTGTCAGCACAAAACCGTCGCCCGAGCGCTCGACTGCCGTGACAGGCGTGTTCTCGCGGATGACGGCTCCGTGCCTTGCGGCGGCCCGCGCAATGGCCGGGGTGGCGAGACGCGGATTGGCGGTGGCGTCGCGCGCCGAGAAGGTCGCCGCGACCGCGCGCTCGCCGAGCCAGGGCCAGCGCCGCTTGAGCTCGGTAGATCCAAACCGTTCGATGGCGAGTCCGTGGGATTCGGAGACCTTGGCGTAGCCTTCGAGCCTAGCGTGCTCGTCTTCATCATAGGCGAGATAGAGGTGGCCGGTCTGCTCGAACTCGCAACCCTCGCCGATCAGTGCCTCGAAATCCTCCCAGAGCGCCTGAGAGCGCAGGGACAGCGGATACTGGCCCGGAAAGCGGCCCTGGAGACGCAGGTTCCCGAAATTGACGCCGCTCGACTGCGCGCCGACCACGCCCTTCTCGATCAAGGTCACGCGTTGTCCGCGCCGGGCGAGGAAGAAGGCGGTCCAGGCGCCGATCAGCCCGCCACCGACGATCGCGACATCGCTGGTGTGGCCGCTCATGCCGGGTTCCCGGCGGCGGCGAGCGCGATTGGCTTGATCGGAGCCTGGCCGCGCAATCGCCCGACCGCAGCGCCGTCACACCCAGCCTTCGCCGCGACGATCTCCTGCAAGGCAGGACCGCAGACCCGGCCCTGGCAGCGCCCCATCCCGCAGCGCGTCATCGCCTTGACCCGGTTGACCTCGATCGGGCCGAGTTCCTTGGCCATCACCGTGCGGACCTCGCCGATCCTCACGTTCTCGCAGCGGCAGAGCATGACGGAATCCGGCAGGGCAGCGATCTGCGCCGCCGGCCAGGCGAAAGCACGCGCCAGGCCACGCTGGAAAGCGCGCAGGCGCTCGACCTGTCGTGCCAATCGCCTCACAACCGCGATATCCTGCGGCTGGCCGAGATCGGCGAGGATCGCGTGAGCGGCGAGCGCGCCGCTCGCCTCGGCTGCGTCGGCGCCGCCGATCCGCACCCCGTCTCCGGCGAGATAGAGGCCGGGCCGGGCCCGTCCGAGGCCGTCGATCTTCGGCAGATACAGCCTGAAATCCAGATCATAGGCGAACTCGGCCTGCGCCAGGTCAGCGAGCTGCGTCTCCGGCTTCAGGCCGTAGCCGAGCGCGACCGCATCGCAGGCGAAACGCCGTTCGCGGCCCTGCGCATCGCGCAGCAGCAGGGCCTCGACGCGGCCTTCGCCCTCGACGGCGACCGGCGTCACGCCGTGCAGCATATGCGTCCCGGCACGCAGCGACGCGCCCATATACGAGATGCCACGCAGCAGCGTCCGCGGCGAGCGCAGCAGCGCCGGCAGCGTGGCGACCTTGGCGGCAAACGGCGTCGTATCGGCGATCACGGCGATCTCCGCACCCATGTCGCGATACTGCTTCGCCGCCAGCGCCAAGAGAGGCGATGAGCCCAGGAAGGCGACGCGGCTTCCAATCAGGCAGCCCTGATCCTTCAGCGCGACCTGCGCGCCACCGAGGGTGAACACGCCGGGCAAGGTCCAGCCGGAAAGCGGCGCCACCCGGTCCATCGCCCCGCTGGCGATCAGCAGCTTGTCGAAGGCGAGCGTCTCGGCCCGCCCCTCCTGCAGTAGGTGCAGAGTGTGGCCGTCGACGGCCCAGACCAATGTCCGCGGACGATAGTCGATTTTCGGCCTCAGCGCCTCGAAGCGGCGATGCAGCGCCGCGTATTTCCCGGCCTCCGAACCCATCAGCCGGTTCATGTCGAGCGCGAGATCGTCGGCCGGCCGGCGATAGCCTTGGCCGCCCGCCCGTGCTCCCTCGTCGATCAGGACCGGCCTCAGCCCCTTCGCGCACAGCACCTCGGCAGCGCTGATGCCGGCCGGGCCGGCTCCGACGATGACGATGTCAGCCATCTGCACCGACCAATGGCTGCGGCTCGGCGAACAGGATCATGCCGTCGGCGACCTCGGTGGTGCACGCCCTGATCCGGCCGCCTTCGGCACTCCAGACCCAGCAATCCTGGCAAGCGCCCATCAGGCAGAAGCCGGCACGCGGCTCAGCCCCGAACTCCAGCCGCCGGATCAGGGCACCGCTCTCCAGCAGCGCGGCAAGGACGCTATCGCCGGTCGTCGCACGGATCGCCGCGCCCTCGAAGCTGAGCTTCACCTGTCGTCCCGCGCGGGCCGCGACACGGCGGAACTGGGCCCTCGGAGCGTCCATGCGAATCTCAAAGTTATTTCAATGCGATAATAGTTCTCGAATATTGATAAAACAGCGGCCGACGCTGTCAAGCACCTCCTGCTTGCGGCTCAGACCCGCGAGATCGCGTGCGCGGTGGCGATGACCAGGGAGGAAAAGCGCGAGACGACCTCGGCATGGCTGAAGCGCGAGGTCGAGGTCGCGATGTTCACGGCGCCTTCCGGGCGGCCGTGGTGATCGACGACGACGGCGGCGATCGAGGCATCGCCGAGATAGACCTCCTCGAAGGCGGTGGCGTAGCCCTGCGCCGCGGACTGGCGCAGTTTCTCGCGCAGCGCATCGCGCTGCCAGGTCGTCGAGGGCGTGTGCGCCTTGAGATCGGAAGCGTCGATGATCGCCATCGCCTCCTCCTCGGGCAGGCGCGAGAGCATGGCGATGCCGGGCGCGGTGCAATAGGCCGGCATCCGCGTGCCGATGATGACGTCGGTGTTCAGCACATGGCGGCTGAGGAAGCGCGAGACGAAGATGATCTCCGGCCCCTCGCGCACGGTGAGATTGACCGTCTCCTCGGTCTCCTTGCTCAGATGCATGAGATAGGGCATCGCCCGGTCGAGCAGGCGGCTGCTGCGGACGAAGTGGTAGCCGAGATCGAGCGTCTTCGCGGTCAGCTCGAAGCGCTTGGTCTGCACGTCCTTGCGCAGATAGCCGAGCTTGGCGAGCGTGTGGGTGAAGCGCTGCGCGGCGCTGACGTCCATCCCCGTCTCTGAGGCGACCTGCGACAGGTTGAGCGTCTGGTGTTGGCGGCCAAAGGCGGACAGCACCCGGAACGCCTTCTCGACCGAGTTGACCATCAGCGCGTCGTCCTTGCGCCCGGCCGGGTCGGCCGGCGCCGCGGCATTCCTGCGGCCGTTCTGTTTCGCTTCGGGCATCGTCATCGGGGCCTGTTCTCCTGGCTCGATCAATGGCTGCGGCCAACGCCCTTGACAAGGTGAGCCTTTCGCGCAGAATATTCAATAGAACTTATCGTATTGTAACAAAAACTCATCGGAGGGCGGTATGAAGGACTCTGTTCTGGTCGAGGTGCGCGGCGCGGTCGGCATCCTGACCCTCAACCGCCCGCAGATCCTCAATGCCTGGAATGCGCCGATGCGGTCCCGGCTCGTCGAGGGCCTCGACGAGCTCGAGGCGAATGAGGCCGTGCGGGCCATCATCCTGACGGGCGCCGGCGACCGCGCCTTCGGAGCCGGCCAGGACCTCAACGAGACCAAGACCTTCGATCCCGACCGCGCCGAATTGTGGATGGGCGAATGGGAGCGGCTCTACGACCGCATCCGCTCGCTCTCAAAGCCGATCATCGCCGCCTTGAACGGGGTCGCCGCCGGCTCGGCCTTCCAGGTCGCGCTGCTCTGCGACCTGCGCATCGGCCATGACGGCGTCACCATGGGCCAGCCCGAGATCAACTCCGGCATCGCCTCGGTGACCGGCCCCTGGATCATGCGCGAGATGATCGGGATCGCCCGCACCATCGACCTGACCCTGACCGGGCGAATGATGGATTCCGACGAATGCTACCGGATCGGCCTGATCAACCGGATCGTGCCGAAGCAGAAGGTGATGGAGGCGACCCTGGCACTGGCCGGGGAACTCGCCGGAAAGCCGCCCGTCGCCATGCGCCTCAACAAGGCCCGCTTCCGCGAGGTCACGGAGGAGAGCTTCCGCGAGTGCCTCAAGGCCGGCATCCGCAACCAGCGCGAGGCCTACGGCACCGGCGAGCCGGCGCGGATGATGGAGCAGTTCCTGGCCGTTCGCGCCGCGCGCAAGAGCGCCTGACGAGACCATGCGCCTGACGGGAAAACGCGCCTGACGATCTGATCACCCACGGGGAAATGCGGAAAACCGCTTGAAAGGGGAGAAGACGATGACGACCGAAACGACGAAGCCGACCCGACGCACCCTGCTGCAGCTGGCCGCTGGCGCCCTCGCAGCGCCCTATCTCACCGGGGCCGCACGAGCCGCGACCCAGATCACGGTCGCCGATCCCGGCGGGCCGTTCGGGCCCGCCTTCCGCAAGGCCTTCTACGACCCCTTCGAGAAGGCGACCGGCAACAAGGTCGTCAACGTCGCCCGCGAAGCGGAGCCGACCGCCCAGTTCAAGGCGATGGTCGAGACCAAGTCCTATACCTGGGACGTCTGCACGCTGACGCTCTCGGCCCGCGACATCCTGAAGACGCAAGGGCTGCTCGATCCGATCGGCTTTGCGCACGCCGATGTGCCGAAGTTGATGCCGCAGGCGATCTCGCCCGAGTTCATGGGCACGGACGTCTATTCGACGATCTTCGCCTACCGCACCGACCGGGTGAAGAATGCCCCGGCGAGCTGGGCCGATTTCTTCAATGTCGAGAAGTTCCCGGGCCGGCGCGCGCTGCGCAAGAATCCGATCGACACGATCGAGCAGGCGCTGCTCGCCGACGGCGTGCCGCTCGACAAGCTCTACCCGCTCGACATCGACCGCGCCTTCAAGGTTCTCGACAAGATCAAGCCGCATGTCGCGGTCTGGTGGACCGGCGGCGCGCAGTCGACCCAGCTGCTGCAGAGCGGCGAGGTCGACATGCTGCCGGGTTGGAATGCGCGCCTGCAGGCCGCGATCGACGGCGGCACGCCCGCCAAGATCGTCTGGAACCAAGGCCTCTACTCGATCGAGGGCTGGGGGCTGCCGAAGGGCGGACCGAAGGCGGATGTCGCCCGCCAGTTCATCCGCTTCTGCTCGGACCCGAAGGCACAAGCCGCCTTCACCGAGGCTCTCGCCTATGGCCCAACCAATCTCGACGCCTATCAGACGATCTCGCCCGAGCGCGCCAAAGTGCTGCCGACCTCGCCGGAAAACCTGAAGCAGATGGCGATCGCCAACGAGGATTGGTGGAGCGCCAATCGCTCGAAGGTCACCGAGCGCTTCAACTCCTGGCTCCTGACCTGATGCCGATGGCGACGAGCGCCGAGATGTCCGCAATCGAGCCGAAGACAGCCAACCTCGTCGTCGAGGGCAAGCTCGTCATCGAAGGACTTTGCAAGCGCTATGGTGCGACCACGGCTCTCGAGCCGAGCTCGCTCAGCGTGGCCGAGGGCGAGTTCCTCACCTTGCTGGGGCCTTCGGGCTCCGGCAAGACGACACTGCTGCAGCTGATCTGCGGGCTGGTCGAGGCGAGCGAGGGGCGGGTCGTGATCGACGGCCGCGACCAATCGGCCACGCCGGTTCACCAGCGCGATATCGGGCTCGTCTTCCAGCATTATGCGCTGTTCCCGCATTTGACCGTGGCCGAGAACATCGCCTTCCCGCTGAAGATGCGCGGACGCCCCGGTGCGGAGGTCGCAAGCCGTGTCTCGGCGACGCTGGAAATGGTCCATCTCGGCCATCTCGCCGGGCGGTTCCCGCGCGAACTGTCCGGCGGTCAGCAGCAGCGCGTCGCGCTGGCCCGCTGCTTCGTCTACCAGCCCTCGATCATCCTGATGGACGAGCCGCTCGGCGCGCTCGACAAGAAGCTGCGCGAGCACATGCAGATCGAGATCAAGCGGCTGCATCGCGAGAGCGGCGCCACCATCGTCTACGTCACGCATGACCAGGAGGAGGCGCTCGCAATGTCCGACCGCATCTGCCTGATGAACCATGCCAGGATCGAGCAACTCGGCACGCCACGCGAAATCTACGAGCGCCCGCGCACCGCCTTCGCGGCCGATTTCATCGGCATCTCCAACATCTTCCGCGGCCGTTGGGACGGCAACGGCGCGATCGACACGGCGCATGGGCGCTTCGCCCTGCCGATCGGCGCGCGCTGCCAGAGCAAGGATGCCACCCTCGTCATTCGGCCGGAGAACCTGCGTCTCGGCGCCCGCGACGGCAACGCCGTGAGCGGCCGCGTCAGCGAGGTCGTCTATGCCGGCTCCGAGACGCGTGTCATCGCCGCGCTCGACGACGGCAGCCCGCTGGTGCTGCGGCTCGGCCCCGACGATCTGGTGCCCGCGATCGACGAGAGGATCGTCGCCGGCTGGTCGCGCGACAAGGCGGTGCTGGTCGCATGAGCGCGGTAACCCTCAGCAGCGCGCCGGCGCGCCCCAGAAAATTGCGGTTCGGCGCGCTCTGGCTGGCCGTGCCCGGCCTCCTATTCCTGGCGGTCTTCTTCGTCTATCCGGTCGCGCAGCTGCTCGGCCTGAGCATCGTCGATCCGGAGAGCGGCGCCTTCTCGGCCGGCGCCTATCAGCGCATCGCCGCGACGGACGTCTATCTCCGCGTGCTCGGCATCACCTTCCGCATCGCCGGCTGGACGGCGGTCTGGTCGCTCCTGATCGGCTACCCGCTCGCCTACTGGATCGCACGCCTGCCCGACCTGTTTCGCGGCCGCATGCTGCTCTTCGTCATGGTGCCGTTCTGGACGAGCTATCTCGTCAAGACCTTCGCCTGGATGATCGTGCTCGGGCGCAGCGGCATCATTAACTCGCTGGCGACCGGCTCCGGCATCGTCGACCAGCCTTTGCCGCTACTGCACAACCAGTTCGGCGTCATGGTCGGTATGGTGCACGCGATGGTGCCGCTGGCGGTGATGACCATGCTCCCGGTGATGACCGGCATCGACCGGCGGCTGGTCCAGGCGGCGCAGACGCTCGGCGCCGCACCGGCACGCTCCTTCTGGCTGGTCTATTTCAAGCTCTCGCTGCCGGGCGTGGCGGCGGCGGGCCTGCTGGTCTTCATCTCCTCGCTCGGCTTCTTCATCGTGCCGGCCTTCCTCGGCGGTCGCCAGGAGACCATGCTCGCGCAGCTCATCATCACGCAGGTGCAGGAGCTGCTGAACTGGTCCTTCGCCGGCGCGCTGTCTGCGATGATGCTGGCGGCAGCGCTGGTCTCCTGCGTGATCTATGACCGGCTCTTCGGGCTCTCGACCATCGCCGGCGGCTCTGCTCAGGTCGGCACCGGGCGCATCCGCGACCTCGGCCTGGCGGTCCTGTCGGGCGTCGCGACCCTTGCGGGCCATCTCGCGACGCTGGCGCGATCCCTGCTCGGCAAGCGCGCTTCTGCGCTTCTGCTGCCCGGCTTCTGCTGGCTGGTCATCGCCTTCCTCGTGCTGCCGACGCTGCTCGTGATCCCGCTCGCCTTCACCTCCTCGCAGTTCCTCGAATTCCCACCGCCAGGCTATGGCCTGAGCTGGTTCCAGGCCTATTTCAGCTCGCCGCTCTGGATCCAGGCGACGATCCGTTCCTTCGCGGTTGCCTTCGTCACGGCAATTGCCGCAACTGCCATCGGTGGCTTTACGGCTCTGGCGCTGGCGAACAGCCGCACGCGCTGGGGCGGGCTGATCTTCGCTTTCTTCCTCGCGCCGATGATCGTGCCGCGCATCGTCATCGCCGTCGGGCTGTTCTACCTCTTCGCGCGGCTCGGGTTGATCGCCACCGATCTCGGCCTCGTCATCGGTCATACCGTGCTGGCGATCCCGTTTACGTTGGTCACCATCGCCGCCGTGCTCAAGACCTACGACCAGCGCCTCGATCAGGCGGCGGCGACGCTCGGCGCCAACCGGCTGCGGACCCTGACCGGCGTCACCATCCCGCTCGTGAAGGGCGGTCTCGTCGCGGCCTTCCTGTTCGCCTTCATCACCTCCTTCGACGAGCTGACGATCGCGATCTTCGTCTCGGGCGGCATCAAGACCACGCTGCCGAAGCAGATGTGGGACGACATGATCCTGCAGCTCAACCCGACGCTCGCGGCGGTCTCCGTGGTCGTCTTCGTCGTGGTGACGGTGATGCTGCTGCTCGCGGAACGCTTCCGCTCCTCTTCCTGATCGACCGAGCATGACCTCCTTCAACGACGACGGCTTCGTGAGCCTTCTGACCACGCGTGCTGCCGCTGAGCCAGACAGCGTCTATGCGCGCTTCTGCGGCAAGCCCGTGACCTATGCCGGGCTCGAACGCCGCTCGGCCGCCTTCGCCGCGCATCTCAGGGCGCGCGGCATCAAGCCTGGCGACAGGGTCGCCGTGATGATGCGCAATTCGATCGCCACGATCGCGGTGGTGTTCGGCTTGGCGCGCGCTGGCGTCGCGTGGGTGCCGGTCAACGCGCAGCAGCGCGGCGAGGGGCTGCGTTACCTGTTGACGCACTCGCAGCCGCGGCTCGTCGTCGCCGATGCGGAGCTGGCGCCGCAGATCGCCGAGGCGATGGGTTCGGAGCCGGAGCTGCCACAGCTATTGCATGCGCCGGGCGGCGGGCTCGACGGTGTTCTGGCCCGCAACGAGCGCTTCGACGAGCCGGCGCCGGCCGCCGACGCGGTCTTCGCCATCATGTACACATCGGGCACCACCGGCCGGCCGAAGGGTGTGATCGTCTCACATCGCATGCTCCGGCTCGCGGCGGAGAGCGTCGCGCGGCTGTCCGATGCGAGACCAGCGGATGCCTTCTTCGTCTGGGAGCCGCTCTACCATATCGGCGGCGCTCAACTCCTGCCGCTACCGATGATCAGCGGCATCACGCTCGCCATGGTCGAGCGCTTCAGCGCCAGCCGCTTCTGGGATCAGGTCAGGGATGAAGGCGCCAGTCATATCCACTATCTCGGCGGCATCCTGCAGATCCTGCTGAAGCAACCGCCGTCGCCGCGTGATCGCGAGCATGGCGTGCGCATCGCCTGGGGCGGCGGCTGTCCGCCCGACATCTGGCCGCAGTTCCGCGACCGCTTCGGCATCGATATCCGCGAATGCTACGGCATGACCGAGGCCTCCAGCCTCACGACCTGCAATGTGACCGGCGTGCCGGGCTCGGTCGGCCGGCCGTTGCCCTGGTTCACAGTGAAGCTCCTGGGTACCGACGGCAGGCCGGTGGCCACTGGCGAGCGCGGCGAGATCGTGGTCGAGACCAGCATCCCCGGTGCGATCTTCCCCGGCTATCTCGACAACCCGGAGGCGACGACGAAGGCCCTGCGCGAAGACGGATTCCACACCGGCGACCTCGGCTCCTTTGATGCCGACGGCAATCTCTATTTCCACGGCCGGATGACCGACAGCGTGCGCTGCCGGGGCGAGAATGTCTCGGCCTGGGAGGTCGAGCACGTCGCTGCCGAATACGAGGCGGTCGAGGATTGCGCGATGATCGGCGTCGCTGCCGATGTCGGCGAGCAGGACATCAAGCTTTTCGTCAAGCCGCGCGACGGCATCGTCATCGATCCCCACGCGCTCTCCGGCTGGCTCGGCCTGCGCCTCGCGCCCTACCAGAACCCGCGCTACATCGCCGTCGTCGACGAATTCGAGCGCACGGCGAGCCAGCGCATCATGAAGCACAAGCTCTCGCCCCGGCTCGATGATTGCTGGGACCGGGCGGCGATGGCGGCGAGGCTCTGACATGGCCGGCTGCGACATCCTGATCTCGGGGACCGGCGGCTTTGCCGCGCGCATCGCCTTCGACATCGCCGCAACGGCCGACGAACCGGTCGAGGTGATCATCGCCGGGCGCAACCGCGAGCGCCTGAACTGGTTGCGCACTGCTGCGAACGCCCGCAGCGCGCTGTTCGGCAAGAAGGCGCGCTTCACGACACATGCGGTTGATCTGCTCGTTCCGAACGCGTCGGACGAGATGCTCGCGGCGACCGTTCCGCACATCGTTGTGCAGGCGGCCTCGATCCAGACCTCGCAGGTCATCGCCCAGAGCGGGAACGCCTGGACGCAGCTCGTCGCCGAAGGCGGCCTGAGCGCTACGGCTGTCTTTCAGGCCCTGCTCAGCTCGCGGGTCGCAGCGGCGATCACGCGCAGCGGCAAGCCCGTGACGCTGGTCAATTGCGGCTTCCCCGACGTGGTCAACGGCATGATCCGGGCGATGGGCCACGAGGTCGCGTGCGGCATGGGCAATGTAGCGATCCTCTCCAATGTCTTCGCCGGCTCAGCCGCCACGCCGCCGGGGGCCGAGGTCAAGGTCCTCGCTCACTACCAAAACCTTGCCGCCTGGCGCCGCCGGCCGGAAGAGCGCCGGGGGCGGCCACCGCGCGTCTGGCTCGACGGCGTCGAGATCGAGGATGTCTATGCACGCTTCGCCGATATCCAGCTCACCCCAGAACCAGTCATCGAGATCTCGGGCGCAAGCGGTGTTCCCATGCTGCTCGCCATGGCGGTCGGCCGCCCTTGGCGTGGCCATGTCCCTGGCCCGAACGGCCTGCCGGGTGGCTATCCAGTCCGGCTCGTCGACGGTAGCCTCGAACTGGAGCTTCCGGATGGCGTCAGCGAGGCTGAGGCGATCGCCTGGAATGCCTCCTTCGAGGAGCAGAATGGCCTGATCGTCTCTCCCGATGGTTGGATCAAGTTCACGGGCATCCTGAACACCAAACTCGGCGAGCACGTTCCCGGCCTTCGCATGGGATTTGCGGTACGGGAGCTGGAATTAATCTGCGATGAACTGCTCAAGCTACGCGCCGCGCTGATTAACGAGGCCTAGGCAAAGCTTGCATCCACGCACCATTCGTACCGTGGTGAGTCCGCTTCCAGGAAGGACGCGAGAGTCAGCTCTTGACGCAGATCGGTAGCTTCAGAGCTCTCAATACGCAGCTACTCGTTGGCCTGGCGAGACGCAGATCCGCAGGCTACTCAGTGCCTGCCTGCACCGACGAAGTTGCGCAGCTCGGGCGTCTGCGGTTCGGCAAAGAGCTGCGCCGAACGGCCACTCTCCCAGATCTTGCCCTGATGCATGAACACCGTGGTGTTGGCGACCGTGCGAGCGAAATTCATCTCGTGGGTGACGAGCAGCATGGTCATGCCGTCGCGCGCGAGTTTCTCCATCACCAGCAACACTTCGCCGGTCAGCTCCGGGTCGAGCGCGGAGGTGACCTCGTCGAACAGCATCACCTTCGGCTTCATTGCCAGCGAGCGGGCGATCGCGACACGCTGTTGCTGGCCGCCGGAGAGATTGTCCGGGTAGCTGTCGAACTTGTCGGAAAGCCCGACCTGGGCGAGCACGTCCTTCGCCAGCGCTAGCGCCTCCGCCTGCGGCACGTTCTTGGTAATGCGCGGCGAGAGCATGATGTTCTGGCCGACTGTCAGGTGCGGGAACAGGTTGTAGCTCTGGAAGACGATGCCGACGTCCTTGCGCAGCTCGCGCAGCCGTTTCTGATCCTGGTCGACCGCATGGCCGGCAACCTCAATGCGCCCCGACTGGAAGGCTTCGAGCCCGTTGACGCAACGCAGCAAGGTCGACTTGCCGGAGCCCGAGCGGCCGATGAGCGCGACGACCTGGCCGGGCTCGACGTCGAGCGAGACGCCTTTCAGGACCTCGAGCGAACCGTAGCTCTTGTGGACGTCTTCAATGAGGACGGCTGGCATTCATCACCTTTTCGAGATGGCGGCTGAGCCGGGACAGGGGGAAGCAGATGGCGAAGTAGATCGCCGCCACCAGCGTGAATATCTGGAAAGGCTGGAAGGTCGCGTTGTTGACGAGTTGCCCGGCCCGCGACAGTTCGACGAAGCCGACCACCGAGACGATCGAGGTATTCTTCACGAGCTGAACCAGGAAGCCGACGGTCGGCGGCAGCGAGATGCGGATCGCCTGGGGCAGGATCACGTAGCGATAGGTCTGCGCCGGCGAATGGGCCAGCGAGGCCGAGGCCTCCCATTGCTGAAATGGCACGGATTCGATCGAACCGCGCCAGATCTCGGCGAGGTAGGCCGAGACATAGATCGCGAGCGAGGCCGAGGCGGCGAGGAAGGGCGGCAGCTCGATGCCGAACAGCGACAGCCCGTAATAGCTCATGAACAGGACCATGAGCACCGGGATCGACTGGATCACCAGGATGTAGCCGGCTGCGAAACGGCGCAGCAGCTTGATCCGCGACAGGCGCAGGATGGCGAGGACGCCGCCCATCAGGCCGCCAATCAGGAAGGCGATCGCGGTCAGTAGCAGCGTCCAGCCTGCGGCGCGAAAGATGAAGAGGGCCTCGGGCCAACCGAAGGTCACCATCACGCAGCCTCCGCCTTGGCGTCGAGCCGGTCGAGACTGGAGAGGCGCGGAAAGATCCGCCGGCCGAGCCAGAGGAGCGAGACCTTCAGGCTGAGCGCCAGTGCCAGATAGATCAGCGTGACGACGATATAGGTCTCGAAGCTGCGGAAGGTGTTCTGCTCGATGATCGCCGCCGTGCCGGAGAGCTCCGGCACCGAGATGAAGGAGCAGATCGAGGACGCCAGCAGCATCAGCACGAACTGGCTCGACAGCGCCGGCCAGACCCGCGCCAGCGCCGGCATCAGCACGACATATTGAAAGACCTGGCGTTTCGTCATGGCGAGCGACAGGCCGGCCTCGATCTGCGAGCGGTGGATCGAGTCGACGCCGGCGCGGATGATCTCAGTCGCGTAGGCGCCGAGATTCAGCGTCATGGCGAGCAGCGCGGCTTCAGTACCCGACATGCGGATGCCGATCAGCGGCAGCCCGAAGAACATCATGAAGAGCTGCACCAGGAAGGGCGTATTGCGCATCAGCTCGACATAGGCATCGACGAGCATGCCGACCCAGCGGCCGAACAGGCTCTTGGCGGCGACGAGCAGTACGGCGAGGGCGAGGCCCAGGACGATCGCGCCGAAGGACAGCCCGATCGTCAGGAGCACGCCGTTGAGGATGCGGTCGGCTTCGGCGAAGACCGCTTCGAACTGGAACTGATACCGCATGATCCCTTCCCTGCAGGTCGCGCAAAGCCGGCGGAGGAATGCTCCGCCGGTAGCTCAGGGACTGGTCAGAAGGTCGGCAGCTGCGGCAGCGGCGAGCCGACCCACTTCTCGGAAATGGCGTTCAACTCACCGTTCTGCTTGATGTAGTAGATCGTGTTGTTGAGCCATTGCCTCAGCTCATAGGCGTCCTTGCGGACGGTCATCGAGTTGGGCTGCATGCCGAAGACAAACTTCAGCTCCGTCTCGGTCTCGCCGCGCGCCTTGATCGCGGCGTTGGCTTGCGCGTCGGGGCCGGCGATCGCTTCGACCTGGCCGGAGAACAGCGCCTGCATGGTGGTGGCGTCGTCCTCGAAGCGCAGGATGGTGAGGTTGAGCTCCTTCTCGCGATTGGTGAATTCGCGCTCGACGCTGGAGCCGCGGTTGACACCGACCTTGCGGCCCTTGAGGTCGGCCCAGTCTTTGATCGGCGTGCCCTTCTTGGCATAGATGCCGGTCTGGAAGGCGCTGTAGGGGATGGTGAACATCACCGCCTTGGCTCGCTCGGGCGTCGGCGCCAGCGTCGCGATCAGGAAGTCGACCTTGCCGGCCTCGAGCGCCGGAATGCGCGAAGGCGGGGTGAGCGGCACGATCTCGACTGGCACGGCGAGATACTTTCCGACGAGTGCCGTGACGTCGGCATCGTAGCCGATCGCGTTGCCCTGGGCGTCGACGGAGCCATAGGGCGGGGCGCCGATGAGCACGCCGATCTTGACCTTGCCGCGCTTGACGATCTCGGTAACCGTCTGAGACGAGGCCTGGCTCGCCGCCAGCATGCCTGCGCCGAGTGCCAGCAGCGTGCCGGCGATCTTGAGATGCCTGAAGAGTTTCATTGGACGTTTCCCTGGTTGGCGGCTTGCCCGCCTTCGTTGTTTCCGGCTTCGTCCGGCCGGCTGCTGGAGAGGGTTCAGGCCTGTGCGGCCCTGACGAGATTGACGAGCGGCTCGCCCGCCGCTCTGCGGCGGATATTGTCGGCGATGGTCTGCTGGCGGCGCCGGATCGTGCCACTGGTCCAGCCGGACATGTGCGGCGTCATCACGATGTTCGGCAGTTCGTGGAAGGGGAGCGTCGCCGGCAGGGGATTGGCGTCGGCCCGCCCCGGATAGCGATACCAGGTGTCGATCACGGCGCCGCCGATCCGGTTCTGCTTAAGCGCCGCATAGAGCGCCGCCTCGTCGATCGTCGGACCACGCCCGACATTGAAGATCACGGCATCGCCCCGCATCGCCGAAAGGGCCGTGGCATCGACCAATCCTGTGGTCTCAGCCGTCAGCGGCACGGAAACCACGATCGCGTCGCAACCGCCCCAGAAGTCCGCCAGCCGGTCGAGGGTGAAGCTGGCATCGACCAGCTCGGACGTTTCGACCGGGCTGCGATTGGCGATATGAACCCGCATCTCGAAGGCCTTGGCCCGCCGGGCGATCGCCTTGCCGATATGGCCGAAGCCGAGCAGGCCGATCGTCTTGCCGGCAATCTCGCCATGGACGCGGTCCGGCGCTCCGGCCCAATAGGCCCAGTCGCCCTGGCGCAGGCGCCGGTCGGCATCGGCCAGCGGAACATGGCGGGCCAGCAGCGCGCTCATCACGTATTCGGCGATCGCCTGCTCGTGGCCGAAGCAGTTGCAGACGCTGGTACCGGCCGGCAACGCGTTCAGATCGACCGCGTCATAGCCTGCGCCGGGGACATGGAAGAGCTTGAGGTCATGCGGCCTGGGGAGCGTGCTGTCGAACTTGACGCCGACGATGACGTCGGCCTCGGCATAGGCGCGCCGGTCGGCCTCGTCGCCCAGGGCATCCGGCAAGATCCGGATGTCGGCCTCGCCGCCGACGAGCTCCCCGAAATCCTGGCTGAAGGACGCCGCGTTCTCGCCGTGAAAGATGATACGCATGAACTCATCCGATGTCGCGTTAGGAGGCCGGGCAGGCTTGGCGCCCCGGCCGTGATGAGGCTCAGAGGGTCGAGCGGCGGACGGTCAGGTCGGAGCGCTCGAAGACGGCGGGCAGCAATTCGACGCCGAGCCCCGGACCTTCCATCGGCAGCACATAGCCGTCCTTGAACACCGGCATGGTGGTGACGAGCTCGTTGTACCAGCCGGTGTAGAAGGCCCGGACGGACTCCTGGATCAGCGTGTTGGGCTGACTGAACGAGGCATGGATCGCCGCGATGAAGCCGACGGGGCCGATGCAGTCATGCGGCGCGAACGGCCGGTGATAGGTTTCGGCCATCGCCGCGATCTTGCGGCCTTCGGTCAGGCCGCCGGTCCAGCACAGATCAGCCATGACGATGTGCATGGCATCCCGGTCAAGCATGTCCTTGTAGGGGAAGCGCGAGCCCAGCGTCTCGCTGGCGCAGACCGAGACGGTGGTCGAGCGCGCATATTCGGCGAGCGCCTGCGGCGAGTTCATCCGGATCGGATCCTCGTACCAGGTCGGGCTGTAGGGCTCGAGCGCGCGGGCGATCTTGATCGCGGTCGGCAGATTCCAGAGCGAGTGGAACTCGACCATGATCTCCATCTTGTCGCCGACGGCCTTGCGGATCTTCTCGAAGGGCTCGATCGCCTTCTTCATCTGCGCCGGGGTGATGTGGACGCCCTGGTTCTCGATCGCCGGGGGTCGAACGGCCAGATCTTCATGGCGGTGATGCCGCTCTCGAGCAGGCTTTCGGCGACAGCGTCGGCGCGGTTCATGAAGCCGTCGAGGTCTTCGTAGGGGCCTGCGGATTCGCCGAGATTCCAGGTCGAGACCGGCTTGATGTTGTGCGAGCGGACATATTTGTAGCCGGCACAGGTGTTGTAGATGCGCTGCTTGTCGCGGCAGAGGCCGCCCAGCATCTGGTGCACGGGCTGGCCGCAGACCTTGCCGAAGATGTCCCAGAGCGCGATGTCGACGGCCGAGGTCGCGCGCGATTCCACACCGGTCGAGGCCTGCGCCATCGGCAGGTTCGACATCTCGCGATGCAACGCCTCGATATGCAGCGGATTCTTGCCGAGCAGGCGCATCGACAGCGTGTCGTGCAGGTGCGACTCGACCGCCCCGGCGCCATAAAAGGTCTCGCCCAGGCCGATGATGCCGGCATCGGTGTGGACGCGCACCCACAGGACGTTGGCGAACTCCTCGGTCCGCATCGTCTCGATGGCGGTGATCTTCATGACGCTTTTCCCTGAATTCTATTCTTGCAGGCGGCCGCGCGATCGGCGCGTCGGCCCTCGTGATCGGACAGCCGAGTGGCCTACAGCACCGAGATCATGCCGCCATCGACATAGATGATCTGGCCGCTGACATAGTCGGAGGCTGCGGAGGCGAGGTAGACGCAGGTGCCGACGAGTTCGTCCGGCCTGCCCCAGCGCCGGGCCGGCGTGCGGCCCTTCACCCAGGCGTCGAAGGTCGGGTTGTCGATCAGCGCCTGGTTCATGTCGGTCAGCATGTAGCCGGGGCCGATCGCATTGGCCTGGATGCCGAGTTCGCCCCATTCGGCCGCCATCGCCTTGGTCAGCATCTTGATGCCGCCTTTCGCCACCGTGTAGGGCGCGACGGTGGCGCGGGCGAGCTCGCTGGTCAGCGAGCCGATATTGATGACCTTGCCGCGGCCGCGCCTGGCCATGCGCCGGGCGGCCTCGCGGCCAGTTACGAAGGCGCTGGTCAGGTTGGTGTCGATCACGCGCCGCCAGTCGGCCGTCTCGAGCTCGAGCATCGGCTTGCGGAACTGGATTCCGGCATTGTTGACGAGGATGTCGACCGCGACGCCGTCCGCATCGAGCGCCTCGAACGCGGCGACGATCGCGGCCTCGTCGGTCACGTCGAAGCGCAGGCCGCGTGCAGCATGGCCGGCGGCCGTCAGAGCGGCGACGGCCTCGTCGAGCCGACCCTTGTCGGCACCGTTGAGGATGATCGTAGCGCCCGCTGCGGCGAGCCCTTCGGCCATGGCGCGGCCGAGCCCGCGCGACGAGCCGGTCACGAGCGCGGTGCGCCCGGAAAGATCGAAAAGCCTGTTCACGTTCAGCGTTCCTGGGGCGCTATCGTCTGAAGCGCGGGATGGACCGGCGGCGGGCCGCCTGTGGTGATCTGCGAGGCGTAGCGGCGATAGGATTCGCCGATGTGCTTGCGCATCGCTTCTCCGGCTCCGGCCGGATCGCGCGCCCGGATGCGGTCGAGAATCGCGGCGTGATCAGCACGGCGGATCGCGATGTTCGAGGCTTCGCCACGGTCCTTGTTGCGCATGCTCTGGATCGAATTGAGCAGCGGGCCCGACACGAACTGCAGAACATTCAGGAACAGCGGATTGTGCGCGGCTGCGGCAATGGCGAGGTGGAGCGCCAGATCGTGCTGGGCGCTCTCCTCGCCGAGATCGTCGGCCGCATTCAGTGCAGCGTCGGCCGCCTCCATCCGCGCCAGATCCTCGGGCGTATGGCGCAGGGAGGCGAGCTGCGCCGCCTCGACCTCCATGCCGAGGCGAAATTCGAGGAACTGCAGGATCGACTGTTCTGATGCCTCGATCTCGGTGCGTCGCAGGCGCAGCGAATCCTGCTGGTTGACGAAGAGGCCGAGGCCGCGCCGGCTTTCGACGATGCCGTCGGCCCGCAGATAAGCGATCGCCTCGCGCACCACGGGGCGGCTGACGCCGAGCTGGCGCGCGAGCTCGGTCTCGGATGGCAGGCGCGCGCCCGGCTGCAGCGCGCCGGTCCTGATCGACTTCGCCAAAGCGGCGGCAGCGTCGCTGGCGAGATTTGGCCTGGATCCGATCGATGACAGCTGCATGGCGTTTCCCGATGTCGCCTTACATTGTCATGCTGTCAGTTGTTTGACAACCTGACATCTGCAGCGTTATGGGGACTTATCGGCGCCGCCAGCAGAGCGAAGTCAAGCGCGCCCCACGGGAGGTCTCCATGCTCTACCAAACGCGCCGGACCGTGCTCGCCAGCCTCGCCGCCGGGGCGGCCATCGCTACGGCTCATGTCGCGCCGGTTTCGGCTCAGGATGTGAAGACCGCCAAGCTCGGCCATTCCTTCGCCGATGCTCATCCGCGCGCCACAGCGATGAAGCGCTTCGCCGAGGAGGTCGCCAAGGCGACCAATGGTAGCGTCAAGGTCGAGGTCTTCGGCAATGCGGCACTCGGCTCCGAGGAGAAGATGCTGATCGCCACCCAGTCGGGCACAATCGATTTCTACATGGGCGCGCTCTCGCCGATCGCGGCGCGCAAGAAAGAACTCCAGATCTTCGATTTCCCGTTCCTGTTCGCGAGCGATGCGGAGGCCGCGGCTGTGCTCGACGGGCCGGCAGGCCGTCGTCTGCTCGACAACCTCGCCGATATGAATCTGCAGGGCCTGGCCTGGTCCGGCGGCGCCTTCCGCAACCTGTCGAACAGCAAGCGCCCGATCGCCTCGCTCGCCGACATGAAGGGGCTGAAGGTCCGGGTCATGCAGAGCCCGATGGCGCTGGCGAGCTTCAACGCCATGGGCATGAACGCCGTGCCGATGGCCTTCACCGAGGTCTATACGGCGCTGGAGACCAAGGCGCTCGACGGCTACGAGCATCCCTTCGTCGACATGTACGCGAACAAGATGTTCGAGGTGCAGAAGCACCTGACGGTCACCAACCACGTCTACACGCCGGTGGCGCTACTCGCCTCGAAGCGGTTCTGGACCTCACTGACGCCCCAGCAGCAGGCCGCCGTCCAGGCGGCCGCGGAAACCGCGCGCGCCTTCCAGAGGGAGGCAGAGCTGCGCGAGGCCGGGGAGGTCCTGAACGAGCTCAAGGCCAAGGGCATGGTGGCGGTCGAAATGCCGCCGGCCGAGCTCGATGCGATTCGCAAGGCGATCCAGCCCGTGATCGAGAAGAACACCGAGGTGATCGGCGCCGCCTTCGTCAGCGACTTCTACGCCGAGATCAGGAAGCAGCGGAAATGAACACTGCCACCTCGCGGTGGAAAAACCTTGCGGGTCCATTGAACCGGCAAGCGCTCAAATGGCAAACCCCCGCCTAATCGATTTAGGAGACGAGAGCCGTGACCCAATTCCGCCCGACACGCTTTGCTTTCATCGCGACCTTGACCGCTGCGCTGCTGGGCTCGGTCGCCGCCATGGCCGAGGTCAAGGCCAAGATCGGTCATGCGATGCCCGACACCCATCCGCAGGCGACGGCGGTCAACAAGTTCGCCGAGCTGGCCGCGACCTACACCAAAGGCAATGTGAAGGTGCAGGCCTTCCACTCCGCCATGCTCGGCAGCGACGAGAAGCAGCTCCAGGCGGCCCAGGCGGGCACGCAGGAGTTCTATATCGGCACGCTGGCGCCGCTCTCGACCCGGGTGAAGGAAGTACAGGTCTGGGACCTGCCTTTCCTTTTCCAGAACGAGAAGGAGGTCTACGCGGTGCTCGACGGCGCCTCGGTGAAGAAGATCTTCGACAAGATCGAGCCGAGCGGACTCGTGGGCCTGACCTGGACCGGCATGGGCTTCCGCAACCTCTCGAACAGCCGCCGTCCGGTGAAGACCGCCGAGGACGTCTCCGGCCTCAAGCTGCGCGTGATGGCGAATCCCGTCGCGCTCGACACCTGGAAGTCGATCGGCGCCAACGCCGTGCCGATGGCATTCTCCGAGGTGTTCACCGCACTCGAGGTGAAGGCCCTCGACGGGCAGGAGAACCCGCTGCTGCACATGTGGTCGAACAAGATGCAGGAGGTGCAGAAGTACATCTCCATCACCAATCACGTCTACACGCCGGTCGCGCTGGTCGCCTCGAAGAAGTTCTGGGACACGCTCTCGGCCGATGACAAGGCCGGCATCCAGAAGGCCGCGACCGAGGCGGGCCTGCTCCAGCGCAAGTTGCTCGACGAAGGCGACCGCGACGTCATCGGCAAGTTCAAGGAAGCCGGCGTATCGGTCAACGAGGTCTCGGCGGACGATCTGCGCAAGGTCCAGGACAAGGTCAAGTCGGTCGTCGAGAAGTTCAAGGGACAGATCGGCGACGAGTTCGTGACCGGCTTCGTGGCCGAGATCGAAAAGGCACGCGCCGCCAAGTAAAGGCACGCGCAGCGGCGGCTGGCCTTGCGCTGGCCGCCCGTTCTGGCCCGGCGCGAAGCCGGCACCCTCACATAATGCCGGCGAGGTGACTGATGAGCAGCCTGCTCAAGACCGCGGTCGACGGGTTCTACCGCATCATCGAGATCATTCTCGTGGCCTGCATGACCGTGATGCTGGTCATGGTCTTCGGCAACGTGGTCCTGCGGCTGTTCTTCAACACCGGCATCGACCTGTCGGAGGAAATCCCGCGCTTCGCCTTCGTCTGGATGACCTTCCTCGGCGGCATCATCGGCCTGCATCGGCGCAGCCATCTTGGCGTCGACATGGTCGTCCAGGCCCTACCGGTGCTCGGCCGCAAGGTCTGCTGGGCGATCAGCCAGGTCATCATGCTGATCTGCTCACTGTTCATCTTCTACGGCACCTGGCTTCAGCACGACATCATCGCCGGCAATGCCTCGCCGGTCGCCCAGCTCAGCATGCTCTGGGTCTATGGCGTGAGCTACGTCACCGGGGCCGCGATCGCGCTGATCTGCCTGTCGAACCTCATTCGCCTCGCGCGGGGCGAAGTCGCCGATAACGAGCTGATCGATGTCCACGAGGAGGGGCTGGCGGAAGGCCTCGAGGCCGAGCGCGATATGAAGGCGCACATGGCTGGAGGAGCCAAGCCATGATCGTCTTCGTCTTCATCGCCTCGCTACTGGGCCTGATGGCGCTCGGCATGCCCGTGGCTTTCGCGCTGATCGGCTGCGGCCTCGCCATGATGCTCTACATGGGCATCTCCGATCCGCAGATCATCATCCAGAACATGTGGGATGGCGCCAACAGCTTCCCGCTGCTCGCCGTGCCCTTCTTCATGCTGGCCGGCGAGCTGATGAATGCCGGCGGCATGACCCGCCGGATCATCACGATGGCGATGGCCTGGATCGGCCATATCCGCGGCGGCCTCGGCTATGTCGCCGTCATCGCTGCGGTGATCATGGCCTCGCTTTCGGGTTCGGCAGTGGCCGACACGGCGGCGCTGGCCTCGGTGCTGATCCCGCTGATGCGGAATGCCGGCTACGACATCAACCGCTCCTGCGGCCTGATCGCCTGCGGTGGCATCATCGCGCCGGTGATCCCGCCATCGATCGGCATGATCATCTTCGGCGTCACCGGAGGCGTCTCGATCACCAAGCTCTTCATCGCCGGCATCGTGCCGGGCGTCCTGATGGGCGTGGCGATCATGCTGGCCTGGCGCTGGAGCATCCAACGCGACAAACCGCGCGTTGAACCCAAACGCAGCATGGCCGAGAGGCTGACCGAGACCCGCAATGCACTCTGGGCGCTGGTCCTGCCGGTGGTCATCATCGGCGGCCTTAAGTTCGGCCTGTTCACGCCGACCGAGGCCGCGGTCATCGCCGCCGCCTATTCGCTCTTCGTCGGCCTGGTGATCTATCGCGAGATCAAGATCAGCGACCTGTTCGGCCTGATGTACCGCGCGGCCGAGACGACGGCCGTCATCATGTTCCTGGTCGCCGCTGCCGGCGTCTCGGCCTGGCTGATCACCACCGCGAACATCCCGCAGCAGCTCGCCGAGATGGTCGAGCCCTTCATGGGCAACAAGATGCTGCTGACAGCGGTGCTGATGCTGCTGGTGCTGATCGTCGGCACCGCGCTCGATTTCACCCCGACGGTGCTGATCATGACGCCGGTGCTGATGCCGGTGGTCAAGCAGGCGGGCATCGACCCCGTTTATTTCGGCGTGCTGTTCATCATGAACAACGCGATCGGCCTGGTGACGCCGCCGGTCGGAACCGTCCTCAACGTCGTCTGCGGCGTGGCGAAGGTGCCGATGACGGGCGTGATCAAGGGCGTCATGCCCTTCATGATCGCCCAGATCACCGTGCTCGTACTGCTCGTGGTCTTCCCGCAGATCGTGATGTGGCCGCTTGCGATGATGTCCCGCTGAGATGGAAGCAGCGGATTTGCGGGTACCCGCTTCGGATATCAGCACTTCGCCTGCGCCCGGTTCGACCTCCCGTTAGCCGACGACTAAACGGCCATCGGATATCAGCTGGGTGAATCAAGGATGTTCGCTTTCGGGGTGTTTCACCCTGACGAGCGATCGGCGATAGTGGTCCATAGCCAGCCTGGCGACGATCCGATCCGGACATTCTAATGCGAGCCGGGGCGCGCTTAGCCGGCTAATCTGAGGTCTGGTTCAGGCCACATGTGGCTAAACCCAGACCCGATGCGAGCAGTGCCCGGCCTGCCTTGTCCATCATCAACCTTCGTGCGGTTTCGCGCCGCTTAGCTTGATGGCATTAAGGCAGGCGAGAAATCAATTCCTCGCCTGCCGCTCACGAGCAGCGGCGCTCAGCGGCGCAGCAGTGGGCGGATGACAGTGAGATTGTCGATGGTATGCGAAAGATGGAGTCGTAGACGTTCTGCGGCCTCGGACTGCTTGCCGTGCGCCAGGCTGTCGAGAATCGCGAGATGCTCCTCGCATTGCTGGCGGTAGCGCTTGCGGTCGAGCATGGAGCGGTAGGACAGTAATCGCCTCACGCGGTTTATCCGGCGGATCGTGTCGAGAAAGAACGGATTGCCTGAGCCTGCCACGATCGTTTCGTGGAAGCGGACGCCGCGCTCGTGCAGGGCATCGGCTGTATCGGTCTCGATGGCGCCCGCGAGCAGCCGCTCCTCGGCAGCCCGGCACGCTGCAATGCTCTCGGGCGCCAAATGGTATCCAGGTTCCAGAAGCGCTGCGGGTTCGAGCGCCAGGCGCAGTCGGTAGGTCTGCTCGAGGCTTTCTGGCGTGTTCAACACCGGCGCGAAGGTCCAACCATAGCCAGCGCGCCGCTCCGCCCAGCCTTCCTGGCTGATGCGGGTCAGGACCGCATTGAGCTCGGCGCGTGTGAGGTCATAGCTCTGCCGCAAATCGGCTTCGCTGACCTGCTCCGGAAGGCTGCCGCGGAGATGGTCGTCTGCAATCCGGAAATAGGCCTGGGTCACTCCATCCGGCTCGGAAAGCCCAAGTGTCTCACTCGAAGGCGGCGACGCCTGTTCAACGAAATAGCCCCGATTGCGTTCGTGACGCAGCACACCCTTATCAGCCAGAAGCTGGAGTGCCTGGCCTACAGGAAACCGCGACACGCCGAGACGTGTCGCAATGTCCTGAGAGCGGAGATGGGTTCCGACGCCCATGGCACCATCCCGGATTTCGCCGAGGATGCGCGCCGCAAGAGGTGTTGCGAGCTCTCGTCTTCCGCTGCCAGCCATGACCTGCACCTCGGCGGCATTCCCGCGCCCGAAATTTGGTCTATGGCCGGCATGGTCGCGCGGCAAGCAGGACCTATTTCACGAGGCCGATGGTCTTGAGGATGTCGCCGACGCGGACCTGTTCCTCCTTGAGGAAAGCGGCGAAAGGCTCGCCGGCGAGATAATAGTCGTCCCAGCCGCGCGCCTTGAGCAGTGCCTTCCACTCGGCGCCGGCGACCAGAGTGTCAAATATCTTCGTCAGCTGCCCCTTCTGGTCGGCGCTGATGCCAGGGCCGGCCATGACCGCACGCCAGTTCACCACCTCGACGTCGTAGCCGAGCTCCTTGAGCGTGGGTACATCGACGCCTTCGAGGCGCTTGCCCGACGAGATCGCGAGTGCCCGCAGCTTGCCGGCCTTGATCTGGCCCTCGAACTCGCCATAGCCGGAAACGCCCGCAGTCACGCGGCCGCCGAGCATCGCCGCTAGAGCTTCGCCGCCTCCGGAGAAGGCGACGTAGTTGACCTTGTCGGCATCAGCTCCCGCCACCTTGGTGACAAGCGCAGCCAGGATGTGATCGGCGCCACCGGCCGATCCGCCCGCCCAGGTGACGCGCGCCACATCGGCTTTGATGGCGGCCACGAAGTCCTTCACCGACTTGTGAGGCGACTCGGCGGGAACGACGATGACGAGCGGGTCACCGGTGAGGCGCACAAGCGGCGTCACCTGATCCAGGCTGACAGGGGATTTGTTGGTCAGGATGGCACCGACCATCGTGATGCCATTGACCATCAGCTGGCTCGGGTCGCCCTTGGCGCCGTTGATGAACTGGGCCAACCCGATCGTGCCGCCGGCGCCCGTGACGTTGTTGACCTGGACGCTGCGAACGGCCTTGGTCTCGGTCAGAACCTGCTGAATCGAACGCGCGGCGCCATCCCAGCCACCGCCGGGACCGGCCGGCGCCATGATCTTCAGTTCCTGGATCGGCGATTGAGCCAGCGCGAGGCCGGGCGAGATCGACAGAGCTGCGATGCTGGCGGCCAGAAAAGCTCTGCGCGTCGTCATGGTGATCCTCCCAAGGGTGATAGTTGGTTGCGTTTCTTGCGCTGTTCAGGCTTCCCGCAGGGTTGCGGGTGGTGTTTCACCGGTCGCGGTGAAAGGCGAAGCGGGCGCCTGCAGCAAGCGCCCGAGGATCAGTGAAATGATGCCGCCAGCACGCAGCGTCTCGCATTCGAGTGCGGTCTCGACGGCGGCCTGCAGAGGCAAGGCCTCGATGCAACCGCTGACGCGATGGATGCGCGCCATGACGGCGCTCCGGGGAGAGATGATATCGCCTGCAGCCGCGATCTCGATAGTGTCGCCAGGCGCGAGTTCAAGCGAGCCTGGACCCACTCCCGCCGGGAGTTGAAGCGGCAGGATGCCCATGCCGATCAGATTGGACCGGTGGATGCGCTCGAAGCTCTGAGCGATGACGGCATTGACGCCGAGGAGCGCAAGCCCCTTGGCCGCCCAGTCGCGCGACGAGCCCGTGCCGTAGCGCTCGCCGGCGACGACGATCATCGCATCGCCCGATGCGCGGTAGCGCTCCGCGGCGCGCCACAGGGCCAAGGTCTGACCGGTTGGGACGTGAAGGGTGGAGCCTGCTGGCAGGTCTGCGGCGAGCCGGTTCACCACCGTGCGGTTGGTGAAGAGACCGCGCAGCATGACCTCCCAGTTGCCACGGCGGGAGGCGTAAACATTCAGGTCCTGCGGATCCTCGCCTCTCTCGATCAGCCATTGTCCGGCTTCGCTCGCCGCAGGGGTCTGACCCGCCGGCGAGATATGATCCGTGGTGATGTCGTCGCCGAGAACCAGCAGCGGATGAGCGCGATGATGGCCAAGCCTGTCCGGCTGTATCGCCTTGGCAAAGGGCGGTGGCCGGAGCGCGGTCGAGGCAGGGTCCCATGGGAAGAGCGGCGAAGATGGCGCGTCCAAATCAGCCCATTGGCGGCTTGTCGCGGCCTCGGCGAAAGCGCGATTGAAATCTGCGGGGTCGAGGGCAAGCGCCAATGCTGCGTCGATCTCGGCTCGGGTCGGCCACAACTCGGCCAGCAACACTGGTCTACCGTCGGCAGTAGAAGCCAATGGATCATGGAGGACGTCGCGATCAGCATCGCCGGCCAGCGCATAGGCCACCACTAGCGCAGGCGACGCCAGGAACCCCGCCTCGACTTGACCATGGACGCGGCCGGGAAAGTTGCGGTTGCCTGACAGAATCGCGACCGGAAGAACCTCATCGGCGCGGACAGCTGAATCCATAACCGGTAGCAGCGGTCCCGAATTGCCGATGCAGGTGGTGCAGCCATAGCCGACGATGCCGAAGCCGAGGGCCTCGAGATCGTCAAGCAATCCCGCCCGCCTGAGATAACGTTCCGCGGCAGGCGATCCCGGCGCCAGAGAGGTCTTGACCCAGGGCGGTGGCTTCAGCCCAAGACGGCGCGCTTTTCGGGCGACCAGGCCGGCCGCGACGACGAGTCGAGGATCGGAGGTGTTGGTGCAGCTCGTGATCGCGGCAAGGGCGACGGGAAAACGCGGCAACGAGGCAGATGGCGTTTCGGGTTGCGGCATCGCGACCAGTGCCGGCAGCACGGTCTCGGGAGCGAGCAGATCCTGTGGCCGGCGCGGTCCAGCAAGGCTGATGGCGATCGCAGCGAGATCGATCTCGACGACGTCGGTGTAACGAGGTTGTGCCTGCGGATCGAACCAGAGCTGTTGCTCCTTTGCATAAGCCGCGACCAGAGCAATGTGTTGGGGCGGCCGGCCCGTTTGCGCCAAGTACTCCAGCGTCGCGTCGTCGATTGGAAAATAGCCGGTCGAGGCACCGAATTCCGGCGTCATGTTCGCGACCACGGCCCGCTCGCCTGCAGACAGGCTGGACACGCCTGATCCGGAAGAACTCGACGAACGCGCCTGTGACGTTGCGGGCCCGAAGGCGCTGCGTCACCGTGAGAGCGAGATCGGTTGCGCTGACGCCCTCGCGCAGCCGGTTCGTCAGGCGAACGCCGATGACGTTGGGAATCCGCATCATCACGGGCATGCCGAACATCACGCTCTCGGCCTCAAGCCCGCCGACGCCCCAGCCCAGGACGCCGATGCCATTGATCATCGGTGTGTGGCTATCGGTGCCGATCAGCGTGTCAGGCACCGCCCAGAGCCGGCCGTCGATCCGGCAAGTGGTCACGACGGTCGCAAGTTGCTCCAGGTTGATCGTGTGCATGATGCCGGTGCCCGGCGGATGGACTCGGACACCGTCCAGTGCCTGCGTCGCCCACTTCAAAAAGCGATAGCGCTCACCATTCCGGCGATACTCGTGCTCCAGGTTGACCCGCATGGCTTCCGGTGAGGCGGAAAGGTCGACCCCAAGCGAGTGATCGACCGACACATCGACCGGCAGGACCGGGCTGAGGCGCTCAGGATCTCCGCCTGCTGCGGCAATGGCATCGCGCATCGCCGCTATGTCGACCAGCGCGGGCGTGCAGGTCGTGTCGTGCATCAGCACACGGCCCGGTCGGAAGGCGATCTCAGCCTCGGATGTCCCGCATTCGAGCCAGCCGCGGAGGGCCGCCAGGGCCTGGTCGCGCTTCCGGTCGCCCGTGGAGTCGCGCAGCACGTTCTCGGCGATGATGCGCAGAACATGCGGCAGCTTGCAGAGGCCGTCGCCAAAAGCGGCCGTCAGATCGGCGACGATGTAGACGCTGCCGGCGAGGTGGGCAGTTCGATAAAGCGATGCAACCGACAGGCTCATGCCTGATGTATGTATAATAACGACAAAAAATGCAATACACGGCAACGATAATGCTATCTCCCACCTCCCACCTCCGGCTTCGTGAAACCCCAATCGCGGTGCACGAAGCGGCGTGTCGCGCTCCAATCCCGCTCGCGCAGGCGCGATCACGCACGCGGACGACGCCGATCAAACGACACTCGCGCCGCAATGTAGATGAAACTGAGAATTACCTATTGCCTGGAGCACTGTGATATTCGAGCGGTCTATCGATCGAATTGCCGATAGCCCATCCGAACTGACTGGGCCGACATGAGTGCGACTCACCGCCCAAGCACCACCGGTCTGCGTCGATTTCTGGATCTCCAGCAGCAGCGCGATTGGATGCAGGGCGAGACGACCCTGCGCGACGCCGACGAGCGCTCGGAGTCCCTGGAACTGCGTCTCAAATACGTCGCGCGGTTAGGGAAGCTGCTGCGCCGGCCGCAGGCGCATGAGCTCCTGGACATTCTCCGCCGATACGGCAGCGACTGCATCCCGATCCCGCGCCGGACCGAGCGGCATTACTGGTCTGTTTCCTGTCTGCCGTCGACTCCGGGCAAAGCGCTCGTTCGCGTCAATGCGAGCTGGATGGAGCTTTTCTCGCTCTATGCGGACGGCGAGGGCATCCGCGCGCTATTTCTGGTGCATCTTTCCGATTTCACCACGGACCATTCGCTCGATCAGGGCCAGGTGGATGACGCTTTCCTCGAGCGCTGCGTGATGACGCCGGAAGATGTCAGCTATTTTTTTCCCCGCGGCCAGGACATTTTCGGCATCAAGGTCCGGGGCTTCTCCTCGATCGGCAAATTCCTCGCGGCGCGTGATGCGTTGCGGGCCATCCGGGCGTTCAACCTGACCCACATGAACCGGGGCCGGAACGCGTATCAGGCAAGCCATTGCTACAGCCTGGCTGATTACATGCTGAATGGTCATAGGGGCTGAGCGAGGACAGTTCGAATCGTCGACTGTGAAATGGCGCGCCCGACACGATTCGAACGTGTGACCTTTGCCTTCGGAGGGCAACGCTCTATCCAGCTGAGCTACGGGCGCAAACCGTGAAGGCTGGATAGCTGATCCCAGCTGCTTCGGCAACGAGGGAATTTGCGACCGAGCAAAGCTCGAGGCGGCAAAGGTCAATCATTCGAATCATGCCGGGCGCGCCGCGGCCGTGGCTGCTCATCAGCGAGCGGTAGATCGTCGAACAATTCGATGCGTAGTGATCGCCTGCACTGCGATCCGCATGGCAATAGAAGCATTCGAGGCGGCGAGCTTGCGAACTTCGTCCGCAGGGAGTTGGCGGCTCAGCACAGACTTTGCGCCGGCTGATCGACTGTCGGCCCTGGGCCGGCGTCAGCCGCTACGCGGTCATTTCTCGGCGGCACGCAGGCGCGCCGATTTCGTCGCGCCCCTGATTGCCCGCGCCAGCCAGGGCGCGCACACGCTCAACGCCGTCACCACGAACAGGGCGACCACGATCGGCCGGGTAAAGAACAGCAGCCAGTTGTGGTCGAAGATCAGCAAGGACTGCTTCAACGTCTCCTCGACCATGGTGCCGAGCACCAGGCCCATCACCAGCGGCGCCGGCGAGAATCCGTAGCGGCGCATCACATAGCCGATCACGCCGAAGCTGAGCATGACCCAGACATCGACCAGCGACTGGTTGGGGCCGTAGGCGCCGACGATCGCGAAAACCAGCACGCCTGGCCACAGGATGGCATCGGGGATCAACGTGATCCTGGCAAAGAGCTTGGCGGCGAACAGGCCGAGGACGACATAGATCAGGTTCGAGGCCAGCATCGAGGCGAAGACGGCATAAAGCAGGGTCGGCTGCTCGTTGAACAGATGCGGGCCGGGCCGCACGCCCTGCACGATCAGGCCGGCGAGAATGATTGCCGTTGTCGCGCTGCCCGGGATGCCGAGCGCCAGCGTGGGCACCATGCTGCCGCCGACGGCGGCGTTGTTGGCGGCCTCGGGGCCGGCGATGCCCTCGATCGAGCCCTTGCCGAACTCGTCCTTGTATTTCGACCAGCGCCTGGTCTCGTTATAGGAGATCAGGGCGGCGGTGGTCGCTCCCAGCGCCGGCAGGATGCCGATGAAGGTGCCCAGCACGCTCGACAGGCCGATCGCCTTGGCGCATTTGCGATAATCGGCCATGGAGGGCAGCTTCATCGCGCTGAGGCCGAGCCGTTCGGGAATAATCTGCAGTCGGCCGACCTGCACCAGCAATTCGCTGATCGCGAACAGGCCGGTGAGCACCGGCACCAGCCCGAGACCCTCGCTCAGTTCCGGCACGCCGAAGGTGAAGCGGTCGACGCCTGTCATCAGGTCCAGCCCGATCGTCGCCAGCAGCACGCCGAAGGCTCCGACCATCAGGTTCTTGAGGCCCGTCGAGCTGCCGACGGCAGCCAGCATCGACAGGCCGAAGATCGCGAGCGCGAAATATTCAGGAGGGCCGAAACTGTAGGCCGCCTTCGCCAGCAGCGGGGCCGCGACGATCAGCACGAAGACGCTGAAAATGCCGCCGATCGCGCTGGCGATCGTCGACATGCCGAGGGCTCGCCCGGCTTCGCCGCGCCGCGCCATCGGATAGCCGTCATAGGCCGTCGCCGAGGCTGAGGGATCACCGGGCGTGTTGATCAGGATGGCAGTGATCGAGCCGCCGAAATTGGCGGCGCAATAGATAGCGCCGAGAAAGGCGATGCTGGCAACCGGGCTCATCGTGATGGTGATCGGCAGCAGAAGCGCCGCCGTCGTGCTGCCGCTGAGGCCGGGCAGCGCGCCGACGATGACGCCCAGCACCGTTCCCGCGAGGATGATGCCGACCATGTAGGGGTCGGCGAGGATCGCCATGCCGGCGAGAAAAGCGTCCATCTGATCCTCGTCGTAGGTTGCGCAACGCTCTGGCAGGCGCGATGCGCGGGCTGCTCAGCTCAGCCAGGTCTGGAGAAGTCCGCGGGGCAGGCCGATGCCAAAGCCGCGCACGAAGGCGAAATGGAGAGAGAGCGACATGCCGACGGCGATCGTCGCCAGCAGCAGCAACCGCCGCTCGCCCCAGAGACGCCCGATGCCGATGACGGATGCGACGACCGCGCCGTGGATCCCGAACATGGCCATGGCCGCCATCACGCCGCCGAGCGCGGCCGTCGTGGCGTAGACCATCGGATGCACCGCCTCGATCTCCGGCTGGCAGCGGCTGCTGGCGGTCAGGGCAAGCCAGCAGGCCAGTACGATGATGACGCCGAGCACAAGCCGCGGAAAAGTCGCCGGACCCATGCCCGTGGAGATCGCCGCGGGCACATCGTCGAAGGCCAGTGTCAGGCCCCAGACCGCGAGGCATAGCGCAATGATGACGAGGCCGGTCACGACATCCGGGTGGACACGGTCAGGCACGGGCCCGGCCGAGGTGGATGTTTCGTCGCCAGCCTCCGTCGTCGACGCTGCAAGCGTGGTTGCCGGCGACGGAAGCTGCCGGGTCATCATTTCTTGATCCCAAGCGAGGTCAGCGCGGCGTCGCCGGTTTTCAGGAATTCGTCGATCTCCGCCTGCCAGTCGGCGCGGCCAACGACGCTGCCCTCGGACTGACCAGAGCTCTTCAGGTAATCCTGGTAGATCTTGCCCTGCATCGACTTGACCAGGCCTTCTTCCAGCAGCTTGATCCGGTCTTCCGGCGTGCCTTTCAGGACGGCGAAGCCGCGCGTCGTCGAATAGACTGCCGGGATGCCGATCTCGGCTGCCGTCGGGGTCTGCGGCAGCGAGTCCATCTTGCTCTTGGCGAAGACGATCAGCGCCCGGACCTCGTTCGCCTTTATCTGCGATTCGGCTTCGGCGTAGTTCAGCAGCGCGCCGTCGAGATTGCCGCCAACGAGGTTGACGACGATGTCACCGCCGCCGCGGAAGGGCACGACGATCGGCTTCCAGAGGCCGGCCTTCTCCGCGAAGCCGACGACGGCGATGTGGTCGACGCTGCCGATCTGCGTGGTGCCGAACTTCATGGACTTGGTCTTGGCGGCGGCGATGAAGTCCTGCGCCGTCTTGTAGGGGCTGTTAGCCCCGACCATCAGGACCTGCGGGTCCTCGGTGGCGCGGGCGATGCCGACGAGATCGCCGACCTTTACCGTCCCGCCCTTGCCTTGCAGCAAGGTCAGCAGATGGGTCTGCGTGATCAGCATGATGGTGTGGCCGTCCTTGGGACGGGAAGCGGCATATCCGAACGAGGCCGATCCGCTGCCGCCGGTCTTGTTGGCGACCACGAGCTCGGTCTTCAAGGCGGCGGGCGCCTGGACCATCATCATGCGGGCGGTGATGTCCGTGCCGCCGCCGACACCGGCATGGGTGACGACCTCGATCGGCTTGGACGGAAACGCCTCCTGGGCCTGGACTGCTCCCGCGGCCAGGACAGCGAGGCCGAAGCCCAGCGCAAGGCACGTCTTCTGGTGTGCTGGCATAGTCGTTTCCTCCTCCGTTGCTGGGCCGGCCCATTCGGGCTCGTTCCCGTCTCGTATTCAGGTCTCCTTGCGCTCCTCAGCTTCCTGCCGCGAGAGCAGCCAGCGGCGCTTGCCGCCATGAGCGTGATCTTCGGCGAGCAGGCGAGCGCGATCGGCATCGCCGGCAGCCATGGCCGCGACGATCGCCTTGTGCTCGGCATTGGATTCGCGCATGCGCGGCGCCGCGCTGAGCGCGCTCTGACGCAGGAGATGGGTCTCCTTGATCAGCGCTTCATAGGTCTGCCTGGCGCGGCCATGAGCGGCGAAGTCCAGGATGGCATCGTGGAATGCGAGGTTGAGGCGGTAGTAGTTTGCCCCGTCGTCCCGCTCGATGGCGTCGTCCATCTCTGCGATCAGCCCCGACAGCGCCGCGAGCTGTTCCGGCGTGATCAGCCCCGCCAGTCTCTGGCAGACGAAACCGAAGACGACGGCGCGCACATCGTAGATCTCGTTGGCCTCGTCGTCCGGAATCTGGCGGACGAACACGCCGAGATTGACGACCGAGTTGAGCAGTCCGGAGCGGACCAGCCCGCGCGTCGCCTCGCGGATCGGCCCGCGGCTGACGCCAAGGCGGACAGCCAGCGCCTGCTCGTTGATGCGCTCGCCGGCCTCAAGCTCGCCG
Organism: Bosea vestrisii; assembly: GCF_030144325.1. Taxonomy (NCBI): domain Bacteria; kingdom Pseudomonadati; phylum Pseudomonadota; class Alphaproteobacteria; order Hyphomicrobiales; family Alloboseaceae; genus Allobosea; species Allobosea vestrisii. Next base: position 2,448,077 of record NZ_CP126307.1, on the reverse strand, counting down.
CTCAGGATCATGCGCTCGATCTCGTGCTGGACGATATCGGTCAAGGTCTGCGTGCGGCGCTGGGCGATGGCTGACATCACGTCGTTCATGGCCTGATCGTTGACCCGCAAAACGCAACTGTCAACAGTTGGCGAAACATTGTTGACAGTTTGCATCCTGCTCGGCAGGTTGCGGCGAAGGAGAAGGCCATGCCTTTCAAACCCGCCTCACGAGCACTGTCCCGCTTCACAGTGCTTGATCTCACCCGTGTCAGGTCCGGACCGACCGCTGTGCGTCAGCTCGCCGACTGGGGTGCGAACGTCATCAAGATCGAGACGCCGCCGGAGCTTGAGCCGGGCGAAGGGCCGGGCGGTCCGCGCCATGGTCCCGATTTCCAGAACCTGCATCGCAACAAGCGCAGCCTGACGCTCAATCTCAAATCGGAGGAGGGCAAGGCGATCCTGCACAGGCTTGTCGAAAAGGCCGACGTGATCGTCGAGAACTATCGCCCCGATGTGAAGCATCGCCTTGGCATCGCCTATGAGCAGCTGGCCGCGCTCAACCCGCGCCTCGTCTATGCCAGCATTTCGGGCTTCGGGCAGGACGGGCCCTATGCGGCGCGGCCCGGCTTCGACCAGATCGCGCAGGGCCTTGGCGGGTTGATGTCGATCACCGGCCTGCCCGGGCAGGGGCCGGTGCGCGTCGGCATCCCGGTGGCCGACCTGACGGCCGGACTTTACTGCTCGCTCGGCATCATGGTCGCGCTCCTGGCGCGCGAGGAAACCGGCAAGGGCCAGTGGGTCCAGACCTCACTGCTCCAGGCCCAGATTGCGATGCTCGATTTCCAGGCGGCGCGCTGGCTGATGGATGGCGACGTCCCCAAGCAGGCCGGCAACAACCACCCGACCAGCATCCCTACCGGCGTCTTCCAGACGGCCGACGGGCATATCAATATCGCCGCGACCGGACAGGCGATCTGGGAGCGCTTCTGCCGCTCGGTCGACCGCGCCGACCTGATCACACATCCGGATTACGCCACTGCGACGCTGCGCTCCCGCAACCGCGACGCGCTGGGTCAGGAGATCAACGCGATCCTCAAGACGCAGAATGGCAGCTACTGGATCGCGCGCTTCAGCGAGGTCGGCGTTCCCTGCGGCCCGATCAACAGCATCGACGAGGTCTTTGCCGACCCGCAGGTCCAGCATGTGGGAATTGCGCAGAGCATCCATTCGCCCGCGCTCGCTCGCGACATCACACTTGTGGGCCAGCCGGTCCAGCTCAGCGACACGCCGAGCTCGATTTGCGTGCCGCCACCGGAACAGGGCGAGCAATCCGACGAGATCCTGGGCGAGATCGGCTTCTCGCCTGCCGAGATCGCCGCCTTCCACGCCAATGGCACGATCTAGGCTCTTGTTTTGCCGCGTTTTCTTCACGCGAACCGGTGTCCACTTCGCTCGAAAACGCTCTAACCGAAGCCACCACAGTCAGGATTTTCATCGATGACCGACAAGATGATCGCCCGCAAAGCCGATGGTATCGGCTGGCTGGTCTTCAACAATCCTGAGCGCCACAACGCCGTCTCGCTGGAGATGTGGGAGGCTGCGATCAGGATCATCGCCGATTTCCGGGCCGATCCGGAGGTGCGGGTCGTGGTGGTGCGTGGGGCGGGCGAGAAATCCTTCGTCTCCGGCGCAGACATCTCAAAATTCGACGACGAGCGCGCCCAGGAAGCGGCGGTCAAGCGCTATGAGGACGCGACGGAGGGCACCTACAGCGCACTGCGCGCCATCGAGAAGCCGACCATCGCGATGATCCAGGGCTATTGCATCGGCGGTGGCGCGAACCTGGCGGTCTGTTGCGATCTGCGCATCTGCAGCGAGACGGCTAAGTTCGCCATTCCCGCTGCCAAGCTCGGCCTCGGCTACGGTTATGCCCGCATCCGACGGCTGATGGAGGTGGTGCGGCCCTCCTTTGCCAAGGAGATCTTCTTCACGGCCCGCCAGTTCGATGCCGAGGAAGCGCGGGCCATGGGGTTGGCCAACCGCATCGTTCCCCAAACCGAGCTCGAAATTTATGTCACCGACTATGCCCGCACCATTGCCGGCAATGCGCCGCTGACCGTGACGGCGATCAAGCAGATCGTGAACGAGGCGCTGAAGGACGAGGCGGACCGCGATCTCGCTCTCTGCGACAGGCTGGTGAAAGCCTGCTTCGACAGCGAGGACTATGCCGAAGGCCGGCTCGCCTTCGCCGAGAAGCGCAAGCCGAACTTCAAGGGACGCTGAGCGAGGGAACGACGATGTCCGACAGCGCCAAGACGGAAGTTGCGCCGACGATCCTCTACGACGTTGCGGACGGCATCGCGACGGTCACCTTCAACCGCCCCGAAGCCCGCAACGCCTTCACATTCGAGATGTATGAGCGGCTCGTCGAGATTTGCGAGACGGTGAATGCCGACACCTCGATCCGGGCGGTGATCCTCACCGGCGCCGGTGGGCGGGCCTTCGCTGCGGGCACCGACATCGCGCAGTTCCGCGCGTTCAGCACCCCGGAAGACGCGCTTGGCTACGAGGCACGCATCGACCGCGTGCTCGGCGCGCTGGAGACCTGCCGCGCGCCGACCATTGCGGCGATCGCCGGCGCCTGCACCGGTGGCGGAGCGGCGATTGCTGGCAGCTGCGACCTGCGCATCGCGGCAAGCAATTCCAGGTTCGGCTTCCCGATCGCCCGCACGCTCGGCAACTGCCTGTCGATGTCCAACTACGCCCGCTTCGCCGAGCTGCTCGGGACCGCGCGGCTGAAGGAGCTGATTTTCACGGCGCGGCTGTTCGAGGCACCGGAGGCGCTCTCGATCGGACTCGTCAGCGAAGTGGTGGCTGAGCCTGCCGACGTCATGCCTCGTGCGCAGGAACTGGCGCGCCTCGTCGCCGGGCATGCGCCGCTGACGCTGCAGGCAACGAAGCAGGCGCTGCGCCGTCTCAGACCTGCGATCCCGCGTGACGAGGGCGATCGCCTGATCCTGATGTGCTATATGAGCGACGATTTCAGGGAAGGCATGAATGCGTTCCTCGAGAAGCGGGCGCCGTCATTCTCTGGAAAGCATCCTTAGGGCGATCCCACCGATACCTCCGGCAAGAAGCGTCGAAAGCGCTCCGAAGAGGCCACCTCGGTGGCGGCCGCGACAATTGAGACAAGTTCGGCCGGACTGAACCGACATCGAATGACGGTCAGAGTCTGTTCAGGGTGAGCGTCGGCGTGACCCAAAAGTCGCGCCGACGCCATGAACCGGCTCAGGCGGCTTGAAGAGCTGCCATAAGATCGGGTCCGCTCGTTCCAATCAGATCCTTCGATAGGTCCGCCACGAGGGCGACTTCGAGCTGCTTGTGATAATGCCTTCGCATCTCGCCCAGGGTCCGCGGCGAAGCGACAATGATCAGCTTCTGAATCTTGTGGCCGAGGACCTGCTGATTAAGCCATTCGGTTGCAGCGGCAGCGTGGGCATCCTCATCGATCTGGTGGCCTGTCGGATTGGCAGAACTCGAGTCCCGTCCAGCGCCCCCACCCTTATTGCTCTCGTCCAGATCGGGCGACGCCATCGATGAGAGAATTGGGCTCGCTTCGTCTCCGCTGTTGCGATGAAGCTCGAAATGCTTCCCATCGACCAGCGCGACAACGGCACCATGTGGTAGCTGCATCAGTGTCTCCTCAAGCAGACGATCTTCCCAGACGTGAAGCGGCAGCGTGTGCGGACGATCGTGGGACGGAGCCCGAGGACCGGAGAGCTTCACCTGGGTCAAAGTCAAACCAGACAGAGAGCGTATCGTTCCACCGAGGCGCGCCTCATGTCGGGTTTTAGACCTGCTCCTCCTTGGGCCGGGTCGATGGCCGCAGGCGCTCGCGCAATCCCTGGAAGACGACATAGAGCGCCGGGATCACGAAGATACCGAGGAAGGACGCGAACAGCATGCCGCCGAAGACGGGCGTGCCGACATCGCGCCTGGCGAGTTTTGACGGCCCTTCGGCGATGACGAGCGGCAGCAGGCCGAGGATGAAGGCGAAGGACGTCATCATCACCGGGCGGAAGCGTAGCCGCGCGCCTTCCGTCGCCGCATGCAGGAGCGGGTGTCCCTTCTCGCGCAGTTCCTTGGCGAACTCGACGATCAGGATGCCGTTCTTGGCGGCGAGGCCGATCAGCACGACGATGCCGATCTGGGCATAGAGGTCGAGCGTCAACCCGGCGATGACGATCGCGACGAAGGCACCGAGCACAGCGACCGCCACCGAGAGCAGCACCGGCACAGGGATGGTCCAGCTTTCATAGAGCGCGACCAGGAAGAGGTAGGCGAAGAGCAGCGCGAAGGCGAGGATCATCCCCGTTTGTCCCTCGGCCCGCTTCTCCTGGAAGGAGACATCTGTCCATTCGCCGCGATAGCCCTGGGACAGCGTCTTGGCCGCGACCGTCTCCATCGCCTTCAGCGCCTGGCCGGAGGAGACGCCCGGGGCGGGCGAGCCCTGCAGCGTCACTGCGAGGCGGTTGTTGTAACGGATCAGCGCTTGCGGGCCGACGACAACCTTGGCCTCAACGAAGCTACGCAGCGGCACCATGTCGCCGGATTTGCTGCGGACATTGATGCGGTAGATGTCGTTGACGGAGGCGCGATCGGTGCCCTCGGCCTGGACCTGGACCTGCCAGGTTCGGCCGAACAGATTCATGTCGTTGACGTAGTAGCCGCCGAGCGAGGCCTGCAGGGCCTGGAAGACGTCGCTCAGTGCGACGCCGAGAATCTGGACCTTGTCGCGGTCGATGTCGAGATAGATCGAGGGCGCCGAGTCGGAGAAGGTCGAGAACACCCGCCGCAATTGCGGGTCCTGATTGGCGGCAACGGTGAGGCCGCGCAGTGCTTGGCCGAGCGCCTTGGGATCGGACGAGCCCATGTCCATCAGGACATAGCTGAAGCCGCCGCCGCTGCCGAGGCCGATGATCGGCGGGGGCGCGACCGGAACGACGTTACCGTCGCGCACCGAACGGAATTTCTGCGCGAGCCGGGCGATGACCGCCGAAGCCGAATCCTCCGCGCTTTTGCGCTCGTCGAACGGCTTCAGCGTCACCACGAAGAAGCCGGCATTGGGCTGGGAATAGTTGTCGATGAAGTTGAGGCCGATGACCGTGGAATAATCCGCGATCGCCTTCTCCGTCTTCAGGATGGCCTCGACTTCGGTGGCGAGGGTCGACGTACGCCCGATCGAGGCGCCGTCAGGCAACTGGGCGACGACGAAGAAGGCGCCCTGGTCGTCCTCCGGCAGGAAGCCGGTGGGGGTGATCCGTCCCATCGCATAGATGCCGGCGCCGAAGGCTGCGGTCAGGGCGATGCTGATGAGCGCGACGCGCACGAGACGCGCCACGGCGGAGCCGTAGCGGTCGCGCGTCCAGTCGATGCCGCGCATGACATAGCCGATCGGCCCTCGCCGCGGCCCATGGTGAGGCTTCAGCAGGATGGCGCAGAGCGCCGGCGACAGGGTCAGCGCGTTGATGGCGGACAGCACCATCGCGACCGCGACGGTGACAGCGAACTGCCGGAAGAGCTCGCCGGAGATGCCAGGGATGAAGGCGACCGGCACGAAGACCGAGAGCAGCACCAGCGTGATCGCGATGATCGGGGCGACGATCTCGCCCATGGCGCGCTTCGTCGCCTCGGCCGGCGTCAGCTCGGGGTGCTCCTCCATCACGCGCTCGACATTCTCGATGACGACGATCGCGTCGTCGACGACGATGCCGATGGCGAGAACCACGGCGAGCAGCGAGACGGTGTTGGCGGAATAGCCGATGGCGTTGAGCACGATGAAGGCGCCGACCAGGCTCACCGGCACGGCGATGGTCGGGATCAGCGTCGCCCGCAGATTGCCGAGGAACAGATAGACGACGAGGACGACGAGGACGAAGGCCTCGATCAGCGTCTTCTGCACCTCGTGGATCGTGGCGGTGACGAAGGCGGTCGGGTCGTAGGTGACCTTCCAGGCGAGGCCATCGGGGAAGGATTTCTCGAGGTCGCCGATCGTCTTCTTGACCGCGTCGAGGGCAGTGAGGGCGTTGGCGCCGGGTGCCTGGTAGACGCCGATCAGCACGGCCGGGCCGCCGTTCAGCCTGGTGTCGCGGTCGAGATTGGCGGCGCCGAGTTCGAGGCGAGCTACGTCCGAGAGCCGCAGCACCGAACCGTCGGCGTTGGTGCGCAGCACGATCTTGCCGAACTCCTCCGGCGAGGTCAGGCGACCCTTGGTCTGGATGTTGAGCTGCAGTTGCTGGTCGTCCGAGATCGGGCGCGCACCGATGCGCCCGACAGCGGCTTGTGCGTTCTGGCCCTGGATGGCGGCGATGATGTCGCCGGTTGTGAGGTTGAGGCCGGTCAGGCTGTCGGTGCGGACCCAGGCCCTGATGGCGTAATCCTGCGCGCCGAACAGCGCGGCATCGCCGACGCCGGTGGTGGACTTGATCGCGTCGAGCAGGTTGATCGTGACGTAGTTCGAGACGAAGAGCGTGTCGTAATTGCCCTTGGGCGCATAGACGGCGATGACGCCGAGCAGGGCCGAGGACTGCTTCTTGACGACGACGCCGCTGCGCTGGACCTCCTGCGGTAGCTTGGACAAAGCGAGCTGCACGCGGTTGTTGACGTTGACGTTGTTGATGTCGGGGTTGGTGCCGAGCTCGAACGAGACCTGCAGCGAATAGCTGCCGTCATTGCCGCTGACGCTCTTCATGTAGAGCATCTTGTCGGTGCCGACGATCTGGGCCTCGATTGGCTGGGCCACGGTCTGCTCGACCACGGCAGCCGAGGCGCCCGGGTAGGAGGCCCGTACCGAGATCTGCGGCGGCACGATGTCGGGATACTGCGCCACCGGGATGGCGAAGAGCGAGATCAACCCGGCGATTGTCGTGATGAGCGCAATGACGATGGACAGCCGCGGGCGGTCGACGAAGACGGAGCTCAACATCGGCTCAGCTCCGGCCGACCGGCGGGGTCACGGGCGAAGCCAGCACCGGCACGCCGGGCCGGAGGTTCTGCAGGCCCTGGATGATGATCTGCTCGTTGCCGGCGAGCCCTTGATCTATCACGACATAGGCACCCGCCTCGGCGCCGACTTTGACGCGTTTGGCCACCGCCTTGCCGTCCTCGACCGCGAAGACATAGGAACCCTGCTGGTCGGCGATCAGCGCCGATTGTGGAACCAGCACCTTCTCCTCGCTCTTGTCGGCCTGGACGGCGACGCGCACCAGCGTGCCGTCGAGGAGCTTGCCTGTCGGGTTGGGCAGGGTGGCGCGCACCAGCACGGTATCGGTGGCGCGCTCGACCGAGACGTCGACGAAGTCGACGCGGCCCTTCTGGTCATAGGTCGAGCCGTCCGAGAATTTGAGACTGACGAGCGGGGCGGCGCCGTCGGCCGGCAGCCGGTTCGTCTTCAGCGCCAGGAATTCGCGCTGGCTGACCGGGAAGGTGACGTACATCGGATCGTCGCTGACGATCTGCGCCAGCACGCCGCTATCGGGCCCGACGACATTGCCCTTGGTCAGCTTCGTCCGGCCGATGCGGCCGGAGATCGGCGCCTTGATCTCGGTGTAGCCGAGGTTGATCTGTGCGGTCTTCAGATTGGCGGCGGCAGTGGTCTCGTCGCCCTGCGCACCCTTTTCCTCGGCGACGCGCTGGTCGCGGATCGCGACCGAACCGGCGCTGGTGCGCAGCAGGTCCTCGGCGCGCTGGCGCTGCAGGCTGGCGTTCTGCAGGGTGCCCTGGGCCCGCTCCAGCGCGCCCTGCGCCTGCTCGACGGCCGCTTCGAACGGCGGGCGCTCGATGCGGAAGAGCGGCGTGCCCTCGGTGACGGTCGCGCCATCCTTGAACAGAACGTCCTCGAGATAGCCGGTGACGCGGGCGCGGATGTCGACGCGGTTGACGGCTTCGATGCGCCCGACGAAATCGGCTGATTGCGTGATCGCGCGCTTCTCGGCGGTGACGGTGCCGACCGGGACGGCTGCGGGCGCAGGCTGTTGGGCGAGGGCGCTTGTCTCCGGTCCGAAGACGAAGGCGGCTGCGAACGCCATGACGGGGAGATGCAAGGCCGAAGAGATCCGCTTCAGACGCGCCATCCGTGAACGCTCAGACATAGGCCACTCCTCTTCGCCGCCTCGCTCGGCCGCGATCGCCAACTGCAGCACGCGCAACTCTATCCCGCGTCGATACTGTGCACTTTCTGCCGGGAAGGCTACGGTCTTGTTACGGACCTGCACTCCGGGCCGGATGTTTTTTCTTGTTCTTGCGTGAACCTGTTCACGACAATCTGTCGAAACTGTCGGCGCGGGCGAGATCCCAGTTGCGGCGATAGAAGGCGTGCTCGCAGTGCCCGCTCACCAACTCGCCGGGCTCGAGGAAGACATGAAGGTCGGAGAAGAGCCGGATCTCGGTGGCGCTGACGCGGCGGACGAGATGGTGCGGGCCGAGCTCTTCGGGATGGGTCAGGCCGGCGGCCGCCAGCATGTCGGCCAGCGCGTGCAGCGTGTTGGCGTGGAAGCGGTGGACGCGCTGCGCTTTGTCCGGCACGACCAGCGCGCGTTGGCGGACGGCATCCTGGGTGGCGACGCCGGTCGGGCAGCGATTGGTGTTGCAGGACAGGGACTGGACGCACCCGAGTGCGAACATGAAGCCCCGCGCCGCATTGGCCCAGTCGGCGCCTATCGCGAGCACGCTGGCGATGTCGAAGGCGCTGACGATGCGCCCGGCCACGCCGATCTTGATCCTGTCGCGCAAGCCCGCGCCGACCAGCACATTGTGGACGAAGAGCAGGCCCTCGCGCATCGGCAGGCCGATATGGTCGCTGAACTCGACAGGGGCGGCGCCGGTGCCGCCCTCGGCGCCGTCGATGACGATGAAGTCGGGCACGATGCCGCTCTCCAGCATCGCCTTGACCATGCCCATGAACTCCCATGGGTGGCCGAGGCAGAGCTTGAAGCCGACGGGCTTGCCGCCCGAGAGCTCGCGCAATTGCGCGATGAAGGCCATCATCTCGAGCGGGGTCGAGAAGGCACTGTGGCTCGGCGGCGAGATGCAGTCGCGCCCGACCGGCACGCCACGCGTCGCCGCGATCTCGGGCGTAACCTTCGGCGCCGGCAGGATGCCGCCATGGCCGGGCTTGGCGCCCTGGCTCAGCTTGATCTCGATCATCTTGACCTGCGCGTCGACGGCCTGTCGGGCGAAGCGCTCGGGATCAAAGCGGCCCTCATCGTCGCGGCAGCCGAAATAGCCGCTGGCCACCTCCCAGACGATGTCGCCGCCACCTTCGCGGTGATAGGGGCTGATGCTGCCCTCGCCGGTGTCGTGGCTGAAGCGGCCGAGGCGGGCGCCGGTGTTGAGCGCCCGGATCGCATTGGCCGAGAGCGAGCCGAAGCTCATCGCCGAGATGTTGAAGACCGACGCCGAATAGGGCTGGCGGCACTGGTCGTTGCCGATGGTGATGCGGAAGCTCTCGGGGTCGGAGACCGGCGCCGGCCGGGTCGAATGGCCGATGAACTCGTAGCCCTCGCGATAGACGTCGAGCAGCGTGCCGAACGGGTGATCGCCGGCGAGGTTCTTGGCGCGGCGATAGACCAGCGAGCGCTGCGAGCGCGAGAATGGCGCAGCTTCCTCGTCCGCCTCGAACAGGTATTGGCGCAGTTCGGGCCGGACCAGCTCGGCGAACCAGCGGATATGGCCAATCACCGGATAGTTGCGCCGGATCGCGTGCTCGCTCTGGGCGAGGTCCCAGAGCCCGAGCAAGGCCAACACCGTCGCCAGCAGGCCGGGCAGCCAGAGCCAGTGATAACTGAAGGCCAGCGGAACCGCGATGAGCGCAACCAGAAGGCAGAAGACGAGCGTGGTGAACCGGCTCAGTCGCAACGTCATATCCGACACCTGTCCGAACGAGGTTCCCTTCTTCTAGCTTCGACAGATTCGAAAGACGACCGGTCAGAAGAGCGGCCGACCCTGCCGGCTAGGCATGCCCATAGGCGTCGGCGCCGTCTTCGCTCGCCGGTTCCTGCCGGTCGAAGGCTTCGAGCCAGCGCGACAGGCCGGGCAGCGTAGAAGCTGCCCGCAATTGCCGGAGTGCGACCCGAACGGTGTGGCGAGCGAACTTGTTCGCCGGCTCCCGAAAACCGGCTGGGTCCGAGCCGGAGCGGATCGCCTCCAGAAGCCGCTGCTTCAGTGCCGTGAGCTCGGGATCGCCGGTGGCGGCGAGTAGCGCCTGAAAGCGCTCATGCGCCGCGGCATCCCATGGCCTCGGCCGGGCCATCGCGTCCTTGAGCGGATGGGCCGGTACGAGATGGGCGACAGGCACCCAGCCCTCCGGAACCGGCTCGGTCGCCGCATGGGTGCGTCCGCTGCGCAGCAATTGCGGTAGCACATGGGTATGCGGCCCCTCCGGGCCCTTGCCGTCGGCGGGTGGGATCGGCTGGTAGACCTCGCAGCGGCCGGCCCGCGTGATGAAGACACGATGCGGTCCCTTGGCCACGATTGCTCCCATCGCCGGATTGCCGGCTTCGAACAGGCTCCTGCCGGCGATGGAGCGCAAGGTCGCGACCAGCGCGGGATCGTTGGTGCGGATGCAGATGTCGACCTGCAGCGTGCCGAGCCCCATGTCGAAGAGGATGCCGGCACGGTCCTGCGGCCGCAGCGCTGCCGCGTCGGGACCGAGCTCGGTCAGGACGCTGCGCCGGTTCATTGCGCAGGCCGCTTCCGGCAGACAGAGCGCGACGCGATGGCTCCAGCCCTGGCCGACGGCGGTCTCCGAGGCGAAAGGCTTCACCTGCGAGAGATCATCGAAACCGATGCCGCCGCGATCGGTGACGGCGAAGAGCCGGCTCTTTCCATCGCCGAGTTCGACCGGCTCACCGGGATCGCGCAGGAATTCGGCGATGGCGCCGAAAGTGCCGAGATTCCACTGCGTCGTCACGGTAGCGAGCTCGTCGCGGATCAGGCCGGTCACGTCGTCTGCCGTCATCGGCGGGATTCTCCATGGTTCAGAGCCTGCCAGGGCAGGACGAATTGTTCGCCGCCGCGCTCGCCGCGTGCGACCTCGATGCCGAAGGCGCGGGCAAGATTGCCGTCGTCGAGCACGGCGGCGGGCGGCCCGTCCGCAAGGATCCGTCCGCCAGCGAGGAGGGCGAGCCGGTCGCAGAAGCGCCCGGCGAGCGAGAGGTCGTGCAGCACGACGACGACGCCGGTGCCGGCGGCGGCGATGCGCCGGAACAGCGCCATCGCCTCGAGCTGATGGCGCGGGTCGAGCCCGACCAGCGGCTCGTCGGCGAGCAGCATCTCCGCCTCGACCGCCAATGCCCGCGCCAGCAGCACGCGCATGCGCTCTCCGCCGGAGAGGCTGTCGAGGCTGCGCTCGCGGAAGGCGGTCGCGTCGGTCGCGGCGAAGGCATTGCTGATCGCGGTCTGGTCGGTTTCGCTGAGATCGGCGAAGGGGCGGCGATGCGGCAGGCGCCCGAGCGCGACGACGGCCTCCGCCCGCATCTGCCATTGCACGCTGCCGCCCTGGGCGAGGAAGGCGAGCCGCTGCGCGAGGGCGCGGCGTCCCAGGGTTCTTGCGGGCTTGCCATCATAGAGCACCGTGCCCGCCGCTGATGGCAGCAGGTCGGCGAGGATGCGCAGCAAGGTGGTCTTGCCGGCACCGTTGGCTCCGATCAGGCCGACGAGCTCGCCGGGGCGCAGCGTAAGGTCGATCCCGGTGAGGATTGGCTTGCCGTCGAAGGCGATCGCAATGCCGTTCGCTTCGATACGCATCACGCCTCCCGCCGCAGGCGCTGGATCAGGCTGAACAGGAAGGGCGCACCGATCAAGGCGGTGACGACGCCGAGCTTGAGCTCGGGCCGGATCGGCATCAGCCGCAGTGCCGTGTCGGCAGCCAGTAAGAGGATTGCACCGCCGAAGCCGCTGACCAGCAGGAGCCGGCCGGGCTTGTGGCCGACCAGAGGGCGCAGGAGATGTGGCACGACGAGGCCGACGAAGCCGATCGCCCCGGTGACGGCGACAGCGCTGCCGACGGCGAGAGCTGCACCGCCGATAAGCCGCACCCGCAGCCAGGTCAGGTCGAAACCGAGGCTGCGCGCTGTGTCCTCGCCGAGCGTCAGCCCGTCGAGCGCCGGCGCACTGGAGAGGAGCAGGGCCCAGCCGACAAGCATCAGCGGCAGCACCAGCCAGACATGGATCAGGCTGCGATCGGCGAGCGAGCCCATCAGCCAAAACACGATCTCCAGCGCGGCATAAGGATTGGGCGCGAGGTTGAGTGCGAGCGAGGTCATCGCCCCGGCGAAGCTGTTGATCGCGACGCCAGCGAGGATCAGCGTCATCGTACCGGCGCCGCGACCGTTGAGGGCAAAGAGCATCAGCACCGCGAGCAGCGCCCCGGCGATGCCGCCAAGCGGCAGAGCGAGCGCGAAGGCGCCGGCGAAACCGGAATAGAACACCGTGACCGCGCCGAATGCGGCGGCACTGGAGATGCCGACGATGCCGGGCTCTGCCAGCGGGTTGCGCAGCAGGCCCTGCATCGCCGCGCCGGCGAGGCCGAGGCTGAAGCCGACGAGAGCACCGAGGATGGCGCGCGGCAGGCGCAATTCGACGAGCACGAGCGCAGGCAGGCTCTGTCGGCCGGCGATCCAGTCACTGAGCGCGGCGAAGATATCGAGCCGGGCATAGCCGACCGCGAGCGACAGCACGGTCATGGCGAGCGTGGCGGCAGACAGGAGGGCGACGAGGCGCCAATAGGACATCCTGTCGGATGCGGATGATGGCATGGCCGCGGTGCTCATGGTCGGCTTCCGGTCGGCGTCGGCGCTGCCGCATCGAGCAGCAATTCGATCGCGTCGATCACCGCCGGACCGGCGCAGGTCCAGAGCTTCGACGGCAAGGCGACGAGTTTCAGCCGGTCGCCGAGCCGGGCGAGGATGGGATGATGCAGGATCTCATGCGCCAGCGAAGGCGGGCCGTCGGGCGTGGTGTTGAGGATCAGGATATCGGCCTGCCCCAACGCGACAGTCTCGAGCGCGATCTGGCCGTAATTGTCGATGCCGAGCTCGGCGGCGAGGTTGGTCAGCCCCGCTGCCGTCAAGATCTCGTCGACGAGCGAGCCGCGCCCGGTGGTGAAGCCGTTCGGGCGCAGCACGATCGCGCGCCGATTCGTGGGGCGAGGGCGGTCGGCCAGCGCCGCGAGCCGCGCATCGATCCCGGCGATCAGGGCTTCGCCGTTCTGCTGCTCGCCGAGGAGCTTGGCCATGTCGCGGATCTGCGCGCGCATCTCGGCGAGGGTACCCGGCACGCCGAACTCGCGGACGGGCACGCCTACGCGCTTCAGCAGCGCGACGGTCGAGCGCGTCGTATAGGCGCCGGCGACGACGAGGTCGGGCTTGTACGCCAGCACCTCCTCGACCAGCCCGTGATTGGCGGGAATGACGAGGGCGCGCGCAGCCATATTGGCGTTGCGCGGGTCCTGCGACAGCCAGGTCACCGAGGCGACGTGCTTCGGTGATGCCAGCCGCAGCACCAGCTCGTCGGTGCACATGTTGAGCGAGACGATGCGCTGCGGCTTCGCCGGCGCATCGTCCGCGCTGGCGAGGCCGCCGGACGCCGCCAGCCAGAGACCGAGCGCGAGGGCGGCCAGTCGCCTCACAGGCTCATCCTGATCCCGCCGAAGGCGCTGAGGCCCGGTACCAGGAAGCCGACAGGGTTCTCGTAGCGCTTGTCGAACAGGTTATCGACGCGGCCGAACACGGTGAAACGCTCGTCGACCTTGTAGTCGGCGGCGAGGTTGACGATCGCGGCTCCCGGAGCGCGCAGGCGCGCAATCGAGAAGTCGCGATTCCCGTCCATGCGTTCGCCGAGATAGATCAGCGTCGCCGACAGCGTCAGCTTCTCGATCGGCATCCAGCTCGCGGTAACGCTGAGCTTGTGTCGCGGCCGGCGCAGCAGTTCCTGGCGCGCGGTCTCGTCCTTGGCGAGCGTGAAGGTGTAGTCGGCCCTGACCTTGAACTGAGGCGTCAGCTCGAGCGCCGCGAAGGCCTCGACGCCCTTGGTCGTGGCGCGCCCGATATTCGTATAGGAGGTGCGCGCGGCGTTGGTCAGGATCAGGTTGTCGATGTCGTTGTGGAAGTACGTCGCACCGACATTCAGCTGCCCGTTCAGCAGCGGCTGCTCGAAGCCGACATCCCAGCCGCGGCTTTCCTCCGGCTTGAGGGCCGGGTTGCCGTAGAAGTTGAAGGCCGGGCGGGAATCGCTGAAGCGTTCGCTCAGCGTCGGCGCCTTGAAGCCGGTGCCGTAGCTCGCCTTCAGCTTGGTTTCGCTGCCTGGCACGATGAGGACCGGTGCGATGCGATAGGTGGTGTGACCGCCGAACTTGTCGTCGTCATCGTAGCGGATGTTGGCGACGGTGAAGAAGCGGTCGGTCCAGTTCGATTGCAATTCGACGAAGGCGCCCCTGTTGCCGTTCGAGACCGTCTTGTTGGGCGTGTCGAAGCGCTCGTTCTCATATTGCAGGCCCATCATCAGGGTCTGGCTCTGGGTGAGCTTCAGGTCGCCGCGCCAGTCGTATTTGATGCGCTCGCCGAGGTTCTCGCTGGGCAAACCGAGGATGCCTGCGGCGTTCGGCCGGCGGTTGGAGCGATCCTGGTTGCTGTAGGAGACGCCGAAGCGGTTGACGAAGCGCCCGTCGAGCGGATCCCAGACGATCTCGCCGCGGGTGAAAGCCTGACGGTAGTTCTGACTGGAGCGGAAGGCATCCGGCAGGCTTGGGAAGCCGGAATCATTGGTGAACAGCAACTGCCCGTCGATATAGCGGCCGACCCAGTTGACGCTCAGCGTGTCGGTCAGGCGGGCGCCGAGGCGGGCGGAATAGCTCCAGTTGTCATAGGAATTGGGGTTGCGCCGCCTGCCGGCGGGCACGAGCTCCGGCGGCGTCACCGGCGTCGAATCAGCACGGAAATGACTGATGCCGAAAGCATAGTCGAAGCGGTCATCGCCGCCGCTGAGCCCGATGCTCTGGTTGAAGGTGCCGTGAGAGCCGGCCTCGACCGAGCCCGTGACTTTCGGCGGGCCTTCGCCGCGCTTGCTGATGATGGAGATGACGCCGCCCAGCGCATTGGCGCCATAGAGGCCGCTCTGCGGGCCGCGCAGCACCTCGATCCGCTCGATGTCGGCGGTCAGCATCTGGCCGAAATCGAAGGAGCGGTTCGGCGTCGAGGGGTCGTTCACCTCGATGCCGTCGATCAGCACCTTGACGTGGTTGGAGTTGGCGCCGCGCATGAAGACCGAGGTCAGCCCGCCCGGGCCGCCGGTCTGGACGAGGTTGAGGCCGGGCACTGCGGCGAGCGCCTGGGGCAGGGTGCGGCGCTGCTGGCGTTCGATCTCCTGCGCGGTGACGACGGTGACGGAGCTGGCGATTTCCCTGGCCGGGGTCGGCACGCCGGTCGGGCTGACGACGAGCTCGTCGAGCGCGATTGGCTTCTCGCCCGATTGCGCCAGTGCAGAGGGCGATATCAGCGTGGTCGAAGCGGCAAGCAGGGAGAGGGCAAGGCGCGAACGCCCGCTCTTGGCGGGCTTTGGCAAACGGAACACGGGAAACCTCGGCGGTAACGTCAGTGGCACGTCACCGCGAACGAGATGTCCCCACCCGCTCCCGAAACCGGGGGCGCATGGCTCTACCACCCATCAGCGCACCCCGGCCGATGTGTTCGCGTGTGACCACGGCTGACGGCAGGTCTCCTGGCTCGCGGGTCACCGCCTTTCACCGCCTTCCCAGGGCCGAGGTCCCAGTGGCGTATGGCGAAAGGCTCGCCGCTTACAGTTGCGGGGGCAGCCGCAGCATGAGGTGGCGAACCACCCGCACTGCGTTCCCTTTTGATCCCGTGAGGGAACCGTCGCGTTAACGACTAGGGCGGAAATGCGGCGGGGTCAATTCGGCCGGCCGATGGTGCCCTCGAATGGGCCGTTCAGAAGCTGTAGGCGGCTTTCACCTTGACCAGATGCTGGCTGAAATTGGTGATGTCGAGATCGCCCGGCACGCCCTTGGCCTTGCCGGCGATCTGGACATTGTAGGCCGCCGAGATGGCGAATTGCTTGGTCGCCTGCCAGAAGATGCCGGGGCCGGCGAAAGTGGCGTAGCCCGCGTTATCGCCGAAGCCGAGCTCGTTCTGGCGGCGCTGATGACGGACTTCACCGCTGAGATAGAGCCCGTCGATCAGCTGCCAGGCGAGCGAGCCGCCGACCGTGAAGGTCGAGGAGCGCAGATAGGGGCTGGGACCCGTCCAGGTCAGGTCGTGCGAGAGGTTGAGCGCGGCGTAGAGCTTGCCGGGGACCAGTGTCTTGTCGGCGAAAATGCGGATGCCGGTGTTGTAGGTGGTGAAGTTGCCGGCGCCGCTCGGGTCGTTGCGGTTGAAGCTTGGGTCGACGACGACGGTCAGGCCGATGCCGTGCAAATCGCGTCCGAGCAGGCGGTACTTTATCTCGACGCCGGCACCGAAGCTGCGGCTGTCGGCGCCCGTGCCCGCGATGGTGGCGTCGGTATAGCCGCCGAGCAGATAGGGGCCGATCTCGAAGCAGGGGAAGAGGCCGTAGGAGCCCTGGAGCTGGAGGCCGTGCGCGGCCTGGCGGCCGTCGCGGACGCCGAAGCCGCCGCCATAGGTCAGACTAGCGCCGAAGGAGCCGACTTCGGCGACGTCCGAACCAGTGGTGAAGCCGAAGGCGTCGGTCGGGATGCCCTCGCTCTCGGTACAGGCGGAGAGCACGGGCGGAGCAACCGGCGCGCCCTTGCGCGAGGGAAGATCGGCAGCAAGCGCCGGCGAGAGCAGGCTGGAGACGGCAAGGGCGAAGGCGGCGGGCTTGAGCATGACTGGCGATCCTGTTGACGAACCCACCCTACGCAAATGCGAATGAGTCGCAATATTGAATCGCCGATCACGGGATCATAACGTTACAATGTTGCAAATGGGTAACAGCGAGCCGGCTCAGCCTCGCGAGTTCACGGCATGCAAGCGCGTGAACGCCACCGGCGCGATCTCGGCCAGCGTCGCGATCGGCTTCCAGGCCGCGGCGTGCACTTCCTCTTCCTGGGCCGTCAGGGGCAAAGCCGGATCGGCGATGAAGAGATATTGCAGGTCGTGGTGGATATGCGGCGGTTCGCTCCGGCGCGGATTGCCCGGCACCTCGTGGCTGTCGATGGCGAAAGGCAGGTCGCCGCCGCGATGCCAGGGATGCAGCGTCGGGCTCGCGACGCCGGTCTCCTCGACCGCCTCGCGCAGCGCCGATTCGTGGAAGGTCGCGGCCGGTTCGTAGTGCCCGCCGGGCTGAAGCCAACGGCCGATCACGACATGGTCGATCAAGAGGATTTGCGCATGGTCGGGCGAGAGCACGAAGGCGCTGGTGGTGACATGGCCCGGCATGGTCTCGCGCTGGTCGAGCGCGTGGCGCTCGGCCATCTGCCAACGCAGCAGCGCCAGCCGCTCGCGCGGGCCAGCGACCTCGGCGAGATAGCGGGAGACGAGCGAATTGAGGCGGGGAAGGAAGCTCATGGCCTTGTGCTTCGCATCTCCGGCAGCGGCAGGGAAGGTGCCTGCCTCCGCCTCAGCGCAGCTTCAGCCGGTACTCCTCGAACTCGCCGTTCTTCACCCCGTCATAGCCGACGAGGACGCGTAATTCGTCGCGTTCCTCGGTCAGGACGGTGAGCGCCTCTGCCTTGGCATTCTTGCGCTGGCGCAACTCGCCGAGCTCGCGGGTAGCCGATGGATCGGCCGGGTCGAGCAGGACGATCGCATAGGGCACCTCCTGGTCCTGAGCCGGGCCGACGAGGACGAGGAGGCGGCCATCGGCGAGCGGGGCGAGGTCGCGCACGCCGCGCTGCGCTCCGGCCGAAAAGGCCAGGAGCTGCGGTTTAGTGGTCGCCGACTCGCTGCCCGGCTTGAACAGCTCTTTGAGGCTGCCGCCGACGAGGAAGGCGCGGCCATCGAGCGAGGGTGCGCGCAGGCCGAGCCAGAGCTGGTCGCCGACAACGGCGAGGCCTTCGATGTTCAGCCCGTTCGTGTCGGCATCGAGCGGCTTGCCGAGATAGGGCGCGACCTCGCCGGCCGCGCCGAGGAGGTCGGAGACACGCCAGCTCAGCTCGGGCGCACCGGCCTGGCCATTGCCGGGCGGGATGCGCGCCAGCAGGAAGGAGGAGGGGCGGTACTCGCCGCCATGGCGCGAGCAGCCATGCGAGCCGACGACATAGAAAGCGCGGTCGGCATAGGCGACGCCCTCGCCGTCGAACTCGCCAAAGCTGCCCGGCTTGGGGCAACCGATCGCCGGCTGGCGCCCGCTCACGGCGGGGGCGGTGTCGCCGACGAGCGGCAAGGAGCGCTCGGGCCGGATCGTCGTCTGCGTCAGCGTCGCGAACTGGGCGGCCCTGCTCTCGTCGTTGACGATCAGGCAGCGCCATTCGCCGCCGGCAGGCGGGCGGCAGGCGATGCCGCTGATGTCCTTGGCGGCCTTGCCCTTCTTGCCGGCGAAATCCGAGGTCGCCTCGATCTTGCGTTCGGGATTCAGTGGTTCGGCGCGGGCGGGGGCGGGGGCGAGCAAAGCGAGGGCGCAAAGGGTGGGCAGGATCGAAAGCCGCATGGCCTTGCTCCAGTGGAAAGAGGCGAGATAGGCGTGGCGGCGACGAGTTTCAAAGGCCGGAGTGCCGATTCTTGCGCCGGGCAAGGACATCCTGTTGCAGGAGCGATCCTCTTCCTTCGGGATGAGGGGGCAGTTCCTACAGCCTCCTTCTCCCCTCGGGGAGAAGGTCCGGCAGGGGATGAGGGCGGAACGACTGGGTGGAGACGCGGCGCTGCCCTCATCCGTCAGCGCTTCGCGCTGCCACCTTCTCCCCCGAGGGGAGAAGGGTTCGCGTTCCGCTTCCCGCGCCCAAGCATCTTCTTCGCCCGCAGGCTGATCCCGCGGGCGTTGTCGCGATCGAGGGGCAGCGGAGCGCCGCGAGGCGCGTTTGGTATCCGCTTCCATTGAGCCAGGAAGCGGCGCGGATGGATTACATCCGCACGCCCCGTGGCGCTCCGCCTCCGGCGATTTTAAAGCTCCGGGCCGCGCTTCTTTCGGACGCACCGCCGATCCCGCCCGCCGCCTTCGCCAGTTCCCCTCATCGGGTCGTCGCGTCGGCGGCCGGGCGGCTGGTCATCGAGGGTAAGTCCAGCTAGCGAGCTCCTCGCGCAGGGGCCGTAGTACCCCCAGGTCGGTTCCCGAAGCCTCCCGGGAGCGAGGCGCAACCCTCGCCCGCAGGCGCCGCACCCACCCCGCCAAACGACATGCCTCCGGATGGCCGCCCCTCGGGGATGGGATGCCGCGGATTATATGGGAGGTTGGGAGGGCGGGGATAAGGTTGCGGGCTGTCCCCGCGAGCGAGCGTTAAGTGTCGGCTTCCGACCCATGTCGGACACGCTTTTGCATCGAAATGGCAGTTCGCGACTGGCTGGACGTCCCGTCAAACGCCGGATGTAGGCGCTGACCGGGATGCCTCTTCCGCTAAGCGCTTCTCGACTTCCGCTTTGAAGTGTTCAGTGGGTTCGCGCGTCGCTTCGTCAAAATCGGCGGGCAAAAATTGATATTGAATGGCAAAACAAACTATGAGCGTATAGATCATCAATAACATGAACACTGCCGCGTAGCTGATTGCTTTTCCTAACATTCGCACGTCGGAATTATATATCTCATACGCGGAGGTCATTATCGCGGCAGATGGGTATGCCAACATTAGCGCTAGAAATATAAACATTAATTTACCAATCAGATCGAATACAAAATGATGTACTCGCCCCGATTTTTCGCCGAAATATGAGGGCACGAGCGCATCAGATCAGTTTCCGGGTGACTTTCTGTTGATAAATATGATATTAAATTGATTAACATTAATATTCTGGCCAAGTCTAATCATGATCTGATTGATGACTTGCAGGTCCAACATTAAGAGTGTCGTGCGCAGAAGCAGTGACGCTGTAACGAAACTGAGTATCGGCGAAAGATCTTTGCTAAAGTCGACACTTAATCCCGATCCGATCGTCACTTTTCCGGAAACGAGATCGAAAAATGTGATCAGGGAAGCGGCAAGAAATGTGGCTCCTGCACTCTTGCCCATCTCCGCATCGACGGCCGCTTTTTTGTCGACGATCTCGTTAAGAAATTCAGGAGTGTAGAAGCGTTGCCCAAATTCTCGCCTGAGCAAAGCGTCAAAGGATCGCCCCAGACGCTCTATCAGTGACATTTTGAGTAGATCAGGTGCATCCGGAATTTTGCTCACTGGCGAATCTCCGTTGATCTGATGATCCGTCAAAATGCGTTGCTGCAATTGGCGCTAGGGCAAGCAGCAGCCGGAAACGATGGGCGGCGCGATGAAACTCACCGAAAATCGGTTAAATGCCAATCATGTTCCCGGATCGTTCGTGGGAGTTGTCCACGCCTGATTCGGTCAGGCCTTCGGAGAAGCGCCTGCAAACGACGCGACTGTGCTCTCTCGCCAACGAGGTCCGTTTATTGGCAGTGGTCCAATGTTTGGTTGTGGCGCTCTGTCGATAAGAGGACGTTCGCCGATCGGGCGTCATTGTCCGCTTGCGACCCAAAGCGGACAAAGGCCGAAATCCACGGCCAAGCGTGAAAGGGTAAACCCGCGCCACCCTTGAGCGGCGCGGGTGTCGATCAGCCCAGCTTCCCATAAGCCGGCACGGTCAGGAACTCCTCGAACTCCGGCGCCAGCGAGAGTTTTGAGAACAGCTCGATCGCCTCGGGGAAGCGGCCCTTGTCGTAGGCTTCGGCGCCGAGCTCTCCCTTTACCCGCGCCATCTCCTCGGGCAGGCAGCGCTTGAACAGTTCGGCGTCGACCTTGGCCCCGCCCTCAAGCTCTGCGCCGTACTGGACGAACTGCCAGATCTGGGCGCGGCTGATCTCGGCGGTCGCGGCGTCCTCCATCATGTTGTAGATCGGCACCGCACCGCGGCCGCGCAGCCAGGCTTCGAGATACTGCACGCCGACGCGGATGTTCTCGCGGAAGCCGGTCTCGGTGCGGGTGCCCTCGTGGACCTCCAGGAGGTTCTCGCGGCTGACCTCGACGTCCTCGCGTTTCTTGTCGAGCTGGTTCGACTGCGGCATCAGCCGGTCGAACACTTCCATCGCCACCGGCACGAGGTCCGGATGGGCGACCCAGGTGCCGTCATGGCCGTCGCCGGCCTCGCGCTCCTTGTCGGCCTTGACCTTGGCGAAGGCCGCGGCATTGGCCTCGGGGTTGTTCTTGACCGGGATCTGCGCCGCCATGCCGCCCATGGCGAAGGCGCCGCGGCGGTGGCAGGTCTTGATCAGCAAGAGGGAATAGGCGCGCAGGAAGGCCTTGGTCATCACCACCTGCGAGCGATCGGGCAGGACGAAGGCCTTGTTGCGGGCGAGCTTCTTGATGAAGGAGAAGATGTAGTCCCAGCGGCCGCAATTGAGGCCGGCCATGTGCTCGCGCAGCTCGTAGAGGATCTCGTCCATCTCGAAGGCGGCCGGCAGGGTCTCGATCAACACGGTCGCCTTGATCGTCCCTAGCTTGAGGCCGAGCGCGGTCTGCGCCGCGACGAAGACGTCGTTCCAGAGCCTGGCCTCGAGATGGCTCTCGAGCTTGGGCAGGTAGAAATAGGGGCCAGAGCCCTGCGCCAGCGCTGCCTTGGCATTGTGGAAGACATAGAGGCCGAAATCGACCAGCGCGCCGGAGGCGATCTCGCCATCGATCTCGATATGGCGCTCCGGCAGGTGCCAGCCGCGCGGGCGGACGATCAGGACGGCCGGCTTGTCCTTGAGCTTGTAGGCCTTGCCCGAGGTCGCATCGGTGAAGTCGATCCTGCCGGCCCAGCGGTCTTTCAGGTTGATCTGGCCTTCGACCATGTTGGCCCAGACCGGCGAGGAGGCATCCTCGAAATCGGCCATGAAGACCTTGGCGCCGGAGTTCAGCGCGTTGACGATCATCTTGCGGTCGACCGGCCCGGTGATCTCGACGCGTCGATCCTGCAGATCGGCCGGGATGGCTGCGACCTTCCAGTCGCCCTCGCGGATATGGCGGGTCTCGGCCAGGAAATCCGGGGTCTCACCGGCGTCGAAGCGCTTCTGGCGCTCCTTGCGCACGGCGAGCAGGCGCTTCCTGGTCTCGTTGAAGCGGCGCTGCAGCCCGGCGACGAAGGCGAGCGCGTCATGGCTCAGGACCTCGTCATAGCGCTCGGCGAGCGCGCCCTTGACGACGACGCCGGCGGGAAGATTCAGGCTGGTCGGGGCTGTCATGGCTCTTGTCTCTCTCACCTACATCAGGTGGGCGCAGTATGCAGCTTTCCGATTTTATCGGGAATAGCAGAGGATGTCAGATGATCTGATCCAAAACAGAAACAATGCCGT
This sequence comes from Bosea vestrisii, assembly GCF_030144325.1. NCBI lineage: Bacteria > Pseudomonadati > Pseudomonadota > Alphaproteobacteria > Hyphomicrobiales > Alloboseaceae > Allobosea > Allobosea vestrisii. The sequence goes on along the minus strand of NZ_CP126307.1, from coordinate 2,425,650 downwards.
TTCACCGCGAAAGCGGCCCTGACTACGCCATTGCAAGTGCGTGTCACGGCGCGGGGCGTGCCGGTTGACGATCAGGGGATTTGTTCATGACCGCCACCCGCCTCGGCCTTTTGACCGCCGCGCTTGCGACCTGCCTGTCGGCCGCACCGGCCATCGCCCAGAACCGCTGCGCCGTCACCGACCCGACCGGCACGCCGCTCAACATCCGCGAGACGCCCAATGGCGAAATCATCGGCTACGTCAGCAACGGCGCCGGCATCAGGGTGATGAACACGTCCTTCGACGAGCGCGGCCGGCCCTGGGCCCTGATCAGCCCGCGCGGTCGCAACCATGTGGTGGGCTGGGTCTATCGGGAGTTTGTCTCCTGCTACTGAGACAGGCCGCTATGACTAGTTGGCGATAGGACCGCGGGAAACCCTCTCCCGTAGGGAGAGGGCAGGGTGAGGGGTAGGCCCTGTGACCAGTTCCGCGAGACCTGACCGCGCGGGTGGGTTCAGGCTCACGATTTCTCTCCCGAACACCTCACCCCTACCCCTCTCCTTCCAGGAGAGGGGATCCCGCGACTTATCCCGTCAACTCGCCGAACCGCTTCAGGAACGCCGCCTGCGCCTGTTCCGTCGCCTGCGGCTCGAGTAGCGCCAGCACCTCGCGCGGCAGGGCCTGAGGTCGACCGAAGAAGCGCAGGGCTTCCTCGCGCTCGAAGCCGGCGAGCTCGGTCGCTTCGAGGAAGGCCGATATCTTGTCGGCGTCCTTGGTCTTGCGCTTGAGCGCCGCCGGCGTTGCGGCCGGCAAGCCGAAACGCAGATGGATCGCCGCCAGCAGGCGCAGTTCGACGCCCTTGTAGGCGTCGCCCATCACTGCCTTGAACGGCGAGATCATGTCGCCGATGACGTATTCTGGTGCATCGTGCAGCAGCGCCATCAGCCGCCACTCGCGCGGCCAGTCCGGATTGAGATGGCCGGCGATCGCCTCGACCAGGAGGCTGTGCTGCGCCACCGAGAAGGAATGGGCGCCGCGCGTCTGGCCGTTCCAGCGGGCGACGCGGGCAAGGCCGTGGGCGATGTCCTCGATCTCGACATCGAGCGGGGAAGGATCGAGCAGGTCGAGCCGCCGGCCCGAAAGCATGCGCTGCCAGGCGCGCGGCGGGACAGGCAGCTTCGCCATCAGGCGGCGGGGCGCGTGTCGCGCGCCAGCGCCGCGCATTCCTGCCAGCGGAAGCAGCCGGTGAGATGGTCGTTGACCATGCCGCAGGCCTGCATCACCGCATAGACGATGGTCGGGCCGCAGAAGGTGAAGCCGGCGGCTTTGAGTTCCTTGGAGATCGCCTTCGACACCGCGGTCTCGGCCGGCACGCCCTCATGGGTCCGGAAGCTATTCTGGACCACCCGCCCGTCGAGATGCTTCCAGAGAAATTCGGTGAAGGGGCCCTTCTCGCTCAGCCTGAGATAGGCCTGCGCATTGCGGATCGTGCCCTCGATCTTGCCGCGATGGCGAACGATGCCGGCATCGGCGAGCAACCGCTGGACATCGGCCTCGCCGAAGCGGGCGACCGTTTCCGGCTCGAAACCGGCGAAGCCGGCGCGGAAGGCGTCGCGCTTCCTCAGAATGGTGATCCAGGACAGGCCGGCCTGGAAGCCGTCGAGCATCAGCTTTTCCCAGAGCGTGCGGGAATCATATTCCGGTACGCCCCATTCGGTGTCGTGATAGGCGAGATAGAGCGGATCGCTCCCCGGCCAGATGCAGCGATATTTGCCGTCCGGACCCTCGACCGCCTCGCGCCCGCTCATGCTGCCGCTCCGAATTCTGGCTCACCGGGATAGGGAAACCGGATGAAGGACGGCTTGCTCGCCAGCGTGAAGGCGAGACCACCAGCATCGAGCGTGTGACCGGCGGCGAGCGCATCCGCCACGCGATCGAGCCGGAGCAAAGCAAGGCCGCGGCCGCCGGCACAGGAACCGACGCGGCCGATCAGCTTGCTCCCGGCGCTGGCCTCGACACCGTCCTCCGGATTCAAGCCCTCGCTGAAGACGATCGGTACGACGCGCGAGCGGGCGGTGCCGCGATGCTGCATGCGCGAGACGACCTCCTGGCCGATATAGCAGCCCTTCTTGAAGGAGACGCCGCCGAGCTGATCGAACAGCGCCTCGTGCGGGAAGGTGTCGCCATAGAGGAAGTCGCGGCCGCCATCGGGGATGCCGAGGCCGATGCGGTGGGCGTGGTAATCGTCCAGACTGGCATCCACGAGCTCGTCGGCGCCATCCAGGTCGACGATGGCGCGCTCGCCGAGCTCAGGGACGCGCGGATCGGCATAGACCAGCCCGGCATCGGCGGGCAGCTTGCCGCCATCGGTCGCAGCGATCACCGTCGCCGTCTCGCTGAGATCGCCGAGCGTGACCTTGGCGCGCAGCTTGTAGAGCTTCAGCTTCTTCATCAGGTCGGCGGTCTGGAGCAATGGCGTGTCGAGCAGGAAGCCGCCGCCCTCGGCATCCGGAACGGCGATGACGAAGAAATCGCCGATGATCTTGCCTTGCGGTGTCAGCAGTCCGCCATAGCCGGCGCGTTCGGCCGTGACGGTCTCCATCGCGTTGGTGACGATGTTCTCGAGGAAATCGCGGGCGTCGTCGCCGCTGACGCGGATGACGCCGCGGTCGACCAGTCTGGTTGCCGGCATGGCTGAGCTCTTTCAGCGATCGCTGTTTCGGCGCGGGCGCCGTTCGCCCCGATAGTTAGGGTGCTTCGCCCCGGGGCTCAACCGGTGTGGCGAGCGAGCCAGGATTCGGGTGCCGTCCTCCGCCAGGAGTCGATCGCAGATTTTTTCGGGAGGCTGTCGATCCCGGCTTTTCTCGTTCGACGTGTCAGCAAGAAGCAGCGGAAGGCCGCAGATCATTGCGGCGCCCGCCCGAGCTTCGGAGACGTGCTGCGGGACGAGGCTCCCGCGAGTTCGGGAGAATGATCATGAGACAAGTCGTTGCCGCCACTTTCGTGTCCCTCGACGGCGTCATGCAGGCACCAGGCGGCCCGCAGGAGGATCCGCAAGGCGGCTTCAGCCATGGCGGCTGGACCTTCCACCATTGGGACGATGCGATGGGCAAGGTGATGGACAAGGTCCTGACCGACGAGTTCGACCTGCTGCTCGGGCGCCGGACCTACGACATCTTCGCGGCGCACTGGCCCTATGCCGGCGACGATCCGATCGCGGTCAAGTTCAACGCGATCACCAAATATGTCGCGACCTCCGAGCCGCAGTCGCTGACCTGGCAGAACACCGTCGCGCTGCGTGGCGATCCCGCCGCAGAAGTCGCGGCGCTGAAGCGGCAGGATGGGCCGAAGCTCCTGCTGCAGGGCTCGAGCGAGCTGATCCAGGCGCTGCTGGCCAAGGACCTGATCGACGAGATCACGCTGCTGACCTTCCCGGTCGTGCTCGGCAAGGGCAAGCGCCTGTTCGGCTCGGGCGCCATGCCCGCCGCGTTCAAGCTCGCCCGGAGCAGCGTCTCGAGCACCGGCGTGCTCATGGCGACCTATCGCCGCGAGGGCGAGGTCACCACCGGCTCGTTCGAATTCGCGGAGCCGAGCGCCGCCGAAATCGCTCGCCGCGAAAAATATGCGGCCAAGGGCTGAAAATTCTTTCGGAGCCTGTCGATCGCGGCGTTCCTCGTTCGACGTGATGACAGAGGGCGGGATTTCTCCCGCCCCATACCGAAGCAAAACCAACCCCGACAGACAGGAGAAGACCGATGCGCGTGATGGTTCTGGTCAAGGCCGACAAGGATAGCGAAGCCGGCGTGATGCCGAGCGAAGGCCTCCTCACCCAGATGGGAGCCTACAATGAAGAGCTGGTGAAGGCCGGCGTGATGCTGGCGGGCGATGGGCTGCATCCGAGTTCGAAGGGGTTGCGCATGCGCTTCTCGGGCTCGCAGCGGACGATCACCGACGGCCCCTTCGCCGAGACCAAGGAGCTGCTCGCCGGCTTCTGGATCTGGCAGGTCCGCTCCTTCGACGAGGCGGTCGAATGGCTGAAGCGCGCGCCCTTCGACGGCGGCACCGAGATCGAACTGCGCCCGATCTTCGAGATGGAGGATTTTGGCGAGGCGCTGACGCCGGAATTGCGCGAGCAGGAGGAGCGCCTGCGTGCCGAGACGGCGAAGCGCACCGGCTGACGTTCCAAGGCAAATCGAACCGAAACGGGCGGCGCGAGGCGTCGCCTCTGCCCTTCTGCTTCAAGGAGAAGACCGATGCGCGTGATGGTTCTGGTCAAGGCCAGCAAGGACAGCGAAGCCGGCGTGATGCCGAGCGAAGACCTCTTCACCCAGATGGGCGCCTATAACGAAGAGTTGGTGAAGGCCGGCGTGATGCTGGCGATGGATGGGCTCCATCCGAGCTCGAAGGGGCTGCGCATGCGCTTCTCTGGCTCGCAGCGGACGCTCACCGACGGCCCCTTCGCCGAGACCAAGGAACTGCTGGCCGGCTTCTGGATCTGGCAGGTCCGCTCCTTCGACGAGGCGGTCGAGTGGCTGAAGCGCGCGCCCTTCGACGGCGGCACCGAGATCGAGCTGCGCCCGATCTTCGAGATGGAGGATTTTCGGCGAGGCGCTGACGCCGGAATTGCGCGAGCAGGAAGAGCGCCTGCGCGCCGAGACGGCGAAGCGCGCAGGCTGACCGATCAAAAAGCCCGAATATCCCATTCAATCCGGAGGGGTGCGAGGCGAGGCCTGCACCGCTCCAACTCAACGGAGAAGACCGATGCGTTTCATGGTGATGGTCAAGGCGACCAAGGACAGCGAAGCCGGCGCGGCGCCGACCCGCGAGCTGGTCGATGCGATGATGGCCTACAATGAAGAGCTGGTGAAAGCCGGCATCATGAAGGGCGGCGACGGCCTGCAGCCGAGCGCGAAGGGCGCGCGCGTGCAGTTCGACGGCGCCAGGCGCTCCGTCGTCGACGGGCCCTTCGCCGAGACCAAGGAGCTCGTCGCCGGCTACTGGATCTGGGAATGCAAGTCGCTCGACGAGGCGATCGAATGGGTCAAGCGCTGCCCCAATCCGATGCCTGGCCCGTCCGAGATCGAGATTCGCCCGGTCGTCGACTTCGCTGATTTCGGCGACGCGGTCTCGCCCGAAGCCGATGCGGCCTGGAAGCGCCTCAAGAGCGAGGTCGGCGACAACGGCTGAGCCGCTTGCCAGAGACGATCGCTGATGGTGTGTATCGCAGCCGATGACGGCAAGCGATGCACACCGCGCGATCGAGACGGTCTTCAGGATCGAGGCCCCCAGGCTGATCGCGGGCCTCGCCCGCGTCACCCGCGATGTCGGCCGGGCCGAGGAGCTGGCGCAGGACGCGCTCGTCGCCGCGCTCCAGCAATGGCCGGACGAGGGTGTGCCGCGCAATCCCGGCGCCTGGCTGATGCAAGCCGCCAAGCACCGTGCGCTCGACGGCCTCAGGCGCGCCAAGATGCTGCAGCGCAAGCATGACGAGATCGGCCGCGATCTCGACGAGGAGGCCGATCCGACCGCCGGGATCGAGGAGGCGCTCGACGACGAGCTCGGCGACGACCTGCTGCGCCTGATCTTCACCGCCTGCCATCCGGTGCTCGCGGTCGAGGCGCGGCTTGCGCTCACCTTGCGCCTGATCGGCGGCCTCACCACCGAGGAGATCGCCCGCGCCTTCCTGGTGCCGGAGCCGACCATGGCCCAGCGCCTGGTTCGAGCGAAGAAGGCGCTGGCCGAGGCCAGGGTGCCCTATGAGGTGCCGCACGGGCCTGAGCTTGGCGAGCGCCTCGCCTCGGTGCTCGAGGTGGTCTACCTGATCTTCAACGAGGGCTATGCCGCGACCGGCGGCGAAGACTGGGTGCGCCCGGCCTTGTGCCAGGAGGCGATGCGGCTTGGGCGCATCCTCGCTGGTCTCGCGCCGCAGGAACCCGAGGTGCACGGCCTTGTCGCGCTGATGGAGTTGCAGGCTTCGCGCCTGCGCGCCCGCATCGGGCCGGATGGCGCGCCGGTGCTGCTGCTCGACCAGAACCGGGCCCGCTGGGATCGCCTGCTGATCAACCATGGCCTCAAGGCGCTGGAGACCGCGCGGAGGCTTTCCGCCACGCCTAGCCCCTATGTCCTGCAAGCCGAGCTCGCCGCCTGCCATGCGCGCGCCCGCACTGCTGACGAGACCGATTGGCGCCGGATCGCGGCGCTTTACGGCGCGCTCGGCACGCTGACGCCATCGCCGGTGATCGAGCTCAACCGGGCTGTCGCGGTGTCGATGGCGGACGGGCCGGCGGCGGGGCTTGCGCTGGTCGATGCGCTCGCCGGCGCTCCGGCGCTGAAGAATTACCATCTCTTGCCGAGCGTGCGCGCCGATTTCCTGCTCAAGCTCGGCCGCCATGGCGAGGCGGAGGCCGAGTTCACCCGCGCCGCCGAGATGACCCGGAATCGGCGCGAGCGCGAGCTACTGCTCAGCCGGGCACAAACGGCGCGGCAGGCACGCGCGGCTGGCTGAGCCGGGTCACTCAGCCCTCGGCGACATCGTCGGCGAGGCGATACCAATCGGGCTGGTGCGACCGGTTATGGATCGCGGCCGGCGGCGAGAAGCCGGGATCGTCGAAGCTGCCGACCGAGACCGAGATCGCGCCCGGCATCGCTTCCGCCCGCATGAAGACCAGGCCGCCACAGCCGGGACAGAAGACCTGCTCGATCCAGCGGCCGGCATCGCTGCCGCGCCGCCAGACCGAGCTCTCGCCCTCGACCGCAACGATCGCACTGTCCGGGAAGATGGCGCGCCAGGCGAAGACCGAGCCGGTGGCGCGCCGGCACTCGCTGCAGGCGCAGAGATAGACGCGGCGCGGTTCGCCCGAGACGGTGAGCTTGAGACGCCGGCAGCCGCAACGGGCAATGCGTTGTGTGTGGGCTTCGGTCGCGGTGGTCGTAGCGGGGGGCAAGCGGATTTCTCCTGACAAGACGCGTGGCCGGCTCGGCTAGAAGGGCGTGCCCTTCAGCCGTCATTCGCTGCGCGAAATTCGAAAGGTTGGCGGCTTCGGTTCGAGCCGATGCCGCACTTGCCGGATATTTCGGGGTTTATTTCCAGAATTCAATTACTTACACGAAGGTAAGTGGCCGGGGAGATTCGATGCCCATCAGGATCAACTTGCCGGAGACATGCGGCCTCGGTCTGGCTCTGTCGGTAATCGGCGGCCGCTGGAAGTCGGTGATCCTGTGGGAGCTGCACGAGCGACCGCTCCGCTTCGGCGCGTTGCGCCGGCGTCTGCCGGGGATCAGCGAAAAGGTGCTTTACGAGCAGCTGCGCGAAATGGAGCGCGACGGTGTCGTCAGGCGCGAGGTCTTCGAGGAAGCGGTGTTGCGGGTCGAGTATTCACTGACGTCGGCGGGAGCCGCGCTCAACGACGCGGCCCATGTGCTGGCCGAATGGGGGCTCGCCCATGCCGGGCGGAGCACGCTTCAGGCTGCGGCCGAATAGTCAGTGGCGCGTGCCGATGGTGAAGCTGCCGTTGCGGATCTTCTCGGGCAGGGCCTCGGCGAAGACGGCGGTCGCTTCCTCGCCATAGGTCTCGACCAGCGTGCGCATCGCCGCGAACAGGGCGGCATGGGCGAGCGCGTCGGAATCGAGCCCATCCTGCCGCGCCTCGGCGAAGGCGTCCTCGACATAGCTATAGGCGACGTGACGGGCGTCCTTGACGTCCTCGGCGAGGGTCGGGTCGAGTGGCAGGTCGTCTGAGAGAGCGGACATGAAAGCAGCGGAACCCGGCGTCGAAAATAGCCCGTCGGACGGAACGATGTGGGCGCAAGCCGTAACCGTTCCAGTGATTTGCACGCCAAGGATACGGTTCATAGCCGGCGGGCGCCATCACGGTCTTTAAGAAAGGTTAATTCACGGGGGACAATTCTGCCTAAGAATGGCGCAGGCTCGTGCCGAAACTGGATAGCCGTGCGTCCTGTCGGACGCAAATGGCGATCCATCTCTTTGCCGGAGCATCGGATTGTTCCGAAAAGTGGCATCCACTTTTCGGTCCGAGGCTTTAGCCACCGAAGCGGCTGGCGAGCGCCTTGGCGAGCTTCTCGCCCTCCTGAGCGAGGCGGGCCGAGGCCTCCTGGCTGCCATCGCTGCAGGTGCGATGCGTCGCCGAATAGGCGCGGTAGCCGCGATTATAAGCGCCGGCCAGCCGCTCGCGTCGTTGCGGGCTGCGACCTTCCGATTCGAGCAGCGCGGCCATGCGTTCGCGCCAGTCCTGTGCCTCGCGGGTTTCGCAAAGCGTGCGCAGATAGGCGAGCGAGCCGATGATCTCGGCGAGCTTCAGCAATTGCGGCTCATAGGGTGGCGGCGGCGCTTCGGGCTCTGCCGGAGGCGGCTCGGCGGGCCGCTGCTGCGGCGGGGCCGGCCGCCGTGCCTGCGCCAGCAGCGTCTCGGGGCTCGCGGCCAGCACGGCCAGAAGCAGGGCGAGCGCTCGTTTCGTCATGCGCCGCCGTCGCTCGCGGCAATGGCGGCGGCGCGGCGCAGCACGTCGCCGAGTTCGCGCGTCGTCGGCAGGCCGCCCAATTTCAGCGGATCGGCCCACATCACCGCGCCTGCCTCGGGGCCGGGCTGCGGCTCGCCGGATATCCACTGCCCGACATAGGAGGCGATGACGAAATGATGGGTGACGACGCCCTTCGGATCGCGGCCGACGATCTCGACATGGCGGTTGAAGCCCAGGATGCGGGCGGTGACGCCGACCTCCTCCTCAAGCTCGCGCAAGGCCGCTTCCTCGAGGCTCTCGCCGGCCTCGACCTTGCCGCCGGGCAGCGACCAGAGCTGGTCGGCCGGCGGCTTGGTCCGCGTCGCCAGCAGGACCTTGCCGTCGCGGAAGACGGCGATCGAGGCGGCGAGCACCGGGCGCGCTGCCGCACGGGCGGGGTTGGGGAAGCGGATGACCTGCCCGCTGTCTTGCCCGCCGCCTTCGTCACTCACACGTGCTGTCCGCCATTGATGTGGAGCTCGGCGCCGGTGACATAGCTCGAGGCGTCGGTGCAGAGGAAATAGATCGCCTTGGCGACCTCCTCGGTCTTGCCGAGCCGCAGCAGCGGCAGTTTCTCGACGATCTTCTCGGTGCCGGGCGAGAGGATCGCGGTGTCGATCTCGCCGGGCGAGATCGAGTTCACCCGGATGCCGAGCGGCCCGAAATCGGCCGCCATCTCGCGGGTCAGGCTGGCGAGCGCGGCCTTCGAGGTCGCATAGGCGGCGCCGGCGAAGGGGTGGACGCGCGAGCCGGCGATCGAGGTGACATTGACGATAGCGCCCTTCGCCACGGTCAATTCATCGAGCAGGCCGCGCGCCAGCATGATCGGCGCGAAGAAATTGACCTGGAAGACCTGGTGCCAGTCGTTGAAGGAGGTCGTCGCTGCGCCGAGCCGGCCGCCCTTGGACCCTTTCGGTGAGATGCCGGCATTGTTGACCAACGCGTTGAGCTTGCCGCCCTCGGCGGCGAGGCGCTTCTTGATCTCGGCGATGCCGCGCATCGTGTCCTCGGGGTCGCCGAGATCGATCTGGACATGGTCGTCGGCACCCGACGGCCAGGGGCATTTGTCGGAGAAGGCCTGGCGCGAGCAGGACAGGATGCGCCAGCCGGCCATGGCGAATTGCATCACCGTGGCATGGCCGATTCCGCGACTGGCGCCGGTCAGCAGCATGACCGGACGCTTGCCGGCTTCCGTTTTCGGAAAGTCGAATGTGGGCATGGCCATTGGCGTTGTGACTTTCCTCAGGGGTAGAGCCGCGCCTTCGTCCAGGCTTCGCCCGGGGCGGCGCGGCGGAAGACGATGCGGTCGTGGAGGCGGAAGGCGCCGTCGCGCCAGAATTCGATATACACCGGGGCGATGCGGAAACCGGTCCAATGCGGCGGACGCGGCACCTCGCCGACGCCGAATTTCAACGCATAGCTCGCCACCGCCTTCTCGAGCGCGAACCTGCTCTCGAGCGGCCGCGACTGCTGCGAGGCCCAGGCGCCGATGCGGCTGTCGCGCGGGCGCGACTGGAAATAGGCATCGGCTTCGGCGTCGCTGACGCGGCTGACCGGGCCGCGGATGCGAATCTGCCGGCGCAGGCTCTTCCAGTGGAACAGCGCAGCCGCCTTGGGCTGGCCGTCGAGTTCCTCGCCCTTCTGGCTTTGCGTGTTGGTGTAGAAGACGAAGCCGTCGGGGCTGCGGCCATTCAGCAGGACCATGCGGACATTGGGCAGGCCGTCGGCGTCGACGGTCGAGAGCGCCATGCCGTTGGGGTCGTTCGGCTCGGAGGCCTTGGCCTCTTCCAACCAGCTTTCGAACAGGGCGAAAGGCTCGCCGGCCTCGGTGAAGTCACCGCTCGTTAACGCATTCACGTGCTTAGTCCTCGATAGGTTCAGGAAGCGTTGGGCGAGCGCGATCCGTAATGCGATTTGAGTTGCGAGACATATATAGAGCGTGCGGGCGAGGGAGCCAGAGGCCGTGTGAGCGCAGACCCCTTGCGCGCGCGGTATCGCTCGCCGGTGCGCTGCTGGTCGGGCTCGCAGCGTCGGGCTGTTCGATCTCCTTCCCGATCATGGGCCTGTCGAGCAAGGCTGAGGACGAGGTCGCGATGACGACGGCCTCCGTGCTCCCGGCCAGCCCCAGCGAGGGCAAGAGCCTGCTTGCTGCGCTCGCGCCTGACCTCGGCCCCGAGGATTGGCGCCGGGCCGAGGGCGCGCTGGCGATGGCGCTCGATCCGCAGGGCAATGGCGCGCCGGTCTCCTGGGATAATGCTCAAAGCGGCATGAAGGGAATGTTCACCCCCGTTGGCGGACCGTTCCTGAGATCGGACGAGATCTGCCGCGCCTTCCTGGCTTCGATGAGCCTGCAGACCGGCCCGGTGAAGCTGCAGGGCACCGCCTGCCGGCCGTCAGGCGGCGAATGGGCGGTCAAGGATGCCAAGACCTGGAAAGGCACGGCCTGAGCCTGTTGCCAAGACGCCACAGTCTTCCCATGTAGGAGGCGGTTCCGGTAGGTCGGAACACGAATCCTCCAGGGTGTTTTTGAATGCGTGATCCGTATCAGGTTCTGGGCGTGGCGAAATCGGCCGATGAAGCCGAGATCAAGAAGGCTTATCGCCGCCGCGCCAAGGATCTGCACCCCGACCGCAATCAGAGCGACCCGAAGGCGCAGGAGCGCTTCTCGGAGCTGAACACCGCCTACGAGGTCCTCGGCGATCCCGACAAACGCAAGCAGTTCGATCGCGGCGAGATCGACGCCGAGGGCAAGCCGCGCTTCACCGGCTTCGAGGGCATGGGTGCCGGCCGAGGCGGCGCGCATCAGGGCGGTTTCGAGTTCCATTCCAGCGGCGGCGGGGGGCCATTCGGCCGTGGTGGTGCCGATCCGGGCTTCGACCCCGCCGATATCTTCGGTTCGCTTTTCGGCGACGCTGCCAGGCGCGGCGGACGTGGCCGGGCGAGCCAGCCGCAAAAGCCGCCGGAGCAGAGCTTCACGCTCGAGGTCAACCTGGCCGAAGCGGTCAATGGCGCGATGCGCCGGGTCAAGCTGCCGGGCGGGCGCGAAGTCGAGGTGACGATCCCCGAAGGCGTCGCCGACGGCAAGATCATGCGCCTGCGCGGTCTCGGCCAGACGCATCCGCTCACCGGCGAGACCGGCGACGTGCTGATGACGATCAAGGTCCGGCCCGATCCGCGCTTCACCGTCGACGGCAACAACCTGCGCGCGCGCGTCGCGGTACCGCTGGCGACGGCGGTGCTCGGCGGGCCGATCCATGTGCCGACGCTGGGAGGCGCCGTCGAGATGAATGTGCCGCCGCTGACCGGCACGGCGCGCCAGTTCCGCCTGCGCGGCAAGGGACTGCCGGGCGAGAAGAAGGGCGAGCGCGGGGACCTGTTCGTTTCGATCGACATCGAGATGCCGGCCGAAGACACCGAGCTGACCGCGCTGATGAAAGCACGGGCCGGCTAGAGACCGGCTGAACAGGAATTCGGCAAAGGACGCTTCCACCCTTCGACGGCCTCGGTTATGAGACGACCCGTTCTACTCGCCGGTTCGTCCAGTTCGAAGGTCCCAGATGCCTGAATCCAGCAGCGCCGCCCCGACCGCCAATCTGCTCCGGGGTAAGCGCGGTCTCGTCATGGGTGTCGCCAACAACCGCTCGATCGCCTGGGGCATTGCCAAGGCGGCCGCGGATGCCGGCGCCGAACTGGCCTTTACCTATCAGGGCGATGCGCTGAAGAAGCGGGTCGAGCCGCTGGCGAAACAGCTCGGCGGCCACGTCGTCGGCCATTGCGACGTCACTGACCCCGCTACGATCGATGCGGTCTTCGCCGAGATCGAGACGCTCTGGGGCAAGCTCGACTTCGTCGTCCACTGCATCGCCTTCTCCGACAAGGACGAGCTCACCGGCCGCTATGTCGATACGACCGAGGCGAATTTCTCCAAGTCGCTGCTGATCTCCTGCTATTCCTTCACGGCGATCACCCAGCGCGCCGAGAAGCTGATGCCGGATGGCGGCTCGCTGCTGACGCTGACCTATTACGGCGCCGAGAAATGGATGCCGCATTACAACGTCATGGGCGTCGCCAAGGCGGCGCTGGAATCGAGCGTGCAGTATCTCGCCGCCGACCTCGGCCCCTCGAAGATCAGGGTCAACGCGATCTCGGCCGGGCCGATCAAGACGCTGGCCGCCTCGGGTATCGGAGACTTCCGCTATATCCTGCGCTGGAACGAGTACAACTCGCCGCTGCGCCGCACCGTGACCATCGAGGAAGTCGGCGAGACCGCGGTCTTCCTGGTCTCCGACATGTCGCGCGGCATCACCGGCGAGATCATGCATGTCGATGCCGGCTATCATGTCGTCGGCATGAAGGTGCCGACCGCGCCGGACATCTCGCTCGACAAGGGCGAGTGAGTCTCAGCCCGGCCGAGCTGCCAGCATATCCTTCAGGCGCTGGCTTCCATCAGCGTCACGGCTGACGTCCTGGCTCGCGATCGCCGCCAGGAGCGCCGCTATGCTGCGCGCCCCGATCGTGATCGTCGGTGCAATCTCCGCGAGCGGAGCCAGCACGAAGGCGCGCTCGGCGATGCGTGGATGCGGAACCTGAAGGCCGGGCCGCTCGATCGTCTGCCCGCCATAAGTCAGGATGTCGATGTCGAGTGTGCGCGGCCCCCAGCGCTCGCGCCGCTCGCGGCCGCTCTCGCGCTCGATCGACAGGCAGAGCGCGAGCAGGTCGTCGGCTGACACAGAGGTCTCGATCAGCACCGCCATGTTGCGGAATTCGGGTTGGTCGAGCTTGCCCCAGGGCGCCGTGCGCCAGACCGAGGAGGCGGCCTTCAGCTCCACGGCGGCGTGAGCGCGCAGCCGCGCCAATGCTGCCGCGAAGGCCGCGACCGGATCGCCGAGATTGCCGCCGAGGCCGAGCGTCGCCTCAACGCTCACGCGTGAAATCCAGCTTGATGCCGACCGATTCCATCCGGCCTGGAATCGGCGGAGCGGGCTTTCGCAAAGTGACCGCGACCTTGGTCACCGCCGGATATTCCGCCAGGATCGCCTCGGCCAGCGCCCGCGCGGCCGCTTCCAGCAGCTTGAAGCGCTTGCCGGAGAAGGTCCGTGTGACCAGGCCGACGACCTCGCCATAGTCGACGGTGTCGGCGAGGCTGTCGCTGAGCGAGGAAGCGCGCAGGTCGCAGTCGAGGACGAGGTCCATCGAGAAGCGCTGGCCGAGCCGGCCCTCTTCGGCGAAATGCCCGTGATAGGCGTAGAGGTCGAGCGCCTCGATGAAGATCTGCCCCGTCGCGCTCATCGTGCTTCTCCGATCGCTGCCCAGATTTTCAGCGCGTCGACATGCTCGTCGACGTCATGGGCGCGGATGATGGCGGCGCCTTGGGTGACGCCATAGAGATGCGCGGCGATGCTGGCGGCGACGCGCTCGGCCGGAACCGCCTTGCCGACGACATGGCCGAGCACCGATTTGCGCGAGGCGCCGAGCAGGACCGGGCAGCCGAGCTCGGCGAGCCGGCCGAGCTCCTTCATCAGCAGCAGCGATTGCTCGGCGGTCTTGCCGAAGCGGCCGATGCCGGGATCGACGACGATCTGGCTGCGCGGCACACCGGCTTCAACCGCGATCGCGATCGAGCGTTCGAGGAAGCGCATGACCTCGGCGAGGATGTCGAGCCCCGGATCGACCTCTTCGCGGTTGTGCATCAGGATGATCGGCGCGCCATGGCGGGCCGCGATGCCGGCGATGGAGGGATCGCGCTGCGCACCCCAGACATCGTTGACGATGGAGGCGCCGGCCTTCAGCGCCGCGTCGGCGACCTCGGCCTTGTAGGTGTCGATCGAGATCGGAACATCGCTTTGGGCGGCGATGCCAGTGATCACCGGCAGGACCCGGGCGAGCTCGCTGTCCGCATCGAGGCGGATGTGGTCCGGCCTCGTCGACTCGCCGCCGATATCAACGATGTCGGCGCCCTGCTGCGCCAGTTCCAGCCCGTGCGCGACCGCGACCGCCGGGTCGGCGAAGAGGCCGCCATCGGAAAAGGAATCCGGGGTGACGTTGACCACGCCCATCAGCAGGGGCCTGGCGCCGAGGCTGAGCCTGCGGCCATCGGGCAATGTCAGCGTGGCGTTCATGCGGCGATCGAGCGATGCGAGAGCCTGCCTCTTACACAGGGCGTCGGCGCGCGGCCACCACAAAGCTCACAAGGCAACTCCTGCGGCGCTTTCGTCGCTTTGACGTCGGTGCCGCCAGCGTGCATGAGGCGGGACATGACCGCCTTGACGATTCCCGGCCGCCTCTTCCTCGTCCGCCACGGCGAAACCGACTGGAATCGCGAGGGCCGGTTGCAGGGCGGGAAGGACATCCCGCTCAACGCGCTCGGCCGCATGCAGGCCGAGGAGGCGGCTCGGCGGCTGAAAGAGCTGACGCCGGACTACGCGACGGTGGACTATCTCTGCTCGCCGATGGAGCGGGCGCGGGAGACGATGAGGATCCTGCGCCGCGAGCTCGAGCTGCCGCCGGAGGAGTTCCGCCTCGACGAGCGCCTGCGCGAACTGACCTTCGGTGACTGGGAAGGCTTCACCTGGCGCGAGGTCCGCAAGAGCGAGCGCGAGCTCGCCCAGGCGCGCGAGCGCGACAAATGGGGTTTCGTGCCGCCGGGCGGCGAGAGCTACCGGATGCTGGCCGAGCGGATTCGGCCCGTGCTCGAAGGGCTTGCGCCCGATACGGTGATGGTCAGCCATGGTGGTGTGGCGCGGGCTGTGCTGGCGCTGGTCGGAGCGGTCGGTACAGCGGATGCGGCGCGCGTCGAGATCTGGCAGGGCAAGATCCTGGTGGTCGAGGGCGACAAGGCGACGTGGATGTGACAGTCGGGCGCAAAAGCACGCCGGCGCTTAACCGCATCCCGTCTTCTCGCTTGCCGTTCAGGCGAGGTTCAGCCACATCTTCGATGGTACAGTCGGCTGGTGAGTGCTCGCGCGGCTGCGAGCGTCCGGCCGGAAGACAGGCGGGCGCGTCGTCACGGGGAGACGGCCGGCCGGCATGAAGTGCAGTCCGGGCGCAATCGCCAGGACCTGCGGCGGGGCAGGATGAACGACATCACTACAGTGTCGGCGGGTACCGCCGGTCCAGGCGCGACGGCGCTTGCGATGCTGGCGGGCGAGAAGCGGCCAGAGCTGCTGCGCGACGAGGTGCTCGCCGAGATTTTCGCGGCGAGCGTGTCGGCGCGTCCCGATCACATCGCGATGATCTCCGGCGAACGCCGGCTTAGCTATGCGCAAGTCTGGGCAGAGGCGCAGGCGCAGGCTCGCGGCCTTGCGCTTGCTGGCGTCGGCCCGGGCGACATGGTCGGCCTGTGGATGCCACGCGGCATCGACCTGCTCGTGGCACAGATCGCGATCACGCTGTCTGGCGCAGCCTGGCTGCCCTTCGATGCCGAGGCGCCGGTCGAGCGCATCGCCATCTGCCTGGAGGACGCCAGCGCCAAAGGACTGGTGACGCAGACCGACTGGAAAGTGCGCGCCGCGGCGACGGGCCGCACCGTCTGGTGCCCGCAGCAACTTGCCGAAGCGAGCGACGGCCAGGCGCTGCCGGCGCGGGCGCCGGGCCTCACATCAGATCACCCCGCTTATCTGATCTACACTTCGGGCTCGACCGGCACGCCCAAGGCGATCGTCATCAGCCAGCGCAACATCTGCCATTTCCTGCGCTCGGGGAACGCGCTCTACGGCATGGGGCCGGACGACGTCGTCTTCCAGGGCGCCTCGGTCGCCTTCGACCTGTCGATGGAGGAGATCTGGACGCCTTATCTCGTCGGCGCGACGTTGTTCGTCGCGACACCGCAGATGATGGGCGACGCCGAGAAGCTGCCGTCGATCCTGAACGAGGCCGGAGTCACCGTAATCGACACGGTGCCGACGCTGCTCGGCATCCTGCCGGACGATATCCCGTCGCTGAAGCTGATCCTGCTCGGCGGTGAGGCGCTGCCGCCCGCGATCGTGCAGAAATGGTCGAAGCCGGGCCGGCGCATCTTCAACACCTATGGGCCGACGGAAGCGACGGTGGTCGCGACCGCCGCCTCGGTCGAGCCGGGCGATACGGTGACGATCGGCAGGCCGATCCCGAATTACACCGCCTATATCGTCGACGAGGCGATGACGCTGACCGGCGTCGGCCAGCAGGGCGAATTGCTGATCGGCGGCCCGGGCGTCGCCAAGGGCTACCACCTGCGGCCGGAGCTCACGGCCGAGAAGTTCATCGCCAATCCGTTCGGCGGCTCGGACGATCCGATCCTCTACCGCTCCGGCGATGCCGTCAGCCTCGATGGCGACGGCAACATCGTCTTCCACGGCCGCATCGACGACCAGGTCAAGATCCGCGGCTTCCGCGTCGAGCTCGGCGAGATCGAAACGGCGCTTTCGGACGAGGCCGGCATCGGCCAGGCGGCGGTGGTGCTGCGGACCGATGACGGCATCGAGCGGCTCGTCGCCTTCCTGGTCGGCGAGCCCGGCGTGCAGATCGAGGGCACGGTGCTGCGCGCCTCGCTGCGCGAGAAGCTGCCGCCCTACATGATCCCGGCGCATTTCGAGCCGATAGGCTCGCTGCCGCGCATGGTTTCCGGCAAGGTCGACCGCAAGATGCTGAAGGCGGCGCCCTTGACGGCGCCGGCCGCGACCGGTGAGCAGGAGCCGCCGCGCAACGAGACCGAGGGCGCCCTGCTCGACGCGGCCAAGCGCGTGCTCGGCGCGCAGGCGCTGCCGCTGGAAGCGGACTTCTTCGTCGATCTCGGCGGCCATTCGCTGCTGGCGGCGCGCTTCATTTCGATCGTGCGCGAGACGCCGGCCTATGCCGGCATCACGCTGCAGGACGTCTATGGCGCGCGCACTCTGCGGGCGATGGCGGAACTGCTCGATGCGCGCGGCGTGCGGGCCGAGGAGGATCTCTCCTTCACGCCGCCGCCGCTGCTGCGCCGCTTCCTCTGCGGGCTGGCGCAGGCTGTGGCGCTGCCGATCATTATCAGCCTGTCGACGGCGCAATGGCTCGGCATCTTCGTCAGCTACATGCTGCTCTCCGGCGAAGAATTGTCGGCGATGGCGCAGGTCTTCGCGCTGCTCGGCATCTATGTCGCGATCACCATCATCACCGGGCTCATCTCGATCGGCCTGAAATGGCTGGTGCTCGGCCGGACCAAGCCCGGAACCTACCCGCTCTGGGGCGCCTACTATTTCCGCTGGTGGTTCGCCTCGCGCGTTGCCGGGCTCGTGCACATCAAATGGTTGCAGGGCACGCCGGTGATGCGCTTCTACTGGCGCCTGCTCGGCGCCAGGGTGGGGCGCGACGTCATCATCTCGGATTATGAGGCTGGCGCGATCGACCTCGTCGAGCTCGGCGACGGTACGACGCTGGGCTCGAAGACCACCTTCGCCAATGCCGAGGCAATCGGCGCCGATTTCATCATCGGTCGGATCACGATCGGCAAGGACGTCTATGCCGGCTCCTCGGTCGTGTTTGGCCATGGCTGCACTGTCGGCGACCATGCCGAGATCGGCGATCTGACCGCGATCGGGCCGGGCGCCAAGATCGGCGCGGCCGAGATATGGGACGGCTCGCCGGCGCGCAAGACCGGCATGGTCGATCTCGAGGCGCTGCCGGAGCAGGCACAGGCGAGCGGGCGGCGGCGAACGGCGATGACGCTGTTCTACATCGTCATGTTGATCGCGCTGCCGCCGATCAGCCTTCTGCCGATCTTCCCGGCCTTCTGGCTGTTCGACAAGATCGACGACTGGGTCTCGACCTGGTCCGACATCAGCTATCTCTGGTATCTGCCGATCCTGACCTGGCCGACGGCGATCGGCCTCATCACCATCACCGTCTTCCTGATCGCGGCGCTGCGCTGGGCGATCCTGCCGCGCGTCTCCTCCGGCTCATATTCGATCCATTCCGGCTTCTACGCCCGCAAATGGACGGTGGCGCTGGCGACCGAGGTGACTCTGGAGACACTGTCGTCGCTGTTCGCAACGATCTACATGCGCTTCTGGTACCGGATGATGGGTGCGCGCATTGGCTCCGGCGCCGAGATCTCGACCAATCTGTCGGGGCGCTATGACATCACCGGCATTGGCGCCGGCAACTTCATCGCCGACGAGGTGATCTTCGGCGACGAGGACATGCGGCGCGGCTATATGCGCCTCGACATGACCCGCACCGGCGAGCAGGTCTTCGTCGGCAACGATGCGGTCGTTCCGCCCGGCGCCGTCATCCCCGACCGGGTGCTGATCGGCATCAAGTCGAAACCGCCGGCGAACGAACTGATGAGCGCCGGCGACACCTGGTTCGGCTCGCCGCCGATCAAGCTGCCGACGCGGCAGAAGGTCGATCTCGGTGCCGACTGGACCTACAAGCCCTCGCTCGGCAAGAAGCTGGCGCGCGCCGGCTTCGAGGCGCTGCACACCTCCTTCCCGGCGATGCTGTTCATCACCTTCGGCACCATCGCCGTCGATCTTGTGCTGCAGCAGAAGATATTCGATCGCGACTGGATGGGCTTAGGCCTCGCCTTCATGGGCTGCGCCGTCGTCATCGCCATCACCCAGGCGCTGATCTGCGCGCTGATGAAATGGCTGCTGATGGGCGTCTACAAGCCGGTGATGAAGCCGATGTGGTCGTTCTGGGCGATGCGCACGGAGGCGGTCTCGGTGCTCTACTGGGGCCTCGGCGGCAAGGTGCTGTTCGACTATCTGCGCGGGACGCCGTTCCTGCCCTGGTTCCTGCGCCTGTTCGGCGCGCAATACGGCCAGGGCGTTTGGCTGGATTCAACGGATATCACCGAGTTCGACTGCATCAAGGTCGGCGATTTCTGCACGGTCAACGCCCATTCGGCCCTGCAGACCCATCTCTATGAGGACCGGGTGATGAAGGTCGGCCGCGTCCATCTCGGCAAGGGCGTCTGCGTCGGCGCCGGCGCGACCGTGCTCTACGACACCCATGTCGGCGACTACGCGCAGGTCGGCCTGCTCACGGTGATCATGAAGGGCGAGAACCTGCCGGCGAACACGCGCTGGGAAGGCGCACCCGCGGTGCCGGCAGCGGCCCCGCAGCACTGAACGAAATGCACTTGTACTGCAACCCTTGAGTGCATTAGGTGTCCCGGCCCATCTTGGGCCGGGGGATACCATGACGATCAAGATTTTCGCCGCGCTCGGCATTGCGGCAATTGTGTTAGGCGGTTGCAACGCTGCTCATACGACAACAACGAAGGTCAATACGCCTGTTCTGGCCTACGCATTTACGATGTACACGGACGGATCGTGCTGGGCGTGGGAGCCCCCTGAGGTTTCGATTGAGACGGCGCCGACGCATGGGCGGGTGACCCATGCGCTGGTCAAGCACCCGCTCAAGCTGCCCGGCGACAAATGCGATGGCAAGATCGTCGACTATCGCGTGTCGCTCTACACGCCAAATTCCGGCTTTCGCGGTCAAGATCGTCTGACTTTAAAGTATGACGGCATCCGCAACGATGGCGGTGGACGCTTTGTCACGAGCAAGGACGTCGTCATCGACGTGAAGTGAGCCGGAGCACGGCGGGTTCCGCCATTGCCGAAATGCGGCTAAGAGCCTGACGCGTCATTCGCGTCAGGCTGCTCATGTCTCACAACACCTTCGGCCATCTCTTCCGCGTCACCACCTTCGGCGAGAGCCATGGGCCTGCGATCGGCTGTGTCGTCGATGGCTGCCCGCCGCTGATCCCGCTGAGCGAGGCCGAAATTCAGCGCGACCTCGACAAGCGCCGGCCCGGCCAGTCGCGCTATACGACGCAGCGCCAGGAGCCGGACGCTGTCCGCATCGTCTCCGGCGTCTTCGCCGACGAGACAAGCGGCGAGCAGGTCACCACGGGCACCTCGATCGGGCTGATGATCGACAATGTCGACCAGCGCTCGAAGGACTATTCCGAGATCAAGGACAAGTACCGGCCCGGCCATGCCGATTTCACCTATGACGTGAAATACGGCATCCGCGACTATCGCGGCGGCGGGCGCTCTTCGGCGCGCGAGACGGCGATGCGGGTTGCGGCCGGAGCGATCGCGCGCAAGGTCGTTCCTGGCATGGTGGTTCGCGGTGCGCTGGTCCAGATGGGCCCGCACAAGGTCGATCGCGGCAACTGGGATTGGGATGAGATTTCCCGCAACCCGTTCTTCTGCCCCGATGCCAAGGCAGCCGAGCGCTTCGCCGATTATCTCGATGGCATCCGCAAGTCCGGCTCCTCGATCGGGGCCGTGCTGGAGATCGTCGCCGAAGGCGTGCCGGCGGGCCTGGGCGCGCCGATCTACGGCAAGCTCGACGCCGAGATCGCCGCGGCGCTAATGAGCATCAATGCGGTCAAAGGCGTCGAGATCGGCGAGGGCTTCGCCGCCGCCGAGCTGTCAGGCGAGGAGAATGCCGACGAGATGCGCGCCGGCAATGACGGCAAGCCACTCTTCCTCTCCAACCATGCCGGCGGCATCCTCGGCGGTATCTCGACCGGCCAGCCGATCGTCGCCCGCTTCGCGGTCAAGCCGACCTCGTCGATCCTCTCGCCGCGCGCCACGGTGAACCGCACCGGCGGTGAGACCGAGATGTTCACCAAGGGCCGGCATGACCCCTGCGTCGGCATCCGCGCCGTGCCGGTCGGCGAAGCCATGGTCGCCTGCGTGCTGGCGGATCAGTTCCTGCGCCACCGCGCGCAGGTCGGTGTGGTCGAGCCGCGCTGGCCGTTCGGGCAGTAACAAAAGCGTCATTCTGCGGCTTGTCCCGAGAATCTCGTGACCAGATTGCTGGTTTCCGAGATGGTCGGGTCAAGCCCGACCATGACGAGGCGGGGCACGATTTCAGTCTTACTGAAAAACTTGATCTCCTTCATTGCGAATGAAGCAAGGGCGTATTAGCTTCGCCTCATGAAGCTCGACGCCTGGCTCCAGCAAACCAAGACCGGCCGCAGTGCCTTTGCGCGGCAGGTCGACCTGTCGCCGGCGAGCGTCACAGCGCTCTGCAACGATCCATCCGCCTGGATCTCGCGCGAGAGCGCCGAGCGCATCACTGCCGCGACCGGCGGCGCCGTCACCCCCAACGACTTTCTGGGCCTGCAGAGCCCACGCGAGGCCGCCATGATCGCCAGCAATGTCGCCGAGACCGTCGAAGCCTTCGCTCGTGGCGAGATCGTCATCGTCACCGATGACGACGATCGCGAGAACGAGGGCGATCTCATCGTCGCTGCCTCGCTGTGCACGCCCGAGAAGATGGCCTTCATCATCCGCAACACCTGCGGCATCGTCTGCGCGCCGCTGACGACGGGCGAAGCCCGCCGCCTGCGGCTCGACCCGATGGTTTCGTCCAATGACGCCCCGCTCGGCACCGCCTTCACCATCACGGTCGACGTCAAGCACGGGCTGACCACCGGCATCTCGGCCGAGCAGCGCACCAACACCGTGCGGGCGCTCGCCAACGGCAACATGGGCGCCGCCGATTTCGTCCGGCCGGGCCATGTTTTCCCGCTGATCGCCAAGGATGGCGGCGTGCTGATGCGCTCCGGCCATACCGAGGCCGCTGTCGATCTCTGCAAGCTCGCCAATCTGCCGGCGGTCGGCGTCATCTGCGAACTCGCCAACGATGACGGCACGGTGATGAAGGGCGCGCAGATCACCGCCTTCGCGCAGAAGCACGGGCTCAAGCAGATCACTGTCGCCGACCTGATCGCCTATCGCCAGGCGCGCGAGAAGCTGGTCGAGCGCGTGCATTCCTTCCCGGTCAAGACCGAGTTCGGCGAGATGACCGGGCATGTCTACATCACGCCTTTCGACGACACGCAGCATTTCGCCTTCGTCATGGGCAAGCTCGGCGACGGCGAGAAAATCCCTGCCCGGCTGCACCGCGCCAATGTCGTCGCCGACGTGCTCGGTGGCGCCTCCTCGATCCAGTGCGTGCTGCGCCGCTTCCAGCAGGAGGGCAAAGGCGTGCTGGTCTATCTGCGCGACGGCTCGGCCGGCGTGCCGATCAAGAGTGTCGAGGACGAGGAGGGCTCGGACGCACTGCGCTCGCAGCAATGGCGCGAGGTCGGCCTCGGCGCCCAGATCCTGCGCGATCTCGGCGTCGCCTCGATCGTCAACCTGGCGTCCTCGACCCGCGCCTTCGTCGGCCTCTCCGGCTTCGGCATCGAGATCGCCGAAACCGCGCCGCTGGAGTGAGGCTCAGCCGCGCATCAGCGCGTTGACATGCGCTGCAGCCGATTTCGATAGGCCCTCGAGATCGTAGCCGCCTTCCAGGATCGAGACGACGCGGCCGCCGGCATGGCGGTCGGCGATCTCCATCAGCTTCTGGGTTGCCCAGGCGAAGTCGGTTTCCTTCAGATTGAGGTTGGCGAGCGGGTCGCGCCAATGGGCGTCGAAGCCGGCCGAGATGATGACGAGATCCGGCTGGAAAGCCTCGAGCCGCGGCATGATCGCGCTCTCGAACGCGTCGCGGAAGGCATCGGTCCCGTCACCGGCCCGGAGGGCCGCATTGACGATGGTGCCATGCTCGCCGCGCTCGGAGGGGGCGCCGGTGCCGGGGTAGAGCGGCATCTCATGGGTCGAGGCGTAGAGCACGCTGGCGTCGCCCCAGAAGATTTCCTGCGTACCGTTGCCGTGATGGACGTCCCAGTCGACGATGGCGACGCGCTCGGCGCCATGCTCCCGTTGCGCATGGCGCGCGGCGATGGCGGCGTTGTTGAAGAAGCAGAAGCCCATCGCCCTGTCGGTTTCGGCATGGTGCCCGGGCGGGCGCATGGCGCTGAAGGCGTTGGTCGCACGCCGGGTCATCACCTCGTCGACGGCATGCACGGCAGCGCCGACGCCGTGCATGACTGCAGAGAGCGTGCCCGGCGACATGATCGTGTCGGCGTCGATCTGCACAAGACCCTCCTGCGGAGCGGCCGCAAAGATCGCATCGGCATAAGCGGCGGGGTGGCAGAGCAAGACCTGTGCGAGCGTCCCCTCCGGCGCTTCGACGCGCTGCAGGGCCGTGAAGCGCTCCTCCTCCAGAGCCTGCTCGACGGCGCGGATCCGGTCGGCGCGCTCGGGATGGCCCGGCGGCGTGGCGTGGCGAAGACTGGACGGATGGCTGATCAGAAGCGTGGTCACACCCAGGTCTCCGAAGTCGGGAAGCAAGCCGGATCGTATAGGCTTCAAGCGTGACCATATTGTCACTGCAATGCAGCAAGACGCCAGAGCAAGGTGGGAACTTCATTGCCTCCGAATCATTTGAGCCGTAAGACCGGGTTGCGTTCGATCCGGGCCGTGCCTTGTCGGGTCACCGTTTTTTAACGATGCATTCATCATAACGAGCGTCGTTTCGGCGTCGGCGGTGGAAATCATGAAGCAGACTTTCGTTGCGGTGCTCGGCCTGTCGGTGCTTCTCGGCGCCTGCCAGTACAAGACGGTCCATGCGCCGTCGCTATCGGCACGCGATGCCGAATACATGGCGCTCGTCCCGAATTTCGAGACGCAGATCACGCATCTGCCTTACGAGATCAACGATCCGACCGGCGAGGAGCCCGGCACGATCATCGTCGATACCACCGAGAAGTTCCTCTACTTCGTGCTGCCCAACAAGAAGGCGATCCGCTACGGCGTCGCGACCGGCGACGAGGCCTTCGGCTGGACCGGCACGGCGGTGATGCAGCGCAAGGCGGAATGGCCGCGCTGGACGCCGCCCGCCGAGATGATCGCGCGCTGGCCGCATCTGGCGCCGCGCGCCGGCGGCATGGAGGGCGGGCCGGAGAACCCGCTCGGTGCCCGCGCCCTCTATCTCTACCAGAATGGCAAGGACACGCTCTACCGCATCCACGGCACCAACGAGCCGGAGACGATCGGCCGCTCGGCCTCGTCCGGCTGCATCCGGATGCGCAATATCGACGCGATCGACCTCTACAACCGCGCTGCGGTCGGCGGGAAGGTCATCGTTCGTTGATCGGGTGACGCTGCGGCGTCGCCCTCAGCCCAGTTCGACCAGGACGATTTCCGGCGGCGCGCCCAGCCGGATTGGCATCTTGCTGCTGACGCCGAGCCCGGCCGTGACGATCAGGTTGCGGCCGTTCTCGACAATGTGGCCATAGGCATAGCGGTTGCCGTAGCGCGAGGGCACCACGGGCGACCAGCCGAACAGCCTGACCTGGCCGCCATGGGTGTGCCCCGATAGCGTCAACGCGATACGCGCCGGCGCATGGGCGAAGATGTCCGGCTCGTGCGCCATCAGGATCAGCGGCGCATCGTCGGTGACCATGGCGAGCGTGCTTGCGAGGTCGTCGATGCCGCGGTGCGGGCCACGCATTCCCCGGGGCTGCAGCCAGCGCGGAAAGGCCCACTGATCGCCGAGCCCGGCGAGCCAGATCGGCCCCGCTGCGGTCTCAAGCTTGAGCGCCTTGTTCTCCAGTACCGGAATACCGACGGCGCTCAGCGCCGCGCCGGCCGTGGTCGGGCCGCGGCGCGCGCGCTGGGCGCGCTCGTCATGCCACCAATCGTGATTGCCAAGCACGGCGAAGCAGCCGTTCGGTGCCTGCAAGCGGGCGAGTTCGGTCGCCCATTCGGCCGGCCGCGGATCGCCTGGGCGCCAGTCGCGGCTGGCGACGAAATCGCCGAGTAGCAGGATGAGGTCCGGTTTCAGCAGGTTGGTCTGATCGACGATCTCGCCGACACGCGAAACCGGCATATGCCCACTGCCGACATGGATATCGCTGAGAACGGCGAGCCGCAGCCGCTTGCCCTCCGGCCAGCCGGCCGGCCTGAGCCTGTAGCGGGTCACCCCCTGACGGGTCGGCTCCCAGGCATAGGCGTAGCCGCCGAGCCCGACACTGGACAGAAAAAGACCGGCGAGAGTTTTAAGAACTCTGCGCCGGTCAAGCATGGAGGGTCTCAGTAGGAGGTCGTCGTATCAATCTTCGAAACCATTGCGCAGGAGCGCCGGAACGTCCCTGTGCTGCGAGGTCAACGCGGCTGGGGCCCAGCGGGTTCCCGCCAGGATGGCAGGAATCGCAATCGGGCGAAAGCGCGATGCATAGGCCTCACGTGCGCTGGCATCATGGAAGCTGGCGGAACGGTGCACCTGGTGGCGCGGCTTATGCGTCGACATGATCCTCGGTTTCCAGTTCATCGGGCCGGCGGTTCCTGGCCGCCAGCACCTGCAATGTCGCTGCCGATCGGGTCGGGCCGGCGGCGGCATCATGAAATTCTCGTGACGTTTTCGTCGTCACACCGAGGCTTTGGTCAGCTT
The DNA here is from genome assembly GCF_030144325.1 of Bosea vestrisii. Lineage (NCBI taxonomy): Bacteria > Pseudomonadati > Pseudomonadota > Alphaproteobacteria > Hyphomicrobiales > Alloboseaceae > Allobosea > Allobosea vestrisii. Next base: position 2,399,896 of record NZ_CP126307.1, on the reverse strand, counting down.
TGGCACAGTTTCGCGGGAGGCGGCTGGAAATAGAGGAGCGGGGAACCCTTCTCCCGTGTGGGAGGTGGGATCCCGCGCTCAATTGTTTTCCGTCAGCCCGCGAGCAGGCCTTCCGCCTTGACCCAGTCGAGGGTCCGGCTCAGTGCCCGCTCGTAGCGGTCGAAGAGCTCGTCGATCTCGGCCTCGGTAATCACCAGCGGCGGGCAGAAGGCGACGCGATCGCCGCCAAGCGCGCGCAGGATCAGGCCTTCCTCCTGGGCGAAGCTGGTCGACTTCAGGGCGACGCCCTTCTTGGCCTCGAACTGGGCCTTGCTCGCCTTGTCCTTGACGAACTCGATGCCGCCGATCAGGCCGACGCCGCGCGCCTCGCCGATCAGCGGATGCTCGCCAAGCTTCGTCAGGCGCTGCAGGAATTTCGGCGCGACCTTGCGGACATGCTCGATGATCCTGTCGCGCTGGTAGATTTCCAGTGTCTTGACCGCGACCGCGCAGCCGACCGGATGGCCGGCATAGGTGTTGCCGTGGCCGAAGGTGCCGATCTTCTTGCTCTGGTCGACGAGCACCTCATAGACGGGCTCGTTGATCAGCACGGCGCTGAGCGGGAAATAGGCCGAGGTCAGCGCCTTGGCGCAGGAGAGTGTGTCGGCCTTCATCTTGTAGGTGGTGGTGCCGAACATCTCGCCGGTGCGGCCGAAGCCGGTGATGACCTCGTCGGCGATGAACAGGACGTCGTATTTGGCGAGGACGGCATTGATCGCTTCGAAATAGCCCTCCGGCGGGGTCACCGCACCGCCTGCGCCCATCACCGGCTCGGCGATGAAGGCGGCGACCGTGTCCGGCCCCTCGCGCTGGATCATCTCGTCGAGCTCGGCGGCAAGGCGCGCCGAGAAGTCGAGCTCGCTCTCGCCCGGTTGCGCAAAGCGATAATGATGCGGGCAGGAGGTGTGCAGAATGCCGGGGAGCGGCAGGTCGAAATCGGTGTGGTTGGCTGGCAGGCCGGTCAACGAGGCCGAGGCGACGGTGACGCCGTGGTAGCCCTTCAGCCGGGAGATGATCTTCTTCTTCTTGGGACGGCCGAGCGCATTGTTCATGTACCAGACCAGCTTGACCTGGGTGTCGTTGGCGTCGGAGCCGGAGGCGCCATAGAACACCTTGGAGATCGGCACCGGGGCGATCTCCTTCAGCTTCTCGGCGAGCTCGATCGCCGGGTCGTGGCTGCGGCCGGAGAAGAGATGGGTGAAGGGCAGCTTCTTCAGCTGCTCATAGGCGACCTCGGCCAGCTCCTGGTTGGAATAGCCGAGCGAGGTGCACCAGAGCCCGGCCATGCCCTCGATATAGTCCTTGCCGGTGGTGTCGTAGACGAAGACCCCCTTGCCGCGCTCCAGCACCAGCGGGCCGACTTCGCGATGCGTCGCCAGGTTTGTGTAGGGGTGGACGAGCGTCTCGATATCGCGGACGGCGAGGTTGGTCAGCATTCCCGGCTCCTGCTTTTTATGCGTCGTTTATGCGAGCATAGACCGCGACCTACGCAAGCGCTGAGCGATTTTCCTGCAGATCGGGGCAGAGTCTGGCGCGGGACGGGGCCGGCGCGTCGGAATCTTGAGGCGGCTTTTTTCAGATCCAGTTCTTATCCTGAGGAGCGATCTGCAGGATCGCGTCTCGAAGGATGTTCCAGATGTCTCCGGAGCCTCCTGAACTATCCTTCGAGACGCCGCTTCGCGGCTCCTCAGGATGAGGGCCGATGAAGGATATTCCGCCTGGAACGATTCCAATCATGGCTTGTCAGTCGCGCATCCGATGCGCATGGTGCCGCGCCTTTTCGTGGGGAGCTGCATGATCGATCCCGCCCGCATGGTGAACCAGCCGGCGCCCGGCCGCGATTGCGGCAGCTGCACGCTGTGCTGCAAGGTCTATGACGTGCCAGCGGTGGAGAGCGTCGCCGGCACCTGGTGCAAGCACTGCCTGCCGGGCCGGGGCTGCGGTATCCATGCGACCCGCCCCGATCATTGCCGCGCCTTCTTCTGCCTCTGGATGACGCAAAGCTTCCTCGGACCCGAGTGGAAGCCGGACAAGGCGCGCTTCGTCTTGACCATGGATCCGGCGACCAGCTGGCTGTTCGTCCAGCTTGATCCCGGCGCACCGCAGGCCTGGCGCAAGGAGCCCTATCTCACCCAGCTGCGCCGCTGGGCCGCCGCCGGCAACCGCCCGGTGATCGTCTTCCTCAACAAGTCCGCGACCGCCGTCCTGCCGACGCATGACGTGCAGCTCGGCACGATCGCAGCGGACGAGCGCCTGGTGCTGCGCGAGGAATTAGCCGGCGGGCGACCGCGCCTGACGGTGGCCAAGGTCAGGGCGGCGGCGTGAGCGAGCCGGACCGGCCGATGCTGCACCATCTCTCCCTCGGCGTCGGCGATATCGAACGCGCCGCCGCCTTCTACGATGCCGTGCTTGCGCCGCTCGGTTATGCCCGCGTCTGGAGCGATCTCCGGCCCGGAGAGGCCAATCAGGCCGTCGGTTACGGCGCTCCGGGCGGTGGCGATGGCCTGGCGCTGAAGCATCGCCCGGAGGGGCAGCGGCCGCCGGGACCGGGGTTCCATCTCGCTTTCGCGGCGCCGGGCCGGGGAGCCGTGGACCTATTCCACCGCGCCGCGCTTCAGCATGGCGGGCGCGACAATGGTGTGCCCGGCCTGCGGGCGCATTACGGCTCGCACTATTATGCGGCCTTCATCGTCGATCCCGATGGCCATCACATTGAAGCCGTGTTCAACGCGGCGATCTGATCGGCACCAAGACAGGAGATCATCTTGGGCAAGCGGGCACGCGATTACGGCCTGGTCTGCGGTTCGCTGCCGCCGGGGCCGCTCAACGCGATCACCGATGTCGCCGGCGTCGCCGTGGGCCATCGCACGTTACGCGAGGGCGATGTCCTGACCGGCTTCACCGCGGTGCTGCCGCATCAGGGCGATCTCTTCCGCGAGAAGCTGCGGGCTGGCGTCGAGGTGATCAACGGCTTCGGCAAGAGCGCCGGGGTGATGCAGCTCGCCGAGCTCGGCCAGATCGAGACCCCGCTCCTGCTCGGCAACACCTTCTCCGTCGCTGTAGGTATCGAGGCGCTGGTCGGGCGCGCGCTTGCCAACAATCCGGAGATCGGCCGCACGACCGGAACCGTGAATTCGCTCGTGCTCGAATGCAATGACGGCTTTCTCTCCGACATCCGCGCCCGGCGCCTGACCGTCGCCGATGCGGAAGCGGCGCTCGATACGGCCAGTGGCGGGCCGGTCGAGGAGGGCGCGGTCGGCGCCGGCACCGGCATGAGCGCCTTCGGCTTCAAGGGCGGTATCGGCACGGCATCGCGTCTGATCGCGCTCGACGGCCGCCGCTTCACGCTCGGCGTGCTGGTGCAGGCGAATTTCGGCAATGCCGGCGATCTCATCCTGCCGGATGGCCGCCGTCCGCTGCCGCCAGCTGCGAACCCGGTCCAGCCGCCGGAGCGGGGCTCGATCATCATCGTCCTGGCGACCGATCTGCCGCTGGAGAGCCGTCAGCTCGCGCGCATCGCCCGACGCTGCGGCGCGGGCCTGGCCCGGCTCGGCGCCTTCTGGGGCAATGGCAGCGGCGACATCGCCATCGCCTTTTCGACCGCGAGCCGGATCGCCCATCATGAGGAGGCCGACCTCGCCCCCCTCACCGTGCTCAACGAGAACCGGATCGACCTGCCGTTCCGTGCTGCGGCTGAGGCGACGCAGGAGGCGGTGCTGAACGCGATGCTCGCCGCGCCGGAAACAATGGGGCGAGACGGCAATCGCCGGTCTTCGCTGGCCAATTGTCTTTGACTTGTCCGCACTTCGCCAGAGCCGTCGGTCAGCATATCGTGTAGCCAGGTTGGACCGGGTGTTGTCTTTTGACATAGACGTAAGATCGCCCGTGGGCCGATTGCTGTTTCAATGAGCTCCATGCCGCAGGATTTCTCAGAAGACGTCGCGGCCATCGCATCGATCGCCGCGGTGCCGACCATCCTCGACGTCGTCTGCCGGACGACCGGGATGGGTTTTGCCGCCGTGGCGCGCGTCACCGAGGATCGCTGGGTCGCTTGCGGTGTCCGTGACGAGATCGGGTTCGGGCTTCAGCCCGGCGGCGAGCTCAAGGTCGAAACGACCATCTGTCATGAAATCCGGGAGCATCGCGAAGTCGTCGTCATCGACAATGTCGCGGAAGACCCGATCTATCGCACGCACCACACGCCGCAAATGTACGGCCTCGAGAGCTATATCTCGATGCCGATCATCCTGCCGGATGGCCGGTTCTTCGGCACGTTGTGCGCGATCGATCCCAAGCCCCGCTCGCTCAACAATCCAGCGACGCTGGGCATGTTCAAGCTCTTTGCCGAGCTGATCGCCTTCCATCTCGACGCGCACCAGCAACTGGCAGCGAGCCAGGCGAGCCTGGCCGGCGAGGTCCACAACAGCGAAATCCGCGAGCAGTTCATCGCGGTGCTCGGTCATGATCTGCGCAACCCGGTAGCCTCGGTCTCCGCCGGGTTGAGCATGCTCGACCGTACCGAGGACATCGCGAAAATCCGGTCGCTGACCGGGATGATGCGAAGCAGCCTCATGCGGATGTCCGCGCTGATCGGCGACGTCCTCGACTTCGCACGGGGACGGCTCGGCGGTGGCATCCTGCTCGATCGCAGCGACGAGCCCGGGCTGAAGGCGATGCTCGAGCAGATCGTCGGCGAATTGCGGTCCTCGCATCCTGATCGTGAGGTGCTGAGCGAGTTCGATCTGTCGGGACCGATTGATTGCGACGGCGCACGGATCGCGCAGATGTTGTCGAATCTGGTCGCTAATGGCCTGACGCATGGAGCCGACGATCGCCCCGTCATCGTGCGAGCCCACAACACGCGCAACTCGTTCGAGCTGTCGGTCGCCAATGCCGGCGAGCCGATTCCGCTCGCAATCAGGAAAGAGCTGTTCAAGCCATTCGTCCGCGCCTCGGCCAAGCCGAGCCAGCAGGGACTTGGCCTTGGGCTCTACATCTCCTCTGAAATCGCGAGGGCCCATGGCGGGACGCTCGAGGTCTCCTCTGATGCGGACGAGACCCGGTTCACGTTCCGAATGCCGCTCTGAACGGGCAGCTACTATTTCCCCGGCGACCGGTAGCCAGCGCCGGTTTTCTCCAGCATCGCGCCGACCGCGATCGCCGTCCGATCCTCGCCGAAGGGGGCGATGATCTGCACGCCGATCGGTAGCCCCGCCTGTGACAGCCCGATCGGGGCGGCGAGCGCCGGCAGGTCGGCGCCGGTGGCGAGGCTCGCCCAGCACAGGAAGTCGAGATAGGGGCGTTCCAACCCGTCGATGTCGAGCCGGCGGGCGTGGAAATCGGGCAGATGATCGTGCTTTTGCGCCGCGACCGGCGCGGGCGGGCAGAGCAGCACGTCGTAGTTCTGGAAGAAGCGGGCCCATTGCCGCTTGAGCGCGAGGCGGCGCTGGTGGATCTGCTGATAGAGACCGGGCGTCATTCGGGCGCCGCGGGCCTGCAGCGCCTGATGCGAGAGGTCGCCGGGCGCATATTTCGCCGCTTGCGCCTGGATGCGGGCGCGTACCTTGGGTGGCAGGCCATAGGCGACGACGGCGTGGTTCAGCAACGCATAGACCTCATAGGCTTCGGTGAAACGGAAGCCCGGGCGTGCCGCCTCGTCGATGGTCGCGCCGGCTTCGGCAAGGCGCCGCCCGGCTTCGCGCACCGCGTCCGAGACCTCGCCGGTGACCGGCGCGAACGGCTCCTGCGCCCAGAGCGCGACGCGCAGGCCCTTTGCCTCGGTCTTGCGCGGAGCGGCTAGGGCCCGCGCCAGCGACGTTCGGATCGCGCGGGCCGGTAAGCACCGGCAGGATCAGCGCGAGATCCTCGGCCGCACGGGCGATCGGGCCGGCGACGACGAGATCGGCATTGCGCAAGGTGCGTCGCTCCGGCGGCGGCGGGACCAGCCCCCAGGTCGAGACCAGGCCCCAGCTGGTCTTGAGGCCGAAGACGCCGCAGGCCTGGGCCGGCCAGCGGATCGAGGAGCCGAGATCCGAGCCGAGCTCGAAGGCGCTCATCCCGGTCGCGACCGCGACCGCAGCGCCGCCCGAAGAACCACCAGGCGAATACGCGGCATTCCACGGGTTGTTGGTGATGCCATGGGCCGGGTTGTAGCTCTGGAAGTCGCCGGAGAAGACCGGAACCATGGTCTTGCCGAGGATGATCGCGCCGGCCGCGCGCAGGCGGGCGACGGCGGCCGCGTCCTCGGCCGGAATGCGCTCCTTATAGGCCGGCAGGCCGCCCGAGGAGGGCAGGCCGGCGACGTCGAAGGCGTCCTTGATCGTGATCGGCAGGCCTTCGAGCGGGCGCGCCTCGCCGGCAGCGATGCGCCGGTCCGACTCCGCGGCAAACGCCCGCGCCGCCTCGCGATCCTGCGCGACGATGGCGTTGAGGGACGGGTTCAGTGCATCGATGCGGGCGAAGGTCGCTTCGAGCAGATCGCGGGCGCTGAAGCGACGGGCCAGCAGGTCGGTGCGCAGGCGCGTGGCGGAGGCGGTGAGGTCGATCGAGGGCATGCGCGATCCCGGGTACAGGCGGAGCGTTCCTCCCTAACCCGCCAGACGCTCCCGATCCATCCGCCGCAAGAAATCCTCGCCGTCCCTGACGCCGAGCTCGTAGGCGAAGCGGATGCCGTCCCAGTTGCGGATGGTGAACTGGCTGACCGGGATCACCTGCGAGGGCCGGACATAGGTGCGGTTTTCGACCTGGGGCACCTCGGCGAAGGGGCGCGTCAGCACCACGAGGGTTTGCTCGCCCGCCGCCTCCATCTCGGCGAGCGCCCAGGCCGGGGCGCTGTCGACCAGGCCGCCATCGAGGGCGGCGCGGGCGCCGATCTTGCCCGCCGGCATGAAGGGCGGCACGGCCGCGCTCGCCATCAGCGCATCGACCAGCTGTTCGGGATCGGCGCAGTCGGCGATGCGGATCAGGTCCGGCCGGAAGCCGAGCCTGCGCCCGGCGGTCGGGTGCACCGGGCGACGCAGGCGCTTCTCGAGCTGGTAGGCGCCGATGCCGATGGTGGTTATGACAGGCAGTGGCCAGAAGCGCGGCGGCCGCGAGATCGCGATCAGGAAATCGGCCTGGGCTTTGAGCGCCGCCAGCCGCTCGGGCGTGAACAGCGCCGTGAGCATCTCGCGATACATCTCGGCGACCGGGAACAGCCTGCCACCGCGGCGGAAGGCGGTCCAGTCGACCTCGGAGGTGCGGCCGGCGCAGGCTTCGCGCAGCATGGCGCGCACGGTCGGCCCCAGCCCCAGCGCATTGTAGAGCATGGCCCCGGCGCCGGCGCTGGCGCCGACGATGCGACGGGGCGCAAGGCCGATGCGGGGCGCGACCGTCTCGTAGAAGCCGCCCTGCCAGTAACAGCGGTTGCCGCCGCCGGCATAAGCCAGGCCTGCGAACATCAGCCCTGATCCGCGTCAAGGGCGCGGGCGCGCTCGCGCCAGGCCAGGACCAGCCGGTCGAGTTCGGCGAGATCCGCCGCCGGCAGCTTGCCGAGCGTCTGCGCGACGTAATCGTGCTGCGTCGTCATCCCGGCCTCGGCGAGGCGGCGGCCTTCGGCGGTGAGGTGCATGGCGTAGGAGCGCCGGTCGCCGACGATGGCGCGGCGCTCGACCAGGCCGGCCTGGACGAGGCGGTCGACCAGGCCGGAGACATTGCCCTTGGTGACGTAGAGCCGCTCGGCGAGCTCGCTCTGGCTGATGCCCTCGCGCTCGGTCAGCGTCGAGAGCAGGTCGAATTGCGGGATCGAAAGGCCGAGCTCGCGGATGCGCGCCGTCATCTGGCCGAGCATGCGTTGATGCAGCCGCATGAAGCGGAACCAGACGCGGTCCGGCTCAATGGGCTCCGGGGCGGGGGCTGGGCGCGGCACGGACAAGGCGTTCATCCCTAGATCGTTTAGCTGTAAACTAACTCATCTCCCGATCGGACGCGAGGGCTTTCGCCGCAGGGCGCCCGCTGGCTATGCTGCCAAAAACCGAAGCAGGACGACAGGGAGAAACGCATGCTCGGGCTGATGCAGAATTGGCCGCTGCTGATCCACCGGATCATCGACCACGCGGCGATCCAGCACGGCACCCGCGAGGTCGTCTCCCGCAGCGTCGAAGGGCCGATCCGCCGCACCACCTATGCCGAGATCCGGCAGAGCGCGCTGACGATCGCAAAGCGGCTGACGCGCGAGGGCATCCGCCTCGGCGACCGCGTCGCGACCCTGGCCTGGAACACCGACCGGCATCTGGCGCTCTGGTACGGGATCAGCGGCATCGGCGCGATCACCCACACCGTCAATCCGCGGCTCTTCCCCGAGCAGATCGCCCAGCTGATCAACCATGCCGAGGATCGGTTGCTCTTCCTCGACCTGACCTTCGTTGGGCTGGTCGAGGGCCTGCAGGACAAGCTGCCGACGATCGAGCGCTACATCGTCATGACCGACGCCGCGCATATGCCGGAGACCTCGCTGAGGAACGCCGTCGCCTACGAGGACTGGCTGGCCGAGGCCGACGCCGATTTCGCCTGGGCCGATCTCGACGAGAACACCGCGGCCGGGCTCTGCTACACCTCGGGCACGACCGGCGGGCCCAAGGGCGTGCTCTATTCGCACCGCTCGAACGTGCTGCACGCCATGGCCTGTGCCCAGCCCGACTATATGGGCCTATCGGCGCAGACCGTCGTCTTGCCGGTGGTGCCGCTCTTCCACGCCAATAGCTGGTCGCTGGCTTTTTCGGCACCGATGACCGGGGCGAAGCTGGTCATGCCCGGTGCCAAGCTCGATGGCGCCTCGCTGCTCGATTTGCTCAACGGCGAAGGAGTGACGCTCACCGCGGCGGTGCCGACGGTCTGGCTCGGCCTGCTCCAGCATCTCGAGGCATCAGGCGGCAAGCTCGACACGCTGAAGCGCGTGGTGATCGGCGGCTCGGCCTGCCCGCGGGCGATGACCGAGGCGTTCGAGACGAAATATGGCGTCACCGTCGATCATGCCTGGGGCATGACCGAGATGAGCCCGATCGGCTCGTTCTGCTCGATCAAGCCGGTCTATTCCGAGCTCCAGGGTGACGCGCTCTACGACCTCAAGGTCAAGCAGGGCCATCCGCAGTTCGGCGTCGAGTTTCGCCTGACCGACGATCACGGCACGGAGCTGCCCTGGGATGGCAAGACCTTCGGGCGGCTGAAAGTGCGCGGGCCGGCCGTCGCTGGCGCCTATTACCGCCACGACCAGCCGATCCTCGACGAGCACGGCTTCTTCGACACCGGCGACGTCGCGACCATCGATCCCCATGGCTACATGCAGGTCACCGACCGCTCCAAGGACGTGATCAAGTCCGGCGGCGAATGGATCTCGTCGATCGAGCTCGAAAACCTCGCCATCGGCCATCCCGATGTTGCGGAAGCCGCGGTGATCGGCGTCGCCCATCCGAAATGGGACGAACGGCCGTTGCTGGTGATCGTGCCCAAGCCGGGACGTTCGCCCAGCCGCGAGGAGATGCTCGCCTTCATGACCGGCAAGGTCGCGAAATGGTGGCTGCCTGATGATGTCGTGCTGGTCGAGGCGATCCCGCACACGGCGACGGGCAAGATCCAGAAGACGGCGCTGCGCGAGATGTTCAAGGAGTATCGGCTGCCGGGGTGAGGGGCTGCCATGCGCGGGCAGCGGGCGACGGAACTTGAAGCGAAGCCTTGCGCCGCAGCTATATTGGCTCCGATACATCAATGGGGGAATCGTCCGCATGGCCAAGGAATTCGCCGGCAAGCGCGTGATCGTCATGGGCGGCAGCCGCGGCATCGGGCGTTCGATCGCGCTGGGGTTCGCCGCGCAGGGCGCCGCGGTTTCGATCTGTGCGCGGAGTGCGGGTCCGCTCGAGGCGGCGCGCCGGGAGATCGAGGCACTCGGTGCAACCGCTCATGCGGCCAGCGTCGATCTCGCCGATGCAAAGGCGATCGAGGCCTATGTGCCCGAGGCGGTCAAAGCTCTTGGAGGTCTGGACGTCCTCGTCAACAATGCCTCCGGCTTCGGCCATTCGGATGACGAGGAGGGGTGGGCCGCCTCGCTTACCATCGACATGATGGCGATCGTCCGCGGCAGCCATGCGGCGATCCCCCATATGAAGCCTGGCTCGTCGATCGTAAACATCTCCTCGATCTCGGCTCTGCGGGCTTCATCGCGTTCGGCGCCCTATGGCGCCATCAAGGCGGCGGTGATGCACTACACCGCGAGCCAGGCGAAGATGCTGGCGAAGAAGGGCATAAGGGTGAATGGTGTCGCGCCCGGCTCGATCGAGTTCGCCGGCGGGACGTGGGAAGACCGGAAGACGTCGAACCCCGACCTCTATCAGGCGACCCTGGCTAGCATTCCCTTCGGTCGGATGGGCAAGCCGGAGGAGGTCGCCGAGGTCGTGCTCTTCCTCGCTTCCGACAAGGCCAGCTGGGTCACCGCCCAGACCATTGTCGTTGACGGTGGGCAACTCGTCGGACCCTGACTCCAGTCATCCAGGCAGAGGCAACGATTTGCGTCGCAAAAGCTGAGGCTCACACCGACCGGACCTCACGATAGGCAGAGCCAAGGAGATCCCATGGAATTTCTCCTGGTCTTCGCGTTTCTCGCGCTGTTCAGCGTCAGTGCGCTCGCCGGCATGGCATTGCGGAAGCGTCTGCACGAGCATCACCTGACCAGCGAGAACATGGATTCGATCAGGTTGGTGACCGGCCTGATGGTCACCTTCGCCGCGCTCATCCTCAGCCTGCAACTGTCGACGACGCGGGCGCGTTTCGACGTCACGAGCGGCAACCGCTCCACCTATGCCGCGCGCCTTGCCAATCTCGATCAGTGCCTGCGCCTTTTCAAAGTCGCGGCCGATCCGACCAGGCTGAAACTCCAGCAATACACGGCCGCGGTGATCGCAAGCACATGGCCCCGTGAGGCGGTGCCTGTCGTCGCAGGCATGCCCGATACGCGAGGCATGACCGTTCGCGGCGAGGATCGGAGCCTATCGCGATTGATCAGCGATATCGGCGCGGACGTGGACGCCCTGCCAAACACTGGCCTCGAACATTCCGCGACCCGCTGTCGTGCAGCCTATGCGGATGCCTCATCCGCAAGATGGAACGTCATCGAGGATGCGAACGCGCCATCCGGCGGCTTTTTCGTCGGCATCCTGAGCTTCTGGCTCAGCCTGGTCTTCCTGAGCTTCGGCCTGCAGATCCCGCGCCGCGCTCTCAGCGCCGCCGTCCTGGCGATCGGCGTCTTGTCGGTCTCGAGCATCATGTTCGTGATCGTCGACCTCGACCTGCCGTATCAGGGGGTGTTCCACATCTCCAGCGCAGCGATGCACGAGGCACTCGCCGACATGCTGCGATAGGGGAGATCGTCCAAGAGAGCGTCCCTCCTCCCGTCGCGAGAAGGAGGCTCTATCCCTCCGCTTTGAGCGCTTCGGCCAGAAATCCGGCCAGCGCCCGCACTGCGGGCATCGGGCGCCCCGGCGCCAGGTGCAGCGCGATCTCGGAGGCCGGCAGGGCAGGCAGTTCCTCCGCCGCGCCGAGCAGGCGAAGGCCCTCGCGCGCGGTTCCGGCCTTGACCACGGTCAGCGCCGCGCCGGCGGCCGCGACGGCCTCGACCGCGCCGATGCTGGAGGAGGAGAACAGGATGCGCCAGGGCCGGCCGGCCTCGTTCAGCGCCGCGAGCGCCCATTCGCGATACATGTTCGGCGCCTTGAGCAGCGCGAGCGGCAAGGGGCCGGCCGGGGGAAATCATGCCGGTCGGACCAGGCCCAGGCGGTGCGCTCGGTGCGCAGGACTTCGCCAGTGCCGTCGCCGGCCTTCTGCGTCGCGAGCACGATGTCGAAGGCCTCGCCGAGACTGGCGAGCAGGTCCCGGGTGAAGCCGGTGGTGACCTCGAGCTCGACTTCCGGATGCGAGCGGGCGAAACGAGCCAGAGTCTCGGGCAGGACGATGGTGGCGTAATCGTCCATCACCGCGAGCCGGACCCGGCCGGAGACGCTCTGGGCGCGGACGACGTCGAGCGCCTCGTCATGCAGCGCTACGATGCGGCGGGCGTAGCCGAGGAAATCTTCGCCGGCCCGGGTCAAAAGCACCTCCTGCGGCGAGCGCTGCAGCAGGGTCTGGCCGGCGATCTCCTCGAGCTTTCGCACCTGTGTCGAGATCGTCGACTGGGTGCGGTTCAGGGCCGCTGCAGCGCGGGTGAAGGAGCGCAGCTCGGCGATGGTGACGAAGGAGCGCAGCAGGTCGATGTCGATATTGCGCAGCATTGGCAGGCCTTTCGCGCCCGCAGCATGGACGGCGTCGATCATCAAAATCGAATAATTCAATTTTGGCTGGTCGCGCGCCGCCGCTAGCTATAGGGCGAACCCTTCTGTTCGGACGCCCTGTCGACGAGGTCAAGCATGCCGAGGCTGAGATCCGCCACCACCACCCATGGCCGCAACATGGCCGGCGCCCGCGGCCTCTGGCGCGCCACCGGCATGAAGGATTCCGATTTCGGCAAGCCGATCATCGCGGTGGTGAACTCGTTCACCCAGTTCGTGCCGGGCCATGTCCACCTCAAGGACCTCGGGCAACTGGTGGCGCGCGAGATCGAAAAGGCCGGCGGCGTCGCCAAGGAGTTCAACACCATCGCGGTCGATGACGGCATCGCCATGGGCCATGACGGCATGCTCTATTCGCTGCCGTCGCGCGAGCTGATCGCTGACAGCGTCGAATACATGGTCAACGCCCATTGCGCTGACGCGATGGTCTGCATCTCCAATTGCGACAAGATCACGCCCGGCATGCTGATGGCGGCGATGCGGCTGAACATCCCGGTCGTGTTCGTCTCCGGCGGGCCGATGGAGGCCGGCAAGTACATCGCCGAGGGCGTGCTGAAGAAGGTCGACCTGGTCGACGCCATGGTCGCCGCTGCCGACAGCAAGTACTCGGACAGCGAAGTCGAGGTGATCGAGCGCTCGGCCTGCCCGACCTGCGGCTCGTGCTCGGGCATGTTCACCGCCAATTCGATGAACTGCCTGACCGAGGCGCTGGGCCTGGCGCTGCCCGGCAACGGCTCGACGCTGGCGACCCATGCCGATCGCAAGCGCCTCTTTGTCGAGGCCGGCCATCTCATCGTCGACATTGCCAAGCGCTACTATGAGCAGAACGACGAGAGCGTGCTGCCGCGCAATGTCTCGAGCTTCAAGGCGTTCGAGAACGCGATGACGCTCGATATCTCGATGGGCGGCTCGACCAACACGGTGCTCCACCTGTTGGCGGCGGCGCACGAGGCCGAGATCGACTTCACCATGGCCGATATCGACCGGCTGTCGCGCAACGTGCCGGTGCTGTGCAAGGTCGCGCCCGCCGTCGCCAATGTGCACATGGAGGACGTCCACCGCGCCGGCGGCATCATGGCGATTTTGGGCGAGCTCGACCGCGCGGGGCTGCTCGACACCTCGCTCCCGACCGTGCATAGCGCCACGCTGGCCGAGGCGCTGGAGCGCTGGGACATCAGGCAGACGCAGAGCGAGGCGGTGCGCTCCTTCTACAGCGCCGCCCCTGGCGGCGTGCCGACGCAAGTCGCCTTCAGCCAGGACCGGCGCTATGAGGAACTCGACCTCGATCGCGAGACCGGTGTCATCCGCGAAAAGGCGCATGCGCATTCGCAGGATGGCGGCCTTGCCGTGCTCTACGGCAACATCGCGCTCGACGGCTGCATCGTGAAGACGGCCGGTGTCGACGCCTCGATCCTGACCTTCTCGGGCAAGGCGGTGATCTTCGAGAGCCAGGATGCGGCGGTCGAGGGCATCCTCAACAACAAGGTCAAGGCCGGCGAGATCGTGCTGATCCGCTATGAGGGGCCGCGCGGCGGGCCGGGCATGCAGGAGATGCTCTATCCGACGAGCTATCTGAAATCGAAGGGGCTCGGAAAGGCCTGCGCGCTGATCACCGACGGGCGCTTCTCGGGCGGCTCTTCGGGCCTCTCGATCGGCCATGTCTCGCCCGAGGCGGCCGAGGGCGGCGCGATCGGCCTGGTCGAGAGCGGCGACGTGATCGAGATCGATATCCCGAATCGCGGCATCAGCCTCAAGGTCTCCGACGAGGAGATGGCGCGCCGGCGTGCGGCGATGGAAGCCAAGGGCAAGGATGCCTGGAAGCCAGCGGCGCCGCGCAAGCGCAAGGTCACGACCGCGCTGAAAGCCTATGCGGCGCTCGCGACCAGCGCGGCCAAGGGGGCGGTTCGGGCGATCGACTGAGCTGGCAAGCCAGCGAAGGCCCCGGCATGAGCGAGCTCTGGGGTGTGGTGGCTGCTGCGGCTTCAAGTGCGCTCGGAGGAACTTCCATCGCCGCGACCCGCTATCTCGTCGGCCATCTCGATCCTCTTGCGATCGGCTCCTTCCGCTTCGGCATCGGTTGCCTGTTGCTCGCGCCGGTCGCCCTGCTTGGCGACCGGCGCTGGCCGGATCGCAGCGACTGGCTCCAGACCGCCGGGCTGGGGCTGCTCTTCTTCGCGATCTTCCCGATCCTGTTCAACGCGTCGCTGATCTATACGAGTAGTGCGCGTGGTGCGCTCGCACTCTCGACCTTGCCGCTGCTGTCGCTGGTCGTCGGCGCGGCGCTCGGCCGTGAGCGGTTGACGGCGCGCAAGACCATCGGCGTGCTGATCGCCATGGTGGGCGTCGGCTTCGCGCTTCTCTCAGGCCTCAGTCACGCACCGCCGCAGGCCTGGCGCGGCGATCTCCTGATGATCGCGGCGGCTTTGTGCATGGCGCTGTACGGCATCTGGTCGAAGCGGGTGATCAGCCGCTGCGGGCCGATCCCGTTCACGACGGTCGCGATGACCGTGGGCGCTGCGGCCCTGGTTCTGATCTCGGCGCTGCGCGGCAGCTTCGATGCGGTCGCACAATTCGCAGTCCCGCAATGGTCGGCGGCGCTTTATCTTGGCGTGATCGGCGCCGCCCTGACCTTCTATCTCTGGGCTTTCGCCCTCGGTCGGGCGTCGGCGACCAGCGTCGCGGTCACCGTCACCGTCAACCCGGTCACGGCCTCGCTCATGGCCGCTCTCCTGCTGAACGAACCGATCGGCTGGAATCTGGTGGTCGGAATCATCGTCGTCGGGGTCGGCATCTGGCTCGCGACCACCGATGGAACTCGCGGCTTGCCTTCCGCCGGGCGCTCCGCCACCTAAGAGAGATGCATCGTCGTCTCGTCTTCGAGGAGCCGATTTCGCGCGCGGCGATCTGGAGCCGGCGCCTGGCCCTGTTCGGGTTGACGGTCGTTGCGCTCAGCGTGCTGATCTTCCGCTTCGGGCAGCCCTCGCTCGAGCGGCTGGCGCCGATCGCCGGCGCCTATCTCTTCGTTGCGCTCGCCTTCCTGCTGACGCTCGCTGCCTTCATCAGGATCTGGCAGGACGGGCATCGCGGCATCGGCATCGCCGTGCAGGCCTTCGTGCTCTGCCTGCTTCTGCTGGCGCCGGTCGCCTATGGCGGCTTCCAGCTCGCGACCCTGCCGCTGATCGCCGAGGTCTCGACCGATATCGCCGAGCCGCCGGCTTTCAGCCGTTCGCGCGTGGCGCTGGCGGCGCGCGAGGGCCGCGTGCCGCCTGATGTTCCGGCCGAGCGGCGCGCGGCGCAGCGCCAGGGCTATCCGAAGGCGCTGCCGATCGTGCTCGAATTGCCGGCCGAGGTCGCCTACGACATTGCCCGCAAGGCCTCAGTCAATCTCGGCTGGCAGGTGCTGGAAGGCGCGGCGCCCGGCGGGCGCAGCGGAGCAGGGCGGCTCGACGCGGTGGCACGCTCGCGCGTGCTGCGCCTCGTCGACGACATCACCATTCGCATCCGGCCGCGCGCCGATGGCAGCCGCATCGACATCCGCTCTGCCTCGCGGCTGGGCGGCTTCGATTTCGGTGCCAATGCCAAGCGCATCGCCGCCTTCGAGGAAGAGGTGAAGCTCCTAGTCGAGCTGCGCTGAGCTTCAAGCCAGCCGATAGCGGCTCGTCAGCATCGGCGCCTCGTCATCGCAGAGCACGACGCCCCGCGCGACCAGGTCCTCGAGCTGCGCCAGCACCGAGAGCGAGGCGGCACCGCGCAGGGCCGTCGGCAGCTCCTGATAGATCGGCGGCACCATCTCGGCAATCGTCTCGTCTCCAGCTTGCATCCGGCTGAGGATCGCCGCCTCGCGCAGGCGTCGATGCTGCACCAGCCCGCGCAGGAAGCGCTGCGGCTCGCGCACCGGGCCGCCATGGCCGGGCCAGTAGAGTCGGTCGTCGCGGCCGCGCAATTTCTCGATCGAGGCCATGTAGGCGACCATCGAGCCGTCGGGCGGGGCGACGATCGAGGTCGACCAGGCCATGACATGGTCGCCGGAGAACAAGGTGTTCTCCTCCGGCAGGGCGAAGGCGAGATGGTTGGCGGTGTGGCCGGGCGTCTCCAGCGCCTGGAGTGTCCAGCCCGGGCCGGAGACGGCATCGTTCTCGGCCATGACGAGATCGGGGGCGTAATCCTTGTCGGCGGCGGCGTCGAGCGGGTTGATCTCGCCGAGGACAAGCTCGCGCGCCGGTCGATGCAGCCCGCAGCCGACGATGCGCGCGCCGGTCGCGGCCTTGAGCGCGCGCGAGGCCGGGGAATGGTCGCGATGGGTGTGGGTAATCACGATGTCGGTGACGGTCTCGCCGGCGATGGCGGCGAGCAGGCGCTCGACATGGGCGGGATCGTCAGGGCCGGGATCGATGATCGCGATCCGGCCACGGCCGACGATATAGCTGCAGGTGCCGGTGAAGGTCATCGGCCCGCCATTGCCGGCGATCAGGCGACGCACCAGCGGCGAGAGCCGGACGAGTTCGCCGGAGGCCGCGCCGGGGTCGCGGTCGAAGTCGAGGGGCTGGTCGGTGGCGGCGTCTCGGGTGGAACTGGTCATCTGCACATCTGCAAGCGGGCATGATCGCCGGCTTGTGAGCCGGTGGGCCATTCCCTATAGACGAACGAGCCGGGCGTCGACGGCCCGAAGAAGAAGGACGAGATCCTATGGCCGAGACATTGCCTTTGTCTGCCACCACCATGGTCAACGCGGCCCTGCCGGTCCTGTCGGATCCGCGCACGCGCGTCCTGCGCAATATCGCGCTCGCCGTCGTCGGCAGCCTGCTGATCATCGCCGCCGCCAAGGTCAAGGTGCCGTTCTGGCCGGTGCCGATGACGCTGCAGACGCTGGCCGTCCTCGGTCTCGGCGCCGCTTATGGCGCGCGCCTCGGTGCTGCGACGGTCGCGCTCTACATCGCCTACGGCCTTTTCGGCCTGCCGGTGTTCACCAATACCCCGCCGGTCGCGGCCGGCCCGCTCTATCTGCTCGGACCGACGGGTGGCTTCCTGATCGGCTTCGTCGCTGCGGCCGCTATCGCCGGTTGGGCCGGCTCACGCGGAGCCTCGCTCTGGCGCCTCGCCGGCGGCGTGGTGCTGGCCGAGATCGCGCTGATGACGCTGGGCTTCGCCTGGCTGGCGCTCGGCGCACAGATGGCGAGCGGGGCGACCGGCCTCGGTTTCGCCAAGGCCTGGGCGGCCGGCGTGCAGCCCTTCCTGCTCGGCGACCTGATCAAGGCGGCGCTGGCGGCGAGCCTGGTCGGGGCCGGCTGGTCGGTGCTGAAGCGCCGCGCCTGAGCCGAACGGCAGCTACAGAATCAGAAAGCCGGGGCCCAGCCCCGGCTTTTTTGTTGCCCGCTGTGTTATCCTGAGGACGTCAACCCTGTGGCCTCTGGTCGGTGCAGGCCTTCTTGACCGGCTGGAGGAACATATCGAGCTCCATCATGTTGCCGCAGCGGTCGCAGCCGGCGAGCAATGTCGTGAGGCCGAGAACGGCGATGAGGCGAAAAACGGATTTCATGCAAGCGCGGCTCCAGATTGCGGTGCGAGCATAGCGAAGCCGTCGCCGCCGCGCCATGTGGTGCTGAGGAATCATCATGGCGGCAGGTAGGCTGTGCCGACCCCATCTTGGCAGGCGCGGTCCTGTACATGTTTTCAACTCCAACATGTATCGTGAGGGGCAATTGAGAATCATTACGTTACGGAATGTTGACGCGATCACGAAATCGAACCTACGGAAATAGTAATCGGCGGCGTTTACCAGTTCGAAAGCTGACTAACCGCATTCTTGAGAAGTTGTCTCGACAACGGATCTGATGCCGGGGGCACGCGATGCGTGAAGTCGGCTTTGGCTTGATTATCGGCCTGGTCATGGCGCTGGGCGCCTTTTTCATCGCAGCCTGGCCGGTTCCAGGACAGCCCATCGCCGCGTTCTTTCCTACGGGAACCTCTTCGCCCGAGATGGCGCGCGCCGTCTCGCAGGCCGGAGGCAGCATCCTGCAGCTGGATGCCGACGCCGCGGTCGCGATCAGCATCGGCGATGGCAGCGACTATGCGATCTCTCTCTATCGCTCGGGGGCCTGGCTCGTGGTGGACGGCTCCTTCGCCCAATCATGCATCCGTCAGGTGAGGAGCCTTACTCGTGGGTGAGGTCGAACGTCTCCGCATACGCTTCGCCAGGCTCCTGATCGCGATTCTGTGGGCGAATGCGGCCTTGCTCCTGATCGGCACCCCGTCCGACGGGGCGCCACATGCGACGACGATCTCGGCGGCAGGGGCCGCGCTCGCGATCCTGGGGACGCTCGCCTGGCGGCTCGATCGCATCGGTTGGGTCACACGGCAGATCACCAGCATCGCTTTGGTCGGCCAGGTCATGTTGCTGGTCTATGGCTTCGCCGGCCACCCCTATCAGGCCGACCTGCACATGTACTTCTTCGCCATGCTGGCCGTGCTGGCCGGCTGGCTCGACTGGCGCATCTTCCTGCCGGCGACGATGGCGATCAGCGCCCATCACCTCACGCTGAGCTTTGTCTATTCGGCCGGTGTGTTTCCCGGCGGCGGCGACATCAAGCGTGCCTTCCTGCACGGCGCCATCGTCGCGGTTCAGGCTGGGGCACTGAGCTGGATCGTCTGGTCGCTCCGGCAGGCGGTCGAGGCGTCCGAACGCGAGCGAGCCGAGGCGGACGCGGCCAGGGCGATCGCTGACGAAGCACGCCAGGATGTCGCGACGACGACGGCGCGGGCGGCGCGTGAACGGCGGCGCATCCTGCACGACCTCGCCAACGAGTTCGAGCGGAAGATCGCAGGCATCGCACGCGCCGTCATCGCATCGATCGCGTCTCTGCGGGCCGCGTCCGAGCAGATGCGCATGGGTGCCGCCGAGGTTTCGCAGCGTTCGGGCGCGGCATTGGTCGCGTCGCGTCAGTCGTCCTCCAACGTCATCGCCATCACCGAGGCGACGTCGGAGCTCGCTACCTCTTTTACCGAGGTCGATCGCCAGGTGAACGAGGCGGCGCGCCTTGTCGGAGACACGACGCAGCAGGCCCTCACCGTGCTCGACAGGGTCGGCGACCTCTCGCGCAAGGTGCACGAGATCGGCAACGTCACCCAGGTGATCTCGACCATCGCCCGGCACACCAACCTGCTGGCGCTCAATGCTTCGATCGAGGCTGCGCGGATCGGCAATATGGGCGGCGGCTTCGCCGTCGTCGCGCATGAGATCAAGGGCCTCGCAGACGAGACCTGGCGGGCGACCGAGCAGATCCAGGGCCAGATCGACGCGATTAGTCTCTCGGGGGCCGATGCGATCAAGGCGATCGATGCGATGACGGCAACGATCGATACACTCAACCAAATCTCGGGCGCGGTCGCCGCGGTGGTCGAGAAGCAGAATGTGGCGACGGCGGGGATCGCCGAGAACGTCAGGCGCGCGGCGACCGAGACGGTCACCGCCGGCAGTCATATCGACATCGTCAGCCGCGTCGCCGACGAAACCGGCGAAGCGGCGAATCACGTCGCCGATTCCGCGGACGTGCTCTCGAGCCAGTCGTCCGATCTCGACACCGAAGTCGCCGACTTCCTCGGCCGGATCCGGGCCGCCTGACAGCAATTTAAGGCTGGTACGAAGCAGGCGTGACCGAAACGGCGCGGGCGGACGCGGAACCGCCGGCAGTCCGTCAAGCACGTAGGAAGCCCCGAAGGGCTGGTCTCGCTAGACCTTGGACAATGCGGGAAATTTTGGTCGGAGTGGCAGGATTTGAACCTGCGACCCCCTCGTCCCGAACGAGGTGCTCTACCAGGCTGAGCCACACTCCGATCAACTGGTGGCCGGCTTATAGCCAGCCGGCCATCGCAGCGCAACACCCAAGGCCATGGCGATGAGCAATCTTTTCGGGATGGGCCGGATCGATGCGGGCCACGCGCATCACGATCGAAACCGGACGTGCGCGATCCGATGTTGCACGCGCCCGCGACGCGCTCTAGAAGGCAGCGCAGATTGGGGCGTCGCCAAGCGGTAAGGCAGCGGTTTTTGGTACCGCCATTCGGAGGTTCGAATCCTCCCGCCCCAGCCATTTTCTCATAAACCATTGAATTGTAAGCGATTTTTTTGCCATCTCCGGGCCGGCCCGCCGGCGGCGGGCGGCTGTTCTTCCCCGAGGGTGAGCCTGACGCGGGCGGCGAAGCGGGGACCAGATACGACCAGCGCCTCGTTTTCGAAAGGAGGCGCCACACCTGCGACGAATGGCTCGGACGGATAGGTTGCTGGTCGGCTGGCCTCGACTTTCTCGACGAAGACGGAATAGACGACGCCGGAATTGCTACTCAGCGGGTTCTCGTCGAGGTCGAATGCCGTGGTCCAGGTCAGGGCCAAGTGCGGATGATCGGCATCAAAAAGCTTGGCTGTGCAGAGCTTGGAGCCCGAGACGAGGGCAGTAGATCAAGACGTCGATCTCTGAGGAACGCGGCTTCGATATGAGTCTGATTGAACCAGCCTGGCGATCATCCAAACCGCTCGGCATGGCGTTGCAGGACTTCGTGCAGCAGTGGCTCGCCAAGGTGAAAGCGCAAGGTTTCGCTGATCGCCAGGTTTGCAAGGCGCCGAGTTTCATACCCGGCGGCACCCGCGACATGCGGGCTCACGAAGGCGTTCGGTAGCGACAGGAGCGGTGAATCGGGTGGCAGGGGTTCCGGCTCCGTGACATCGAGGATCGCGAATATCCCGCCGCCTCTCAGACCGGTGACGAGCGCGTCCTGATCGACCAGGCCGCCGCGCCCCGTGTTCACCAGCGTCGCGCCCTGCTTCATTCGTGCCAGAAACGCCGCGTCGATCATGCCGCGCGTCTCATCCGTCAACGGCGCATGCAGGCTGACCACGTCAGAAAGCGCCGCCAACTCCTCACGGTCGACGAGACGTATATTTGCATCCGATAACGCGGCGGCGTCCGCATACGGGTCGGCAAGCAGCACCGTCATGTCGAAATGCGACAGCAGGTTCATCAGGTGCCGCCCCGTGCGCGACGCGCCCACGATGCCGATGGTCGGGCCGCAGTTTCCGGGCGTATCGGGCGCCGTCCATGGGTATCGTTGCGGCCGGCCCTTGTCGCGATAGAATTCCCTGGCCGCCAGAACCTGCTTGTTGGCCCAGAGAATAGCCGCGAGCGCGTACTCCGCGACCGGCCGCGCATTTGCCGCCGCTGCCGAGGATATGCGAATTCCCCGCGACCAGAAGGACGGCGAGACGATCGGCTTCACGGCCGACCCCGTATGCGCGACGAAGCGGAGCTTCGGCATACGTTCGAGAAGCGGTTCGTCGAGACACGGGCAGCCCCAGCCCGAAATGACGAGCTCGATCTCGGCCAGGACGGAGTCCGGAAGATTCGTGGGCGCGGCAACCGGCTCATGCGTCAGGAGGCGGAAGGGTGCGAGCCCGTCCCGCTGTGCGTCGCCCATCAGATCGGGCGCGCGCCCCCGATCGTAGAAGAGCGCCAGCCCGGGCGGTGTCGCGGACCTCATGCCGCAGCGGCTTTCAGCATCGCCCGCAGAGCGTCGCGCGAGCGCGTCAGCCCCTCCTCGGCCGGCGGAAGCTGGTCAGGAAACCAGCGCCGTTCGTATTCCAGGCTGAGGCAGCCCTGATAACCGTCGCGCACCAGGACGCCGATGATATCGGGCCAGGGCACGAGGCCGTCGCCTACCGGTGCGGCGTAGCGTTCACCGGCTTCGCCAAATCGGAAATCCTTGACGTGCACGTGGCGTATCGGTCGCTGCAGGGCATAGCCATCTGGAAAGGCCTCAGCCTTCATGAAGTCGAGGTTGGCCTGGTCGTAGAGGATACCGAAAGCCGGATGGTCGATCGTCCGCAGGGCCCGCATCGTGAGGCTCGCCGACAGCGCCATCGTGTCCATGTGATTTTCGAGGCAAAGCGCAATGCCTTGCCGCGCCGCGACGTCGCCGAGTTGCCGGCACGGCTCCACCATCCGCGCAAGGGCCGCGTCGACATCTTCCAGCGGCACTTCGGCGCCGGCGAAGATGCGGACCACCTCGCAGCCGAGCTCGGCGGCGAGCGCGATAACATGGCTCAGTTCCGCGACAGCCTGCCGCCGCGCGTCGGCGTCGACTGCGTTCATGCCCTTCGCATAAGGTGTCAGCGCTAGGATTTTCGTGCCGACCGCACGCGCTTGCGCGGCGAGCCGGCGCGCATCTGCGAATGTTGCCTCAGGCGGCAAGGCACAGCGATAGCCGGCCTGGCAGATCAACTCGACGCCGTCGAGGCCGAGTTCCTCGGCGAGTGCCAGCGCGCCCTCCGGACTGCGGTCCGGACACGCCATGGAATGCATGAGGATGCGCATCGCGTTGCCCATTTCACCGAAAGCGGCCATGCCGGCCAGTCAATGCCATCGGGGGATGCGCGCCTCGGCGCCGCCGGCCGCGGCCGAACGCTCTGCCGCATCGATCATGGCCTGGGCACGCAGCCCGTCGCGGCCTGTCACCGGGGGCAGTTCGCGAGCCGCGAGGGCATCCGTGAAGGCCTTCAGCTCCGCTGCAAAGGCGTCGATCGGTGCAAGCGCGTGCGTCCGCGACCCATCAGCTGTGACGGCGAGGAGGAGATCGGGGCGCTTGCCGAGAACGTATCCGCGCTCGCCGACGATCTGGAATACGATGTCCTCCCGGCCCGCCACATCGGGATAGTCAGCGAGATAACCGCCCTGGATGCGGGCCTCGACGCGCTCGCCGAAATCGATGTCGATGAAGGCCTTGTCCTCGCCGGCGCGGCCGATCTCGCGATCGGTCCGGGCGCGCACGGCGCTCGGGCCGGCATCCAGCAGCCAGCCTGCGAGATCGATCATGTGCACGAGCATGTCCCGCAGCACGCCGATGTCGGCGTACCAGATCCGCTCGCCTGGTGGGGTGGGCTGGTAGAACGAGAACGTGGCGTAGCGCGGCCGCCCGATCGTGCCTTCCGCGACCAGCCGGCGCGCCTCAGCGAACACCGCCTCGAAGCGCATCTTGAAGCCGAAGCCGAGCGCCAGGCCCGCGGCCTCCATGGCGGCGGCCATCTCGCGACCCTCATCGAGTGTCACCGACATCGGCTTCTCGAGGAAGACGTGCACGCCCGCAGCCGCGCAATCCATGACCGCGCCGTGGTGATGTGGCGTGGGGCTGCAGACGCAAGCGACGTCGATACCGCCCTCGCGCAGTAGATCGCGATGATCCTGGTATGCTCTTCCGCCCGCCGCCACGGCGCGCGCGCGTTCGAGATCGGGATCGCTCGCTGCGACGATCGCATGGCCGAGCCCGGCCAGGCGGTCGGCGTGGATGCGCCCGATCATGCCGCACCCGATGATCGCGATCCGCAACGGAACCATGGTCACCCTTTCACGGCACCAGCCGTCAGACCGGCCGCCATGCGGTTCTGCACCGCGAGGAAGAGCAGGAGCGTGGGGATGATCGCGAGCGTCGTCGCTGCCATCGCGGTTCCCCATTGGGCGAACTCGCCACCAACGAGGCTGTAGAGACCGACCGAGAGCGTGCGCTGGTCGCCAGCGCCCAGGATGATCAGCGACAGCAGGAATTCATTCCACGATGAGATGAAGGCGAATACCGCGACGGTCACGAGTCCCGGTGCGACGAGCGGCAGAGTGATCCGGAAGAACATCGTCAGGTTGCTGGCGCCGTCGATTCGCGCTGCCTCCTCGAGTTCGACGGGCACGCGTCGAAAGAAGGAGATCAGCATCCAGGTCGAGAACGGGAACGTGTAGGCGATGTGCACGAGCACGAGCCCGGCCTGCGTGTTCGCCAGCCCGACGTGATTGACGACCAGGAAGAGCGGGATCGCGACCAGAATGGGCGGAAAGATGTAGGCGATGAGGAGCAGCTTGGTCAGCGCGCCCGAACCGCGGACCAGCCGGCGCGCCAGCACATAGGCCGCCATGGCGGCGATCGTCGTGCCGAGGATCGTGCTGGCCAGCGCGACGATGGTGCTGCTCTTGAGGAAACTGAGGAACGGCGTGGAGACGATGACGTCGCGGTAGTTGTGAAAACCGAGATCGCGGAGCGAGAAGCTTGGCGGAAAGCGATAGAGCTCCGCATAGCTCTTCAGGGACGAGAAGATCATCCAGGCGAGCGGAAACAACGCCCAAGCGGCGAGCACGGCGAGAATAATGTAGGGCACGGCCAGCTTCAGCAACGACCCGGCGCGGGGGCGGGCAACGATGTCAGGCATCGTCCTCCTCCCTGAGCAGCCGCAGGTAAAGCACCGTCGTGACGGTAAGGATGGCCAGCATCAGCACGGAGACGGCCGCCATCCGGCCGAGTTCATACTGCGTCCAGCCGACCTTGAAGGCGTAGATCGGCAAAGTCGTCGTGGCGTCGATGGGGCCGCCGCCGGTCGTCAGGTACGGGAACTCGAAATTGTTGAAGATCCAGATCGTACGCAGCGTCGCGAGCGTGGCGACGATGCCCTTCAGCCCCGGCAGCGTCACGTACAGGAACTCCTGCCAGGGCGAAGCGCCGTCCATGCGAGCTGCCTCGTACAGCTCCCGCGGAATGGTCTGCAGGCCTGCGATCATGGCGACCATCATGAAAGGGAAGCCGAACCAGACGTTCATGGCGATCAGCGCCGCCATCGCCGTCCCGGTCTCGCCGAGCCAGGCGTGCGGCATCCCGATCAGCCCGAGGATCATCATGAAATAGTTGGCGACGCCGTAGCTCGCATCGAGCATGTAGCGCCAGGCGAACGCCATGATGATCGCCGGAAAGGCCCAAGGCACGATCAACGCCATGCGCAGGAGCGATCGCCCGGCCGTGACCTTCTCGAGACACAGTGCCGCGACGAGCCCGACGAAAAGCTGGAGCACGACCGACACGAAGGTCCAGACCAGCGTGCGAAACGTCGAGGTCACGAATTCCGCGTCGGCCAGAACGAGGCGGAAATTGTCGAGCCCCGTGAACCGCCAACCCTCGTAAATCAGATTGGCATTGGTAAAGGCGGCGACGAGGTTCCAGACGACCGGATAGGCGACGATGCCGACGAGGCATAGCAGGCCGGGCAGGATGAACAGCAATTGGAAGTGTCGGTCGAACGCCGCGAAGAGGCGGGTCGTCATGCGCTGGCGGGACGCCGACGCGGGATGTCCGGAGGACCAGGCAGTCACCACTGCCGCCTCCCGCTTCGCGCTTTCGGCTGGCACCGGTCCGACGACCATGTTCGGTCGGGCATTGGGGGCCATTGCCCGCTGCTGGTGTCGTGCACCCTCATGAAATGAGGCCAGCCTCGCGCCCGAGGCGCGCGATGACGTTGCGCTCCTCGCTCGAAATGCCAAGCTGTGGCCTGCGCACCGCCGCGTGATCGATCACTCCCTGCATCACCAGGAGCTCCTTCATGCGTGGGCGGAAGTCGCGGATAGGCGGGCGCCAGCAATAGCGGGCGAGCGGTGCCAGCCGCGACCAGATCGCAAAGCCCTTCGCAGTGTCGCCGGCGCGATGGGCGCGCTGCATGTCGACCAACTCGGCGACTGCCGTACCGGCAAAGCCGATCAGCGCGCCGCCACAGCCCATCAACATCGCCTCATAGATGAATGTATCGCTGCCCGTGAGAATGCCGATCGGTCTTTCCAGGCGCGCAATGCTTTCCACGGCCTGGATCGTCTGATTGGCGTCGAACGACGATTCCTTGATCGCGATGACCTCGTCGATGCTGGCGAGTGCCGTCAGCATGTCGCCGGAATAGTCCGGCCCCCATCCGCGCGGGAACTGGAACGCGATCAGCGGCACGCGAAGCGCCTGCGCGATGTCGCCGTGGAAGCGGCGGATCATCTCCGCCGGGATCGGCGAGCCGATGAAGACCGGCATGGGCGGGAAGACGCAGAAGCCTTCGGCGCCGGCCGCGAGCAGATCGCGACCATGGGCGATCATCCCCTCGGTCGAGCCGCCGATCAGCCCGCTCAGCAGCGGCACACGGCCGGCATTGACATCGGCGCAGACGCGCATCACCTCGACGCGCTCTTCGGCAGTCAGAGCCGGTCCCTCGGCCGCATCCATATTGACCGCGACCGCATCGGGCTTCTGCGAGACGATCCAGTCCGTATAGCGGCGTAGCGAGGCCCAATCGATCGCACCGTCCGGAAGCATCGGCATGAACGGCGCCGAAATCAGGCCGCTGAACGGGCGCGCGAGGGGATTGGCGACCATCGATATCTCCAATGTTCAGGCAGTGGCCGCGCGGGCCAACGGAGAGAAGAAGTCCGAGCCGATGCTGGTCTGTGAAAGCTCTCGCGCCGCGCCCACAAGGCTCTGAGACAGCTGGCGCATGCGCGTTTCGTTCAGGCGGAAGCTCGGGCCCGCGATGCTGACCGTGCCGATCGCCTGTCCGCTGGCCGGCGACATGATCGCGCAGGCCATCGCCGAAGCGCCGACCGCGGCGCTTTCCACCACCATCGCGTAGCCATCGGCCCTGGTCTTGTTCAGTCTCCGCTGCAGAACGGCCACGGTGCGCGGTGCGTTGGGACCGTATTCGGCCGCATGCTCCAGCCCCGACGCAATCGCGATACCTACCGCTTGCCGATCATCGAGCGTCGCGAGCCAGGCCTGCCCCGTCGCCGTGCAGAACAGGGTCGGATGCCCGCCCATCTCCGGATCGTAACGCATGCCGGATCGCGCACCCTGCGACTTTGCAACCCAGGTCAGCGTGTTGCCGTCCACGACAGCCAGGCGCACGAGCTCGCCGCTTTCCCGGGCCAACTGGTCGAGCACGGGCTGCGCGACGTCCACGACGCCGCTCGCCGCCAAATAGGAGAAACCAAGCGACAGCAGCTTGGTGGTCAGCATGTAGTGCCCGGTCACAGGCTCCTGCCGCGTCAGGCCGAGTCGGCCGAGCTCGGAAAGCAGGCGATGCACCGCGCTTTTCGGGACCTCGAGTTCATCCGCCAACTGCTGCAGCGGCAGGCCGCTGCGCGCCGCGCTCAGCAATGCGAGCATGTTGAAGGTGCGTTCCAAAAGGCTGCCAGCCATTGATCAATTCCTGAACTGAGTTCTAAAAATTCAGAGCCTAAGCCAGCTGTCAAGCAGGCTTGTATCAGATTTTTCAATTTTGTCAGATCTGTATGGAATCTCACTTATTGACATCGAACCAGCCTTGAATTTAATTTTGGAACTAAGTTCAAAAAATGAAGAGATGTCGACCGGCATCCAGTGAGGGAGAAACAGGACATGCGTCTGCAGGTTTCACGACGGGCCTTGCTCAAGGGGGGCGGCTGCGGCCACCATACTCGCCGCTCCGGCAGTTCACGCGCAGGGCGAGCGCAAGGTCGTCTTCTGGCACAGCTACACGCAGAAGGTCCGCTCCGACTTCATGCGCGGCGTCGCGGACCGCTTCCAGACGGCCAATCCCGGCATCAAGGTCGAGATCGAAGTGATGTCCTGGGCCGCCTTTGGGCAGCGCTGGCCGGCAGCGCGCGCCGCCAACGCCCTGCCCGACGTCGCCATCACGCTCGGACGCAATGCCATCCCGATGTCGATCGCTGGCGCACTCCATTCCACGGAGCCGGTGCTGAAGACGCTTGGCGGACCGGAGACCTTCATTCCCGGCCTCATCGAGAAGTCGTGCAAGTTCAACGGCGCCTATGTCAGCCTGCCGCACTACGTGCACAGCTTCATCAGCGTCTACCGGAAGGATCGACTCGCGGCTGCGGGCCTGCCCGTCCCTGTGACCTGGGAGGACAATCTCAAGGCCGCGATCGCGATGACGAAGCCACCGGAGTATTACGGGAACATCCTGAAGCTCGCGAAGGACGACTATGCGGGCGCCGAATTCCTGTGGTGCATGACCCAGTCGGCCGGTGGCCATTTCTACGACGCCAAGGGCGAGATGCTGTTCGACAGCGAACCCGTCCGCCAGGCGACCGAATGGCTTGCCGAGGTCGGCCGCAAAACGAGCGGCCCCGGCATCGCCAATCTTCGCCTCGCCGATACGTTCAGCCTGGTGAACAGCGGCAAGCAGTCGATGTGCAACGACAGCGCCGCGATCATCGGCGTCGCCGCCCAGGACGCGCCGGAGGTCGCCAAGAACCTCGACGCGACGCTGATGCCGAGCAAGGTGACGCCGGGCTATCAGACGAACCTGATCGCCGCTGTATTGCCGAAGGGCAGGAACAGCGAGGACGCGCAAAAATTCCTCGCCTACCTGTTCGCCGAGGACAGCTACATGCCGTTCCTCACGACGATCCCGCTCTTCATGTTCCCGGCCTATCGCAAGGCGGACATGAAGCGCTTCACCGACAATCCGGTGATCGCCGCCTATCCGAACGTGGTGAAATCGACGCTCGACAGCGTCGAGCGCGGTGTCATGGCCGGCATGGATTTCGGCCTGAATCCGTTTGCGGCACCGGTGCTGACCAGCGGCCTCATCGAGGATATGTTGCAGCGGATCATCCTCAACGACCGGCCGGTCAAGCAGGAAGTCGCCGCGACGGCGGAGAAGATGGACCGGCTGCTGCAGTCGATCCGCTCTCGTCTCTGACGCGGCCGAGCCAGTCGTGGAGATAGAGTCCTTCGACTACATCGTCGTGGGTGCCGGGTCGGCGGGCTGCGTGCTCGCCGCCCGCCTTTCGGAGGCCGGGCGTCACAGCGTGCTGCTCGTGGAGGCCGGCGGCGCCGACACCAATCCTTTCATCCACATTCCCATGGGCTATCCGCGTCTCTTCGCGGATACCCGGATCAACTGGGCCTACGAGAGCGAGCCGGAACCCGGGCTTGGGAACCGCACGCTCTTCCAGCCGCGCGGGAAGGTGCTCGGCGGCACGAGCTCGATCAACGGCATGGTCTATATCCGCGGTCAGCGGGAAGACTACGACGAGTGGGCGGAACAGGGCTGCGTCGGATGGGACTGGCAGTCCGTGTTGCCGTATTTCCGCAAGGCGGAGGATCAGGTTCGCGGCGCCGACGATGCGCATGGTGTCGGCGGGCCTGTCCCGGTCACGGAGCCAGCCTATGTCTGGCCCATCGCCAAGACCTTCCTCGAGGCCTGCCGGCAGTCAGGGCTGTCACACAACGCGGACTTCAATGGCCCCAGTCAGGAAGGCTATGGGTTCTATCAGTCGACGATCCGCCGTGGACGGCGGATGAGCGCGGCGGCAAGCTACCTCGCGCCTGCGCGCCATCGGCACAACCTGAAGATTCGCACCCGAGCCCTGGTCACGCGTGTCGTGGTCGAGAATCGGCGGGCGCGCGGCATCGAGTATCGTCTGGGTACCGAACCGCGCCTGGCGAATGCGCTGCGCGAGGTGATCCTTGCGGGAGGCGCCTTCAACTCGCCTCAGCTCCTGCTGCTTTCCGGCATCGGCCCGGCGGGCGAGATCAGATCCCACGACCTGCCGGTGGTCTGCGATCTTCCAGACGTCGGACGAAACCTCCAGGACCATTTCCAGACATCGCTGGTCTACCGCTGCGGACACGGGCGGACCCTGAACGACTTTGCCCGAAGCCCGATACGGCAGGGCATCGCCCTCGCCCGCTACCTGGCGACCGGCGGCGGACCGCTCGCGGCCAACGGTCTGGCAACTGCTGCCTTCGTCCGCAGCAGCCCGGACCTGCCGCGTCCGGATCTCAATCTCTACATCAACCCCGGCAGTGCCGCTCAGCGGGGGAGGGATGGTGTAGCGCCCGACACTTTCTCCGGCTTCACCATGAGCCCCGTCCATATGACGCCGAAAGCGCGCGGAAGCGTGCGCCTTCGCAGCCCCGAGCCGCATGACGCCCCCAGCATCAGCTTCGGCTTCCTACAGCACGAGGACGATGTCGCCGCATTGATCTCAGGCATGCGCTGGATCCGGCGTCTGGCCGCCCAACCCTGCTGGGCACCTTGGCGAATCGAAGAGGTCACGCCGGGGCTGCCTGTCGAAAGCGAGCGGGATCTCGTGTCCGATCTCCGCAGGCGTGCCTTCTCGAACATGCATGCCGCCGGCACCTGCCGAATGGGCGCGGATTCCGGTTCCGTCGTCGACCTCGCGCTTCGGGTTCGAGGGATTGAGGCGCTGCGTGTTGTGGACGCATCGGTCATGCCGCGCCTCATCAACGGCAACACCAATGCGCCGACGATCATGATTGCCGAGAAGGCCGCGGACATGATCCGCAACAGCGTCTGACAATTCAGGGAAGAGAGATGTCCGAGCGGTTCGACGGCAAGCGCATCCTGGTTACGGGGGGCACGTCCGGTATCGGCTTCGCGGCGGCCAAGGCGTTCGGTGCCCTGGGCGCAGCGGTGACAGTGGCCGCGCGTTCCAGGGCGGGACTGGATCACGCACTTGGCGCTCTTGTTCTCGATGGTGTGGCGGCAGAAGCGCTTTGCTTCGATGTCTGTAACGAGGAGGAGGTCATCGGGGCCATTGCCGGGCGGACGTTCGACGTTCTGGTGAACAATGCCGGGACCCATGCCCCCGGTAACATTCTCGACATTGCCTCGGAAACCTTCGACACGATCATGGCAGTCAATGTGCGAGGCGCTTTCCTCGTGGCCCGAACTGTCGCGCAATCGATGGTCTCGGCCGGCATCAAGGGCGTGATCATCCAGACATCGTCGCAGCTCGGCCATGTCGGCGCCGCCGGGCGGGCCAGCTACACGGCAAGCAAGCACGCGCTCGAGGGGCTGAACAAGTGCATGGCCCTCGACCTGGCGCCGTATGGGATCCGTTGCGTCTGTGTGTCGCCGACCTTCACGCGGACTGAGATGACCGAGCGGGCGTCGGCAACGTCGAAGGAATTCTCCGCACAGGTTTCCCGCATGCCGCTGGCTCGACTCGCGGAGCCCGAAGAAATCGCAAGCGTGATGGTCTTCGTCGCCAGTTCCGGGGCCGCAATGATTACGGGTTCGTCGATCATGGCCGACGGCGGATGGACCTGCCTTTAGATGGGCTGAAGATCAGATAGCGTCCCCATTGCCGTGAAGGTGGCCTGGCATCAACGGACCGATCGCAACGCCCCTCGCGCATGGCTGCGCGGGCTCGTGCGCGAAACCATCGCTCGGACATGCGGAGCAGCGACTCTTTACCCGGGTAAAAGCTCCCGCGAGCCGTCGTGCCGGCGCGACCTGGTTAGGAACGTCTCCTGATCGGGAGCCTGCCGCGCATCGGCGCAGCAGAAAAGTAATTCAGCGTCGCCCCGTGCGCGGCGACGACATGTCATCCTGAGAATTTCCTCCAATCCGCCGGGGACGAAACGTCCTAGCTCAGCACCATCATGCTGGGAGAGGCTTCCATGTCGACTGCTCCGATCGTACTCGCCAATCGTGCCGGCACCTCCGGCGCCAAGTCGTTCTCCGAACAGGATCCATTCGCCGCCGGCCGGGAGGTCGTCTGGAGTGGTGCGCAGGATCTGGCAGTGGGGAGCGCCGCGTTCTCGGGCGCGACGGAGATTGCGGCCTTCCCGCACACAGAGGTACTCGTCGTTACGGCCGGGCGTCTCGACTTGTCGCTCACGGAGGGCAGCAAGCGCCCGATCCAGGCCGGCGAGAGCATCGTGATCGCGCGTGGCACGGCCCTGCGCGTCGAGGCGGCGCCCGGCACCCGCTGGGCCTTCTGCGCCAGCACCGGCGATGCTTCCGCAGCGCCCGGCGTGACGGAGCTGCCGGCCGATGCGCCGCTGTCGGCCTCCTCGCCGCCTCCATCCAACCTTATCGAAGGGCCGGTGCCACAGTGCCGCAGCTTCAACGCCTTCACCGACGAGGCATCGCGTTTGCGTGCCGGCATCTGGGATTCGACGCCGTATCGACGTGTTCTGCGCCCGCAGCCGGTCAACGAGCTGATGCATATCCTCGTTGGCAGCGTCACCCTCACCGGGGAGGACGGACGTCCGGTTCAGGTCAGGGCGGGCGAGAGCGTCTTCGTCCCCTACGGCACGCCATGCGCCTGGGACAGCAATGAGCATCTCGCCAAGGTCTACGTCGTCCAGGAGGTCGGATCGTGAGCGCCACGGGACCCGGCGCCATGGCAGGAATCGCCAATGGCTGAGATCGCAGCCCCGGAGGCGTTGACGCTGCGTCCGATCGCTGCCGGCGACGCGGGGCTCGGCGCGGAGCTGTCACGGCGTGTCGGCTGGCCGTATCGCCGCGAGGACTGGGAGTTCGCGATCGGACTCGGCGGCGGCGTCGTCGGCGTGCGAGATGGAAAGCTCGTCGCCTCGGCTCTGTGGTGGCCCTATGGCAAGAGCCATGCGACGCTCGGGATGATCATCGTCGCGCCCGAGGCGCAAGGGGGCGGCATCGGCCGGCGCCTCATGCAGGCCCTGCTCGTGCAGGCCGAAGGGCGCTCGCTGATGCTGAATGCCACAGCCGCCGGTGAGCCGCTCTATGCCAAAAGCGGCTTCCGGCCCTGCGGTGGCGTACGCCAGCAGCACGGGCACGTGCTCGCCGTTGCCGCGCCGCAACTTGGCGCTGGCGAGCGGCTGCGTCCGGCAAGCTCCGCCGACCTTCCCATTCTGGAGCGTCTCGACCGCGCCGCGACCGGCCTGGAGCGCGGGCCGAGCCTTGCGGCCCTGCTGGAATGTGGCCAGTGCCTGGTGTTGGAGAAGGCCGGCCAGCCCGTCGGCTTCAGCATCCTGCGGGCCTTCGGCCGTGGCCATGTGATCGGCCCGGTCGTGGCGGCTGACGAAGCTGACGCGCGCACGCTGATCGCCTGCTGGCTGCATGGCCGGACCGGCCAGTTCATCCGGGTCGATCTGCGGCTTGGCTCAGGGCTCGGCGATTGGCTGGCACAGCATGGTCTTGCGCCGGCCGGGGACGTTGTCGCAATGGTGCGCGGCGATCTGCCGGCCGCGCCCGGCCCGGCGCGCCTCCACGCCCTGATCAACCAGGCGCTCGGCTGATGTCCGCGAGGTCGACACGATGACGCTGCTGCTCAAGTCCGATGCCGCCCGCGCCGAGGAGTGGACGCGGCTGCTTGCGGACAAGGCGCCCGAGCTGCCGTTTCGGATCTGGCCGGATATCGGCGACCCCGCCGACATCCGCTATCTCGCCGCCTGGCTTCCGCCCGACAACCTGCTCGGCCAGTTTCCCAATCTCGAACTGCTCGTCTCGGTCGGCGCCGGTGTCGACCAGTTGAACCTGGCGGACATACCGGCGCACCTGCCGATCGTGCGGATGATCGAGCCCGGGCTCGTCGACAGCATGGTCGAATACGTCACCATGTCGGTGCTGGCCCTGCATCGTGATCTCGTGCCCTACATCGCCGCGCAACGGGAACAGGCCTGGAAGCCGCTCCGAATCAGGCCGACCACAGAGCGTCGCGTCGGCGTTCTGGGCCTCGGCATGCTCGGCAAGGCCTGCGCGCTGAAGCTCGCCGAATTCGGCTTCGGGGTCGCCGGCTGGAGCCGCTCGCGGCATGAGGTCGACGGGATCGTGACCTTCGCCGGCGATGACGAACTGCCGGACTTCCTCGCCCGCAGCGACATCCTGATCTGCCTGCTGCCGCTGACCGACGCGACGCGCGGCCTGCTCGGGGCCGAGCTCTTCGCCCGGCTGCCGCAGGGCGCGATGCTGGTCAATGCCGGCCGGGGCGGCCATCTCGATCAGGACGCCCTGCTGGCCGCGCTGGACAGCGACCATCTCGCAGCAGCGGTGCTGGACGTCTGCGAGCCGGAGCCGCTGCCCGCCGGGCATCCGCTCTGGAACCACCCCAAGGTCCTGCTCACGCCACACATCGCCAGCCGCTCGCGTTCCGAGGCCTCGCTCGACATCGTCCTTGAGAATCTGCGGCGCCACCAGGCAGGCGAACCCCTGCTCGGCCTGATCGACCGCGATCGCGGCTACTGAACGAGGTCCTCCATGTCGATTGTCGCTCTCGAAGACCGCACGCTTCTCGTCGGCCGCGCCCTGATCGGTGGCGAGTGGGTGGGCGCCGCTTCTGGCGAGGAGCTGCCGGTGCGCGATCCGGCGACGGGCATCGAGATCGGCACGATTCCGGCCTGTGATGAGGCGGAAACCAACGCGGCCATCGCCGCAGCGGAGGCTGCGTTTCCGGCCTGGAAGGCGCGGCCGGCGGCCGAGCGCGCCACTCTGCTGGAGCGCTGGCACGACCTTTTGCTGGAACACCGCAAGGACCTCGCCCGCATCATGACGGCCGAGCAGGGCAAGCCGCTGGCGGAGGCCGAGGGCGAGGTGCTCTACGGTGCAGGCTTCATCAAATGGTTCGCCGAGGAGGCGTGGCGCGTCTATGGCAGTACCGTGCCGGCGCCGACCGCCGACCGGCGCATCCTCGTCCTGAAGGAGCCGGTCGGCGTCTCCGCCGCGATCGCGCCTTGGAATTTCCCCAATGCGATGATCACCCGCAAATGCGCGCCGGCGCTGGCCGCCGGCTGCCCGATCGTGGTGAAGCCCTCGGAGTTGACGCCCTTTTCGGCGCTGGCGCTCGGCGTGTTGGCTGAGCGCGTCGGTTTCCCGCCCGGTGTGATCAACATCGTCACCGGCCTGCCGCAAGGGATTGGCGCAGCGCTGACGGGAAATCCCGTGGTCCGCAAGCTCTCCTTCACCGGCTCGACCCGGGTCGGCGCACTGCTGATGCGGCAATGCTCCGATACGCTGAAGCGGCTGAGCCTGGAGCTCGGCGGCAACGCGCCCTTCATCGTCTTCGACGACGCTGATCTCGACGCAGCCGTCGCCGGAGCCATCGCCAGCAAGTTCCGCAATGCCGGCCAGACCTGCGTCTGCGCCAACCGCATCCTGGTGCAGGACGGCATCCACGACGCCTTCGCCGACCGCCTCGCTCAGGCGGTGGCGGCGATGCGGGTCGGCGACGGGCGGCAAGCCGGCGTCACCATCGGCCCGCTGATCAATGCGGCGGCCGTCGAGAAGGTTCACGCGCATCTCGACGATGCGCTCTCGCTCGGCGCGACGCGGTTGGCGGGGGCGCAAGGCGAGGTCGACGGCTCCCGTTTCGTCGTGCCGACGGTGCTGACCGGCGCGACCACGCGGATGCGCCTCGCCAATGAGGAGACCTTCGGCCCGGTGGCGCCACTGTTCCGCTTCAAGCACGAGGACGAGGCGATCGAGATCGCCAATGGCACGCCTTATGGGCTCGCCGCCTATTTCTACACGGAGAATCTGAAACGCTCCTGGCGCGTCGGCGAGCGGCTCGAATTCGGCATGGTCGGCCTCAATACCGGCTCGGTCTCGATGGAGGTGGCGCCGTTCGGCGGCGTCAAGCAGTCCGGCATCGGCCGCGAAGGTGGCGCGACCGGCATCGAGGAGTATCTCGAGCTGAAGAGCTTCCATATTGGCGGGCTGGCGTCCGCCTGACCAGCGAGCTCGAAGCACGATCTGCCGATCGTGCCCCCGAATAGGGCAGGGCATACCAAAGCGGTGCGCCAAAGCCGCCGCACAGTCCGGCCGTCCGCTCCTAGCCTTCCTGATAGCGCTATTCGCATTCAGCGGAGGACAAGGCGGTCCATGCTCCAGTCTGTTTCCCGTCCTGCCGCCCGAGTGGCGGAGCCGGCGAGCCCCGGTATCCGGCGGGCGCTGGTCCATATCGAGCGGCATTTCACCGAGGCTCTCTATCTCGACGACTTGGCGGCTGTGGCGGGGCTCAGCGTCTGCCGTTTCGTCACCGTCTTCCGCCGCCAGGTCGGGCTGACGCCGCATCGCTTCGTCTGCCGCCAGCGCGTGCGCTATGCGCGGGCGCTGCTCGCCGACGGCGTCCCGGCTGCGCAGGCGGCGCTGGACGCCGGCTTCTTCGATCAGAGCCATCTCTCGCGCCATTTCAAGAGCGTCTACGGCACGACTCCCGGCCGCTATCTGCGCGAGCAGGTGCAGTCCCCGCCGTCGCGGGCCGGCCGGCTCGGCTATCCGGCGCGCGCCGCCTTTTCTTCCGTTTCGTCTTCCCGTCCTGCCTGAGGTTCCGCCATGAGCGTCAACTCCCTCGAAGCCCTCGACCGCCGTCACTGGGTCCATCCGGTCGCCAACTGGGCCGGCCACGAGAAGCGCGGCGTCACCGTGATGAAGTCGGCCAAGGGCGCCTTCATCACCGATAGCGACGGCCATGAGCTGATCGACGGCTTCGCCGGGCTGTGGTGCGTCAATGTCGGCTATGGCCATGACAGCATCGTCGAGGCGGCTGCGCGCCAGATGCGCGAGCTGCCTTACGCCACCGGCTATTTCAGCTTCGGCAGCGAGCCGACGATCCGGCTCGCCGCCAAGCTCGCCGAGCTCACGCCCGGCGATCTCGACCACATCTATTTCTCGCTGGGCGGCTCGGATGCGGTCGACAGCGCGCTCCGGCTGATCCGCTTCTACTACAACGTCACCGGCCGGCCGCAGAAGAAGCGGATCATCTCGCTGGAACGCGGCTATCACGGTTCGAGCTCGACGGGGGCGGGCGTCACGGCGCTGCCGGCCTTCCATGCCGGCTTCGACCTGCCGGCGGAAGGCCAGCACTACATCGCCTCGCCCTATCCCTACCGCAACCCGACCGGAAGCGACGACGCGGCGGTGATCGCGGCGAGCGTCGCGGCGCTGCGCACCAAGGTCGAGGAACTCGGCGCGGACACTGTCGCGGCCTTCTTCTGCGAACCGGTGCAGGGTTCGGGCGGCGTTGTCGTGCCGCCGAAAGGCTGGCTCAAGGCGATGCGCGAGACCGCGGCCGAGCTCGACATCCTCTTCGTCGCCGACGAGGTCATCACCGGCTTCGGCCGCACCGGACCGATGTTCGCCTGCGAGGCCGAAGGCGTTGTGCCTGATATGATGACCATGGCCAAGGGACTGACCTCGGGCTATGCGCCACTTGGCGCGCTCGCCATCGGCGAGAAGGTCTACCGCGCCATTGCGGACAATGCGCCGGCCGGCGGGCCGATCGGCCATGGCTACACCTATTCGGGCCATCCGGTCAGCGCCGCCGTGGCGCTCGAGGTGCTGCGCCTCTACGAGGAGGGCGGCATCCTCGCCAACGGCCAGCGCGTCGGGGCCTATTTCGAGGAGCGCCTGGCGACGCTCGCCGACCATCCGCTTGTCGGCGAGGTCCGGGCGCGCGGCCTGCTCGCCGGCATCGAGCTGGTCGCTGACAAGGTGACCAAGCAGAAGCTTCCGCGCGAGGCGAAGCTGCCGGACCACCTCTTCGCGCGCGGCTACGCCAACGGCGTGATCTTCCGCGCCTTCGCCGACGACATCATCGGACTCGCGCCGCCGCTGTGCTGCAGCGAGGCGGAGATCGACCTGATCATCACGCGGCTGCGCAAGACGCTCGACGAGGTCATGGCGCTGCCGGAGGTGGCGGCGAGCCTGGCGATGGCGAAGGCGGCGTGAGATTTGCTTGTTCGGCCATGCTCCCTTCCTTGTCGGAAGGGCGCGACAGCCTTTAGGGTGGCGCGGCCGTGCGGTGTCCTCCGCCCGGCTGCGTAGGGCGGCTCTGGCATGAGGCTTTCGTCGTGACACCGGGCGTGCGGCTCGACCGCATCGACATGAAGATCCTGATCGAGCTGCAGAACAACGCCAGGATGACGAACGTCACCCTGGCCGATGCGGTGGGCCTCTCGCCGAGCCCGTGCCTGCTGCGGGTCAAGCGGCTGGAGCAGGCCGGTTTCATCTCCGGCTATGGCGCAACCATCAACCTGCAGAAGCTCGGCGAGACGATCACAGTCTTCACCGAGATCACCCTGGCCGACCACACCAAGGAATATTTCATCCGCTTCGAGACGGCGCTCAGGCGCGTCGACGAGGTGGTCGAGTGCCATATGGTCAGCGGCGGCTACGACTATCTCGTCAAGTTCGTCACGCGCGGACTGACCCATTACCAGTCGCTGATCGAGACGCTGCTCGACCGCAATATCGGCATCTCCAAATACTTCAGCTACATCGTGATCAAGTCGCCGATCCAGAAGCCGGGCTATCCGCTACCGGTGCTGTTCGGCCTGTAAAGTTCAGCCCAGCGCCTGAGTGACGAGGCCGAAGGTCCGCGCCTGACCGCTCGGGCCGTGATTGCGGCCGCGGATCATCGTCGTCACCGTGTCGAAGACGGTCATGCCGCAATCTTCGAGGAAACCGCCGAATTTGCCCTGCTCCTGGGCGGTGTCGACACGCAGGAACTGGCCGTCATGGGCAAGTACATGCGGCCGCACGAGCGCGATCGCGGCCTCGTCGCTCTCGGCAACGACCGGCCCGACGACATGGCCGCGGCCGAAGCGGCGGCAGAGGGCGAAGCCGACCAGCGCGCCCTCCCGCTCGATTACCGTGCCGGTCGCGAGCTTCATCAGCGCGGCCATCACGCGCGAGCGATCGGCGCCGTATGCGTCGGCGTCGAGCCGGGCGATCGCGTCGCCGTCCGCAGCGGTTGCTGGCCGGACCGCGAATTCGTCGGGCGCAGCGCCAGACGGCGCCTGGGCGCGGCCCTGATGCTGGAAGATGCGGCCGATCGGCTGGAAGTCGAGCGAACGGTAGAGACGGTAGCCGGCCCGCGTCGCGTTGAGCCTGAGGTCGCGATCGCCCGCCTGCTCGAAGATCGTGTCCATCAACCGCCGCCCGGCGCCCTGCATCTGCAAGCGCGGCGAGGTGATGACCATGCCCACCGTGGCGAAATGCGGCCCATATGGCCACCACATCGCCGAAGCCAGGGCCCGGTCGATCGCGTCGCAGGCGACGAAGCCGTGCCCGACTTCCAGCACGAAGCGCCAGTCCTCCGGCCGGTGCGGCCAGCTGACACCGACGGAGAGCTGGTGCGCCTGGGAGATATCCGCTTCTGTCATTGGCCTGATGGCGAGCTCGTAGTCGAGCCGGCGCCGAGCCATTCCGTGAGCCACCGTTGCAGGCCTCGTTCCTCGAATGCGAGGCGACTATAGGCAGGCACCGGGCTGCGGAGAACTGCAAAATTGTCCAAGAACCTGCCCGGCAAGACGGTATTCTCGACGGTCGGAGCCGGCTCGCCCGGCGGGGCGCGGCCGGTGCCGCCTGTCCGGAGCGCTGAGACCGTAATCTCATGAAACTCGAACCCTACTGGCTCGCGACGGCGCCGGGATTCACTGCCGGCTCCACGGCTCCGCTCGCCGGCAAGGTCGACGTCGCCATTGTCGGCGGCGGCTTCACCGGCCTGTCGGCGGCTCTCGCCTTGGCGAAATCGGGCGCGAGCGTCGCCGTGTTGGAAGCTGGCCGCGTGATCGGCGAGGCCTCCGGCCGCAATGGCGGACATTGCAACAACGGCCTCGCGCATGATCTCGGGAGCCTTGCCGCCAGCCTCGGCGAAGATCGGGCGGTCGCGCTCTATCGCGCCTTCGACAGCGCGGTCGACACCGTCGAGGCGCTGGTCGCGCACGAGGCGATCGACTGCGATTTCATCCGCACTGGCAAGATCAAGCTCGCGGCCAAGCCGGAGCATTTCGCCAAGCTGGAGAAGAGCGCCGTGCTGCTGCGGCGCACGGTCGAGCCGGACCTGACCGTCGTATCGCCGTCCGAGATTCGCCGCGAGATCGGCACGGACGGCTTCTTCGGCGGCCTCGTCTATCCGCGCAGCGCGCATATGCACATGGGCCGCTTCGGCGTCGGCCTCGCCGAGGCGGCGGCGCGAAATGGCGCGGCGATCCATGAGAATGCCGCAGTGACCGGGCTCGAGCGGCTGAACGGCCAGGTCCATCGCGTCGTCACCAGCCGTGGCACGCTGGAGGCGGGGCAGGTGCTCCTCGCGACCGGCGCCTCGCGCCGGGGGCCTTTCGCCTGGCTGAGGCGGCGGATCGTGCCGGTCGGCAGCTTCATCATCGCCACCGAGCCGCTCTCGCCCGAGCGCGCCGAGGCGATCATGCCGACGCGGCGGACGGCGACGACGACGAAGAATATCGGCAACTATTTCCGGCTCACCCCCGACAACCGGCTGATCTTCGGGGGGCGGGCGCGCTTTGCCCTGTCGAGCCCGGCATCGGACGCCAAGAGCGGTGCGATCCTGAGGGCCCGCATGCTGGAGCTCTTCCCCGAGCTTTCCGGCACGCGCATCGACTATTGCTGGGGTGGACTCGTCGACATGACGGCAGACCGGCTGCCGCGCGCCGGCGAGCGCGACGGCGTCTTCCACGCGCTCGGCTATAGCGGCCATGGCACCCAGATGTCGGTGCATATGGGCCAGGCGATGGCGAGGGTGATGGGCGGAGAGGCGAAGGCGAACCCCTTCGCCGGGCTCGAATGGCCGGCTGTGCCCGGCCATTTCGGCCCGCCCTGGTTCCTGCCCTTCGTCGGCGCTTATTACCGCTATCAGGACTGGCGCCACTGAGGGCGCTCCGGAACGCTACTCCGACGGCCGCCTGACGCGGCCGTCTGCGCTTCCGGTGCTCACGGACGAAAAGTCCGCTCCGCTCCGGTTCTCGACGACCACGCCAGTCGACTCGCCGGAGCGCGTTCCACAGCGCCCTCAGACGTGGCCTGCGCTACGCCTCCTTCTTCTGCCCGCTCATGGCGAGCAGGACGAGCAGGAAGGAAGCCGCCGTCAGCAGGGTCGAGATCGAGGCGATGGTCGGGTCGATCTCGTCGCGGAGCGCGGTGAACATGCGCTTGGTCAGGGTCTGATACTGACCGCCGGAGACGAAGAGCGCGATGATCGTTTCGTCGATCGCCGAGATGAAGGCGAAGACGGCGCCGGCGAAGACGCTGGCCTTGATCTGCGGCAGCGTCACGGTGAGGAAGGCCCGCAGGCGGTTCATGCCGAGGCTGCGCGCCACCATCTCCTGCGTCTTGTCGAAACTCTGCAGGCCGGCGACGACCGAGGTGATGACATAGGGCAGGCCGAGCATGACATTGGCCAGCACCAGCCCGGTCAGGGTCTGGATCAGGCCGAGCTTGGCGTAGACGAAGAAGATGCCGATCGCGACGATGATGATCGGCACGATCAGCGGCAGCATCAGCACCATGTGCAGCGACCGCATCAGCCGGTTCTGGGCATTGCTGATCGCATAGGCGGCGGCGGTGCCGAGCGGCGTCGCGATCAGCACGGTCAGCACGCCGAGCATCAGGCTCATCCGCGTGCCCTGCATCCAGTTCGGATTGCCGAAAT
Source organism: Bosea vestrisii (assembly GCF_030144325.1). NCBI lineage: Bacteria > Pseudomonadati > Pseudomonadota > Alphaproteobacteria > Hyphomicrobiales > Alloboseaceae > Allobosea > Allobosea vestrisii. The sequence goes on along the minus strand of NZ_CP126307.1, from coordinate 2,358,495 downwards.
ACTCAGCGTACCAGCGTAGCGACAGCGCCGGCGGCGGGAAGGTCAGGAAGCGCGTGCTCGAGAACGACATCGGCACGATGATCAGCACCGGCAGCATCAGGTAGATCAGGATCAGCCCGATGAGGAGGCCGAAGGCCAGGCGCGGCAGCAGCGAGGTTTTCATTTCTGCCCCAGCATCTTGTCGAGCGGGATGATGCGGCCGACCGCGGCGAAGATCGCGAGCACGCAGACAAGGAGAACGACTCCAACTGCGCTCGCTGCGCCCCATTGCGCGTAGAGCTCGACATTGCGGCTCACCACCATCGAGATCATCACGGTGCGTCCGCCGCCGAGCAGCTCGGGCGTGATGTAGAAGCCGAGCGTCAGCACGAAGACGAGGGTGAGCCCGGCGACGACGCCCGGCAACGACAGCGGCAGGAAGATGTGCCGGAAGCTGTAGAGCGGGCCGCCGCCGAGGCTGGCGCCAGCGAGCATCAGCTCGCGCGGGATCTTCTGCATGGTCGAGTAGAGCGGCAGCACCATGAACGGCAGGAGGATGTGGACCGTGGCGATGACCGTGCCGAGCTCGTTGTGCACCATCGCCAAGGGTTCGGTGGTCAGCCCGAAGCGTTCGAGCAGCTGGTTGGCGACGCCGGTGCGCTGCAGCAGAACGAGCCAGGCATAAGCGCGCACCAGCACGCTGGTCCAGAACGGCAGCATCACGCAGGCCAGGATCAGCACGTTCCAGGGCCGCTTGGCGTGAGCCGCCGCATAGGCGACCGGATAGCCGAGCAGCAAGGTGAGGAGCGTCACCATCAAAGCGATGCGGAAGGTCAGCGCGAAGCTGCGCCAGTAGACTTCTTCCGTGAAGATGCGGCGGTAGTGCTCCAGCGTGAAGCCGTTGTCGTAGACGGACTGGGCCGCCAGCCATCCCACAGGGATCACCACCAGCGCGACGATCACCAGCACGGCGGGCGCCGCGAGCAGGGTCATCAGCGCCTGCTCGCGGCGCTGATGACGGAGGGATGGGTCGATCGTGCTAATGCTCATCTCGTCGCCCTCGTCATGCTCGGGCCTGGCCCGAGCATCTCCTGCGTCGGTTCACTTCTGCATGAACTGGAGCCAGCGCTTCTCGGCGGCCTCGCCGGCCGGCGAGGTCCACCAGGCATAGGACATCAGGGTCTGCACCTTGGCGTTCTCGGGCGCGCTCGGCAGCTCCTTGACCCGTGCCTCGGAGATGACCTTGGTGTCATAGGCCTTCGGATTGGCCGGGCCGTAGTCGATATGCAGCGGCAGGTTGGCCTGGTGCACCGGATCGACCGCCTCGTTCAGGAACTTGATTGCGGTCGGGAGGTTGGGCGCGCCCTTCAGCACGCAGAGCGAGGTACTCTGCAGGATGCCCTGGTTGTAGGTGTAGGTGACCTTGGCGCCTTCCTTGGCGAGCGCGCTGATGCGGCCGTTCCAGGCCATCACCATGTCGACCTCGCCATCGTTGAGGAGCTGCGCCGACTGGGCGCCGGAGGTCCACCACACCGTGATGTTCGGCTTGATTTCCTCGAGCTTCTTGAAGGCGCGGTCGACATCGAGCGGGTAGAGCTTGTCGGCGGCGACGCCGTCGGCCATCAGCGCCGCTTCCAGCGTCGCCAGCGGGTGGTTGCGCAGCGAACGGCGGCCGGGGAATTTCTTCACGTCCCAGAAATCGGCCCAGCTCTTGGGCGCGCTGGCCGCGTCCGGGAATTTCTTCAGATTGTAGCCGAGCACGCTCGAATAGAACTCGTAGGCGACCGAATAGTCGCTGCGATACTCGGCCGGCATCGCCGCGGCGTTCGGGATCTTGCTGAAGTCGAGCTTCTCGACGATGCCCTGCTCGCCGCCGCGCAGGCAGAAATTGGTGGCGACGTCGACGACGTCCCAGGTCGGCTTACCGGTCGCGACCTGCGAGCGCATGATCGGCCAGGCATCGGGCACGCTGTCCTGGTTGATGGTGATGCCGAGCTTCTTGGCGCTCGGGTCGAGGATTGCGATGGTCTGCGCCTTCTGATAGGCGCCGCCCTGCGAGACGAACATGATCTGCTCGGCTGCCATAGCGGAGCCGAGCATTGCGAGGGAAAACCCCGCTGCGGCGCAGGCGGTCCGGAAGTTCAAGCTCTTAGCCATGTCCTGTTCCCCTATTGTTTTGGATCGGAGCTTCGAGGCCTACCGTCCGATCGCATCCAGAAACTGGTACCAGCCGGCGACCAGACGGACCGCCGGTTCTCGAAGCGCATAGAAGGGCACGGGCCGCATGCGGCCGACGTCGAGCAGCCCGACATCGGGGCGTTCGCCGCGCGCGAAGGCGGCAAGGTAACGCCCCATCAGGCTGGACATGGCGACACCGGCGCCGTTGTAGCCCATGGCGACCATGACCCGGTCGTCGACGCGGCCGACATGCGGCACGGAATCGAGCGTCATCGCCACCAGCCCGGACCAGGAAAAGGCCAGCGGCACATCGGCGACCTGCGGGAAGATGCCGATCATCGCCTTGTGCAGGGCGGCGAAGGCGGCAGCGGAATCCGTCTTGCCGAAGGCGCCACGGCCGCCGAAGACGATCCGGTCGTCGACCATGCGGAACCAGCGCATCATCCGCTTGGTCTCGGTATAGGTCCGGCCCGTCGGCATCACGCTGGCAGCGAGATTTGGCGAGAGCTTTTCGGTCGCGATGATGGCGCTGCGGAACGGGATCAGGGTGCGCTGGTACTCGCGGGTCGCGGGCGTGAGATCCGAATAGCTGTTGGTGGCGATGATCGCCTGCTTCGCGCGCACGGTGCCGCGTGGCGTCTCGACCAGCACGCCGTCGCGCTCGCGTTTGAGGCTGAGTGCCGGCGTCTGGCTATGGACGGGGATGCCTTGTGCGGTCAGGCCGCGGGCGAGGCCGCGCAGATAGTTGAGCGGGTGGATGCCGCCCGAGCCGGCATTGAGCACGCCTCCGACGAAGCCGGCGGAGCCCGTCTCCTCGCGCACCTGCCCGGCATCGAGCACGGTCATCGTGGTGTCGCCGAATTCGGTGCGAAGCCACTGCGCTTCCTTCACCGCATAGGCCAGCGTCTCATGGTTGTGCGCGGCCTTGATCTGGCCGGCGCGGGTCAATCCGGCATCCCGGATGCCGTGGGTGTCGACCAGCTCGGCGACGATATCGGTCGCCTCATGGGCGATATCGTACATGCGTTTCGCCATGCCCCGGCCATGGCCGGCGGCGATCGCCGGGAAGGACAGGCGGAATTTGGCGGTGATGACGCCGCCATTGCGCCCGCTCGCGCCCCAGCCGGGCTCGTTCGCCTCGAGCACCAGTGGCGCAAGGCCGCTGGCTGCGAGATGGTGGGCAGCCGAGAGCCCGGTATAGCCGGCACCGATGATCACGACATCCGCCTGCGCATCGCCGGCGAGCGGCGACAAAGCGGGTAGCGGCGATGCCGTCGCCCGCCAGAGCGAGGGCGCGGCGTCGAGGGCCTGCCAGGATGTCGGCGCGGCCGTCACGGGATCAGGCCCGTTCCGCCTCGACCGCATCGGCAAGCGCCTTCAGCGTCGTGAAGTGATAATCGGGCTTGGTGATCTCGGGCACCGCCGGCGTGCCGCCGAAGCCCTTCTGCCCCTGACGCCGCTCGATCCAGCAGGTGGCATAGCCGAGCGACTTGGCGACGCGGATATCGTGATACTGGCTCTGCGCGACGTGGAGGATCTCCTCCTGCTTGTAGCCGAAGGCCGATTGCCGGCCGCGATTATAGGCGAAGTAGAGCGGATCGGGCTTGGGGTGGATCGCCTCGTCAGCGGTGATGCTGTCGTGGAACGGATTGCCGAGCGTGTGCGAGTAGCAGGTGAAGCTCGGCCGATCGGCATTGGTCATCGCCACCAGCCGGTAGTGCTTGCGCAGCCGCGTCAGAGCCTCTGCCGAATCCGGGAAGGCGGGATGGCGCAGGATGGCGAGCTGGAAGGCGTCGGCCGTGGCATCGTCATGCGGTAGGCCGAGCTCCTTGGCGAGGTGGATGTAGACCAGCTTCATCACCTCGCTGGAGCGCTCGTAATGCAGCTCGCGGCCCTTGAGGTAGGGCGCGAAGATCTCGTCGTCGCTGAGCCTGGCGGCCGCCGGGCCGCCGAGGCGCCGGACCGCGCCGAGGACGCCGGCCTCGAAGTCGATCAGCGTGCCGACGACGTCGAATGTGAGAACCTTGAAATCGCTGAGGGCCATGGTTTGGTATCTCTGCTCGGGAGGGGTCAGGCGCCGGCTTTCGGCACGATGATCGTGTCCTGCGGGTGGAGGCTGAGGGCGAGGCGCTCGCCGACCGGCGGGATGCGGCGGGCGGCTTCGTAGTGGCTGGGCTGGCGCAGGCTCAAGAGCGTGCCGTCGTCGAGGGTGAGGAAGACGCGCAGGCTCTCGCCCTGGAAGACGACATCGGTGACGCGGGCTTCGAGCCGGTTGCGCTCCGGGCTGCCGGAACCGTCCTCGACCAGCAGCTTCTCGGTCTGGATCGCGAGCACGAGTTCGCCATTAGGCGCGATCGGGCGGGCGCTCTTCAGCACCGTCCCGGCGAGGGAGACGCTGTCCGACCCCACGCGCTCGACCGGAAGCAACGTCGCCTCGCCGATGAAGCTGGCGACGAAGGCGTTGGCCGGGTGGTCGTGCAGGCGCTCGGGCCGGTCGATCTGGACCAGCTTGCCATCCTTCAGGATGGCGACCCGGTCGCTCATCGTCAGCGCCTCGCGCTGGTCGTGGGTGACGTAGATGATCGTCGCGCCCAGCCGCTTGTGGAGCTGGCGCAGCTCGATTTGCATATTTTCGCGTAGTTGCTTGTCGAGCGCCGAGAGCGGCTCGTCCATCAGGATCAGGCGCGGCTCGAAGATCATGGCGCGGGCGAGCGCGACGCGCTGGCGCTGGCCACCGGAGAGCTGGCCGATGCCGCGTTCCTCGTAGCCGGCGAGGTCGACCATGGCGAGCGCACCGCGGACCTTCTCGGCATAGGTCGATTTGGGCAGGCGCCGGGCCCGCAGGGGGAAGGCGACGTTCTCGCCGACGCTCATATGCGGGAAGAGCGCGTAGTTCTGGAAGACGATGCCGATGTCGCGCTTGTGCGGCGGGGTATAGGTGACGTCGCGCCCGCCGAGATGGACCGAGCCGCCGGAAGGCTGGATGAAGCCGCCGAGGATGCCGAGCAGGGTGGTCTTGCCCGAGCCGGACGGGCCGAGCAGCGAGACGAATTCCTGCGGGGCGATGTCGAGCGAGACGTCGTCGAGCGCGCGCACCGAGCCGTAATGCTTGCTCGCGGATCTGATCTCGACGCGTTCGCCGCCTATGTTGGCCATGGCACTCTCCCGTCCGGATACAGCGACATCGCGGCACTGCGTAGGCAAAGACCGTTTTCGGGACGGGCCATAAGGTGATCTTATGGCGATCCATGCCGGCGCTGGTGCTGTTCGACGGTGCGAGCCTCTGCCGGGCCGTCACCGCAAGCTGCATTCGATCAGCTCATGAAACGGGATTTCAGCTCCTTGTCGCAATTGCCAAATAATCAGGGAAAACATAACCTGGTGTAATGTCAGAGCTGCGCCGCATGGTCTCGTCGAGCAATGCGCTCTTCGTCTTCGAGGCGGCGGCGCGCAGTGGCAGTTTCACCCGCGCAGCCGAGGAGCTGAACGTTACACAGCCGGCGGTCAGCCGCATGCTGTCGCGCTTCGAGAGCCATCTCGGCCTGCGCCTGTTCGAGCGCGGCGGGAGGGGCGCGATCCTGACGCCGGAGGGCGAAGTGCTCTATCGCCGCGTCGCCGATGGCTTCCGCAGCATCGAAGCGGGCCTGCGCGAGGTCGAGCAGCTGCGCGGCGGCAAGGAGACGGTGACGATCTCGGTCTCCTCCGCCTTCACCACGCATTGGCTGATGCCGCGCATGGATCATTTCCAGCGCCGGTTTCCCTCGGTCGACCTGCGCTTCCAGATGATCGCCGGCTCGCTGCGCGGCCCGGTCGACAATGTCGATCTCGGCATGCGCTTCCTCGATGGCGACGAAGCGGTGCCAGCCGAGGCGATGGTGGTGCGCGAGGTCATGCTGCCGATCTGCAGCCCCGGCTACCGGCAGGCCGAGCCCGAAGCCGAGGTGACGGGCGAGGGCAACACGATCATCAACCTGACCGATTCCGCGCTCGACTGGGCCGAGCGCTATCCGCCCTTCGCCACCGGCCGGTCCGGGCCGGTCAAGACGCTGAGCTTCTCGGACTATGCCGTTGTGGTGCAGGCCGCGCTGCTCGGCCAGGGTGTCGCCTTCGGCTGGATCACGGTCGTCTCGCATGCGCTGAGGTCTGGCGCGCTGGTGCCGGCCAGCGACCGGCTGACGCGCGGCGAGCGCAACTGCGTGCTGCTGACGCCGCGCAACCGCCCGCCGAGCCCGGTCGTCCGCGAGATCCGGGACTGGATCGGGGCGGAGCTGAAGGCCGAGATCGAGGCGATCGACGCGCTCCACCCCGGCCTCGGTCTGAGGCAGGCCTGCTATGGCTGACGACGCTGCGCGGCGCCGTCAGCTTGCTATGTCGATCAGCACCGTCTTGTGCCGCAGGTTCTGCTCGACCGCCTGCCGGCCGAGATCCTTGCCGATGCCGGAACTCTTGTAGCCGCCGGTCGGCAGGATGAAGTCGAGCGTGCGGCTGTAGCGGTTGACCCAGACGGTGCCGGCCTGCAACCGGCGCACGGCACGCAGGCCGCGGCCGAGATCGCGGGTGTAGACGCCAGCGGCGAGGCCGTATTCGGGATGGTCGGCGAGGGCGAAGCCCTCGTCCTCGTCGGCGAAGGTCTGGATGGTGAGGACCGGTCCGAAGACCTCCTCGCGCACCGCCGCATTGTCGCCGGTCACGTTGGCGACGATCGTCGGCTGGTAGTAGGCGCCGCCATAGCCGGCCATCAGGCCGCCGCCGAGCAGCACCTCGCCGCCTTGCTCCCGGCTGGCGGTAACGATGCGGTCGATGCGGCGGGCCTGCGCCTCGGACACGATCGGGCCGAAATCGGTCGCAGCCTTCCAGGTATGCCCCGGCGTGATCCGGGGGAGCTTGACCTTCAGCAGGTCGATCAGGGCCTCCGCGATCGGGCGCTGCACGATCACCCGTGAGCCGGCGACGCAACCCTGGCCGGAATTGGCCAGGATCGAACCGGCAATGCAGCTTGCCGCCTTCTCCAGATCGGCATCGGCAAAGACGAGCTGCGGGCTCTTTCCGCCGAGCTCGAGCGTCACCGGCTTGATGCCGCTTTCGGCCGCCGCCTTCATGATCGCCGCGCCGGTCCGGGTCGATCCGGTGAACGAGATTTTGCCGATACCCGGATGGCGCGCCAGGGCATCGCCTGTGACGCCGGTACCCTGGACGATATTGAAGATGCCGGCCGGCATGCCCGCTTCGATCGCGAGCTGCGCCAGTCTGACGGCAGAAAAGGGCGTCAGTTCCGACGGCTTCAGCACGACGGCATTGCCTGCCGCGAGCGCCGGGCCGAGCTTCCATGACGCGGTGCTGAGCGGCACGTTCCAGGGCGCGATCGCGCCGACGACGCCATAAGGCTCGGAGACGATCAGGCCGAGATTGTCGCTGTGCGTCGCCGCGACCTCGCCCCCGAGCTTGTCGGCCCATTCGGCGAAGAAGCGGATGCCGTCGGCCGTGGCTGCGACGTCGCCGGTCACGGCCTGCGAGATCGGCCGCGTCGATCCGACGGCTTCGATCCGGCCGAGTTCTTCGGCATTGGCTTCGATGAGCTCGGCCCAGCGCCTCAAGATGCGGGCGCGCTCGCGGGGCGGTCTCGTCGCCCAGCCGCTGGCCGCGACTGCTGCATGGGCGCTGCCGACGGCCCGGTCGACCATGGCGGCGTCGGCTATCGGGATCTCGGCATAGTCGACGAGATCGGATGGGCGAGCGACCGTCATCGTCTCGCCGCCGCCGATCGCCTCGCCGGCGATGAAGTGCCCTGTCGTGACGTGTATCGCGGCCGGGTCGAAATCACCCGGCATGATCAGAGCCCGACCAGGCCCGGCAGGCCGCCAATGTCCTTGATCTCGTGCGTGCTGTAGTAGGGGTTGGACGGCTCGTGGCCGCGATTGACGAAGACGCGGCGGGCGATCTTCATGTCATAGGCGGTCATCTGGTCGTAGCGGAAGCTCGACGAGCAGTGCATCACATCCTGCGGCCCGCAGCCGAGCATGTCGAACATGTACTCGAAGGCGCGCATGCGGGGCTTGTAGGCCTGGGCTTCCTGCGCGGTGTAGGCGGCGTGGAAGGGCGCGCCGAGCCTGGCGACCGAATGCGGGATCAGACTCGTCATCGAGTTGGAGAGGATGACGAGCGGAATTTCCTTGGCGACCTTGGCAAGACCTGCCGGCACGTCGGGATGCGGGCCCCAGCTCGGGATCTCGTCGATGATGGCCTGGGCATCGGCCGGATCATAGGCGATGCCGAGCAGCTTGCAGCTCCGCTCCACCGCATTGCTGACGACGTCCTGATAGGGCTTCCAGGCGCCGAGGACCTCGTCGAGGCGATAGCTTGAGAAGGCGTCGCAGAAGGCGTCCATCTGCTCGGGCGAAAGCCGGCTGGCATAGGCGCGCCGGGCGGCCGGAGCCATCTCGAAATAGATCAGCGTGCCGTAGCAGTCGAAGGTGATGAATTTCGGCCGGAAGCTGCTCATCGTCTCGCTCTCGATCGTTGCGACGGCTCTCTGCCGTTGGGAAGAGGCTAGAGTGAGAGCGCGGGGAGGGAGGCGGAATCCGATCGGCGCGACCGAATATTCTGCCGATGAACCGGCTTGCTTCGGCATGGATTGCTGCGGCCGCCGGAGCAGGATGGACAGGCCAGTCCGCCTCGCCGAAGTTCGGCTGAACCAACCCTCAAGCGAATCCCCATGACCGTCGAAACTGTTCTCGCCGATCTCGTCGGCTTTCCCTCCGTCTGCCGCACCCCGAACGGGGCGATCATCGAGCATGTCCGGGCCTATCTCGCCGGCCATGACGTCGACAGCGTGATCGTGCCGGGGCCGGAGGGTGACCGCGCCAACCTGTTCGCGACGATCGGGCCGAAGGTCGAAGGCGGCGTCATCCTCTCGGCCCATCTCGATGTGGTTCCGGCGGCGCCGGAAGGCTGGGTCGGCGATCCCTTCAAGCTGCGGCGCGACGGCGAGCGCCTGATCGGGCGCGGCGCGGTCGACATGAAAGGCTTCGTCGCCTGCATGCTGGCGAGCGTTCCCGACCTCATCGGCAAGAAGCTGGCGCGGCCGGTGCATATCGCGCTGTCCTATGACGAGGAGGTCGGCTGCGTCGGCGTGCGCCATCTGATCGCGCGCCTGCCGGAGCTATGTCCGCCGGTGATCGGCTGCATCGTCGGTGAGCCGAGCGGTTTGCGGCCGGTGCTGGCCCATAAGGGCAAGATCGCCCAGCGCGTCACGGTCGATGGCAAGGCAGGCCATTCCTCGCGCACCGATCTCGGCGACAACGCGATCCACTATGCCGCCGGCCTCATTGCCGCGATCCATGAAGAGGCGCTGCGCCATGCCCGGCAGGGGCCTTTCGCCGAAGCTTTTGCGCCGCCCTATTCGACGATCCAGGTCGGCGTGATCAAGGGCGGCACCGGCATCAACATCGTGCCGGCGCAATGCGTGTTCGAGGTCGAGGCCCGCGCCATCGCCGGGCAGGAGCCCGCCGCGCTGCTCGGCTTCCTGCCCGGTGTCGCCGAGCGGATCGCGCGCGAGGCTGCCGCGACCGGGCACAAGGTCGCGTTCAGCTTCGAGACCATGAGCGACTACCCGCCGCTCGCCCTCGACGAGACCGATCCGCTGGTCGCCTTCACCGAGGCTGCTTCTGGCCAGGCGCGCCAGGCCGCCGTCAGCTATGGCACCGAGGCCGGCCGGTTCCAGCGCGCCGGCATCGCCGCGATCGTCTGCGGCCCCGGCGATGTCGACCGCGCCCACAAGCCGGAAGAGTACATCACCGACGCCGAGCTCGCCGGAGCGATGGCGATGATCGCTGATGTCGCCGACCGGCTCAGCTGACCTTCAGAACTCGCCGATCGCGCCGCGGGAGCCGTCGACGAGGCGCGAATGCCTGAACGGGCTGGGGTCAACGATCGGCGTGTCGCCGGTGGCGAGATCGGCGGCGAGATGGCCGGCGGCAGGGCCGAGGCCGAAGCCGTGGCCGCTGAAGCCGGCCGCCAGCACGAAGCCCGAGAGGCCGGCAACCGGCGAGATCACCGGCACGGCGTCTGGCGTTGAATCGATATAGGCGCCCCAGCTTTCGCGCACGGCGACGGTCTTGAGGGTCGGGAACATGGCGTGGGCACGCTCCAGCAGGGTTGTCACCGCACGCCGGCTGGGCGCCGGATCGAGCACGCGGATCGTCTCGAAGGGCGTGACCTCGTCGAGCTTCCAGCTGCCGAAGGCCTCCGGCCCGCTGAAGAAGGAGGAGCCGATGCCGAGCTCGACCGCCTTCAGCCGCTTGATGAACATCGGCAGGAACTCGCGGGCATAGCGCAGGCCCTGCGGCGTGATCTCGAGCGTGCCCTTGCCGCTGATAGCAACCGTGTAGCTGCCGTCGAGCCGGCGGGTCAGCGCGATCTCCGGTGTATAGAACGCGTCGAGGAAGTCCGGCGCTGCTTCGGTGCGCAGGCTTGTGGCGCGGATGCTCGCCTGCGGGAAGGCGATGCCATGGCGGAGGCAGAAGGCCGAGGCCCAGGCGCCGCCGGCGAGCACGACCGCATTGGTCCGGATCGTGCCCTTCTCGGTGACGACACCGGTGACCGCGCCATTGGTGATGTCGAGCCCGCGTGCGGCGCAGCCTTGATGGACGCTGGCGCCGTTGCGGCGGGCGCCGTCGGCCATCAGCGGCGCTGCGAGCGACGGCTCGGCCTTGCCGTCGGTGACGGAATGCAGGCCGCCTAGCCAGCTCTGCCCGCTGGCGGCGGTCATCGCCGCGGTCTCGTGCCCGGTGAGCATCGTGGTCTCGACGTCGAAGGCCTTGGCCGTCTCGCGCCATCGCTCCCATTGCGCCAGCTGCGCGGCGTCGTTGCTGGCGTAGACCAAGCCGCAGCGCCGGAAGCCGCTGTCGCGGCCGAGCTGCTCGCTCAGTCTCTCCCAGAGGTCCATGGCGCGGATCGCGAGCGGCAGTTCGCGGGCGTCGCGGTTCTGCTTGCGGCACCAGCCCCAGTTGCGGCTCGACTGCTCACCGCCGACCACGCCCTTCTCGACCAGCGCCACCGAGCGGCCGCGCCGCGCCAGATAATAGGCGGCGGCGGCGCCGACGATGCCGCCGCCGATGACGACGACATCCGCTGCCGCAGGCAGCGCCTCGCTGCTGGCGATGCGTTCGATGGTCGGCGGCATGGAAGGCTCCGGAAGAAGCTGCACCGCAGGGCGGCTGGACTGCGTGGTCAGGGCAGGGCGAGCGTCACATCAGCCCGGGCTCGCCGAGGTCGGTCCCGTCGACGAGGCGGCTGTAGCGATAGGGGGTGGGATCGACGATCGGGCTGTCGCCGGTGACGATGTCGGCCGCGAGCCGCCCCGCCGCGGGGCCGATGCCGAAGCCATGGCCGCTGAAGCCGGCCGAGACGTGCAGGCCCGGCAGCTTGTCGACCGCGGAGATGACCGGCACCCAGTCGGGCGTGAAGTCGATCAGCCCGCCATATTTGTGCTTGATCTCGACAGTGGCGAGCTGCGGAAAGATCTCGGCGAGCCGCTTCTTGGCGAAGGTGATCAACTCTTCCTGCGCCGGCGGGTCATAGGTCCGCATCCGCTCGAAGGGCGAGATCGAACCATTGCTCCAGCGCATCAGCGCCTCGGGGCCGAAGAAGAAGGACTTGCCCGCGCGGATGGTGAGGAGTCTGTGGCGCTTCTTGAAGGTGCGCCAGAACGGCTTGGCGTTGAGCATGCCGTGCGGCGAGAGCTCGAGCAGGCCGCGCCCGCTGATGCCGACCGTGTATCCGCCATCGACCCGGCGGCGGATGGTGAGGTCGGGCGTCGAGATGCCGCCGGTCGTGATCTCCGGCGCCGGCCCGGTGAAGAACGAGGTCGACTTGATGCCGGCAAGCGGCATGCTGATGCCGTGGTGGCGGGCAAACATCGCCGTCCAGACACCGCCGGAGAGCAGCACCGTGGCGGTGCGGATCGTGCCTTTCTCGGTGACGACGCCGGAGACACGTCCCGCCGCGGTCTCGAGCCCGCGCGCTGCGCAATCCTGGTGGATGGTGACGCCGAGACGGCGCGCCGCTTCGGCGATGGCCGGAACCGCCATCGCCGGCTCGGCGCGGCCATCGGTCGGCGAATGCACGCCGCCGACCCAGTCACCCTTGGCGTGCGGTGCCAGAGCCCGGGCCTCCTCGGGGCTCAGCATGCGCGTCTGCATCTGGTACTGGCGGGCCTTCTCGCCCCAGCCCTCCCAGGCATCAAGGTCGGATTGGCGCGTCGTCAGATAGGTCAGGCCGCTGCGGCGGAAGCCGACATCGGCTCCGACCTCTTCGGAGAGTCCGTTCCACATCTCGACCGCCCGCATCGCCAGCGGCAGCTCGCGCAGGTCGCGGTTCTGCTGGCGGCACCAGCCCCAGTTCCGGCTCGACTGCTCGCCGGCGAGATAGCCTTTCTCGACCAGTGCGACCGAATGGCCCTTCTTCGCCAGGTGGTAGGCGGCGGTGACGCCGGCGATGCCGCCGCCGATGACCACGACATCGGCTGCTGCGGGGAAGGCTCCGTCGCTTTGGACGCGGTTGACCGGGGGCGACATGGCGGCGTTGTCCTTGGCGGGAGAGGTCGTGCTGGCAGCGCCGACCGGGCGGGAGGCCGGTATTCAAGCCCGATCCGCCTGGAACCCTATGCCAAAGGGAGGGCAGGATTCGGCAGATTCTTTTAGTTGTCCCCGCACAGGACGGTGACCATCGCCGGTCGCGGCCTGCCTATGATGGGGCCGGGCCGTCAATTCGACGGCCGATACGGCCAGCCGCCAAGCAAAAGGCGGCGGCCGTGCCACGGTCTCGTGAGGCCGTCGACAACGAGGGGATCAACGATGAACAAGCCGTCCATGAAGGCGTCCGGCCTTGCTCTGCCTGCCCTGCATCGCCGCGAGGTCCTGGCGCTGGGCGCCGGCGGCATCCTCGCCGCGTCCGGTCTTGGCGCTCGCGCCCAGGGCAAGGCGCCGCCGCCCCCACCCGCAAAGCCGAGCGGCCAGGTCGTGGTCGGCCTGTCGCAGGAGCCGACGGCCTTCAACCCGCTGATGCCCGGCATCGAGGTCGACGAGACCGTCTGGATGCAGGTCTTCAACACCATGTGGCTGGCCCAGCCCGACGGCTCGCTGGTCCCCGACCTCGCGGCCGAGGTGCCGAGCGAGGCCAATGGCGGCATCTCGGAAGGCGGCCTCGCCTGGAAGGTCAAGCTGCGCGAGGGCATCACCTGGCACGACGGGGCGCCCTTCACCGCAGAAGACGTCAAGTACACGCTCGAGCTGATCAATGCGCCGGGCTTCAAGGCGCGCACCCGCGTTGGCCACTCGCTCGTCAAGGACATCAAGGTCACCGGCCCGCTGGAGATCTCCTGGCGCATGGAGAAGGCCTATGCGCCCTATCTCGCGCTGCTCTCCAACACCTTCATCGTGCCCAAGCACCTCCTGGAGAAGGCGGCCGACCCGAACACCGCGCCGTTCAATGGCGCGCCGGTCGGCACCGGCCCGTTCAAATGGGGCACGCGCACGCCGGGCGACAACATCCAGCTCGTCGCCAATGAGAAGTACCACGGCAAGGGGCCGTATCTGGAGAAGGCGGTGCTGAAATACGTGCCCGACCAGACCGCGCTCTATGCCCAGTTCCGCACCGGCCAGGTCGACCTGATCATCGGCACCGGCATCCCGGCGAATTTCTACGCCGAGGCGATCAAGCTGCCCGGCCGCAAGGTGGTGAAGATCCCGAGCGCTTCGCTCGAGGTGCTGATGCCGAACCTCGAGCACCCCGTTCTGTCCGACAAGGCGGTGCGCAAGGCCCTCTATGCCTCGATCAACAAGCAGGCGATCATCGACATCGTCTTCTACGGCCTGCACATCCCGACCGAATCCTTCATGCCGCAGGAATCCTGGGCCTATGACCCTAACCTGCCCAAGCAGGTCTACGATCCGGCGCTCGCCGGCAAGATCCCTCGACGATGCCGGCTGGAAGCGCTCCGGCTCGGGTGTGCGCATGAAGAACGGCGTGCCGCTCGAATTTGCCGTCTCGACCACGACGGGCGCCGCCCTGCGCGAGCAGTGCCAGCAGCTGATGCAGCAGGACTGGCAGCAGATCGGCATCAAGATGGCGATCAACAACATGCCCGCCGCCGTGATCTGGGGCGAGTTCTACACCCGCTCCAAGTTCCAGTCCCTGCTGGTCGGCACCGCCTTCCGCACGGTGATCGACCCCGATCCGGCGCACCGTTTCGGCTCGGATGCGATCCCGGCCAAGAGCGGCAACGGCGCCAACCAGATGCAGTGGCAGAACGCCGAAGCCGACGCGCTGATGAAGCAGGGCCAGGAGACCTTCGACCAGGAGAAGCGCAAGGCGATCTACCAGAAGCTGCAGGTGCTGGTGCGCGAAGAGCTGCCGATCCTGCCGGTCTACCAGTACGCCCCGGTCGAGGGCTACAAGGAGGGGTTGATCGGCTATCAGCCTAATATCAACGCCAGGCAGAATACCTGGAACATGGGCCAGTGGTACTGGGCCAAGTGACATGACGCGTGACGTGAACCGCGCCGGCATGAAGCCGGCGCTGGCAGGAGGTAGCGCGCCATGATCGCCTTCCTCCTGCGCCGGCTCGGACAGTCGCTGCTGCTGCTGCTGATCGTCTCGGTGATCGGCTTCGCGATCCTGCATCTGGCGCCGGGCGGGCCGATGTCGCAGTTCGCCGCCGGCGGCGACATGACCCAGGCCGATCTCGACCGCATCGCCGAGCAGCTCGGCCTCAACCGCCCGCTGCCGGTGCAATATGTCGAATGGCTCTGGCGCATGCTGCGCGGCGACTGGGGCGTGTCCTATCGCGACCAGCAGCCTGTGCTGCACATCATCGCCTCGCATATCGGCGCCACGCTGGAGCTGATGCTGACCTCGACGCTGCTCGCCATGGTGATCGGCGCCTGGGTCGGCATCCTCGGCGCGATCCGGCGCTATTCGCTGTTCGACTCGCTCGCCACGGTCGGCGCCATGATCGCGCTCTCGATCCCGACCTTCTGGTTCGGCCTTGTCATCATCTACGTTTTCTCGGTTGGGCTCGGCTGGCTGCCCTCGGGCAACCGCTACACCATGGGCGACGGCTCGTTCCTCAACCAGGTGCATCACCTGATCGGCCCCTGCATCGTGCTGGCGCTGGTCTCGACGGCGGTGTGGAGCCGCTACATGCGCTCCTCGATGCTCGAGGTGGTCAACCAGGACTATATCCGCACCGCCCGCGCCAAGGGCGTGCCGGAGCGGCAGATCCTGCTGCGCCACGCCCTGCGCAACGCGCTGCTGCCGATGATCACCATCACCGGCCTGCATGTGCCGACGCTGCTTTCCGGCGCCCTGGTGACCGAGACGGTCTTCACCTGGCCCGGAATGGGCCGGCTCTTCCTCGATCCGATTAGCTATCGCGACTACCCCGTCGTCATGGGCATCCTGATGTTCACCGCCGTGCTCGTCCTGATGGGGTCGCTGCTCGCCGATCTGCTTTACGGTGTCGCCGACCCGCGCATCTCGAGGGGCGGGCGATGAGCGGCGTGCCCTTCGCCAGCACGGCAGAGCCGGCTTTGCCGCCGGCCCCCGGCTTCTGGAACAGCCCGGGCCTGCGCCGCTTCCGGCGCCACAGGCTCGCCGTCTTCGGCGCGGCGACGATCGTCTTCCTGACGCTCGCCTGCATCGTCGGCCCCTGGCTCCTGCCTTACACCGACACCTTCATCGACATCCGCAACCGCTTTGCGCCGCCCTTCTCGGGCCCGCATGTGCTCGGTACCGACCCGCTCGGACGCGATATCCTCGCACGCCTGCTGATGGCGGGGCGGATATCGCTGGCGGTCGGCTTTTCGGCCATGGCGATCGCGATGGCGATCGGCATCGTCGTCGGCATGGTCGCCGGCTTCTACGAAGGCGTGCTGGGCGCTGCGCTGATGCGCTTCGTCGATGCGATGCTGTGCTTCCCCTCGATCTTCCTGCTGCTGGCGATCTCGGCGCTGATCTCGCCTTCGGTTCCGTCGATCATCCTGTTGATCGCGATGACCTCGTGGATGGAGGTCGCCCGTGTGGTCGAGGCGCAGATCCGCTCGCTGAAGACACGCGAATTCGCCCAGGCCGCTGTCTCCTTCGGCGCGAGCAACCGGCGCATCATGGTCCGCGAGCTTTTGCCGAACGCGATCGCGCCGATCGTCGTCGCGGCGACGCTCAATGTCGCCCACGCCATCCTGGCCGAGAGCTACATCTCCTTCCTCGGCTTCGGCATCCAGCCGCCGACGCCGAGCTGGGGCAACATGCTCGAAAGCGCCCAGAGCTACCTCACCAGCGCGCCCTGGCTCGCCATCATCCCGGGCGCCGCGATCACGCTCGCAGTCACCAGCTTCAACTTCATCGGCGACGGCCTGCGCGATGCGCTCGACCCGAGGATGGAAGGCCAGTGACGGGAGAGGTCGCTGAGCTCTGGCGCTACCCGGTCAGCTCGATGGCCGGCGAGCAATTGGCCAAAATCCATGTCCAGGCTAGCGGCGTAGCCGGTGACCGGATTTGGGGGCTGCTCGATGCCGCGACCGGGCGCATCGCTTCACCCGGCCGCGAGAAGCATTTCATCGGCGTGCCGCGCACCCATGCCAAAGCCGTTGGCGACGGCGTCACCCTCTCGCTCGACGGCGAGACCTGGGCGGGGCCGGGCGATGCGGAGCTGCTGGCGGCCCTGTCGCAGGCCTTCGGTTTCATGCCGGTGCTGAAGCCGTTCGATGCCTTCGGTTCGGGTGGCTTCAGGCCGCGTTACGAGCATGCGCCGATCCATCTCGTCACCAGCGCGGCGCTGCGCAGTCTCGAGCGAGAGCTGCCCGGCAGCGTGATCGACGCTCGACGTTTCCGGCCGAACATCCTCGTCGATTGGCCCGATGGAACGGAGGCCATACCCGAGCATGGCTGGATCGGACGCGAGATCAGGGTCGGCGACGTCGTGTTGCGCGGACGCGAGCCCTGCGGCCGCTGCGGCTTCATCACGATAGCGCAGGAGGGCCTTCCTCAGGACGTCGAAATCCTGCGGACGGTGGTCAAGCGCCATGAGCGCAATTTCGGAATCTATTGCGACGTGGTGACGCCCGGCGAGGTCGCGGCCGGCGCAGTGGTCACTGTCAATTGAAACCAGGCGGCTATTCGGCTGCCTGCGCAATTCCGAGAATATCCTGCGCGACCTCGGGGATTTGCGGATAGTCCCGCCGAACGGCGGCGAAGGCCGCGGCAAGGTCGAGCTTGCCGGAAGCGTCCCGCATCACCGCGAACAGCTTGGTCTTGGTGAAGAAGCGCCAGTGGACCGGCAAACCGGCCAGCAGCCGCGTCAGCACCGCATAATTCTCAACCGTCCAGATCTGTTCGAACGCGTCCCGCTCCGGGCCGAAATGGAAATGCGTCTTGTGGGCGCGCGTCCTCAGCTCGGCTCGCAACACCGCCGTCGCATCGTGATCGACAGTGTCTCCCTCGATCACCACGCCGTAGAGCGCTCGCGCGGCACCAGGGCTGACATAGCCGCGCTCTACATCGAGCAGCACCCGTTCCGGCTCGCGCTCCAGTGGCGAGCCGCGCCCGCCGCCGCCCGGTGAATGGATGTGGATCACGTCGCCCGGCTCGGCGACGGCGATGTCGGTATTGCCGAGGATGCGCTCATTGGGGCGGCCGGGATTGATGATGAAGTTCGAGGTCTCGGCAGAGAGGCCGCCGAGCGTGCCCCAGGGCCGGAAATGCGAGCGGTCGCGGTTGCGCACGGTGATCCGCGAGTTGGGCGAGAACACCTTGAACTCCATCACCGTCGCGAGCCCGCCGCGCCAGCGCCCGGCGCCGCCTGAATCCGGCAGGAGTCCGTAGCGCATGAAGCGGATCGGCACCTCGGTCTCGGTGATCTCGATCGGCGTGTTCTTGAGATAGGCGGCGTCGGCGCCCGAGCCGTTGGGCCCGTCGCGATGCGGCATGCCGCCGCCGCCGCCGACCACCGGGTTGATCGCCGCAATGACGCTGCGATGCGTCTTCTCGTCGGTGGTCATCACGTTCACGATCGAGCTGGAGCCGGCCGGCGCCGCCGGCAGGCGCTCGGGCGCGGCGAGGCTGAAGGCGCCGAAGATCAGGCTGCGCAGCCGCGCGCAGGTCAGGCTGCGCATGCCGACCGCCGCCGGGAAGGAGGGGTTGAGCACCGTTCCTTCCGGCGCGATGCAGGTGAAGGGCCGGGTCAGGCCGGAATTGAGCAGGAGCTGCGGGTTCAGCGTGTAGAGCACGTAGTAGACGCCGACGAGCAGCAGCGTATGGCGCGGGTCGGAGCCGGTCGGCACGTTGAGCGAGGAGCCGAGCTGCGGGTCCGATCCCGTGAAGTCGAGGACCGCCTCGTCGCCCTTGATGGTCAGGGTCAGCGCCAGCCGGCAGGGATTGCCGTCGACGCCATCCTCGTCGGCATAGTCGGAGAAGACATATTCGCCGTCGGGAATGGAGCGCAGGATCTCGCGGGCCTGATGCTCGGCATAGTCCATCAAACCGTCGAGCCCGTCCATGAAGCCCTTCGCGCCGAACTTGGCGACCATCGCCTGGATCTTGCGCTCGCCGGTGTTGAGCGCGCCGGCCAGCGCTTTGAGGTCGCCCATGTTCAGCGCCGGCTTGCGCACATTCATCATCATGATGCGCAGCACGGTCTCGTCGAAGGCGCCGTCGCGCATCAGCGTCATCGGCGGGAAGCGGATGCCCTCCTGATGGATCTCGGTGAGCGAGCGCGACAGGCTCGCCGGCACGGCCCCGCCCATGTCGGTGTTGTGGACATGGCCACCGACGAAGCAGACGATCTGCCCCTCATGGAAGATCGGCTTCCACAGATGCGTGTCGGGGGCATGGGTCGCGAGATAGCCGCTATAGGGATCGTTGGTGAAGGCGATGTCGCCCGGGCGATACTCCGGCACCATCTCGATGGCGCGGTTGTAGTTCATGCCCGGATACCAGGTCGCGCCGAGATCCATCGGCACGGCGACGACGCGCCCGGTGCGGTCCATCACCATCACGGTGAAGTCCTCCGTCTCCTTGACGAAGGTGGAATGGGCCGTGCGGTAGAGCGTGTAGGCCATGTTCTCGGCCGCGGCCCGGCAATGATTGGCCAGGACCTGCAGGGTGACCTTGTCGACCATGATCAGGCTCCCTCGCGCAGGATGAGATTGAGGTTGAGGAAGGCGTCGACCTTCGCCTCGAAACCGGCGGGTATGCAGATCGTGGTGTCCTCCTGCGCAACCACGGCCGGGCCGGAGAAATGCTGGCCGCAGCGCAGCGCCTCGCGATGGAAGAGCGCGATCTCGCGCTTGCTGCCGTCGAGCCAGACCGTGATGAAGCGCGCCGGGATGGCGGCCTCCTCAACCGCCTCGCTCGCAGGAGAAAGCTCGGGCCGCGGCGTCGCGCCGGTGATGACGAGGCGCAGATTGACAATCTGGACCTCGGCCGCCTCGTCGTTGAAGTCGTAGATGGCAAGATGCTGGCGGTGGAAGGCGGCGCGGATCGCGGCGAGATCGCCCTCGACGAGCCAGCCTTCCGAGAGCGGCACCTCGATCTCGAAGGACTGGCCGTGATAGCGCATGTCGGCGCTCAGGCTTTCGACGACCGGCCCGGTGAAGCGCTGGTCCTCACGGATCCAGGCGAGTCCGTCGCGCTTGAGCTGCGCCAGCGCCTCACGCAGCTGCGGCAATGAGGCCGGCTCTGCCGCTGCGAAGACGCTCTGGATGAAGTCGCCCTTCAGATCGGCGATCAGCCCGCCCAGTGCGCTGACGACGCCGGGCCGGCGGGGCACCAGCACGCGCGGAATGCCGAGCTCGCGCGCCAGGAAGCAGCCGAGCATCGGTCCGGCGCCGCCGAACGGCATCAGCGCGAAATCGCGCAGGTCGACGCCATAGCGCGCGACGAGCTTGTTGACCTCGACGAACATCTCGGAGACGGCGATGGCGATGATCGCCTCGGCCGTCGCCTCTGCGCTGCGGCCGAGCATTGCGGCGACCTCGCCGACCGCTTTCTGCGCCAGGTCGCGCCTCATGCCGATCTGGTCGTAGGCGAGGGCGGTGTGGCCAAGGAAGCCGCAGGTCGCCATCGCGTCGGTTACGGTGGCGCGGGCGCCGCCGCGGCCATAGCAGGCGGGACCGGGGGTAGAGCCGGCGCTTTCGGGGCCGACCTTGAGCACGCCGAAGGCGTCCGCCCAGGCGATCGAGCCGCCGCCGGCGCCGATCGAGGTCACCGAGACGCTCGGCACATAGAGCGGGAAGTCGCCGACGACCTCGCCGGTGCCGAATTGCGGCTGGCCGTCGATGATCAAGGCAAGGTCGGCACTGGTGCCGCCGATGTCGAGGGTGAGGATGTTCTTCGCACCCGCCTGCTCGGCGAGATAGGCGGCGCCGATCACGCCGGAGGCGGTGCCCGAAAGCAGCATGTTGACGCAGGCGCGCTTGCCGGTCGCGGCGTTCATCACCCCGCCATTCGACTTGGTCAGCATCGGGCCGGCCGGCACGCCACGCGAGGAGAGCGCCTCCTCGAGCGCATCGAGATAGCCGCAGACGCGTGGATGGACGTAGCCGTTCAGGATCGCGGTCGTGGTGCGCTCATATTCGCGGATCACCGGCCAGACCTCGCTGGTGGTGAACACGAAGAGCTCCGGCGCGAGCTTGGCGATCAGCGCCCTAGCCTCGGTTTCGTGAGCGGGATTGCGGTAGGCATGCAGGAAAGAGACGATCACGCCGTCGACGCCGAGCCGCTTGAGCTTCTCAATCGCATCCGAAAGGGCCTCGCAGTCGAGCGGTTCGGCGATGCTGCCATCGGAGAGGATGCGCTCGCCGACGCCGAAGACGCGGTCGCGCGGGATGAGCTGCTCCGGGCGGGCGCAGAACAGCGAATACATGTCCGGCATGCGCAGGCGCGCCAGCTCGATCACATCCTCGAAGCCGGCGGTGGTGACGAGGCCGAGCCGGCTGCCCTTGCGCTGGATGATGGTGTTGATGCCGACCGTGGTGCCGTGGACGAAGGAGACGATCTCCTCCGGCGCAACGGCATGGCGCTCGTTCAGCAGGTCGAGCCCGGCGAGGAGCTCGCGGCCCGGGGCGTCAGGTGTCGTCAAGACCTTGATGGTCTCGACGCGGCCGCTGCCGGTTTCCAGCGCGCAGAAGTCGATGAAGGTGCCGCCGATGTCGACGCCGATACGCCAGCTCATGATGCGCCTGTTCAAGAAAGGACGAGCGAGTCTTGGCGGCCATGCCTCCAGGGGTCCAACACCAAAACCACGATGCCGGATAAGCCGGCCTTATGCCTCGGTTGCTGTCGGCGCAGGCTGGTCGAGATCGAGCTGCTGGCAGGCCGTGCGGATGTGGTTGCGCAGCAATTCATGGCTGCGCGACAGCGGCCGGCGCGTGCTGGTGAGCAGGCAGAGCGGCAAGGCGACATGCGGCCGGAACGGGCGCGTCACCAGGCCGGGGAAATTATGCCAGGGCAGGAGCCCGTCGACGACGGCGATGCCGAGGCCCTGCTGCACGAAGGCGAGCGCGATGATCGAGACGTCGATCTCCATCTCCGGCCGGAAGGGCAGGCCTTGCTTGGCCAGTGCGTCGCGCAGCAATTGCCCGGGCAGCGATTCGGCGCGGTAGGAGATCAGCGTCTCGCCATCGAGATCCTCCGCGCCGACAGAATCGCGCTCGGCCAGCGGATGCCCGGCGGGCAGGACACAGACCACGCGAGTGTAGCCGACCACCTCCGTCTCGATGAAGGGCGTGGGCTGGTCCATCATGGCGATGCCGAGCCCGGCCTGATCGCGGTCCAGCATGGTGACGATCACCTCGGCCGGCACGACATAGGACAGGACGCGCGTATTCGGATGCGCAGCGCGGAAATGGCGCAGCGCCTCCGGGACGAAGGAGAGGGACGGCGGCGCCGAGGCGGCGAGGCGGACGAGACCGGCCTTGCCGAGACGCAGGTCGCGTGTGCGCCGCCGCAGCGTTTCGAGGTCGCCGAACAGGCGCTCGACCTCGGGGTAGATCTCCTCGGCTTCCGGTGTGGGGATCAGCCGGCCCTTGACCCGCAGGAACAGCTTGAAGCCGAGCTCGTCCTCGGTGTGCAGCAGGATCTGGCTGAGCGCCGGTTGCGAAACGTTGAGCGCCTCGGCGGCGCCGGTCAACGTGCCGCAGCGCATGACCATGCGGAAGACTTCGATCTGGCGGGCACGCATGGCGCGATCCTAGAGGCAACCGCTACAGCTGTCAGCCGCCGCGCGCTCGGCAATTGCCGAACTCGAACTCATCTGCCCGCGACGGATCAACTGTACGCCCATACTCAAACCGGACGCCGAGAAGCGGACGTTCCCCACGTCGGCACCCGCCCGATGCCGAAGCCATCCAGGTTCGCGCTGCATCGATCCGACTCGCCGTCAGTTGCCGGCTCAGTTCATGTTGTCGCGCAGGAAGATCTCGATGCGGATGCGCTCCTGGTCGGGCAGGATCGGTTCGCCTGAGACCTCTGCCATCAGCACGCGCGCCGCGGAGCGCGCCTCATGGCCCGGATCCTGGTTGATCACCGCGGCGACGGTGCCGGAGAGGAGGCCGCGCCGCGTCGCCTCCGTCAGCTCATGCGCGATGAAGACGAGCGGTCTGCCGGCGGCCTCGAGCGCCGCGACGATGCCCTCATTGCCGGCGCCGACATTATAGAGCCCGATCAGGTCGGGATGCTTGGCGAGGAGCCGGGCCACCGCGGCTTCGTTGCGTTCGCTCTGGTCGCGCTCTTCCAGCACCGGCAACAGGGTCAGTTCGGGGTACTCGCCGGACAGCACCTGCTGAAAGCCGAAGAGCCGCTCGACATGGTCGCGCAGTGACATCGAGCCCAGGATGACGCCGACCGGCCCGCTGCGACCGCCGAGGAAGCGGCCCATCAGCGAGGCGCTGGTGCGGCCCGCCGCCGGGTTGTCGATGCCGACATAATGGGCGCGGCGGGAGGTTGGAGCGTCCGAGACCAGCGTAACGACGGGAACGCCGCGCGCCACCAGATCGTCGATGGCGGCGCGGACCTTGGGATGATCGAGCGCCACCGTGGCGACGCCGTGAAAATGGTCGGCGAGGCCGGACAGCCCGCTCGCCAGCGCCTCGGGATCGAAGACGTCGAGTTGCAGCACGTCGATGAAGGCGTTCTGGGGTTCCAGCCAATCCGAGATGCGGCGCACCTGCTGCATCAGGCCGGCCATGAAGGCGTTGGTGCTGGAGGGCAGGATGAAGGCGAAGCGGAAGGACTGGCCGCGCGCCAGCCGCGCCGCCGCCGGATTGGCCCGGTAGTCGAGCTTGGCGATCGCCCGCCTGACGCTTTCGACGGTCTTGGCGCGGACCCCTTCGCGCTGGTTCACGACTCGGTCGGCCGTGGCGAGCGAGACGCCGGCCTCGCGCGCCACATCCTCCAGCGTCGCCCTCCTGATCGAGGCCCGGCTCTGATCCACCTTGCTCTCCACGAACTCTCCTCGAACCTGCGCCGCGGCGATGGAATTTTGCTTCGCGGGCAGAGCAGGCCTTGGCATTTGCGAAGGCGCCGAGTCCAGCCGTCCAGGCCGGCCCGGCGCGCTCATTCCTAGCGCGCGGCCCAGAGCAGGCCGCGCGTCATGATGGTGCGGATCTCCGGCACGTCGAGCTCATAGGCGCGGTGGCCGAGCGAGGAATAGAACACCCGCCCCTTGCCGTAGCGCTTGCGCCAGACCACGGGCATCACCACCCCGTCAATCCAGGGCGCGTGCTCACCGGTGAAGGTCGTTGTCGCCAGTACCTCGTTGGCCGGGTCGACATGCATGTAATACTGCTCCGAGCGGTGCTCGAAGCTGGCGATGCCCTGCATCAGCGGATCGTCGGGCCGGGTGATGTCGACGGTGTAGTCGATGATCCCGCCGGGATGGGCCACCCATTGGCCGCCGCACATGAACTGGTAGTCGACCGCGTCGCGGAACGCGTCGCCCATGCCGCCATGATGGCCGGCAAGGCCGACGCCGCCGGCGACCGCCTCGCACAGGGCAGCCGCCTCCGGCTTCTCGATCTTTGACATCGTGTAGATCGGGACGATCAGCGAGTAGTCGCGGATCGCGGGATCGAGGAAGACGGAGGTCGCGGTCTCCACCCGCACGTCGAAGCCCTCCGCCTTCAGCCAGCCCCGGATCATCGAGCTGCAGAGGTCGGGGTCGTGGCCGCTCCAGCCGCCCCAGACGATCAGCGCAGTCCTTGTCATGTCGATCCCCATTCAATCCAGAATGCCGGTGGGCAGGCCGGGCGGCAGCATGGCCGGCCGCTCGACCGTGGTTTCAAGCGTGACACGCCGTCCTTCGTCGGAGGCGGTCTGGAAGGCTTCCATCGCTTCGAGCACATGCAGCGCCAGCGCGCCGCTGGTCCGATGGGGGCGGCCTGAGAGCAGGCCGGCCGCCATGTCGGCGACGCCGATCGAGCGGAACTCGCCCTCGCTGTTGCCGTGGCTGAGGGCCTGCTCCTGCCAGTCCCCGCCGGCCTTGGCGACAAGGACCTCGCCGCCGAAGCGGTTTGGATCGGGCACGGAAAGGCTGCCCTCGGAGCCATAGATCTCGATCGGGCTGTGGCGGTGCTTGGGCACGTCGAAGCTCATGGTGATCGAGACGACTGCGCCCGAGACGAATTCGAGCACACCGGTGACATGCGTCGCGACCTCGACCGGGATCAGCGCGCCGTTCATCGGCTGGCTGGTGACGAGGCGCTCGGCCTTCGGCCGGGTCGCGAAGCCGACGACGGAGGCGATCGGCCCGAGCAGGTTGACCAGGCCGGTGATGTAATAGGGGCCCATGTCGAGCATCGGCCCGCCGCCGCGCAGATAGTAGAAGCCGGGCGCCGGGTGCCAGCGCTCATGGCCGGGACAGCCGAAGAAGGCGTTGCCGGCGACGGGCCTGCCGATGGCGCCGTCGTCGATGAGCTTGCGGGCGCTCTGGTGGCCGCCGCCGAGGAAGGTGTCGGGGGCCGAGCCGACGCGCAGGCCCTTCTCCTGTGCGAGGTCCATCACCTTGCGGGCTTCGGCGACGTTGACGCCGAGCGGCTTCTCGGAATGGACGTGCTTGCCGGCCCGCAGGACGGCGAGGCTGACATCGGTGTGGGCCAACGGCACGGTCAGGTTGACGACGATCTCGACGTCGTCGCGCTTGAGCAACTGGTCGACCCGCATCGCCGGCACGCCGAACTCGGCGCCGCGCGCCTCGGCCGGAGCGGAACGCATATCGGCGACGGCGCGCAGCTCGATGGTCGAGAACTGCTTCATCGCCGTCATGTACTTCGTTGAGATGTTGCCGCATCCGATGATGCCGACGCCGATCTTTCGCATTGAACGCTCCTTGATAGCCGGAATGGGCAGCCGCTCAGCCTTTCACCGCGCCGGCAGTCAGGCCGGCGACGATGTGCTTCTGGGCAAAGAGGAAGAGGATGATGGTGGGCAGGATGGTGAGGGTGATGAAGGCGAGGATCAGGTGCCATTCGGTCGAGTATTCGCCCTGGTAGACCATGATGCCGAGCGGCCAGGGATAGAGGTTGTCGCTGTTGAGCATCACCAGCGGGATCAGATAGGCGTTCCAGCTGTGCACGAAGGTGATGGTGCCTACCGTCGCCAGGATCGGGCGTGAGAGCGGCAGCGTCACGTACTGGAAGAATCTGGGATAGGAGCAGCCGTCGACGAGCGCAGCTTCCAGCAGTTCTGTCGGCAGGTCCCTGAAGAAGCGCCGCAGCAGCAGGATGCTCATCGCCAGCGCGAAGGCGACCTGCGGCAGGACGACCCCGAGATAGCTGTCGAGCAGGCCGAGATCGCGCACCTTGATGAACATCGGCAGGATCGCCGTGGCGGCGGGGAAGAGCAGGCCCATCGTCAGGTAGTTCAGCAGCATGTCGCGGCCGAAGAAGTGCAGGTGGGCGAAGACGAAAGCGGCCATCGCGGCGCAGATCAGCGTCAGCACCACGGTCAGCGTGGCGATGACGAAGGAGTTGCCCAGCAACTGCCAGTAGCGCCGCGAGAGCAGGATGTCGGCGTAGTTGCTCCATTCCCAGACGCTGGGCAGCCCGAACGGGTTGGTTCGCAGTTCGCCCAGCGACTTGAAGCCGCCGAGCACCGTCGCAATCAGCGGTGTCATGACGAACAGGACGACAGCGAGGAGATAGAGCGCCTTGCCGATCGCGGCCGGGCTGAAGCCGTCGTCGCTGAAGGGGGCGGAGGTGGCGGGCTCACTCATCGCGCATGATCCAGCGCTTGTAGGTGAAGGCGAACACCACGCAGATCAGGAACAGGATGACACCGACGGCGCTGCCGAAGCCGACGCGCATGCGCGTGATTCCGAAGGTGTAGAGGAAGCTCACCATGGTGTGGGACGAGTCCGATGGCCCGCCGCGCGTCAGCGGCATCACCAGGTCGAAGAGCTGCAGCGAGCCGACAATGGCGAAGAAGGCCGAAAGCCGGATGGTGGGCGACAGTGCCGGGATGACGACATAGCGCAGGCTCTGCCAGCGGCTGGCGCCATCGATCCGGGCCGCCTCCAGCATTGAGCGGTCGAGGCTCTGGAGCGCTGCGATGAACAGCATCATGTGGAAGCCGAAATACTTCCACACGACGACGACGAGGATGGCGGCGAAGGCTGTCTGCGGGCTGGCGAGAAGATGCGGCGCCTCGGCTCCGAAACTCTTGTAGATCGCCGCCAGCAGGCCGTAATCGCCGTCGTAGACGAAGCTGAAGATCAGGCCGGTGGCAATCTCCGCCAGGATGTAGGGTAGGAAGAACACCATCCTGAGCACCACCGCGCCGCGGAACCGGTCGGCCAGGATGATCGCGAGCGACAGGGCCAGCGGCAGCTGGATCAGCAGCGAGACGATGATGATCAAGAGGTTGTTCTTGAAGGCGGTGCCGAAGGCGCGGTTGTCGAAGACGAAGCGGTAGTTGTCGAGGCCGATCCAGTTGGTCGGCGAGCCGAATCCGTTCCAGTTGAAGCCCGAATACCAGGCCGCTTCGCCGACCGGCAGGACCACGAACAGCGTGAACAGCAGCAGCGCCGGCGGCAGGAACAGCAGGATGGTCGAGAGCTTGCCGATATCGGCGCCTCTGCGCCCGGCGAGAGCAGCCATGATCACCTCGCTCGATGACGGGACGGGCAGGGGAGGTCGTCCGGCGGGAGGTGCCTGCCGCCTGACGCTTCCATTGGCAAGGGGCGCGTGTCGCGCCCCTGGATTGTCGCTCGCCGTCAATTGCCCTGGCGGAAAGCGTCCTGGATGGCCTTGGCGGCTTGTTTCGGCGTCATCGTGCCGGCGGCGATCTCGGTGGTCGCGTCGTTCACGACACGGCCGACCGACGGGCCGAGATCCTGATCGTAGAAGTTCTGGTGATAGGTCGAGTTGGCGATGTTCTGGGCGATGTTTCGCATGAAGGCGCTGCCGAGCCCGGCCTCGGCCCCCTTGTAGACCGGCACGATGAAGTTGCCGGCGGCGAGGCGCTTCTGCGGCTCGGCGTTGACGAAGTATTTGAGGAAGGCAACCGCTTCCTTCGGCGCGCCCTTGGTGATGAGCCAGCCATTGATGCCGCCCAGCGTGTCGCTCGGCTGCCCCTTGCCACCCGCGACGGTGGGGAAATTGATCCAGGCGAGCTTGTCGTCCGGCACGCCAGCCTTGTCGACCGCGAAGACCTTCTGGGTGTGATAGAAGCTGGAGATGGCGAGCAGCATCGCCGCCTTGCCATCGCCGAAATGGCCGATGGCCTGCTGGCTCTTGAAGCCCAGAAAGCCGTTCTGATAGGGCTGGAGATCGACGAGCTGCTTGAAGAGCTCGCCCGACTTCTGGAAGGTTTCGCCTTCGAAACCGCCATCCTGCCCCTTCAGCGCCGCCTGCATCGCCGCCTTGCCGCCGAGGCGCACGGCCAGATGTGTCCAGTAGAAATGCACCGGCCATTTGTCGGCGCCGCCGACCGCCAGCGGCGTGATGCCGGCGGCCTTGAGCTTCTTCACCGCGTCGAGGAAGTCGTCATAGCTGGTGATCTTGCCGGCATCGACGCCGGCCTTGCCGAGCAGGTCTTTGTTGGCCATGAAGCCGACCTGCGAGACGCCATAGGGCACGCCATAGATCCTGCCGTTGACTGTGAAGGCGTCGACCGCGCTTGCGGACAGATTGTCCCTGTAGCCCTGCATGGCCGGCGTGATGTCCTCGAGGACGCCGGCCTCGACCTGTGACTTCAGCACGCCGCCGGCCCAGCTGTAGATGATGTGCGGCCGATCCTTCGACTGCAGCAGCGTTGGCGCCTTGGCCTTGTAGGCCTCGTTCTCGAGATACTGCATCTCGATCTTCACGCCGGGGTTCTTCGCCTCGAACTCTCGCGCTACTTCCTCCCAGATCTTCACCGGGACGGGATTGGCTTCGATGTGCAGCCATTTGACCGTGGTCTGGGCGAGGGCGGCTCCGCTACCGAAGGCGAGGGTGGCAACGCTGACGAGCAAGCGCTTGAAACGAGCCATGGGGTTCCTCCTGGGTTCGGCCTCTGGCGGGCCGTGATTTTCAAAGAGCGTAACCTCAGGATTTGAGGTGCGCAACTCAAAATCTGATGCTATTCGAATCCGGAAGTCCGCGGGTGCGCGGCGGTGACGAGGGAGGTGGTCTTGGCGGGTGCGATTTATCCCGATCTGGCGGGCAAGGTGGTGCTGGTCACGGGTGGTGGCTCGGGGATTGGCGAAGCGATCGTCCGCGCTTTTGCCCGGCAGGGTTCGAAGGTCGGCTTCATCGACTTGAAGCAGGCTGAGTCCCGCGTCATCGCGGCGGAACTCTCCGCTGGTGGGGCGAGCGTGCATTTCGAACACGCGGATGTGACCGACATCGCGGCCTTGCGCCAGGCGATCGCTGCAGTGCGGGCCGCGCTCGGCCCGGTCGATGTGCTGATCAACAATGCGGCGCACGACCAGCGTCATGACGCGCTGGAGGTCACCCCGGAATACTGGGACGAGCGCATGGCGGTGAACCTGAAGCACCAGTTCTTCGCGGCGCAGGCGGTGCTGCCCGACATGATCGCCAACAAGCGCGGCGCGATCATCAATTTCGGCTCGACCTCCTGGATGATCGGCCAGGGCGGCATGGCCGGCTACACGGCGGCGAAGTCGGCCGTGCTCGGGCTGACGCGCTCGCTGGCGCGCGATTTCGGCGTGCACAATATCCGTGTCAATGCGATCGCGCCGGGCTGGATCATGACGCAGCGCCAGATCGATCTCTGGCTGACGCCGGAAAGCGAGGCCGAACTGATGCGTCGCCAGTGCCTGAAGCGACGGCTCGTCCCCGAGGACATCGCGCGCGCGACGCTATTCTTCGCTTCGGAGGAGGCCGGGGCCTGCACCAACCAGCACTATGTCGTCGACGGCGGCTGGGTCTGAGCCTTGCCGTAGCGGTCGCCTCCCAGACTGAACCGCCTGCCACACCGCCGATGTCGAGCCTGACCGCCTCCGCAGCGTTGCGATGCGTTCGATCGCGGTGATCGATTGTGTGGAGACGCAGAAGGGAATGCCGGCTCTGGCTGCCGCCTTGGCGAGAGCGATCTTGCTATCATGCCAGAGAAGGCCGGCCACCGCGGTGGGGGCGACGACCTGCGGAAGCGGCAAGCGCTGGCCGAGGATGTCTGCCTTCGTGGACAGAAGCGACACGTCGACCAGCACCTTGGGCGCGAGCCGGATCGCGTCGAGCTGTCTGGGTTCATCGTGATCGCGATCTTGTCCTCGCTACCGCGGTCGACATATTCGAACAGCCCGCGCGGCAGGCGGAGCGCGGTGGCGCGACGGCCATCGGCAACGGTGGATATGGCCGAAGGCAGGCTGGCCCGTCATCGTGGCGGCAGGTCCGAATGCCGCGTTCGGGTGCGCGGCCGACAACGAGATGAGCGATGGCGAGATCGGCAAGCGCGAAACCACGGAAGCAGAAGGAAGACCGCGCGGGGCGCCGTGGGATGGACGGCGTCGGCAAGTTCGACAAGGTCGTGGCCGAAGGTGACGGTCGTCACGGGATTGCCGTCGACGTCATGAGCAGCGTTAGAGCCAGCTGGCTCGCGACTAAGCGGCATGGTGAAGCAGACCGCGCGAACAACGGGCATGTGTCCGTTGCCTCGCGAAGCGCTCCGCGGGCCTGCATCGTTGCCCACGCCTGCGCGGCCACTTCGCTCCGGACCGAATCGAGCCGCTGATGCTCTCTCAGCGGAGGCGTCGGGGCCCGACACAGCTTATGCTCGATCATCGCCAATTCGACGCGAAGGTCGTGGTCCAGGCAGATCCAGCCGGTCATCGCTGAAGGCCTGCCGATCGTGCCGAAATCGCAATTCAGGCCGGCTCGCCAAGCATCCACCCCTATGGCAGCATGCCGCAGTGTTAGGGATTGGCGATGCGAGCGATACTGAGCTTAGTGTTGTTGTGTCTAAGCGCATGGTGCTTATCCGCCTCAGCGCAGAGCCCTGCGTTCTCCGACAATGCCGAGTCGATCGCGGTCGTCGTCGGCAACAGGACGTACAAGCAGACCAGCACGGTCGACTTCGCCCATAATGATGCCGAGGCGATCAAGGCCTGGCTCACCGGCACGCTCGGCTTCCTTGAGCAGAACGTCTTCCTGCTCAAGGACGCGACCCTCGGCGAGCTCAACCAGGTCTTCGGCAGCGAGGCCAACCCACAGGGCGGGCGGCTCTGGCGCAGCGCGGTCGAGGGCCGCTCCAACGTCTTCGTCTATTATTCCGGCCATGGCGTGCCCGATCTCGCGACGCGCCAACCCTTCCTGCTGCCGCAGGACGGCAATCCCAATGCGAGCGAGAGCGGCTATGCCGTGCAGACGCTCTATCGGAACCTGGAGCTGGTTCGGCAGAAGATCGGGCCGCAGCGCCAGTTGATCGTGATGATCGACGCCTGCTTCACCGGCGAGACCGGCCGCAAGGGCGAGAGCCTGCTCGCGGTGTCAGCGCCGGGCTTCACCCCGGCCAAGCCCCGCACCGGCGGCGGCATCGTCAAGCTGGTTGCGACCTCCGGCACGACCCCGGCCAACTGGGACGAGAGCCAGAAGCTCGGGCTGTTCACCAGCCGCTTCCTGATGGGCGCGGCAGGGCTGGCGCGGCCGGCAGGTGCGCCCGAGACCGGCCCGCTCGCCTGGTCCGACCTGCAGCGCTACCTCAAGGACACGGTCGAGGCCGCCGCACGGCGCGACAGCGGGCGCGAGCAGGTGCCGGAGATCGATCCGGCTTCGATCGCGCTGCCGGTGGCGCAGCCGGTGCCGGCAGTGGCGCGGGCTGTTGCGCAAGCACGGGACGAGGCCAACTGGCAGCGGGCCAAGGCGGCGGGCGAACGAAGCGCGCTTGAGACCTACGTCGCGCGCTGCGGCGAGACCTGCCAGTACCGAGAAACGGCGCTGGCGCTACTCTTCGACAAGCGCCGCAGCACCGAAGCCGTCAGCGACGAGCAGAACTGGGTGAGGCTCGGCGGCTCCGGTAAGTACGAGGATTATCTCGAGGGCTGCGGCACGGTCTGCGCCTATCGCGCGCTGGCCGAGGGCTATCTCGGGCGCACCGACGCCTCGCGCGACCCGCGCGTCCAGGAATGCGACGAGCTCGCGAGCGATCCGAACGATCCTGACAGGCGCGAGGGCGTCAAGGGCGTGAAGTTCGGGCGGCTCGATACCCGCGCCGCGATCGCCGCCTGCCGGCAGGCGGCGGAGGCGCAGCCGGAGGTGAGGCGGCTCTCCTACCAGCTCGGCCGCGCCTATGACAAAGCCGAGCGCCACAAGGACGCGCTCGCGGCCTATGACAAGGCGGCCGAGGCCGGCAGCGCCGCGGCGATGAACAACCTCGGCACGCTCCATGAGAACGGCCAGGGCGGCAAGGTCGACTTGCAGAAGGCGTTCGTTTTCTACGAGCGCGCCGCCGGCACCGGCAATGCCATTGCGATGAGCAATGTCGGGCGCATGCTGCAATATGGCCGCGGCCGGGCCCGCGATGAAAGCGGGGCGCTGCGCTGGTACCAGAAGGCGGCGGAGGCGGGCGATGCCTTCTCGATCGCCAAGCTGGTGCCGGCCTATCTCGAAGGACGACCGGGCTTCCCGAAGAATCCGCAAAAGGGTTTCGACCTGTTCCGCCAGGCGGCCGACAAGGGCGACCCGATCGCGATGGTCTCGATGGCGACGCTGATCGACAACGGCTTCGGCTCGTATTTCCCGGGCACGAATGCGCTGCAGATGTTGATGAAGGCGCTGGAGAAGGGCGAGGCCGGCGCGGCTGCGGTCTCCTCCAGCGACGTCTCCGACCAGAAGCTGAAGCCGGACACGGTGCGGGCCTTGCAGCGCGCCACACAGAAGGCGGATCATTACAGCGGCGCGATCGACGGGCGCTTCAACCCCGTCTTCGTCCGTGCGCTCGATTCTTATGCGCGGTCGCTGGAGCAGGAGCGTTAGGCTTGGAGATCAGGCACGGCACTTCGTCCGTCTTTCCGGGGCTTCGCGAAGCGAAGAGCCCGGAATCCAGAGCCGATGCCGGATTCGGAAGAGACAAGACGACTGTTCGGCCTTCATGATCGAGCGCATCGGTTCTGGGTTCCGGGCTCAGGCCTTCGGCCTGCCCCGGAATGACGGCGAGAGGTTCTGCGCAATGCGCTTGATCTACCGAATGCTCATCGCCGGGGTGGTGGTCGCCGGTTGTGGTTCGGCCCGCGCTGATGCGCTGTCCACCTGGCTCGATAGCGTCGCCGCGTGCGCCGGCAAGCGCGATCTCTCGCTGGCGGTGGTCGGCTTCGACGCTGGCCAGCAGGTGCTGTCGCGCAACCAGGCCGATGAGGTCAGGCTTGCGATCGAGAGCCAGCTTCAGAACGAGGGTCGGATCAGGCTGGCGGCGAGCGGCGATGTCGTCCGCATCAAGACGCTGCGCGACAGTCTCAACCTGCAGAAGCTGGGTGACGCCGAGGCGCAAATCCGACGGGCTTTCGACGGCGACGCCAGCGTGTTCTTCACCGAGCCGGCTCGGCAGGACGACAAGGCGAGCTTCCGCCTGCAGGCGATCGCTCGGGCCGGCGACTGCAAGGCGACCAGCGAGCCGGTCGAGATCGCGATCAGGACCAGGCCCGGCGTGGTCGATATCGACCAGGTGATGAACAGGGCGGTCGCGAACCTCGTACGGGCCGCGCCCGAGCTGAAGCGGGTCGATATCTGTCCCTTCGCCGCGGCGAGCGGTTACAGCGGCTGCAGTGCCGCGCTCGGGGAACGGCTGCTGCTCGCGCTCGACGCTGAATCGCGCTCGGACGATCGCGTCCTGCGCTCGCGGCCGCTGGAAATCCGCAAGGCCGCGCCCGGCCAGTGCCCTGCGCCCGGCAGCGAGGTGACGACGCGCGGCCGCTTCGGCGGGGATCGCGACGGCCAGAGCTGGATGGAGCTCGAATTCGACCGTGCCGGTGCTGTCCTCGCGCCGACCGGGCGCAGCCGCATTCCGGTCGAGGGGTTGGGCTGCGACCCCGCAGTCAGGCCCTTCCTCGACCATGTCGCCGCCACCGCCGGCTCTGATCGAGCGCGGCTCGCCTTGCTGCCAGCGGCCTCGCCCTTTGCCAAAGGCCGGCGGCTCGACATCCGAATCGAGGGCAAGGCAGGTGCGCGGCTCTCCTGCTGGGTGCTGGCGTCGGACGGCACAGCCTCCGTCGTGCTGCCGGTGCGCGGCGAGGAGGGGAGGAGCGTGCTGCGTACCGGTGGCCAGTCCTATCCTTACGATTTCGGGCTGAACGACATCGTGCTCGACTCCGCTTTCGAGAACCTGTTCGCCTGCTTCGGAACGGAAGCCGAGCTGCCGGCGGCGCTGCGCGAGCGCTGGCTCAAGGCGGCGCCGAGCGCGAACGAGGATGCGGCGACGCTGCCGCCGGACGAGGTGCTCGATCTGATGGAGAAACTGCGGGCCGTCCCCGGCGTGGTCGAGGCCACCGTGCCGATCGTCGTGCGCTAGAGGTGCTTGCCTTCCTTCGAGCGCTCCGCCACCTAAGAGAACGTGCACTGCCGCCTCGTCTTCGAAGACCTGCCGCGCGCGGCGTTCCGCTGATCGTGAACGGCTCGATCGTGTCGTCGCCCGGCGTGACGGTCGTGGCGGGCGCGACATTGGGCGGCTCGGGGCAATTGCCCTCGTTGACGGTCAACGGCATGCTGGCGCCCGGCAACTCGCCGGGGCACGCTGACGGTGAACGGCAATCACAGTCTGCGGCGGACGAAAGTTGCCGTGATCTACAAGCGCATCGGCAACCTTCGGGCCTCTCAGCTTCTCCTGGGCCGCACGAAGTTAGAGAGCACCGTACGCTATCTCGGTACAGCATCGGGTTACAAACCCAGCCTGAATGCCGGATCACGGGCGCGAGAGAGCAGATGACACGACTTCTGGGAATTTCCGGCAGCCTGAGGACGGCATCCTTCAATACCGGCCTGCTGCGCGCCGCGGTCGACCTGGCGCCGGCGGGAGCGACGCTGCTGGCCGGCAGCATCCACGGCATTCCGCTCTACAATGGCGATGACGAAGGTGAGCTGGGCATTCCGGCCACGGTACAGGCGCTCAAGAAGCAACTGGCCGAGGCGGACGGCTTGCTGCTGTTCACGCCCGAATACAACAACTCCCTGCCGGGCGTGTTCAAGAATGCCATCGACTGGCTGACCCGGCCCTCTTCCGACATCGCGCATCTGTTCGGCGGCAAGCCGGTCGCCGTGCTCGGCGCATCTCCGGGCGGATTCGGGACAATCCTGGCGCAGGATGCCTGGCTGCCGGTGTTGCGCACGCTCGGAACCAGGCCGTGGTTCGAGGGGCGCATGCTGGTGTCGCGGGCGCAGGGCGTCTTCGATGCCGACGGCAATCTGACGGATGAACCCACCCGCCAGCGCCTCGCCCAATTCATCGCTGGCTTCGCCGCCTTTGCTGCCGGGCGCTGAGGCGCCTCCCGTCAGGGTGAGTGGCGCGAGAGCCAGTCCGCCGCCAGATCGCGGTCCTGCTCGGTGAGCGCGTGCCCGGCCGGGATGACCTGCGCCTCGACGTCCGCGCCGGCTTGGCGCAACGCGGATTCGAGTCGCGCGGCCAGATCGCCATACGGGTCTTCGGCGCCGGTCAACAGCAGCACCGCGGTGCCGGTGAGCGCAGTGGCAGGTGGCTCCTCCAGCACCGCTGCAGGACGCAGAAGCACCGCTCGCTGCACCAGTTCGGGGTGAAGCTGCATGGCGGCCGCGAGCAGGTTGGCGCCGTTCGAATAGCCGAGGAAGATGAGACGCTCCGGCGCAAGGTTGTAGGCGGCGCGAGCCCCTTCGACGAAAGCGGCGAGGGCGCCAGCTTCGAAGCGGATATCGTCCTGGTCGAAGGCACGTTCAGCGTGGCGCCGGAACCAGCGCGCGGTCCCTTCCTCCGTGCTGCGGCCGCGCAAGCCGAGCAGCGTCGCCCGGGGAGCAATCCGCTGCGCCAGCGGCATCAAATCGGTTTCATTGCCGCCGCTGCCATGCAGCAGCACAATCACGCTGCCATCGGAGTCGGCCGGCTGGTGGAAGCGATGCACGAAGGGCAGGTCGCGATAAATCACCCGCTCCTCGCCGGGGAGGGCGAATTGCGGCAGGACCGCCAGGATGTCGTCGGCTTCGTTCTGAGCCTCGGGCGGAACGAAGAGCTGTGTACCCAGCGTCTCGACGGGCTCATCGACGGTGAAGCCGGGGCCGTCCGTGGCGAATTCGATCAGCGTCCCGCCCGGCTCGCGCACATAGAGCGAGATGAAATACTGGCGGTCGTGCAGCGTGGTCGCGCTGGAGTTAAGCTTCGAGAGGTCGCGCTCGATGCCCGACAGCCGGGCAGCGTCGGGAACTCGGACCGCCACATGGTCCGCCGTGCCGGTGCCGGGGATTCCCGGCCAGAACCCGCCGGCATCACGGATATCGAGGCAGTCGCCGGTATCGGAGCGCAGGCGCTGAATGCCGCCTTCGCTTGCCTGGCGGGCGAACCCTGCATGCGTCGTCAGGAAATGCGCGGTTTCTTCGGTCGTCGCGGTGAGCAGGGTCACGCTGCGCAGACGGTGGATGCGATGCTCCGGCGGAACCCCGGCGGATTCCCAGCCTTCGCCGGACAGCGCGCTGCCGACCAGCTTCACCACGAAGCCGTCGGGATCGCGCAGGCGCAGCACGGTTTCACCGAATTGCTGGAGCGGTCCCTCGATCGCGATCCCGAAGCGTAAGGAGCGCTCCAGCCAGAAGCCGATCGCAGTGGGTGCAACGGCGAACGCGATCTCGCTGACCTGGCCATGGCCGGCGCGCCCGGGCGAGCCGTCCTCCCAGACCAGGAAGGTGACGAGCGAGCCGGGCGAGCCATGCGCGTCGCCATAGAAGAGATGGAGCTGGCGGGCGTCCTCGTAACCGCCCGTGCGCTTGACCAGGCGCAGGCCGAGGAAGCCGACATAGAAGTCGACATTGGCCTGCACCTTGCGGGTGATCAGGGTGACGTGATGGAGACCGCTGGTCACGACAGACTTTCCTCCGCTAGAGCCTTGCGGACGTCCCGGTCCGCGGCGTCGTGCAACGCCGCGACACGGGGAGCGTCCCGCAATCCTTCCGGCAATCTGGCGATGGCCCAACACAACATCGGGAAGGCATAGGCGTCGATGACATTGCGCCGCTCGCCGAGGATGCGGAAGCGCCGACGACAGGCGAACTGATCGTGGACGAAATCCAGCGACCAGCGCGCATTGACCTTCGCTTCGACGAGGGTATTGATCTGTTTTCTCGCCGGATCGGCGTTATCCAAAGGTGTCCGCTTCATCGGTTGTGTCTTAGTGGACGGATTACAGGTGCCGAGGCTACTGGCCACTACGCGCAGGCCGTGGTCCGCTTCCCACCCTTCAGACAGCGATGTGATTGTTTCAAGCTTGCGGACGAGCTTTTTCAAGATGCTCGCGTTTATCCATCCCCTCCGCTTTGTCGCTGAACGCAGTCAGGCTGCGGTGTCGAATGGCAGGAGCATCCGCCCAATCAAGCCCGGATTTAAGCGCTGAAGAGCCTGTAAGCCAACCGCGTGGAAATTTGCCGCGACGAGCTGCCCGAGAATACGCTGTGCGCAAATGGCCGGCGCGATGTTGCTCGCGGGGGACGGAAGAACCGTCTGAGCCAACCGGCATGGCATCGCGCGACGTTCATCTACTGTGCCAGAATCTTGACCAGGATCGCGCCGATATCGGAAGGGGTGAAGGGTTTGTTGATCCGCGGAGCGGACTGCAGCAGGGCAGTGGCGAGATCAAGATTGCCGTACCCGGTCACTACGACGAACGGTATGCGACGTGCGGCAAGCTCCCCGGCGATAGGGGCGCTGCTCGTTCCGGCAAGATTGGCGTCCAGGAGCACAGCATCCATGCGCTCGCTGGCGATCGCCGCGATCGCCGCGGGAACCGTTGGCGCAGGACCCACGACCTCATAGCCCAGATCCTCGAGCGTCGCGGTGATGTACTCGGCGATCAGATACTCGTCTTCGACGACGAGGATGCGGCGGCCTGTGCCGGGAGATGGATCAGCTGACATCCTACGACTCCTCGCTGGGTCTGATCGCGCTAGTCGTGTTCACTGCATCCTTGAGGGGAAAAGCGATGGTCGCAAGAAGCCCCTCGGGCAGAAAATCGAGGGTTGCCTCGCCCCGCAGCTCGTGGCGCGCACTTCCCTTGATGAAGCGGGTTCCCTGGCCAACTCGACCAGGCGCGGACACGGCCGGTCCGCCGCTCTCCGTCCAGGTGAGTGAAAGGTGCGGGTTGCTGCCGTTCGCCTCGATGCGCCAGCCGACCGAAACCATGCCGGCGCCGGTCGACAACGCTCCATATTTGAGCGCGTTGGTCGCCAGCTCGTGCAGCATCAAGGTCAGCGATTGGCTCACGACCGGCTCAAAGTCGACGAGCGGGCCCTCGGCGATTTCGATGCGGCCATTGATCCTGAACGGCGCAAGCGCCTGACCGACGATGCCGCCCAGCGCGACACGCTGAAAGCCACCCCGCAACGCGATGTCGTGCGCGCGGCCGAGCGCCTGGATGCGCCCGGTGAAAGCTTTGCCGAACTCTTCCAGCGTTCGGCTGCTATTGAGCGTCTGAGCCGCCAGCGACTGAACCACCATGAGCGAGTTCTTCACCCGATGGCTGAGCTCGGCGACCAGCATCTCGCGATGTAGTTCTGCCTGCTTTCGTTCGGTCATATCGTTGAACGCCAGCAGGATAAGACCTGGGCGGTCGCCATAGCCGATGATCCGTTGCGCGTTCAGCGCCAGCCAGCGGCGGCCGATCTGTGGAAAGTCATGTTCCACCAAGAAATCGGCGATCCAGCCCTGCGTCGGCAGCAAGTCCTCGAGCAGTTTGCGAAGCGCCGGGATACCCCATTGGCCATTGCCCAACTCATATACGTGATGTCCCTCGGTCTCCTTCGCGTCGACCTGGAAATACTGGTAGAAAGCCGGATTGGCCGATTGGACGCGCAGACTGCCATCCAGCACGATCATCGGGTTATGAACGGTCCGCACGATCGCCTGCGCATAATCGCGGGCCTCGGCGATGCGGGTTTGTGACCGTTCCAGTTCTGTGACATCGACGAAACTCGCAACCGCGCCAGCGATGCGGTTGTCGCCGGTGCGATACGGTTGCACGCGAAGCGAGTAGGAACGGCCGTTGTCGGCACGGATCGTCTCTTCTGACATGGCAAGCTTATCGACGGCCGCGCGCGCCTTGCCGACGAGATCGCCATTGACGAACTTCTGCGCGAGATTGGCGATCGGTCGCCCGATATCGGCATCGATAACATCGAACAGTCGGTTCACCGCAGGCGTGAACCATTTTATCCGCGTATGTGTGTCGAGGAAAATCGTCGCGATGTCGTTGCCCGACAAAAAGATTGCGAAGGTCATCACCGGTCTCGTCGAGTTCGGCCACCTTGTGCTCGAGTTCGGTGTTGACCGCGTTGAGCTCCTCGTTGAGCGATTGCAATTCCTCTTTGGACGATTCGAGCTCCTCATTGGTCGCCTGAGTTCCTCGTTGACGCTGGTGGCTTCCTCGTTCGCGGCCTTCAGCTCCTCATTCGCCGTTTCATATTCCTCGACGATTGCCTGAAGCTCCTCGCGCGCCTCCTTGAGCTCGTCGTCATAATCGCGCTCCTGGTCGGGGTTCCCCTTCTTCGTTCGCGAAGCGGCTGGGCGGAGTTCCGAGCCCTTCCGGGCCGGTGAAAAGCTGACCAGTATCAGCCCGTCGCCGCTGCGGCCGCCGAGCGGGCTGGCAGTAACCTCGACCCGGCCGGTCTTGGCGCGAGTTGCGACGGATTTTGCGGCTTCATTGTTTTCGAGCGCCTGCTTCACAGCGCGCCGTATCGCCAACGCCAGTCCATCGCGCGCCATTGCCATCAGATCGAGTGTCGGCGCGCCAGGCGGCTGCGTCAGGTAATCCACGGTCGTTCCGTGAAAATGCTGAATCCGGTAATGGCGGTCGATGACTACCGAGGCGGGACCGAAGCGATCGGCAAGTGCCTGGACCGCGACGTCGGCGAGCTTTGGTTTGGCGCGCTCGTGTTCCGGCGATTGAACCGGCGGCCAGATCGGAAGGTCGACAGCTTTGGGGCCGCCGCTCCTCTGGTAGATGCGCCAGCGCTTCGACACGATCGAGAACAGATGATCGCGCTGCCCGACCGATTCAGCGTTCCCGAGAAACAGGTAGCCGCCCTCGCGGAGCGCGAAATGCGCGAGCGACAGGACGCGATTTTGCCCGTCAGCGTCGAGATAGATGAGCAGGTTGCGACAGCTCACCAGGTCCATCTTCGAGTAAGGCGGGTCGGCGAGCAGATTTTGCGGCGCAAAGACGACGGTTTCACGGATTTCGCGCTTGATGCGATAGCTTTCGCCGGTCTTCTCGAAGAAGCGATCGAGCCGGTCCGAAGAGAGACGCTCAACCATGCTGCCGGGGTAGACGCCGCGGCGCGCGCGGCCGCCAGATTGTTGTCGGCAAGATCGGTGGCGAAAATCTTGAGCTGCAAGCCCTTTTCGGCCGTCTCGGCATGCTCGGCGAGCAGCATCGCGATCGTATACGCTTCCTCGCCCGTCGAGCAGGCGGGAACCCAGGCGCGTATTGCCTGGTCGGGCGCTGCCCGTTGGACAAGCGGCCCGATGACATCGCGGTCGAGGGCATCCCATGCTTCGGGATCACGGAAGAAGCCGGTGACGTTGATCATCATGTCGCGGACGAGCGCCTGCAATTCGGCGGGATCGTCGCGGAGCTTCAGCAAATAGTCATCGAACGAGTCCAGCCCGGCCAGTCCCATCCGCCGGTGCGTCCGCCGCGTCAGCGTCGTGCGCTTGTATTGGCGGAAATCGTGGCCGCCCCGCGCGCGGATGAGCGTCAGGACGTCGCCGAAGCTCGATTCCGATGCACTGGCGATGACCGCGGTGGCGTCACCCTCGATATAGGGGTGCTGCGCGTACCGCATCAGCGCCGCCGGCATCTCGGCCGGTGCGAGCACATAATCGACCGCGCCCGAGGCGATCGCATGCCGCGGCATGCTGTCGAACTTCGCGGTCTCAGGCGTTTGCGCGATGCACATGCCACCCGAGAGCTTGATGTCCTGGATGCCGGCGGAGCCGTTGCTGCCGGCGCCGCTCATCACCACTGCGATCGAACCAGTCTTCCGGTCCTTGGCCAGCGCGGTGAAGAAATGATCGATCGGATGGCGCCGGCCGCGTGGCTCGACGGGTTCTATGAGCCGCAGAATTCCGTCTTCGATCAAAAGCGTCTGCGCGGGGACGATCACGTAGACATGGTTGGCTTGGACCGCCATCCCGTCCTCGACCTCGATGACAGGCATGTCCGTATGCTTGCCGAGCAGCTCGGCAAGCAGGCTTTTTCGCGTCGGCTCGAGGTGCTGGACGATCACGAAGCCCATGCCGCTATCGGGCGGCATCGCCTTCAAGAATTCGGTCGCGACCTCAAGGCCTCCCGCTGACATGCCGATGCCGACGATCGGAAAGGCGGCACCGTCGCTCTCGTCAGCGTTCACACTCTGGGGATCGGCGGCCGCAGGACGCTGAGTGCCACGCGCCCGGCTTTTACCCAAGACCGTCTTTTTTTTGAATGGGAGCCGTATTAGCCATCTCATTTCCCATTTGAGAGGCGAGCCCCAGGCCGTTGATACACATTTTATATCGGGGAGAACCAGACGGAGAACGGAAGGTTCCGGCCGGCAGCTAAGTGCCACGATGATGTAGCAGGCATGGCGATGCGCTGACATGCCCAATCGGATGGGAAGCGAACTGTTAGAGAGGTCGGCTTTTCGGGCGGATCGGCAAGCCACTTGAACGAAGCGGCGCATCTCCGACCTCGGGGTTTGCCGCTAGGCCGCCTTCTTCGCCGGCTTCCGCTTTGCCGTCTTGGGCTCGCCTTGCTCAACAAACACTCGCGCGCAGTGCTTCCATCAGGTTGCCCACCTTCGGCTGCTTCGCCTTCTTCGCGAGCTTCGCTGGCTTGCCGGGTCGTCTGTACCAAAAAACCGAATGGCCCGGCCTTCATGAGAAGGCCGGGCCTTGGATCGCCGAGAGCGACCGCGTTTTTCCAATTGGCCGTTCCCTTGACCTCCGGCCGGCGCCGTCGAGCTACCGATACATCCGCGGCTTGCTCGATTCCGGTTCCTTCGGCTTGCCTCAAACCTAGGCGAGCGAGCTGCCAATGCCAGTGGCGATTATGGAGGGGCCGGGCACCCTTCCGAGCGCCAGGCAGGAAATGCGGATAGAACGAGCGTCGTTAGATCAGAGGTCCGCGATAGCGCTCCGCCTTGTCGTCGAACCTGCTCCAGCCTTCGTCGCGATACTCGGTAAGCCGGGTGTCTCGATCGATCGGCGTCGCGCTATCCATGATGGCCTCGGCCGAAGGGACCTGATCCTCCGACGCCTTGACCGACACCACGGTTCCACCACGTCGAACGGTCTCGGCGTGATAGTTGGCGCTCTCCTCATCCTCGCCAGCGCTCGTGAACGCCCCGATGATGCCGCCGGTGGCACCGCCAGCCGCGGCGCCAGCGGCGGTGGACGCAAGCCAGCCAGCCGCGACGACTGGGCCAATACCGGGAATCGCGAGCAAGCCTAGCCCAGCGAGCAGGCCAGCTGCACCACCGACGGCAGCGCCGATGCCTGCACCTTCGCCAGCATTGCTGTCATCGACGTCCTTGTGGCGGCCGACCAGGCTGATGTCCGAGTCCGGGAACCCGGCTGATTCAAGTTCCTCGACGACTCGACGGGCGATATCGTAGCTCTCATAGGATCGCGTGACGGTGCTCCTCCTGTTGTCATCAAAACCGAATGTCAGTTGCGGGTGATGTTGCCCCGGTAGTCGACCGAGACGGTCACCTGAGCGCCGGCGTGTGTCGCGTTCCCCTTCCAGACGCCGTTGTCGTCCTTCTTCAGGCCGGCGATATTGGTGTAGCCATTGGCCTCGAGCCGGCTCTTGGCCTGTCCTTCCGTGAAGCTGTTGGCTCCCGGCAGGGGCGCATTGGCATCAGCTGGAGCAGTCGGCGAAGGCGTTGGCGCGGTTGTCGATGTCTGCGCGACGCCGACGGTTGAAATCAGGGCGCAGAAGATCGACGTGATAATCACGTTTCTCATGAGAATCTCCTTGAATGTCAGCAGGTTATGCCAGTGATAGGAGAAACTTCCAGATTGAGGAGTGGTTCCGCCCGATAAGTGAAAGTCACTGTGAAACTGATGATTGCGCGTCCCCAAAACGGGGTGGCTATGGAACCGGCGGTCTACGAGAGAAGAACCCAAGCCGGCGCATGATCGCTCGCCTTCTCCCAGCCGCGCAGATGCCGATCGACAAGCCAGCCCTGCACCGGCAGGCGCCCATTGATCCCGTTGACGTTGAAGCTGGCGATTTCACGAGCGAGACGATTTGCGGCGGCCGCGTCTCGAGCGATCACGGGCGATCTGCTGAAGGACGCAGCCCAGAACAGCGAAGGTCAGCGGCGGTGTCCGGAGCCGCGAGACGAGATAGCCCAAGGGCAACGCCAAGCGCTTGGGGATCTTCCCACCCGCAATCTCGTTTGCGAGCAATAGGCCTACCAGATGTACCAGCGTTCGCATGGCGGAAATTGCTCCGGGCTTTGGGGTCTGCCTAATCGAGCTTCAGCTTGCCGAAGTTTCCGGGCAGCCCCGCGACTGGGAGGTCATCCGGACTGCGGTTCGTTCCCGGCTCAGGATTGGCTTCCGGTCCATTTCGCTGGTCCCCGCGGTGATCCTCGTCCCATTGGCGAAGCGCTGCGACCAGGCCTTTCAGCTCTTCGGCAGCGGCGGAGCCTTCAGGAGCATCGCTCAAGGCGTTGGCCCGCTCGGCCGCAGCCGCATAGTCGGTATGTGATTGAATCAGCATCGCAGCCTCCGTGTCGGATGCGCCTCGCCCGCTACGGCTTGGCATATTTTGCTGTGGGATCGGAACCGCGTGCGACGCCCTTCGTTCCATGGGCTTCTCAGCCAGCCAGGGAGCGCGACATGGCCAACGAACCTAAAACCCTAGACGATCTGTTCTTGGATACGCTCAAGGACATCTACTATGCCGAAAAGCAGATCCTGAAGGCCCTTCCAAAGATGGCGAAGGCCGCAACCGCGCCGGAACTCAAGCAAGCGTTCGAGAAGCATCGCGACGAGACCGAGACCCATGTCGAGCGTCTCGGCGATGTGTTCGAGATGATCGGCAAGGCTCCTCGGGGCAAGACCTGCGACGCCATTCTCGGCATCATCGAGGAAGGCAAATCGATCATGGAGGAGTTCGAAGGCAGCCCGGCTCTCGATGCCGGCCTCCTCGCCGCGGCCCAGGCCGTCGAGCACTACGAGATTGCACGCTACGGCACGCTGAAGGCGTGGGCTCAGCAGCTTGGCTTGGGTAACGCTGCCAAGCTCCTCGACCAGACGCTGATCGAGGAGCTGAAGACTGACCAGACGCTCTCCAAGCTCGGCGAAAGCAAGGTCAACAAGCAGGCTCAGGCCAA
Organism: Bosea vestrisii; assembly: GCF_030144325.1. Classification (NCBI taxonomy): domain Bacteria; kingdom Pseudomonadati; phylum Pseudomonadota; class Alphaproteobacteria; order Hyphomicrobiales; family Alloboseaceae; genus Allobosea; species Allobosea vestrisii. Next base: position 2,314,300 of record NZ_CP126307.1, on the reverse strand, counting down.
GGCCGCCTGACCTCTTGCGGCTCCGGTTCGCCGGAGCCGCTTTTCACTTACGTGGTCGCCTGGGACGGCCGAGGATCGAGAAGTCAAGCTAGTGGTCAGCTCGAAGCTGTCAGCCGCACAGAGATGTGGAGCACAGCTGTAGCCCGACGCGATCTTCTGCATCCCCGGCCTGCCCGTACCCCGGTTTTTGAAATGCGGGTCACTGTTGAAAGGTATTCCGAAGACGGGAACTTCCTCCTCGAAAATTCGTAGTCCGTCTTGCCGCCCAAAACCCCTGGTCTCGGGCCCAGCACCGAGGACGACCATGACAATCCGCAAGTTCGCCATCGCCGACGCGTCCTTGGAGCGATCTCCCGGGCAGCAGGCGGAAATCTACGTCGGAAATCTGGTCGACGAGCGGCATGGCGGGCCGATCACCATCGGATATGGACGCTACTCACCCGGCCAAAGCCTCACCGAGACGATGGCGGTCGACGACGTCATGATCGTTCTGGAAGGGCGGCTTTCGGTCTCGACGAACGCGGGTACGGTTACCGCTGGGCCGGGCGAGATCATTTACACGCCCAGGGGTGAAGCGGTGACCATCCGGTCACATGAAGAGGGGGCGGTGACCGCCTATGTCACCTATCCGCATTGGCGGACGGCGCACGCATAGGGCACGGTTCCACCCTTTGCGAACGCAGGCGACATCGCGATGAACTTGGTGCTGCAGATGACTGCAGGGCTCAACCAAAACCAGGCCGGCTTTCGTGATCACTGGACGTAGCGCGCGACGAGGCAGGCGAACTCGCTCTGGCGATGCGTATCCGTCTTGGCCATGATCCGTTGCAGATGCGTCCGTACCGTCGCGGGAGCGACTCCGAGGCGCCTGGCGGCGAGGATCGTGTTCTCGCCCGCCAGGATGCGTTCGGCCACGCGCTGCTCCGCATGGGTCAAGCCGTGGTCGCGCGCGACCTTGGCGAGCTTGCGGTCGATCGCTGCGGCCTCTTCCTGCACGAGCACGACGAAGCGTGTCGAAACGCCTGGTGCATCCAGGACGTCCGCGCGGGATGCCGTGACCGAGAAGTCGCCCTGGCCGTCGCGATAGCGCAGCCGCAGCTCCGCCTCCGCTGCGGCGTTGCGAAGCCAGCGGCGCATCTTGCTGTTGAGCTCGTGATCGCGCGTCGCGAACGGGCGGGCTGCAACGATGTTCTGGCGCACGAGCAGTGCGGCTGCCGCGTTCATGCTCTCGACGCGCAGGTCAGGATCGAGCGTGAACACCGCAGTCACTCCGGGGGCGACCGCGGGCACGGCCTCCTGCGGGCAGATGCGATCGGCACGTACAGGGGAGGTCGCGTGGCTATGCAGATGGGTCATCGACATGGAAAAAGGCGCTCCGGCGCTGAGGGTCTCAGCAGCAGAAACGGAAACCGCCGGCAGAACCGGACATGGCGATGTCGAGCGAAGGTTCAGCGCAGACAATAGCCTCCTCGATTCGGATGACGCCGCCAGAATCGCTCGGCCCTATTGAGGATCGGCGGGCGCGCTGCTTTCCGAACCGCCAGCACCGGCGTGCCCGTACGCATCCGGCTCCTCCGTCTGGAGGACGCCGGATGCACTTCGGATCGTCTTCTGAGATCGGGTGGAGCTGATCAGCCGTGGCTACCGGGCCAAAACGCTACACGGCCGTCGAGATGCGCCAGGCGCAGCAGAAGGTCGGGCGCTATGGCGGCTGCCTGATGATGGCGCTGTTCGGGATTCCGCTCGCGATCGTCGGAATCGTGCTGCTGTCGACGGTCCTCGGCCCAGTCGCGGCGGCGCTGCTGTTCATGGTGGCCGTCGTCGTCGGCTTCCTTTTCGGGCTCTTCCAGAACGCGCTGGCGCTGCTGATCCCGAGCGCCATCCTCGCCGCGCTGATCTATGTGATCTACCGGCAATATCATGTGCCGGTCGCGACAGCGCCGACCGGTGCCGGCGAGCGTTTTGCCCCCGAGATCGCACGGCTCAATGTCCTGCGGCTGGAAGCAGCGAAGGATACGCGCCGCCGGGTGATGCTCTACGTCCCGGTCGGCCTCGCGCTGGCGATCGGCATCCTGCTCCTACCTGGCCGCGGCGGCGCCAAGTCGGGGCAGCTGGCGCAGTGGCTGCTGATCCCGTTCGTCCTCGGCTTCGCCGTCACCGTGCCCTGGCTGATCGCGCTGATCCTGCCGTCGGATCGCTATGCCAAGGTCTTCAAACGCGAACTGATGCCGCTGCTGCTGCGGCGCTATGGCGAGCTGCGCTATGTCGAGGGCGCCGTGCCCGCGATCGGGCCGCTCGCGACCAAAGGGCTGCTGCCGAGCCACGACCGGGCCGCGATCGATGATGCGATCGCCGGCGGCTATGCCGGCTACGAATTGCGCCTGAGCGAGATCGCGCTCGAACGTAAGACCGGCAAGAACAATTCAACGGTATTCGACGGCCTCCTGCTCGTGCTTTCGGTCGATACGCCCTTTCTCGGCACGACCATGGTGCTCGACCATAGCCGCCCGGCACCGGCCGGGCTGATGCCGGTTCGCCTCGAGGATCCGCGCTTCGCCTCGATCTACGACGTCTACGGCAATGACCAGGTCGAGGCCCGCACCGTGCTGACGCCGGCGGTGATGGAGCGCCTGCTCTCGATGGCGGATGGCGGCGACTTCTTCCCGCCCTTCTGCCTGGTCGAGCGCGACGCCATCACCTTCGCGGTGGCCGGGACCGGCACGCGCCTGCTCTTCGAGCCGCCGAGCCTGCAGGCTCACGACGCCGCCACGCAGCTGCAATATCTCGAAGACGAGCTCGCGATGATCTTTCGCCTCGTCGACGCGATGATCGCCATGCATGTCGCGGTCAAGCCGGGCGGTGCCATGCCGACGGGCATCTCCTTCTCCGAGCGGCCAGCCGCACCGCCGATCGACCCGTCGCCCTGAAAGGATAAGAGCCGTGACCGCTGTCCTGATCCTCCTCCTTTGCCTCGGCGCCGTGTTCTACGGCTGGTACGCCGCGATCGTGAAGCGTCGCAACGCCGTCGGCGAGACTCTCGGCTCGATCGACGCCCAGCTCCAGCAGCGCCACGACCTAATCCCGAACGTGCTCGCCATCGCCCGGCGCTTCCTCGAGCACGAGCGCGCCCTGCTCGAGGATTTGACCGCCTTGCGCGCTCGGGCGATGCCGAGACTGGGCGAGCGCGATTTCGCCGGCATCGCCGAGAAGTTCAAGACGGAAGCGGCGATTTCTGCCGACATGACGCGGCTCTTTGCCGTCGCCGAGAGCTATCCGGAGCTGACCTCCTCGGCGCCGATGGTCGAGGCGCAGGAGAGCTATGACGAGGTCGAGGCCAACATCGCCGCCGCGCGCCGCTTCTACAACACCGCTGTCGGCGACCTGCGCAATGCGGTCCAGATCTTCCCCGGCATGCTGCTCGCCGGGCTTGCAGGTGTGCGCGAACTGCCGCCCTTCTATGAGGCGAGCGAGGCGGCGCGCCAGCCCGTCAAGGCGAGCGACCATTTGTGAGGGCATGATGCGGACGTCCGGGGAGGCCGATGAACCAGCGCGTCGATCTCAACCGGGAGCAATGGATCGCCGTCCGCGGCCTGTTCGACGTGCTCGCCGAGGCGCCGGCTCAGGAGCGCGAGCGCGTGCTGGCGCAGAGCGGCCAGCCGGCGGCGGTGATCGCCGAGACGAAGGCGCTGCTGGCTGCTGCGGATGGCGCCGGCGACTTCATGGCGATCGATGCGAACCGGCTCGCCGGTACGCCGGGCCCGGCGGCCGAGTCCCATTATCAATCCCCTGCCGGTGGGGGCCGAGATCGGCTCCTTCGCCATCGTCGCGTTGGTCGGCCGCGGCGGCCAGGGCGAGGTCTACCGGGCCGAGCGGCGGGAAGGCGGCTTCGACCAGGTCGTCGCGCTCAAGCTGCTGCGGCCGGAAGCGGCCGAGCAGTTCACGCGCTTCGAATACGAGCGGCAGATCCTGGCGGACTTCGAGCATCCCGGGATCGCCCGTCTCGTCGATGGCGGCACGGCGCCGGACGGGCGGCCCTATCTCGCCATGGAGTTCGTCGATGGCGCGCCTATCACCCGCCATTGCGCCGAGGCCGGGCTGATGCTCGCGGCCCGGCTCGACCTGTTCGACCAGATCTGCGACGCCGTCGCCTATGCGCATCGCAACCTGATCGTCCATCGTGATCTCAAGCCGTCGAACGTGCTGGTGACGGCGGATGGCCGGGTCAAGCTGCTCGATTTCGGCGTCGCCCATACGCTGGAGACGGCCGGCCAGACATTGATGACGCAAGCCATCTTCACGCCGGACTACGCCGCCCCGGAGCAGTTCGAGGGCCGCAACCCGACGACGGCGACCGATGTCTACGCGCTCGGTGCGATCCTGTTCGAGCTGCTCACCGCCCGCCCGCCCTGGCAGCTCGCCGAATCCGCTTTCGCCGGCGCGATGCGGGTGATGCGGGATGCGCCGCCGCTGCCCAGCCGCACGGCCCGCGATGACGCGCCGGTGCCGCCCGAGCGCCTGCGCGGCGACCTCGACATCATCGTCCAGAAGGCGATGCGCTATGAGCCGCAGGAGCGCTATCAGAGCGCCAGCGAGCTCGCCGATGATATCGGGCGCTACCGCAAGCTGGAGCCGATCACGGCCCGGAAAGGCGACCGGCTCTACCGGGTCCGCCGCTTCCTGCGCCGCAACCGGCTGCCCTTGATGGCGGCCGGCCTGCTCCTGACGGTGCTGGGGGCAGGCATCGTCGGCGTCGTCCTGCAGATGCGCCGCACCGAGATCGCCAGGCTCGGCGCTTCGGCGGAGAACGAGCGCGCGCCACGGCGCTGCGCGACGGCTTCATGCTGATGCTGCGCGCCGCCTCGCAATCGGGCGGGCCGGGCTTCGCCTCGGCGCGGCAGGTCCTCGACGCCGCGGCCGGGCAATTGCAGCGCGAGGCGGATGGCAGCGCACCGCTATTGTCGCGCACGCTTGCGGAGCTCTATGGCGAGATCGGCGATCCGCGCGCGGCGGTCGGCCTGATGCAGCGCTATGCCGACGGGGCGCGTGCGGAGGGCAACCTGCGCCGGCTGGCCGAGGCCAATCTCGCGCTCGCCGCCTATCACGCCCAGCTCGGCGAGCGCGACAAGGCGCAAGCGGCCGTGCGCGATGCGAAATCCTATTTCGATGCCGATCGGGCACGTCACCCCAAGCAACTCGCCGAGCTCGCCGGCGTCGATGCCGCCCTGCTGCGCGAGGCCGGCCGGCGCGACGAGGCGATGCAGAGGCTGCGAAGCGCGATCGCGCAGCTCACCGCCTTATTCGGTGCGGACAATGGCGAGATCGCCACTTTGCAGCACAATCTTGCCGTCCACGCGCTCGAGGCCGGCGATGTCGACGGCGCAGTCAAGGCGCTCGACGAAGCCGAACGCGTGCTTGCCGCTTCGGGGCGGAGCCGCTCGGTGGTTGCGATCGCGACGCTCGGCCTGCGGGCCGCGGTGGCCCTGCGCCGTGGCGATGCGGCCGGCGCCGAGCGGCAATGGCGAGAGGCGGTCGACTGGCAGCGGCGCGATTACGGGCCGTCGCTGGCACTCGCCGCCATCGAACTCAATCTCGGGCGGCTGATCATGGCCGGCAGCCGCTTTAGCGAGGCGATGCCGATCCTGGACCGGGCGCTCGCCGTCGCGGCGCCTCTGGCCGGCGAGAGCAGCGCCGTCACCATCATGCTGCGCCAGAGCCGGGCGATCGGGCTGATGGCGGAAGGCAGGCTTGCGGAGGCGCGGGCCGAGATCGAGGGCACCTTGAAGAGCGCACAAGCCGCCTTCGGTGAACGCCATCCCTATGTCGGCCTGGGACTCGTTGCGTGGTCGCAGATCCTGCTGGCGCAGGGCGATCCGGTCGGGGCGAAGCAGGCGCTCGATGCTTCGGAATCAATGTTGCGCGCGGCCGGCCCCGCGGGCGCGCCGCATCTTGCCGAGCTCGGTCCGACGCGCGAGCTGATCGACGAAGCGCTGCGGGCTCGGACGCCGACTCAGCCCTGAAGCTCGCGATAGAGCCAGGCTTTGGCCTGCAACCAGTCGCGCCGGACCGTCCGGTCGCTGATGCCGAGGATGCGCCCGGTCTCCTCTTCGCTATAGCCGGCAAAGAAGCGGCATTCGACAACCTTGACCAGCCGGGGGTCGAGCGCTTCGAGCGCGGCCAGCGCGTCGCTGATGCGCACGACCTCGTCGTCATTCGCCTCGGGCATGTCGTGCTGCTCGTCGAGGGCGACGGGCCGGATGCCTTCACCACGCTTCTGGCTGAGGCGGGCGCGGGCGGCATCGACGAGCGCGTGCCGCATCGCGGTGGCGGCGCTCGCGAGGAAATGCTCCTCGCTGGTCCAGCCGGCGCTCTGCCGCAGTTTGAGATAGCCCTCGCTGACCAGCGCCGTGGTCTGGAGCGTCATCGGCTTGCCGGCACGAAGACGTTCGCGATGCGCGATCCTGCGCAGCTCCTGATAGAGCGCGTCGGTCAAGACATCGAGCGAAAGGCTGGGGTCGGCGGCCGTCATCGCCGCGACGATACCGGCGCGGGTCTGGTGCGGCAACAACGCTGCGGGCACTGTCACCGCGCGCGGGAGCGGGGATCGGAGGCGTCGCGCAGCGCATCGCCGAGCAGGTTCAGCGCCAGCACCGTGACGAGGATGGCGAGGCTCGGGAAGACGGCGAGCCACCAGGCGTCGAGGATGTTCTCGAAGCCCTCGCGGATCATGGCGCCCCAGGTCGGCGCCGGCGGCGGCACGCCGAGACCGATGAAGCTGAGCGAGGCCTCGGTGCGGATCGCCGAAGCCAGCCAGAGCGAGCTCATCACCACCACGTCCGAGATCATGTTCGGCAGGATGTGCCGCGTCATGATCCGGAACGGGCCGCAGCCATAGGAGCGGCTGGCCTCGACGAAATCGCGCTGGCGCAGGGTGATCGTCGGGGCGCGGGCGACGCGGGCGAAGGGCGCGACCTCGGTCACCGCGATCGCGATGATCAGGTTCTCCAGGCTGGCGCCGAGCATGGCGGCGATCATCAGGCCGAGCAGCAGGGTCGGGAAGGCGAGCAGCACGTCGAGCACGCCCATGACGAGCTGGTCGAAGATGCCGCCGATATAACCGGCGAGCACGCCGATCGCGGTGCCGACCAGCATCGCGATCAGGATGGCGACGAAGCCGACGAAGAGCGAGATGCGCGCGCCGTAGATCAGCCGCGAGAGCACGTCGCGGCCATAGGAATCGGTGCCGAGCCAGAACTCGGCCGAGGGTGGCTCGAGCCGCGCGACGATGTTCTGCTCGAGCGGATCATGCGGCGCGAGCCAGGGCGCAAAGAGCGCGATGAAGACGATCAGCGCGAGCAGCACGAGCCCGACCCAGGCGAGCCGGTTCTGCGTGAAGGCGAGCCAGAGGCCGCCAGGCTGGATTGCGATGGGGGTGTCGGCCGTGCTCATGAGTATTTCACCCTGGGATCGACGAGGCCGTAGGCGAGATCGGTCAGCGTGTTCACGACGATCACGCAGATCGCGAAGATGATCATCAGCCCCTGCAGCAGGGTGTAGTCGCGGGCGTTGAGCGCGCCGATGATCAGCTTACCGAGGCCGGGCCGGTTGAAGATGATCTCGGTCAGCACCGAATTGCCGATCAGCGTGCCGAAATAGAGCCCGACCACGGTGATGATCGGGATCAGCCCGTTGCGCAGGGCATGGGTGACGACGAGCTGGGTCGGGCCGACGCCCTTGGCGCGGGCGGTGCGGATATAGTCCTCGGTCAGCACGCCGAGCATGGCGGCGCGGGTCACGCGCATCACATAGGCGGTCATGATGATGCCAAGGTTGAGCGCGGGCAAAGCCAGCGCGCGCATGCGCTCACTGAGGCTGCCGGCGCCGCTGGTGTTGCCGAGCACCGGGAACCAGCCGAGCTGGATCGAGAAGACGATCAGCATCAGGATGCCGGAGACGAAGGCCGGGAAGGACAGCCCGACCAGCGAGACGACGCGCGAGACATAATCGACCCAGCCATTGCGGGCGAGCGCGGCGGCGATGCCGAGCGGCAGGCCGAAGACGAGGCCGATCGCGATTGCGGCGACGGTCAGCTCGATCGTCGAGGGCAGGACGAGCAGCACCTCGCGGATGACGCTGCGCCCGCTCGACAGCGACTGGCCGAAATCGCCGGTCAGGATCTTGCCGAGGAAACTGAGGTATTGGACGTGGACCGGCTGGTCGAGGCCGAGCTTTTCCCGCAGCGCGGCGAGCGAGGCAGCGCTCGCCTGGTCGCCGAGGATGACGGAGGCGGCATCGCCCGGCACCAGGCGGACCAGCACGAAGATCGCAGTCAGCATCACGAACAGCGTCGGAATGGCGAGCAGGATGCGCCTGACCAGATAGCCGATCATGCCACTGCCCTTTCCTGCATTAGTCGTGCCGGCGTGAAGGCGGCGATCTCGCGGCGCGTCTGCCCCTCGCAGACGAGCTCGGCGAGGATCGAGCCGACGACCGGGACGAGCTGGAAGCCGTGCCCGGAGAAGCCGAAGGCGTGGACGAGGCCCGGTGCGTTCGGCGACAGGCCGATGACGGGGATATGATCACGAGTCTCAGCCTCGATGCCGGTCCAGCAGCGCGCGATGCGCACGCCCTGGACGGCCGGGAAGAGGTCGCTCGCGGCGCGCGCGCCCCTGGCGAGCTGGCGGAAATCGACGGTGCTGCGCTCGCGGTCGAGATCGGCCGAGCCCTGCAGGCCACCGCCGATCACCAGCGTGCCCTGGCCGGCCTGTTTGAAGGAGAGCGCGCGGCCGACGACGCTGACGACGGGATCGAGCAGAGGCGCGAGCCGCTCGGTGACGATCATCATCGAGGCGCGGACGCCGAGCGCGATCGCATCGCCGAACAGGGCAGCGAGCCGTCCCGCCCAGGCGCCGGCGGCGTTGACGATGTAAGGCGCGCGAAAGCGCCTGGTACCGCAGACGAGTAGCCAATCGCCGCCCTGCCGATCGACCGCCTCGACGCCGCAGCCTTCGGCGATGACGACGCGCTCGGCCTCGCAAGCGCGGCAGAAGGCGGCGATGGTGCGGTGCGGGTCGGCGGCGCCGTCGCGCCGCGCCACCAGCGCGCCGACGCAATGTGGGCTAAGCGCCGGCACGAGCCGGCGCAGTTCGGCAGCGTCGATCAGCTCTTCATGGCTGTAGCCGAGGGCGGTCGCGCGAGCCTGCCGCTCGATCAGGGCCGGCATGTGTTCGGGCATCTCGGCGACACGCAGCTGGCCATGGGCGTGGAAGCCGCAATCGTCGCCGACGATCGTCTCGATTCGGTGCCACATCGCCATGGCTTCAAGCGAGATCGGGATCTCGGCGATGTCGCGGCCGAGGGTGCGCACACCCGCTGCCGTGGCGCCGGAGGCGTGGCGGCCGGTCCAGCGCCGCTCGACCAGTGCGACCCGCTTGCCAGCGCGCGTCAGATGCAATGCGGCAGAGAGCCCGTGCAGGCCACCGCCAACCACGATGACGTCGAACGCGGCCTCCGTCATGCCGCCGGCTCCTGTTCGTCGAGGCTGGCGAGCTCGCCGAGCGTCACCGGCTTCAATGGCGGCCTGATCCGGTAGAAGCCGACCTCCTCGACCGATCGGCCCTGCGCGGCTGCAATAATGTGGGCCATGGTGTAGCCGCACTGCCGGCCCTGGCAGGGCCCCATCCCGGCGCGGGTGAAGGCCTTGAGCTGGTTGGGGCCGGGTCGCCCTTCGACCGCACGAGCCCGCAACTCGCCGGCCGTGACCTCCTCGCAGCGGCAGACCAGCGTCTCGTCCGGCGGCGCATAGAGCTGCGGCCGCGGCGCGTAGAGCGCATCGAGGAGGGGCCGCAAAGCCAGCGCGCTGGAGAGGGCACTTCGCTCGGGCGCAGCCGCGGTTTCGGCAGTGGCGCCATCGAGCCGGCCGAGTCTGGCCGCGATGCGGAGCGCCGCGAGCCGCCCGCGGGGTTCGGCCGCCTCTGCCCCGCCGATGCCGGCGCCATCGCCGGCGACGAAGATGTTGGCCTGCGAGGTCTCGCCCCAGGCGTCGAGCAGCGGAACATAGCAGTGCTGGTCGGCATGCCAGCTCACCGCGCAGCCGAGCGCCAGCGGCGCATGGATGTTCGGCACCACGCCCTCATGGACGAGCAGCACCTCGGCCGAGACTTCGGCCTCCTGCCCATTCTCTGTGCGGTAGTGCAAGCGCTGGAGGCGGCCTTCGCCTTCGGCGCGGAGCTCGGTGACATGGCGGATGATCGGGATGCCGGCCCGGCGCAGCGCCAGCGACCAGGACAGGCCCTTGATGAGATCGCCAAGGCGGCCGAGCCCTTGCGGCAGATGACGCAGCGCAGCTCCGATACGCCCGCGCGGGGTGGTGTCGAGGAAGCCGGCGATGCGGCCGCCCGCGGCCAGCAGCTGGGTCATGTAGAGCAGCGGCAGCGGTCCGCAACCGGCGATCCAGACCGGCTTTTCCGGCACGGAATCGGCTGTCTTCAGCAGGATCTGCGCCGCGCCGACCGTCAGCACGCCCGGTAGCGTCCAGCCGGGGAAGGGCACGGGCCGTTCCTGCGCGCCGGTGGCGAGGATGATAGCCTGCGCGGTGACGGTGCGGGCCTTGCCACCACGCGTGACGAAAGCGCGGAAGCCCGGTTCGATCTGCCAGAGCTGGCTTGCGGGCTCGTAGATAGCGCCGCAGGCGCGGAAAGCCGCGGCGCGCTCGGCGCCGGAAAGGTAGCTCTCGCCGAGCCGCTTGGCGCGGGGCGTCGCGGCGACCGTCTCGATGCCGCGCCAAATCTGGCCGCCGGGCGCCGGCTGGTCATCGACGACGCGCACGGAAAGGCCGTGGCGGCGGGCGGTGACGGCGGCGGCCATGCCGGCGGGGCCGGCGCCGACGATCAGGAGGTCGGTGTGATCGCTCATGCCGACAAGCTCCGGCGGCCCTGCTGGCGGGCGATGCGCATGCCGGCGGCGACCGGCGTCAGGCAGCTCTGGACCGAGCCCTGGCCATCGATCTCGACCAGGCATTCGAAGCAGACGCCCATCATGCAATAGGGCGCGCGCGGGCTCTGCGAGACCGGCGTGGTCCGGCTCCAGCCTTCCTGCTGGCGCAGCAGCACCGCGGCGACGCTTTCGCCGAGCTCGGCGGCGACGGGGCGCCCGTCGATGAAGATGGTGACCGCCTGCGGCCCCGGGTCATGCAGCTTGCGGAACATCGAAACGACTCTGGTGGAAGGGAGAAAAGCGCTCCGGCAGGCTGCCGGCGACGATGGCTGCGGCCAGTTCCTCGGCGTGGAAGGCCGCAAGCGTCACGCCGGAATGGCAAAGCGCGACGAAGGCGCCGGGATGGCTCTGCGACTGCGCGTAGATCGGGTAGCCGTCCGGCGTCATGATGCGCAGGCCGGCCCATTGCCTGACGAGGCCGACCCTGGCCAAAGCGGGGACGATCTGCACCGTCTTGCGGCTGAGCCGCGCTGCAGCCTCGCCGGTGGTGGAGACATCGAAGCCAGGATCGTCCTTGGTCGCGCCGATCATCACTGTGCCTTCGGAGGTCTGGCGCAGGCCGCTCGCCGGCAGCGGCAGGAAAGGTTCGAGCCGCTCGGTGACGAGGACCTGGCCGCGCTCCGGGCGCAGCGGCACCTCCAGCCCGACCTGGCGCGCGAGATCGGGCGAGCCGAGTCCGGCGGCGATGACGATCCGCGGGGCCATCAATGTTTCGTTGTCGAGCACGAGGCGGAAGTCGGTTCCCGTGGGCTCGATCCGTCGAACCCGGGCGCGATGGCGCAGCGCGCCGCCATGGTGGAGGACGCCGGCATGCAGCGCCGCCAGTAGTCGCAATGGGTTGGCGTGCCCGTCGTGCCGGCCGAAGCTGGCGCCGGCGACATCCGGACCGAGCGTCACCTTCGGCAGCAGCTTTGCTAGCGCCGAGCGATCGAGCATCTCCCAATCCGGCTCTTCGTCGCCGCGTTGGTTATGGAGGCGCAGCAGGTCGAGCCGGCGCTTCTCGAAGGCCTCTTCGCCGATGCAGAAGGCGAGTCCGCCATTCTGCTCATAGGCGAGATCGATCGTGGTCTCGGCCTCGAGCTGTTCAGTAAAGCCGCGCCACAGCGCGATGCTGCCACAGGTCAGGGCCTGATAGGCCGGCATGCCCAGGCCCTTGCCCTGCAGCCAGACCAGTCCGAAATTCGCCCGCGCCGCGCGGAAATCGCCATCGTCGCCGTCGAGCAGCAACACGTTGTTCTGCTTGTGGGCAAGGCCATAGGCGATGGCGGCGCCGACCGTTCCTCCCCCGATGACGACAATGTCCGGCCGCATGTAATTCCCTCGTTGGCTTGGAGGTTAGGGAGGGACATTGTATTTCGTCAAAGTCGTTTTTCGCTGCACTCTATTCCCAGGGGTTATGTCATGGTGAGGCGGCTCAACTTGCGGCAAGTCGAGGCTTTCAAGGCGGTCATCGAGTACGGCACCGTCAGCCGCGCGGCCGAGATGATGAACGTCTCGCAGCCAGCGATGAGCAAACTGATCGCCCATTTGGAAGAGGATACCGCCCTGCGCCTGTTTGACCGGGTGAAGGGCCGTTTGGTGGCGACGCGGCGCGGCATGCGGCTCTATGAGGAGATCGACCGGATCTTCGCCGGCGTGCGCCAGGTCGAGAACGCGGTCGAGGCGATCCGCCGCGACGAGCAGAGCCGCCTCTTGATCGGCGTCATGCCGGCGCTGTCCGGCTCCTTCATCCAGGAGGCGACCTCGCGCTTCCTCGCCAGGCAGCCCGGCGTGTTCTGCTCGGTCCAGTCGCGCAGCTCGCAATGGATTTCCGACGCGCTCGTCACGCACCGGCTCGATGTCGGGCTGATCATCGCCCCGGTCGACAACCCCTATGTCGCCGCCGAGCCGATGATGGGCCATCCGGTGGTCTGCATCCTACCGCTCGGCCATCCCCTGACGGCGAAGGAGGTGATCACGCCGCGCGATCTCGCCGGCGTTCCCTTCATCTCGTTCGATCCGGAGAGCCATACTCACCGCAGCATCAGCCGGGTGCTCGAAGGCCATGGTGTTACGCCGGAGGTGGTGATGATCGCGAACGTCTCGCCGACGCTGTGCGAGTTCGTCGCCGCCGGCGTCGGCGTCTCGCTGGTGCATCCGCTGATCGTCGGCGGCCTGCGCGACAAGATCGCGATCCGCCGTTTCGAGCCGGAGTTCCAGCTCGATTTTCAGCTCTGCCGCAATCGCGACAGCCGCAATGCCCGGCTGGTCGCTGCCTTCCTGGAAAGCGCGCGCGAGGCGGCGGCGGCGATCTCGCGGTCTATCCTGACGCCGAATCCAGCCTGATCGTCGCGAGCGCGTCGAGCAGCGGCGCATGGTCGCCCTTGCGCAGCCGGTTGCAGGCCGCGATCAACCTGTCCTGCTGGGCTGGCGTAGCGGAAAAGCGGCCGGCTTGCCGCAGCTTGTCTTCGAGCTCGGCCCAGGAGGGCGGTGCGCTCGCTTCGCCGCGCGGCGCCGTTACTGGCGAGGCGAAGGTACGGCCGCTGTTGTGGAGGGTGATGCGCGACAGCGTTTCTACCGGAAAGCGGGTGTCGAGCTCGGGGTCGAGGCGCAGCGAGACTTTCTTCGCCAGGGCAATGACATCGGGCCGATCGAGGGCATCGGGCGTCAACGGCAGCAGGGCGCCCGGCCCGTCGATCGCGACCAGTGCCAGGCAATAGGGAATGCTGAACTGGATGTCGGTGAAGCCGCTGGGCTCTGGCCGGTTGGCGATGCGTAGGGCGCCGCTGTAGGTCGCGACCTCGATCGCCTCGATGTCGTCAGGCGCGAGTGGGTGCTGCGCGAGCAGGCCGAGAAGCGCCTCGACCGGTGCGTGCACATGCCGGCAGCAGGCATAGAACTTCATGTAGTTGCGGGCGATATAACGCTGCTGGCCGAGACCGTCGGCGAGCCCTTCCAGCTGAAAGTGTTCGGGATGATCGAGCAGAGCGAGCGGCCCGCTGTGCCCGGCCTCGGCCAGGAGCAGCGCGTGGATCGCTGTCGCGCTCGACCAGGCGATCCCTTCCTTGACGTCGTTGCCTTCCTGGGCCGGAAAGAGAGGGCCGGCGCCGGCGTGCAGCTGGTTCGGCGCGCTGATGCCGGCAATGGCGAAGGCGTGGGCCAGGATGTCCGGCGGCGTCCGCCTGAGAAAGCCCAGTGCAGCGACGACGCCGTAGCCCGACCACATCCCGGTGTTGGCGTAGAAGCGGCGGGCCGCGCCGATGGCGACGCCGACCTCGTAGCCGACGGCGATCGCCCGCAGCAGTTCGTCCGTCGTGGCGCCCATCTCCTCGGCTGCCGCGAGAGCCGCCGGGATGATCGCCGCGCCGGGATGGCCCCGGGCGATGCGGTGCCCATCGTCGAGATCGAGCGCCGCTGCGGCGGAGGCATTGCACCAGATCGCACCGGCGAGGCCGGCTCGCTGTCCGGTGAACCAGATCGGCAGGGAGCCGCCGGCCATCGTCGCGGAGGCCACGCGCCGAACCGCGCGCGGACCGGGCGCATCAATCCCGGGGAGCGCTGCGGCGACGAGGTCGAGCACGGCCCGGCAGGCCGCTTCACGCAGATCGTCCGCCAGCGCCTCTTGGCGTGCGCCGGCGACATAGTCGGCAAGCCGGCGGACCGTTTCCATGTCGCGTTTCTGCCTTCGCCTCAGCGCGCCTTCAGCGTGGTCGCCTCGGTGATCGGCGGAGCGAGGTTGAGTGCGCCCTTCAGCTCATAGCCGAAATCGAGCTTGTCGCTGCGGGCCCAGACCTGGCGCAGTTCGAACAGCGGGATGGCGCAGACATCGTCCATGATCTTGCGCTGCGCCTCCTTCCAGAGGCCCTTCTGGGCCTCGGCGTTCGGTGCGACCCGCGCGTCCTCGATTTCCTTATCGGCGATGGCGCAGTGCGAGAAGTTCGTCGCGGCGGTCGGCGTGCCGACGGTCGCGCGCGAGTGGAAGAACTCGCTGAGATAGGTGTCGGCGATCGGGAAGCGCGCCGCGCCGTAGAAGACCAACCCGCTCAGGTCCTTGCGGGTCTGGCTCTGATAGGTCGCATGGTCGACGACCTGCATCTCAAGCTTGATCCCGGCCTTGGCGAGCTGCGCCTGGATGATCTCCATGAAGGGCTGCTGCGCCGAGATGTTGGAGACGATGGCCTTGACGGTGATGCCGTCCTTATGACCGGCCTCGGCCAGCAGCGCCTTGGCTTTGGCGACGTCGAAGCCGTAGCGGACCGTGCAATCCTCGCCGAGATAGCCGGGCGGCACGATCGAGCAGCCCTTGGGGCCGACATCCTTGCCGACATAGCGCACGAGATCGTCGACATTGACCGCGGCGGCGATGGCGCGGCGCACGCGGATGTCGTCGAGCGGCGGCTGGCTGCGGTTGATGTGCAGCAGCCGATATTCGCCGGGCTGGAAGATCTCGACATTGAAACCAGGGCGACGGCGAGCGGAATCGACCCAGCGCTGCTCGCGCTTGCCATAGAACAGGTCGAGCTCGCCGGAGGTAAAGGCGAGTTCGCGCGCGCTGTCGGAGGGAATCGCGCGCATCATGATCGTGTCGATCTTGGGCTTGCCGCGGAAATAGTCGGGATTGGCGGCGAGCTTCACATATTGCTGCGTCACCTGCTCGACGAAGGTGAAAGGGCCGGTCCCGACCGGCTTGGCGCCGTAGCGGTCGCCGAGCTCCTCGCCGGCCTTGCGGCTGACGATGTTGCCGCCATGGTAGTTGGAGACGCGGCCGAGGAAGTTGACGTCCGGGTATTTCAGCGTAACGCGGACGGTGAGGTCGTCGACCTTCTCCACCTTGTCGATCGCCGAGAAGTCCGAGGAGAAGGTCGAGCGCTTGGGATCGGCGGAGCGCTGCAGGGAATAGACGACGTCGTCGGCATTGAGCGTGCCCCAGTCGCCATGGAACTTGACGCCCTTGCGCAGGTGGAAGGTCCAGGCCTTGCCGTCCGGCGAGGTCTCCCAGCGCTCGGCGAGATCGGGTTCGAGGTCCTTGGGATCGGCGCTGCCGGGCTTGAAGCGGACAAGGCCGTTATAGAGCCAGCCGACCAGCGCCTTGTCGTCGGTCGCGCTGGCGCGGTGGGCATCGAGGGTCGAGACATTGCTGGCGCCGGAGCTGACCCGGAGGACGGTTTCCTGGGCACAGGCTTGCCCCTGGAGGCCCGCGAACAGCATCAGGCCCGCAAGCCCGGCGACATGCGTTTTCATGGTGTGATCCCCTCGATCATTCTTCGCGCGATAGTGGGGATCGCCGTCCCAGTCTGTCCAAGTCGAAATCGGCGATGAGGTATTCTCTGTGGTTATGGCGTGTGCAAACGGCAGAAGCGCTCAATATTTTATCACGCAGCCTGCTGACATCCGCCGCGCTCTGGTTATTCTGATCCGGCTTTTGAACGCGGCCCACCGGCTGCGGGGTGGGCGTTCGTGCCCAGTCCGCAGCCTCTGATCAGATCGCAATAAAGGACCTGGCATGACCTCTCCCATCCTCTCGGTCTCGAACCTGACGACCTCATTCCGGGTCGAGGGGCTCTGGAAGCCGGTCGTGCGCAACATCTCCTTCGACATCAAGCCGCAGGAGACACTGGCGGTCGTCGGCGAATCCGGTTCGGGCAAGAGCGTGACGGCGCTGTCGATCATGCGGCTGACCCCACCCAGCTCAAGCAAGATCGAGGGCTCGATCAAGCTCAACGGCAAGGAGCTCCTGACCTTGCCGGATGCGCAGATGCGCGAGATCCGCGGTAACGACATCGCGATGATCTTCCAGGAGCCGATGACCTCGCTCAACCCGGTGCTGACCATCGGCTTCCAGATCGCCGAGGCGCTGATCTTGCATCGCAACATGTCGCGCAGCGAGGCGGAGGCCGAAACGGTGCGCCTGCTGGAGAAGGTCAAGATCCCCGCTGCGAAGTCGCGCTTCCACGAATACCCGCACCGCTTCTCGGGCGGCATGCGCCAGCGCGTGATGATCGCGATGGCGCTGGCCTGCAAGCCCAAGCTCCTGATCGCCGACGAGCCGACGACCGCGCTCGACGTGACGATCCAGGCGCAGATCCTCGAGCTGATCAAGTCGCTGCAAGAGGAAGAGGGCATGTCCGTCCTCTTCATCACCCACGACATGGGCGTCGTCGCCGAGATCGCCGACCGCACCGTCGTCATGTACAATGGCGACGAGATCGAGACCGGCGCGACCGAGGACATCTTCGCCAATCCACAGAAGCCCTATACCAAGTCGCTGCTCTCGGCCGTGCCGCGGCTGGGCTCGATGGATGGGCGCAGGCGGCCGATGCGCTTTCCGGTGGTCGATCGCCTGACCGGCCAGTCGGATGTCCCGACCGAGGTTCCCGATACGGTCCAGGCAGCCGAGCGCCCGGTGCTCGAGGTCGCCGGGCTGACCACCCGCTTCGAGATCCGCTCGGGACTGCTCTCCTCGGTCAAGGGCCGGGTGCATGCGGTCGAGAACGTCTCCTTCAGCCTGAAGGCGGGCGAGACGCTGGCGCTGGTCGGCGAATCCGGCTGCGGCAAGTCGACGACGGGCCGCTCGGTGCTGCGCCTGGTCGAGCCTCTCTCCGGCTCGGTGCTGCTCGACGGCGTCGATGTGCTCAAGCTCAACCAGCATGACCTGCGCGAGCAGCGCAAGCGCATGCAGATGATCTTCCAGGATCCGTTCGCCTCGCTCAATCCGCGCATGAACATCGGCGCGGCCGTGGCTGAGCCGCTGCTGATCAACAATCTCGCCACCCGCTCGGAAGCGCGCGACAAGGTCGCCGACCTCCTGAAGCGCGTCGGCCTGCTGCCCGACATGGCGAACCGTTTCCCGCACGAGTTCTCGGGCGGCCAGCGCCAGCGCATTTGCATCGCCCGTGCGCTGGCGGTCGAGCCGCGCCTGATCGTGGCTGATGAGGCCGTCTCGGCGCTCGACGTCTCGGTCAAGGCGCAGGTGGTCAACCTGATGCTCGACCTGCAGGCCCGCATGGGGCTGGGCTATCTCTTCATCTCGCACGACATGGCGGTGGTCGAACGCGTCAGCCACCGGGTCGCGGTGATGTATCTCGGCGAGATCGTCGAGATCGGCCCGCGCGAGGCGATCTTCGGCAACCCGCAGCACCCCTATACCAAGCGGCTCTTGGCGGCGGTGCCGATCGCCGACCCGGCAAGGCGCCTGGAGAAGCGCCCGGTCTCGAACGACGAGATCAAGAGCCCGATCCGCCCGGCCGATTACGTCCCGCCGGTGCGCCAGTATCGCGAGGTCTCGCCCGGCCACGCCGTGATGATCTGGGGCGAGGAATGGGAGGCCAAGCCGCTGATCGCCAAAGTGGCGTGAGCAGGCACCTTCGCGGGACGTCGACAGCTCTCCGATCAGCCTGCGTCGCAGGCTGATCGTTCAGGCGGCCGCCTTGGCCAAGAAAGTCTCGGCGTAGTGGCAGGCGACCTGCCGGCTGTCGATCTCGCGCTTTTGCGGGCGCTCGGTGCGGCAACGATCGGTCACGAAGGGGCAACGGGTCGAGAAGACGCAGCCCGTCGGCGGGTTGAGTGGCGAGGGCAATTCGCCGCGCAGCACGATCCGCTCGCGCTTGTCGCCGCCGACGCGCGGGGTCGAGGCGAGCAGCGCTTGCGTGTAGGGATGGAGCGGCCGGGCGTAGATGCGCTCCTTCGGGCCATGCTCGATGGCATTGCCGAGATACATCACCATCACGTCATGGGCGATGTGACGGACGACGCTGAGATCGTGCGAGATGAAGAGGTAGGCGAGCTTGAGCTCGTCCTGCAGATCGGCCAGCAGGTTGAGGACCTGCGCCTGGATCGAGATGTCGAGCGCCGAGACCGGCTCGTCCGCCACCACGACCTTGGGCGATAGGATCAGCGCGCGGGCAATCGCGATACGCTGGCGCTGGCCGCCTGAGAACATGTGCGGATAGCGGGCGTAATGCTCCGGCCGCAGGCCGACCTTGGCCATCATGGCGCGGGCCTTCTCGGTCCGCTCGGCCTTGGAGAGGTCGGTGTTGATCAGCAGCGGCTCCTCGAGGATCGTGCCGATCTTCTTGCGCGGGTTGAGCGAGCCATAGGGGTTCTGGAAGACGAACTGGACGGTGCGACGCAGCCGCTTGCGCTCGCTTACCGGCGGCGAGACGGCGTCGAGCCCGTCGAGCATCAGAGAGCCGGATGTCGGCTTTTCGATCAGCGTCGCCATGCGGGCCAGCGTCGATTTCCCGCAGCCAGACTCGCCGACGACAGCCAGCGTGCGCCCGGCTTCGACCGCGAAGGAGACCTTGTTCACCGCCTGCAGCTGCGCCGGCGGGCGAAAAAGACCCTGTCTGACCTGGTAGGTTTGGACCAGCTCATTGGCTTCGATGACGGGCTTGCTCATCGTGCCGCCTCCGTCGTCAGGCCGGCTTCGTCGCGAGCGCGCTCCGCCTCGCGCTGGCTATCGCCGAGCGGGTAGTGGCAGCGGACATGCCCGTCCTGCCAGGCGCGAAGCTCGGGCTGGACGGTACGCGAATGCTCTGTGGCGTAGGCGCAGCGCGGGCTGAACAGGCAGCCCTTCGGCCGGTCGTTGAGGCCGGGCACCATGCCGGGGATGGTGGCGAGCCGGCTTTCGCCCTCGCTGCGCTCCGGCAGGGCCGCGAGCAGTGCGGCGGAATAGGGATGCTGCGGCGCGGAGAAGAGCGCGTCGACCTTGCGCTCCTCCATGATCTGCCCGGCATACATCACCATGATGCGCTGCGCGGTCTCGGCGACGACACCCATATTGTGGGTGATCAGGACGAGCGCCATGCCACGCTCGCGTTGCAGCGACATCAGGAGATCGAGAATCTGCGCCTGGATGGTGACGTCGAGCGCGGTCGTCGGCTCGTCGGCGATCAAGAGGCGCGGATTGCAGGCGATCGCCATGGCGATCATGACGCGCTGGTTCATGCCGCCTGATAGCTGGTGGGGATAAGCCTTGAGGCGGCTTTCCGGGGCGGGGATGCCGACCTGCTCGAGCAGTTCGATCGCTCGGCGCTTGGCCGCCTTGCGGTCCATGCCCTCATGCTTGCGCAGCGTCTCGGCGAGCTGGAAGCCGATGGTGAAGCAGGGGTTCAGGCTGGTGCTCGGCTCCTGGAAGATCATCGCCACGTCCTTGCCGGTGAGCTGGCGGCGCTCGCGTGGCGACATGGTCAGGAGGTCGCGGCCGTCAAAGCGCAGCTTGTCGGCGCGGACGCGGCCGGGGTAGCCGACGAGGCCCATCAGGGCGAGCATGGTGACGCTCTTGCCGGAACCGGATTCGCCGACGACGCCGAGCACCTCGCCCTCGTCGAGGGTCAAGTCGATGCGGTCGACCGCGCGCAGCAGCCCCTGGGATGTGGGGAATTCGACGCTGAGGTTTTCGATCTCGAGCAGGGGCATGGGATCAGCGCTTCAATTTGGGATCGAGGGCGTCGCGCAGGCCATCGCCGAGCAGGTTGAAGGCGAGCACGGTGATCAGGATGGCGAGGCCCGGGAAGGTGACGACCCACCAGGCGCGCAGCACGAATTCACGGGCGTCGGCGAGCATGGTGCCCCATTCAGGCGTCGGCGGCTGGGCGCCGAGACCGAGGAAGCCGAGCGCCGCTGCGTCGAGGATCGCGGTCGAGACGCCGAGAGTCGCCTGCACGATCAATGGCGCGGCGCAATTCGGCAGGATCTCCGAGAACATCAACCTGATAGTCTGTGCGCCGCTGACCTTCGCGGCGACAACATAGTCCTTCGAGGCTTCGGTGATGACGGCGGCGCGGGTGATGCGGACATAGTGCGGCAGCACGACGATGGCGACGGCGAGCATCGCGTTCATCAGGCCGGGGCCGAGGATCGCGACGATGACGATGGCGAGCAGCAGGCTCGGCATGGTCATCAGGATGTCCATCACCCGCATGATGGCGATATCGGCGAGGCCCTTGAAGAAGCCGGCGATCAGGCCGAGCACGATGCCGACGACGATGGCGATGGCGACGACGGCGATGCCGATGACGAGCGAGAGCCGCGCGCCGTAGATGAGCCGCGAGAGGATGTCGCGGCCGATCGCGTCGGTGCCGAGCGGGTAGGAGAGCGAGCCGCCCTCCTGCCAGAATGGCGGCTTCAGGAAGACGGCGTTGTTGGTCAAATTGGGATGATGCGGGGCGATCAGCGGCGCAAACAGGGCGCAGAGCAGCACGATCGCGATGATGATCAGTCCGGCGACCGCGCCGCGATTGGCGCTGAAATAGCTCCAGAACTCGCGGGCGGGGTGCGGCGGCGCGCCTGCGGGCGTGGCGGGAACTTGCAGGGTTTCGGCGCTCATGGGCGAAGGCTCCGATGAGAGCGAAGGGACGGAAGATCGATCATCGTGCGTGCCTGATGCGCGGGTTGATCAGGCCGTAGAGCAGGTCGACCAGGAGGTTGACGCTCATCACGACCATGCCGAGCAGCAGCGTGCCGCCCTGGAGGATGGGGTAGTCGCGGCGGCTGATCGCCTCGATCAGCCATTTGCCGACACCGGGCCAGGAGAAGATCGTCTCGGTCAGGATCGCGCCGGTGAAAAGCGTGCCGACCTGCAGGCCGATCACCGTCACGATCGGGATCAGCGCGTTGCGCAGACCGTGCAAAGCGACGACCCGCAAGGGCGCCATGCCCTTGGCGCGGGCGGTGCGGATATAGTCCTCGCCGAGTACTTCGAGCATCGCCGAGCGCGTCATGCGGGCGATGACGGCGAGCGGCACGGTGCCGAGCACGATCGCCGGCAGCACCAGGTGCGACAGAGCCGACCAGAAGGCGTCGATGTCGCCGGCGAGCAGGCTGTCGATGGTGAGGAAGCCGGTGACCGGCTCGATGAAGTACTGCACCGCGATCCGGCCCGAGACCGGGGTGATGCCGAGCTGCACCGAGAACAGCAGGATCAGCAGCAGGCCCCACCAGAAGATCGGCATCGAATAACCGGTGAGCGAGATGCCCATCACGCCATGGTCGAAGATCGAGTTTCGCTTCACCGCGGCGATGATGCCAGCCGGCAGGCCGATGATCAGCGCGAGCAGGATGGCGCAGAGCGCGAGTTCGATGGTGGCCGGGAAGAGCTGGCCGAATTCGGAGAGGACGTTCTCGCGCGTCACGATCGACTTGCCGAGATCGCCCTGGACCACGCGCTCGATATAGCGGCCGTACTGGACGAGGAGCGGCTGGTCGAGGCCGTACTCCTTCAGCAATTGCGCATGGCGGGCGGCGTCAATGCCGCGCTCGCCGGCCATGGTCTCGATCGGATCGCCCGGCACGAGCCGGACCAGAAAAAAAGGCCAGCAGCGTGATGCCGATGAAGGTCGGGATGACGAGGCTGACCCTGGTCAGGATGAAGCGAAGCATGGTTGTGCCAGTCTTGTCGGCCGGGCGTCTCGTCGCTCGGCGGCCTGTTCTGTCGTCTTATTCAAGTTCGAATTCTGGCGCAGCGCAAACACCAGAACGCTGCAAAGATCAAGAACGCGGTAGCAAGAGCGGTGGATAGTGAGAGTGAGGGAGCGAGTTGGCGCCCGCACGCAACGCAAGACTCGAAAAACGATCGGGCGTATCAGCGCAACAATAGGAATAATCGGGGCGCCCGCGAAGCAATGAATGCTGTGCGGGCGCCGGGATTATTTGACGCAGAAACTCACTTGCTGACAGAAACGCCGTAGAAGGGCTGCCCGCCGAAGAAGTGGATCTTGTAGTCCTTCACCTCCTTGCGCACCGGCGTGAAAGCCTGAGCATTGGCGAAGAGCAGGCCGGCGACATCGTCGTGGAAGAGTTCCTGGAAACGCTTGTAGAGCTTGCTGCGCTCGCCCTGATCGGTGATCGTGTTGGCCTTCGCCAGCGCGTCCGACGCTTCCTTGTTGCACCAGCGGGCCCGGTTGGCGCCGGTCGCCACGCCCTCGCAGGTCCAGCCCGAGAGCAGGATCTGGCTCGGATCGGGATAATCCCAGGTGTAGCCGAACATGCCGACCTCGTGCTCGCCGGCGCGGCCGCGCTTGAGATACTCGCCCCATTCGAAGGTCTGGATCGTCGCCTTGACGCCGATTTTGGCCCAATCAGCCTGGATCAGCTCGGCGGCGCGCCGGCCGTTCGGCATGTAGGCGCGCACGACGGGAATGGCCCAGAGCGTCGTCTCGAAGCCATCGGGATACCCGGCCTCCTTGAGCAGCGCCTTGGCCTTGTCGAGATCATAGGGGCGCGGCTTGAGGTCGGCATCGTGCGACCAGAGCGACGGCGGAACCGCGGCCGCCGTCTGCTTGCCGGTGCCCTGATAGACCGCGTCGATGATCGCCGGGATGTTGACGGCGTAGGCCAGTGCCTCACGCACGCGCTTGTCGCCGAAGGGCTTCTTCTGCTGGTTGAAGGCGAGGAAGCTCTGGTCGGCGATGCTGCCCTGCTGCAGGTTGATGCTGGCTTCCGCCTTCATCGCCGGCAGGTCGCCGGGATTGGGATAGCGCGCGATCTGGCATTCGCCGGAGCGGACCTTGGCGAAGCGGACGGCGGCGTCGGGGGTGATCACGAAGATCAGGTCGTTGACCAGCGCCATGCGGTCGCGGTCGCCGGCGGCCTTGGTCCAGTGGTCGGGTACCGCCTTGAAGCGGATCACCGCATCCTTCTGATAGGAGAGCAGCGAGAACGGGCCGGTGCCGATCGGGGCGAAGTCGAGCTGCTCGGGCGTGCCGGCCTTGCTCATCGCCGCGGCGTATTCGGCCGAGAGGATCGACATCGGCTCGACCGAGAGTGCTGAGAGCAGCGGCGCGTTCGGCTTGGTCAGGACGAGCCTGACCGTGAGGTCGTCGACCTTCTCGACGGCCTTCAGGCTCGGCTTCACGATCTCGCTGAAGAACTGGTAATTGCCGCTGCCGACCTTGTTGTAGGGGTGGCTCGCATCGAACATGCGGTTGAACGAGAACAGCACGTCGTCGGCGTTGAGTTCGCGGGTCGGCGTGAAGCTCTTATTGGCGTGCCATTTCACGCCTTTGCGCAGCTTGAAGGTGTAGCTCAGCGCGTCGTCCGAGATCGTCCAGGACTCGGCCAGGCTCGGGATGATCTGCGAGCCGCCACGCTGCGTCGCTGTCAATCGCTCATAGATCTGCGCCGCCACGTCATAGGCGGTGTTCTGGCTGCTGAACTGCGGATTGAGGAAATCGGGGCTGGCTTCCGAGCAGATAACGAGCGCCTGGGCGCTGGCGATGGCGGGCAGCAGCAGGGCGCCGAGGCCCAATGCCAGAGCGAGGGGGCGGGCGGATCCGGACATGGCGATCTCTCGAGAGGCAGGCTGGAGCCGGATCGGGCGCGAAGCTGCATGCCCCATCGTCTTCCGGTCCCGGAGGAGCGCGGCCATGCGGCCGCGCCGTTGGTCGGCGTCATCCCGCACCGATGGCCGGCGCGGGATGACGGGGAGGCTCACTCGCCGAGCTTACTTGATGTCGACGCCGTAGAAGACGTGGCGGCTGAACGGCGAGAGCTTGAAGTCGATGACCTCCTTGCGGACCGGCTTGAGCTGGACCGCATGGGCGATGGTGAACCAGGGCGCCTGCTCCTTGAAGATCACCTGCGCCTGCCGGTAGAGCTTCTCGCGCTCGGCCTGGTCGGTGATCGTCTTGGCCTTGGTCACCAGCTCGTCGAAGGGCTGGTAGCAGAACTTGGCGACGTTGCCGCCATTGTTCTTGGAGGCGTCGCAGCCGAGCAGCGTGTGCAGGAAGTTGTCCGGATCGCCATTGTCGCCGGTCCAGCCGAACATGCCGGTCTGGTGCTCGCCTGCCTGCAGGCGCTTGCGGTACTCGCCCCATTCGAAGGTCTTGATCTCGGCCTTGACGCCGACCTTGGCGAGATCGG
Organism: Bosea vestrisii; assembly: GCF_030144325.1. NCBI lineage: Bacteria > Pseudomonadati > Pseudomonadota > Alphaproteobacteria > Hyphomicrobiales > Alloboseaceae > Allobosea > Allobosea vestrisii. The sequence goes on along the minus strand of NZ_CP126307.1, from coordinate 2,289,469 downwards.
CCTGCATCAGCTCGGCGATGCGCTTGGCGTTGGGGTTGTAGGGACGCTGCACTGGCATCGCCCACAGGTCGATCTCGAGGCCGTTCGGGTAGCCGGCATCGGCCAGCTCCTTCTTGGCCGCCTCCGGATCGAAGGGATCGTCCTTGATGGTCTCGTTATAGGACCACATCGTCGGCGGGATCGGGTTGGTCGCCGCAACGCCGCTGGTGAGATAGACCGCGTCGATGATCGCCTTCTTGTTGATCGCCTTGTTGACCGCGCGGCGAACCTTGACGTCGTCGAAGGGCTTCTTGGCGGTGTTGTAGGCGAGATAGCCGATGTTCAGGCCCGGCTGTTCCAGGATCTGGACGTTGGCGTCCTTCTTGATGGCGTCGAGATCGGCCGGGTTCGGATAGGGCATGACATGGCATTCGCCCTTCTGCAGCTTGGCCCAGCGCACCGAGGCGTCAGGCGTGATCGCGAAGATCAGGTCGTCGATCTTGGCCTTGCCGGCCCAGTACTCGGGGAAGGCCTTGTAGCGGATGATCGCGTCCTTCTGGTACTGCACCAGATAGAACGCGCCGGTGCCGACCGGCTCCTGGTCGAGCTTCTCGGGCGTGCCGGCCTTCAGCATCGCATCGGCGTATTCCTTCGACTGCACGCCGGCATATTGCATGGCGAGGTCGGCGAGGAACGGCGCTTCCGGCTGGTTCAGCGTGATCTTGACGGTGTAGTCATCGACCTTCTCGACCGACTTCAGGAGCTTGGGCATGCCCATGTCGTTGAAGTACGAGTGGTTCGAGCTGGTCACCTTGTAATAGGGGTGCGCCTCCTTCCACTGCCGCTCGAACATGAACATCACGTCGTCGGCGTTGAAATCGCGCGTCGGCTTGAAGTTCTTGTTCGTGTGCCACTTCACGTTCTTGCGCAGATGGAGGGTGTAGGTCAGGCCATCAGGCGAGATGTCCCACTTCTCCGCCAGGGCTGGCTGCACCTTGACGCCGCCACGCTCGAACTGGACGACGGTGTCGTAGATCTGGGTATTGGCGTCGAAGGACGTGCCGGTGGTGTTGACGCTCGGCGCGAAATTCTCCGGGCTGCCTTCCGAGCAATAGACCAGCGTCTTGGCCGCCAAGGGCTGCGCCGCCATCAGCGCGGAGGCCGACAGCGTCGCCAGCAACAATTTCTTCATGGGATCTCTCCTTGAGCCACGCTTCGCCTCGCAAGGCGAACGTTTTCCCCGTTGGACCGGAAGCCTCGCGAACGAAATACCGTGGGCCGCCTTGCCAACAGCTTATTGAAAGTTGGCGGGCGCGAACAGCCGCCAGCGCTCACGCTGAACGTGCGTTTTAGCAGTGCAGGCGCGGAAAACCTCACCCGGAAGACCCAGCGGGCAAGGCTGGTCTTCGCCACTGTCCAAGCCTATGTCATTGCTGGAGAATCACGCAGCGCCGGACCCGCCATGCGCATCTGGATCAGGAACCCGCTCGCCATCCTCGCCGAGAATGCCGAGGGCGGGATCGTGGTCGAGGATGGGGTGATCGTCGAGCTCGTCGCGAGCGGCGCCTATCCGGCGCTGCCCGTGACCGAGAGCTTCGACGCTTCAGATCACGTCGTGCTGCCGGGGCTGATCAACACCCACCACCATTTCTACCAGACGCTGACCCGTGCCCATCCCGCCGCGATCGATCGCGAGCTCTTTCCCTGGCTGAAGGCGCTCTATCCGCTCTGGGCGCGCCTGCGGCCGGAAGATCTGCGCCTCGCGGTGCGCGCTGCGCTGGTCGAGCTCATGCTCTCCGGCTGCACCACCGCGGCTGACCACCACTATCTCTACCCCGCGAGTCTGGAGAATGCCGTCGACATCGCCGTCGAGGAGGCGCGGGCGCTCGGCATCCGCGTCACCATCTCGCGCGGCTCGATGAACCTGTCGCAGAAGGATGGCGGCCTGCCGCCCGATGAAGTGGTGCAGGACGAGGACACCATTCTTGCCGACAGCGAGAGGGTGCTCGGCCTGTTCCATGACCCGAAACCCGGCAGCATGGTGCAGATCGCGCTCGCGCCCTGCTCGCCATTCTCGGTGACGCCCTTGCTGATGGCGAGGTCGGGCCGAGCTCGCGGCCCGCTTCCACGCGCCGCTGCATACGCATCTGGCGGAAACCGAGGACGAGGACGCCTATTGCCTGGAGGTCTATGGCAAGCGCCCGCTCGACCTGCTGGAGGACGTCGGATGGATGCGGCCGAAGACCTGGCTGGCGCATGGCATCCATTTCTCCTGCGAGGAATGCGAGCGGCTCGGCAAGGCCGGCGTCGGCGTCTGCCATTGCCCGACCTCGAACGGCGTGCTCGCCTCGGGCTTCTGCAAGACGCGCGAGCTCGAGGCGGCGGGTGCGCCGGTCGGTCTCGGCGTCGACGGTTCGGCCTCCAATGACGGCTCGAACCTGATGGAGGAGCTGCGCCACGCCCTGCTGGTCAACCGGCTGCACTACAAAAGCGCAAGCGCGGTGACGGCGCGCGATACGATCCGCTGGGCGACTGAGGGTTCGGCCCGCTGCCTCGGCCGCGCCGATATCGGCAGGATAGCTATCGGCCTGCAGGGTGATCTCGCTCTCTACAAGCTCGACGAATTGCGCTTCTCGGGAGCGCATGACCCGATCGCAGCGCTGGTGCTATGCGGCGCCAATCGCGCCGACCGCGTCATGATCGGCGGGCGCTGGCGCGTGATCGACGGCGAGATTCCGGGACTCGATCTGGCATCCCTGCGCCGCGCTCATGGCGCAGCGGCAAGGCGCTACAGCTGAAGGCCGGAGACCGGGAGGGTTTCGCCCGGCCGTGTCAGCGGCTTCAGGAAGCCGGTCAGATCGTCGGTGACAAAATCGACATGGCCGGCCTCGACTACGGCCTGCTCCCAGGCCTCGCGGAACGGATCGGGCGTGCGCGGCACGATCAGCACCGTCTTCATGCCGAGCGCGCTCGGCACGAGGAGGTTCTTGTCGATGTCCTCGAACATCGCCGCCCGGGCGGGATCGACCGCATGCCTGGCGAGGAAGTTCTCATAGGTGGCGCGCTCGGGCTTGGGCAGGAAGCCGGCCTCGACGATGTCGAAGATGTCTTCGAAGTGATGGAGGATGCCGAGCTTGCCGGCGACATTCTCGGCATGGCCGCGCGAGCCATTGGTCAGGATCAGCTTGCGGCCGGGCAGGGCCGCGATCGCCTCGCCGAGATCGGGATTCGGATCGAGCAGCGACAGGTCGATGTCGTGGGCGAAGGCGAGGAAGTCGCCGGGATCGACGCCGTGCTCCGACATCAGCCCGTTCAGCGTCGTGCCATAGCGCTCGTAATAATAGCGGCGCAGCTCGTGCGAGGAGAGACCGTCGAGACCGAAGAGCTCGAGCAGGTACAGGGTGATCCGCTCATTGACCTGCGGCCAGACCTGCGCCTCATGCGAATAGAGCGTGTTGTCGAGGTCGAAGATCCAGTGGTCGACATGGCCGAACGCCGCCTGCTCCGGCAGGAGCGGAATGGCAGTGGCTGGAATGGTCGTGTTCTGGTTCATGGGGGCATGTCATGTGGGGGGCACCATCATGACATGCAAGATGCTTGCAAAGTGGTTGCGACGATGAGGTCCTCCATAGGAGGGAGCCGCGAGTTCTTGCCTTCTCCCGTATGGGAGAAGGTGGCGCGGAGCGCCGGATGAGGGCCTGCCCTGTCCGCAGAAGACGCAACGGCGCCGTTTCGCCCCAATAACCAGCGGCGATCCCTCACCCCTGCCCCTCTCCCATCCGGGAGAGGGGTTCCCCGCGCTTCACTTCCGGATGATCGTGCCCGAGCCGGTATCGGTGAAGAGCTCGATCAGCGCTGCATGCGGAACCTTGCCATCGAGGATGACAACGGCCTCGACGCCCTTTTCCAGCGCGTAGATGCAGGTCTCGATCTTCGGGATCATGCCGCCGGAGATGGTGCCGTCGGCGATCAGGCGCCGGCACTGCTCGATCGTGAGCTCCGGAATCAGCTGCTTGTCCTTGTCGAGCACGCCCGGCACGTCGGTGAGCAGCAAAAGGCGCTTGGCGCCGAGGGCGCCCGCGATCGCACCGGCGAAGGTGTCGGCGTTGACATTATAGGTCTGGCCGTCGGCGGCGGCGCAGACCGGCGCCAGCACCGGGATCAGCTCTTCCTTCAGGATCGCCTTGAGCACGGTGGTGTCGACCGTCTCGGGCTCGCCGACGAAGCCGAGGTCGAGCACCTGCTCGATCTTCGAATCGGGATCGACGATGGTGCGCGTCGCCTTTCGGGCGAGGACCATGTTGCCGTCCTTGCCGCAGAGGCCGATCGCCTTGCCGCCCTCGCGCGAGATGTAGCCGACGATCTCCTTGTTGACCGAGCCGGCGAGGACCATCTCGACGACATCGACGGTCGCGGCGTCGGTGACGCGCAGGCCTTGCTTGAACTCGGACTTGATGCCGAGCTTCTCCAGCATGCGGGCGATCTGCGGGCCGCCGCCATGGCAGACCACCGGCTTCAGGCCGGACTGCTCAAGCAGCACTACGTCCTCGGCGAAATCCTCGGCGGTGGCGGCGTCACCCATGGCGTTGCCGCCATATTTGATCACGATCACCTCCTGGTCGTAGCGCTGCATGTGCGGCAGCGCCTGGACCAGCAGCTCGGCGGCTTGCGAGGGCGTGAGATTGTGAGGCGCGTTCATCGGCAGGCTCCGCGAAGGCGCAGGAGGCAGCTGCGCCGCGCCGCGTTCTAGCGGAAGAAGGAAGGCTGTGAAAGCGCGCCGATGCCGGTCAGGCGCGCCTGGCGAACAAAGCGGCGATAACCAGCCCGAGCCAGCCAGCGAGCATCATGAAGCCGCCGGCCGGTGCGGCACCGAGGAACAGTCGCTCGCCATGGAAGCCACGCACGGAGAGATCGGCAGAAAAGAGCGCGACGCCGAGGATCACGAGCGAGATCGCGAGGCGCGCCGGCCAGTCGGCGAGCAATTCGGCGCGCCGCGCCGCGCAGGCGGCGATCACCGCAGGCGCATGGAAGAGCAGCATCTGTCCGGCGGTCTGGACGTTGTCGGAACCACCGGCATGCGTCCCGGCCGCGAGCAGCGTCACGCCGGCGAGCCCCATCAGCATGGCGATGGTGAGGTGGATGCGGGTGGCGGTGATCATGACGGGTCCATGTCGTTAGCCGTGGGCGGGGCCTTGGTGTGAGGGCGAACAGATGCCGTAGCCGCGGGCGAGGTCAAGCATCCGCGGCTGTGGCATGGTGCGCCAGCTGCGATTCAGTCTCGTCCCGATGCGTTGCGGGTGAGTTGCGTCACCGGCGCGGGCGCCGAGCCATAGCGGCTCTGATGCTCGAGCTCGGCATTGAGCTCGGCGCCGGCGAGAACGATGATCGCGGATAGCCAGAGCCAGGTCATGAACACGACGATGGTGGCGAGCGAGCCATAGGTCGCGGTGTAGCGGCCGAGCGTGCTGACATAGAAGGAGAAGCCGACGGAGGCCGCGACCCAGAGCAGCGCCGCGGCGACAGCGCCAGGCAGCACCCAGGCGAAACGCGGCAGCTTGCGGTCCGGGCCGATCCAATAGAGGCAGCCGATCGCGGTGATGCCGACCAGGAAGAAGGCGGGCCAGCGCAGCCAGCGGATCACGACCTCGATCTCGTGGCCGAAGGGAAAGAGCGCAGTCACCACCGGCAGACTGGCGATCAGGGACAGCGCCAGGATCAGCACGAAGAGTGCGCTCAGCGTCGTCCCGAGCGAGATCAGGTTGAGGCGGATGAAGCCGCGCTGCTCGCGCACGCCATAGATGATGTTGAGCGCGTCGAAAGCCGCCTTCATTGCCGCGTTCGCGCTCCAGACCGCGACGAGGAAGCTGATCAGAAAGGTCAGGGAGAGATTGGTCACATTCTGGCCTGCCAGCCGCATGGCCTGCTCCCGGATCAGCTCGCGTGCCGCCTGCGGGAAGACGATGGTGACGTCGTCGAGTTGGCCGACGATGGTCGCCGGATCGGTCAGCATGCCGTAGAGCGTCACCAGCAACGACAAGGCCGGCACCAGCGAGAGCAGGGTGAAGAAGGCGACGGCGCCGGCGAGCGAGAGCACGCGCGCTTCCTGGATGCGGGTGCTGAAGCGCAGCAGGACGTCCTTCCAGCCGCGCCAGGGCAGAGCGATCGGGCTCGCGGCGCCTTGGCCACGCCGGGCCTGACGCAAGGGTTCGCCGACCCGCCTTGAGACCAGGCCGTGGACGTAGCCGGCGACCACAGCCGCGAGCCCGGCGGCGCCCGTCAGTCGCTTGAAATAGGCCATGCGCGCTCCGGTCCAGGGGCAGTCGATCCTAGACAGCTCCGTCGCGCTGGCAACGTTGCGGCAGGCGTTTTCGTTCCGGGAGGGCGCGCGGAAGCGGGGCCGCTTAGAGGTTCGTTAACCTTAACATTTTCATAATGCCGCTCCTGACGCCATCGCAGCGCCGGCTGGATCACCCGCCGGAAGCAGCCGTTGTTCGAGCCGAGATTTTGATGAAGACGCTTCTCCGAGCGACCGTCGCGGCCATCACCCTGCTGGGTGCCGGCGCCGCCCTGGCGGCTGACTTCTCCAAAAAGGGCCTTCTGCCGCCGGCGCCGGAACTGCCGACCTTCTACAACTGGAGCGGCGTCTATCTCGGCGGCCAGGTCGGCTATTCCTGGGGCTCCGACCGGGCCAGCGAATTCGCGACCGCCGGCCGCGCGCCGCTCGGCCGCTCCTTCGACTACAGCCCGTCCTCCTTCATCGGCGGCGCCCGTGTCGGCTTCAACTACCAGCTCGGCTCGATCGTTGTTGGCGTCGAGGGCGATATCGAAGGCGTGAACGCCCATGAAGGGAAGGGCGATCTCGGCGGCACCGTCCGCGTGCGACAGGACTGGCAGGGTTCGGTGCGCGCCCGTCTCGGCTACAGCCTCGACCGGATCATGGTCTACGCCACCGGCGGCGTGGCCTTCACCAAGCTCGAATATGCCTATGTCAGCCCGCTGGCGGGCCTGACCGAGACGATCAATTCCTCCAGGACTGGCTGGACGGTCGGCGGTGGCGTCGACTACGCCGTGACCGACAATATCATCCTCGGTGTCGACTATCGCTACTCCGACTATGGCCGCTTCGATCATGTGGGGCTAAGCGCCTATCTCGGCCGCACGGTCGAGCACGAGCCGTCGGCGCATGCGGTGCGCGCCAGCCTCGCCTACAAGTTCTGAGAGCAGGCGCCTCAGCCCGCCTTGCGGAACATGCCTGGCGTGATGCCATGCACGGCGCGGAAGCTGCGCGAGAGATGGCTCTGGTCGGCGAAGCCGGCGGCGAAGGCGGCGTCCGCCAGGCTCAGCCCCTCCTGGATCAGCCGGTTGGCGCGGCGCAGGCGGCGGTCGCGGATGAAGGTGGCCGGCGTCGAGCCGGTCAGCTTCTTGAAGTCGCGGATGACCTGGAAGCGGGTGACGCTGGCGGCCGCGGCGAGCCCTTGCAGGTCGATCTCGCCAGCGAGCCCGTCCTCGATCAGCTGCTCATAGCGTGAGAAGCGGCGCTGCGAGCCGGAGCGGTCGAGCGGCTCGGCCGGCCGATCATTGTCGCCATGCTGCAGGATCAGTCGGCGCAGCGCGGTGAGCAGGGAGGTTTCCGCGCGGGTGGCTTCCGACGAGGCCGATTCCGTATGGGCCGCGGTGAGCAGTCGACATAGCTCGGGATCGTCGAGCAGGGCCTGCGGGAAGAGCGGCAGATGCGTCTGCCCGAGTTCGGTCGCGATCTCCGACAACAGCGCCACCGAGGGATAGAAGGTCCGGTAAGCCCAGCCTTCATCGGCACCGGCCTCGCCATCGTGCCACTCTTCCGGATTGACGACGAGCACCGAGCCGGCCGGAGCCAGCACCTCCTGGCGGCCGACGCGCACGCGCTCGCAGCCCTCGGTGATCAGCGCGATGACGTAGCCGTCATGGGTGTGGCGGTCATAACGATGTTCACGGAAGCGCGCCTTGAGCAGACCGAGCTCGCGGAAGGCGGCGTGGCGCCAGAATTCCTGACTCTCCTGTCGCGGCTCATTCATCGGTCAATCTGGTTCAAGACGTTGCCCGGTCCACTCTCCTAATCCATGTGGGACAGGAGAGAACCATGCTGCACAATGACCCGATCGCCGCGCTGACACCAGAGGTCGTCGCCTGGCGCCATCACATCCACGCCAATCCCGAGCTCGGCTTCCAGGAGGTGGAGACCGCCCGCTTCGTTGCCGACAAGCTGCGCTCCTTCGGTCTCGAAGTGCAGGAGGGCATCGGCGGCACCGGCGTCGTCGGCACGCTGCGCGCCGGCTCCGGCACGCGCGCGATCGGCCTGCGTGCCGAGCTCGACGCACTGCCCGTCATCGAGCGTACTGGCCTGCCCTACGCCTCGAAGAAAGAGGGCGTGATGCATGCCTGCGGTCATGACGGCCACAGCGCCATGCTGCTCGGAGCCGCGAAACTCCTGAGCGAGAACCCTGAATTCGACGGCACCGTCCATTTCATCTTCCAGCCGGCCGAGGAGAACGAGGGCGGCAGCATGAGGATGATCGAGGCAGGGTTGTTCGAGCGCTTCCCGGTCGAGGCGGTCTATGCCGTGCACAACTGGCCGGGCGTGCCTTTCGGCACGATCGCGGCCCGGGTCGGGGCGCAGATGGCGGCGGTCGACAATTTCGAGCTGCGCTTCTCCGGGCTCGGCGCCCATGTCGCCATGCCGCATCTCGGCGACGATCCGATCCTCGCCGCCGGCGCCTTCATCCAGAGCCTGCAGCGCATCGTCTCGCGTGCCGTCGATCCGCAGACGCCGATCGTCGTCAGCCTGACCCAGGTCCATGGCGGCAATGTCGGCAATATCGTGCCGAAGGAGGTCTGGCTGCAGGGTACCTGCCGCTTCTTCGATCCGGCGTTGTCCGATCTCTGCGAGAAGCTCATCGGCGAGATCGCGCAGGGCGTCGCCGCCTCGCATGGCGTCACCGCTGCGCTCGGCTACAAGCGCGGCTATCCGCCGGTGATCAATACAGTCGAGGCGGCGGCATTGGCGGCGCGGGCGGCAGCTGTGGCTGTCGGGCCGGAGAACGTCATGGCCGAATTCAAGCCGAGCCTGGGCTGCGAGGACTTCGCCTTCATGATCCGCGCCGCCAGTGGCTGCTATGCCTGGATCGGCGCTGGCGAGGTCGGTCCCGGCGAGGGGCTGCACGGCGACCGTTATGTCTTCAACGACGCAATCGTCCCGCATGTGCTGCGCTACTGGCAGAACCTCGTCGCGGGCGCGCTGCCGAAGGCCGCGCCATGAACGCGCATGTCCCGACCCGCCGGATGATCGAGCGCCGCTGCGGCGGGCGCATCCTGCTCGACGGCGTCGACACGATCATGCTCGGCGCCAACGACTATCTCGGCCTCTCGACCGATGAGCGCGTGCTCGCCGCGACCAATGAGGCGATGCGGCTCTATGGTACCGGGACCGGCATCTATCCGGTCTTCGTGACGACACCGCTGCACGAGGCGCTGGCCGAGAACCTCGCCTCCTTCCTCGGCGTCGAGGCGGTGGCGCTGTTCTCCTCCGGCGGCAGTGCCAATGGCGGCGTGCTGACGACGCTGGTCGGAGCGGGGGACGTCATCATCTCGGATCGGCTGAACCATGCCAGCATTATCGATGGCTGCCGCCTGAGTCGCGCCGATGTCGAGGCCTACGAGAACCGCAATGTCGCGGGTCTGCGCCGGGCGCTGGAGGGTACGAGGCGGGCGAAGCGACGCCTCATCGTCACCGACGGCATCTTCAGCATGGAGGGTGGCGCCGCGCCACTCTCTGAGATCCAGGCGCTGGCGCGCGAGTTCGATGCGCTGCTGATGATCGACGAAGCGCATGCGACCGGCGTGGTCGGGCCAGGTGGCGCCGGCACCGCGCCGCTCTGCGGCCTTGCGAATGGCGCGCCCGACATGCTGCTGACCGGCTCACTGTCGAAGGCGCTGGGCGGCGCCAGCGGCGGCTTCGTCGCCGGTCCGCGCGTTCTGACCGAGAAGCTCAAGGCGCAGTCGCGCAGCTGGATCTTCACCATGGGGATGACGACGGCGAATGCCGCGACGGCGTTGACCGCGCTGAAGATCTGCCGCGACGATCCCGGCCCGCGCGAGCGGCTCTGGCGCAATGTCGCTCATTTACGCGAGGCGCTGCGCTTCTATGCGCTCGCCTGTCATGACAGCGACAGCGCCATCACTGCCGTGAAGGTCGGCGGCGAGGAACGGGCGCGCGCCATGACCACGCGCTTGATCCGGGCTGGTGTCTTCGCTCCGGCGATCTCGTTCCCGATCGTGGCGCAGGGCGAGGCGCGGTTGCGGCTCCAGGTCAGCGCCGCGCATGAGACCGCCGAGCTCGACGAGGCAGCGGCAGCGCTGGCGACGGCCTTCGCCGAGACGGGTTGAGCTCAGGCCGTCCCGAGCCGGTAGAGATGCACCGGCTTGCGCGGCGCGCGCCTGATCACGCCCTTCGCCTCGAGGTCGAGCTGGACGGCCTTGAGCCACCAGCCGGCCGTATTGCCCTGCGGGAAGACATCGTCCGGCAGGAGCGGCAGCAGCGCCTCTTTCGCATCGGGCACGGTCAGGCCAGGCGCCTCGTCCGGCAGGACCGACAGAAGCGCCTTGCGCATCGCCAGATACTTGGCGCGGTCGACCCGCTCGGACTTGCCGGGCTTGTTGACGTTGACGTTCTCGATCTCGATCTTGTGGTCAGGCATCGATCGTCCCCGCTGTGGTGATCTTCGGATTGCGGAAGCCCATGGCGATCCAGGCGCCGAGCAGCTTCATGTAGAACGAGACCGTGTGGGTCTTCAGGTTCGGGATGTCGGCCGGCAGGGCCGAGGCGTCGGGCAGGTCGCCGGTCATGGTCCGCAGCGTCGCGTTCCGGGCGGGCCGCCTCGGGCCAGAGATGCAGATAGAGGCTGAGCCAGTGCGCGCCCTTCATCTCCAGGAAGATCGGCGTGTTGCAGCAAGTCGCGACCACGCGGCGCGAGCCGGCATCAGGAGACAGCCGGAATTCGCGCAGGGTTTCCGCGCCGGAGACGAACCGGATCCGGTCCTTGCGATATTCGGCGGTTGGCGTCGCGTCGTACGCGGTCAGGATGCTCCTCGCATTCGGCAGTTTGGCGAGCCGGGCCGCCGCCGCCCGGCAGCTGTGGCACAGGCATTCGGAGACGAGGATCGGTTCACCCTCGACTTCGAGCCGCGTATGCCCGCAGGCACAGCTGATCGTCATGCGCTGGCTCATGCTCCAAATCCTCCGCGACGTGGAAAAGGTGCCGGATGTATCGGTCGAGGTGATCGAGGCTTTCGCGCGCGAGCTCGGGCTCGTTGCCGGCCTTGGCCAGGACGAAGCCGCCCTGGAGGACGGCCTGGGTGTGTCGCGCCAGGCTCTCGGCGGTCCAGCCAGCTGTGATCCCGCGCTCCTGGCGGGCCTGTTCGATGTCGGCTTCCAGCGTCGCGGCATGGCCGAAGATGCTGCGGCCGCAGGCGTCGCGGATGTCGGGTGCGCTCGCATGGACCTCCTGCGCCATCGTCCCGACGAGGCAGGTGAATTCGAAGAGATCGCCGGCGATGATCGCCTTGCGGAAGGCGACATAGGCGAGGACGCGGTCGAGCGCGTCGGCCGGCTTGTGATAGGGCGCAGCTGCGAAGAAGGGGGTGACCTCCTGCGTCCAGAACTCCGCCGCTGCGACGCCGAGCGCCTCCTTGCTGGCGAAATGATGGAAGAACGCGCCCTTGGTGACGTCTGCGGCACGGCAGAGGTCGTCGACGCTGGTGGCGGCGAAGCCCTTGGCGCGGATGACGTCGCGCGCCGCTTCGAGGAGCCGGGTGCGGGCGCTGCCGCGTTCGGGCGACTGTTTGGTTGGCCGTGGCATCGCATATACATACCATTCAGTTGGTATGTTGCAAGTGACTTCTTTTTGATCAACCTCGCTGGGCGAGCAGCCAAGCCCTGACCTGCACCGTCGGTTCGGCGTGCCGCGGCTTGCGGGCGCTGACGACGTAAAAGTCGAGGCCGCCGCGCATGCTGGCCGGCGTCGCCAAAGCGAGGCGGCCGGCGGCAAGGTCGGGCTCGACCAGGAAGCGGCTGGCAAGCGCGACGCCCTGACCAGCGATCGCGGCATCGATCGCGAGTGCGGTCTGGTTGAAGCGCGTGCTGCGGATCGTCAGCGGCAGTGACCGTCCCAATGCGCGTTCGAAGAATTCCGGCCAGAGATCGTGCCCGTCGCGCAGCAATGGCAGGCGCGCCAGGTCTTCCTCGGCGGGACGCATGGCGGGCTGGCAGGCCGCGACGATCTCGTGCTCGAACAGCAGGTCGGCGCTCAGGCCGGGTCCGAAGGGCGGGCGGCCCTGGCGAATGGCGATGTCGACGCCATCCGACTGGAAATTCGCCAACGCATCGCTGGCGAGGATGTTGAGTTCGAGCTGCGGATGGGCGGCGGTGAAATCAGGCAGTCGCGGCACCAGCCATTTCGCCGCGATGCTCGGCGTGGCGCTGATCGTCAACCGCAAGGGCTGCGGACGAAGGTTGTCGGTCGCCTCGACCAGGAGGGCAAAGGCGCGGGCGACATGGGTCGCATAGCTGCGCCCGGCGCCTGTCAAAGCGAGCAGGCGCGGCTGGCGCTCGAACAGCTTCAGGCCGAGATCGCTTTCCAGCCCGCGGACATGCTGCGCGACCGCGCCTTGCGTCACGCCGAGCTCATCGGCCGCGGCGCGGAAGTTGAGATGCCGCGCCGCCGCCTCGAAGGCGCGCAGCGCATTGAGCGACGGCAGGCGCTGCTGCGTCTCGATCATCCAGTAGTTTTTCTATCGATATGACGCTGACCAACTGGCTGGCGAGTTTATGCGGCTAATGCGAGAAAGGCCACAATGGGCGCTATAGTTCGCAGCATCCATATGTCCTTCGCAGAATGATGGAGCGTCCTATGGCAGGAGAAAAAGTCGCAATAATTACCGCCGGCGGTAGCGGCATGGGCGCGGCTGCGGCGAAGCGGCTGGCGCAGGACGGCTTCAAGGTTGCGATCCTGTCCTCCTCCGGCAAGGGCGAGGCGCTGGCCAAGGAGCTCGGCGGGTTCGGCGTCACTGGCTCGAACCAGTCGAACGACGACCTGAAGCGCCTGGTCGACACGACCCTGGAGCGCTTCGGCCGCATCGACGTGCTGGTCAACAGCGCCGGCCACGGCCCGCGCGCGCCGATCACCGAGATCACCGACGAGCAATGGCATACGGGTCTCGACGTCTACTTGATGAACGTGATCCGGCCGACCCGGCTGGTCGCGCCGGTGATGGCCGCGCAGAAGAATGGCGCGATCATCAATATCTCGACGGCCTGGGCCTTCGAGCCCGCGGCGAACTTCCCGACCTCGGCCGTGTTCCGGGCCGGGCTCGCCGCCTACACCAAGCTCTTCGCCGACCAGTATGCGGCGCAGAACGTGCGCATGAACAACGTCCTGCCGGGCTGGATCGACTCGCTGCCGCAGACCGACGAGCGCCGCGACGGCGTGCCGATGCAGCGCTACGGCACCAGCGAGGAGATTGCCGCGACGATCGCCTTCCTAGCCTCGGACGGTGCCGGCTACATCACCGGCCAGAACCTGCGCGTCGATGGCGGCTTGATGCGCTCGCTTTAGGGGCGTAGGCCGTCGGCGCCGGATGGACGGACGGAGCAGGCGCGATGACGGGCAAGGTCGACTGGGATGCGAACCAGTATCTGCGCTTCGAGGACGAGCGGACGCGCCCACCGCTCGACCTGATCCAGCGGGTCCGCCTCACCAACCCGCAGCGCTGTATCGATCTCGGCTGCGGGCCGGGCAACAGCACCGAACTGGTCGCCGCCCGCTTTCCGGATGCCAAGGTCGAAGGTCTCGATTCCTCGCCGGACATGCTCGATAAGGCGCGCAAGCGCCTGCCGCAGCTCTCGTTCACCTTGGCCGATCTGGAGACCTGGTCGGCGGACGGGCGCTACGACCTGATCTTCGCCAACGCAGCGCTGCAATGGATCCCCGACCATCCCGCTTTGTTCGCGCGGCTGGCGCAGTCACTGGCGCCCGGTGGCACGCTCGCCGTGCAGATGCCCAACAACCTCAGCGAACCCTCGCATGTTTCGATGGACGAGGCCGCGGCCGAAGGGCCGTGGGCTCATCGTCTCGCCAATGCGCGGGAATCGAAGGCGGTGATCGGTTCGTTCTCGGATTATCGGCGCTGGCTGATGGAGGCCGGCTGCCAGGTCGATATCTGGCAGACGACCTATGTCCACGCGCTCGCCGGCCACGATGCGATCGTCGAGTGGTTCAAGAGCACGGGCCTCAAGCCCTATATCGACCCACTGCCGGTGGGGGAGCGCGAGGCTTTCCTCGCGCGCTACCGCGAGAAGATCGCCAAAACCTATCCGGTCGAGCCGGACGGCAAGGTCCTGCTCCGCTTTCCGCGCCTGTTCATCCTCGCGGTTCGGGCGTAGCGCCGGCAGTCAGCGGGATCTGGCCTTGGCCTCGGCGAGCACGTCGTGCAAAGCGAGCTCGTGCGCCAGCGCGTTGAAGGTGGTGTCGTCGATGTCGCCGCTCTTGAGCAGGCGGCGCAAGGCCTCGCGCTCCGCCGCCAGGGCGGCATGGCGCAAGGCACCCTCGGCCCTTTGTAGCGTTACCGCTTCCTCCTGTGGCATCTTGCCGTCGTCGAGTAAGGCGAGGCGGCGCCGGTAAGTCGCGATCAGGCCTTCCGCCACAGCCTGGTCGACAGTGGCGGCGCCGTCGGTACCACCACGATGGGCAACGCCCTCCAGGCGGGCGATCGCGGCTTCAGTGGCGGTGATGCGCGCCCTGCGCACCTCGGTGGCATGAGCGGCGTGTCCGACAACGAGCCCGCACACGATCGGCGGCAGCCCGACACTGGCGATCACGAGCCAGAGCAGGATCACGCCGGCGGCCAGGAAGATCGCGACGTCGCGTCCTGGAAAGGGCGAGCCGTCGAGTGCGAGCACGGGCAAGGACAGGACGCCGGCCAGCGTGACGGCGCCGCGCACGCCCGCGATCGAGCTTGCAAGACGGATACGCAGGGTGGCGTTCAACGGAACCTCGCGCCTGAGCCGGCTGACGAGACGCCCCGCTGCGACAGCAACTGTGATCCACAGATAACGCAGCAGGATCAGGCAGAGCGTCAGCGCGACGATGATGCCGAGCGGCTGCCAGAGCCAGTGCGAGCTGGTCAGTGCCGGCGGCACGGCACGGATGATCGCCGGCAATTGCAGGCCGAGCACCACGAAGAGCGTGCCGTTGAGGAGGAAGGCGAGCATCGTCCAGAACGAATGGGCGAGCATGTAGGCGGAAACGCTGAGCTGGTTGGCGGTGCGCGTGCGACCGACGGTGAGACCGGCGACGACGGCTGCGAGCACGCCCGAGGCATGGACGGCCTCCGCCGCGAGGAAGGCGGCGAAGGGCAGGAACATCACGACCAGGACCTGCGCCTCCGGCGGGATCCGGTCGAACTTCGCCAGCAGCTTGAGCGCCCAGGAGACCACGATGACTGCGAGCAGGCCTGCGGCGATGCCGCCGGCGACGGCGAAGAGGAAGGCGAGCGAAGCCTGCCAGAGCGAGAAGCTGCCGGTCAGCGCCGCGGCGGTGGCGAAGCGGAAGATCACCAGGCCGGAGGCGTCGTTGAGCAGCGATTCCCCTTCGAGGATATGCATCAGGTCCTTCGGTACGCTCTCCTTGTCGACGATGGAGGAGACCGCGACCGCATCGGTCGGCGAGAGCACCGCGGCGAGCGCGAAGGCCACCGGCAGCGGCATTGAAGGCACCAGCCAGTGCAAGGCAAGGCCGCAGCCGAGGGTGGTGAAGAAGACCAGGCCGAAATACAGCGACAGGATCGGCCGCAGCAGCCGGCGATATTCGCGTTTGGGCGCTTCCCAGGCGTCGGCGAAGAGCAGCGGCGCGATGAAGAGCAGGAGGAAGAGCTCCGGCTCGATCTTGGTGTGGAAGCCTGAGGTCGGCCAGGCCAGGGCCGCGCCGAGCGCGATCTGGACGATTGGGAGCGGGACGATCCTGAACAACCGGGTGAGCGGCTGCGAGGCCACCACGGCCATGACCAGGATCAGGATGAAGGTGAAGGTGTGCATGCCTGCGCTGCCGGCCCGGTTCGCTCTGGGGTCGGCGCGAGCTTTATCCTACCCGCATCCGACGAGCCAACCTCGCCGGACGCGAGTTGAGACCTGTCAGAACGCGACCTTGTCGGCGCCCTTCAGCTGCAATTGCTCGCGGGCATCGTCCGGCGTCGCGATCTCGAGGCCGAGGCCTTCGATGATCTTGCGGGCGGCGCGGACCTGGTCGGCGTTCGACTTGGCGAGCTGGCCCGGGCCGAGCCAGAGCGAATCCTCGAGGCCGACGCGCAGGTTTCCGCCCATCGCGACCGCCATCGCCGCGATCGGCAATTGATGGCGGCCGGCGCCGAGCACCGACCAGTGATAGTCGTCGCCGAAGAGCCGGTCGGCGGTCCGCTTCATATGGGCGACATCCTCGGGATGCGGGCCGATGCCACCGAGCAGGCCGAAGACCGACTGGACGAAGAAGGGCGGCTTCACCAGCCCGCGGTCGACGAAATGGGCCAGCGTGTAGAGATGGCCGATATCGTAGCACTCGATCTCGAAGCGCGTACCGTTCTCGGCACAGGTCGTCAGGATATTCTCGATATCCTTGAAGGTGTTCTTGAACACGCGGTCGTTCGAGCCCTCGAGATAGGGCCGCTCCCAGTCGTGCTTGAACTCCTTGAAGCGGTTCAGCATCGGGTAGAGCCCGAAATTCATCGAACCCATGTTGAGCGAGGCGACCTCTGGCTTGAAATGGGCGCAGGGCTTGAGCCGCTCCTCGACCAGCATGGTCGGTGCGCCGCCGGTGGTGATGTTGATGACGCAGTTCGAGCGCTGCTTGATCACCTTGAGGAAGGGCTCGAAGGCTTCCGGCGACTGGTCGGGCTGGCCGGTCACCGGGTTGCGGGCATGGACATGGACCAGCGCCGCTCCGGCCTCGGCCGCGCCGACGGCCGCGTCGATGATCTCCTCCGGCGTCACCGGCAGATAGGGAGACATCGACGGGGTGTGGATCGCGCCGGTGACGGCGCAGGTGATGATGACTTTGCGGTTCTTGGCCATGCGTTACGTCCTTCGCTGATTCCTATTCAAAAACTCACGCCGGCTTGCGCTTTGCCGCGCGCTTATGGGCCTGCAGGGCGGCGAGGCGGCTGTCGCGCCAATCGCTCAGACGCTTGACGCGGCTGGCCTCCTGCGCGCCGCGCCATTCGCGCATCACTTCGGCGACGGTCTCCGGCTTGAACGGATTGCCGAGCCCCTCCGACGACTTGACCATGCGGTCGAGCGATTCCGAATAGCGCGCGCAGTAGTCGGGGATGCCGCCGGGCGCGTTGAGCTCGATCGTCTCGAACGGCCCCATGAAGGACCAACGCAGGCCGAGCCCGTCGCGGATCGTCTTGTCGACATCCTCGGCGCTGGCGACGCCCTCGCCGACGAGGCGGAAGGCCTCGGCCAACAGCACCGCCTGCAGGCGGTTGAGCACGAAGCCGGGCTTTTCCTTGCGCAGCATGATCGCGACCTGGCCGGCCTGCTCGTAGATGCGCTTGGCCTTGGTGACGACCCTGGGATCGGTCCAGGGCGCCGGGGCGAGCTCGACGATCGGCACCAGATGCGGCGGGTTGACCGGGTGGGCGACGAGGCAGCGGGCCCGGCCCTTCAGCTCCTCCGAGAATGTCGAGGCCATGATGAAGGAGGTCGAGGACGCCAGGATCGCGGAAGCCGGCGCGAGCGCATCCATCTGCGCGAAGAGCTCGCGCTTGGCCTCGACCGTTTCCGGCCCGTTCTCCTGCACCAGCGCGACGCCCTTCAGCGCATCGGCAAGATCCTTGGCGACGCGGATGCGGGCGAGCGAGCCCTTGGGATCATCGACGAGGCCGTGACCAGCGAGCTCCCTGAGGTTCTTGCCGATATGGGTGCGGGCGGCCTTGGCGGCGTCGGGCTTCACATCGTGCAGCGCGACCTCGAAGCCGTGGCTGGCAAAGACAGTGGCCCAGGCACGGCCGATCAGGCCCGAGCCGACGATGGCGATCTTGGTCATGCGAAAATATCCAGGTTCAGACGCACGGGAGCCTCTCCGTCATTCCGGGGCACGCCATAGGCGTGAGCCCGGAACCCATAACCACAGGTGGTCGTGGGCAAGGCGCGACAATGGCGACGCTTCTTCCGGAATCGGTAACGGTTATGGGTTCCGGGCTCTTCGCTGCGCGAAGCCCCGGAATGACGGTGGAGGGCCACCATCGTCACAGCCACAGCACCTGCCGCCTCAGCGCGAGGTCCTGGCTGAGGGCGCGCGAGGGGCCGATATGGGTGACCTGGCCGCGCTCGAGCACGACGGTGCGGTCGGAGAGCGCCAGCGCGAGGTCGAGATGGTGGTCGACGATGACGATGGCGATCTCCCTCCTGAGCTTGTCGAAGGCCTCGAACAGCTCCTCGACCACCGCCGGGGCCAGGCCCTCGAACGGCTCGTCGAGCAGCAGCACGCGGGTGTCGCCGGAGAGCGCGCGCGCCACCGCCACCATCTGCTGTTCGCCGCCGGAGAGGTAATCGGCTGGCGAATGCCAGCGCTGCTTGATGCGCGGGAAGAAGGCGAAGATCTTCTCGTCCTCCCAATGGGTGCCGTTGCCGGTGCGCCGACGCAGACGGCCGAGCTCCATATTGTCCTTGACGCTCATGCCGGCGAAGAGGCCGCGGCCCTGCGGCACATAGGCGATGCCAGCGCGGGCGATCTGGGCCGGCGGCAGGCGGGCAATATCGCTGCCGGCGAGGCTGATCGTGCCGAAGGCCGGCGGGGCGATGCCGGTCACGGTCTTGAGCAGGGTCGACTTGCCGGCGCCATTGCGGCCGAGCAGAGCGACGATCTCATTCTCGTGCACGCCGAAGGTGACGTCGCGCAGGATGTGGCTCTTGCCGTAGAAGGTGTCGACCTTATCGAGCCCCAGCAGGACCTTGGAGCCGGCGGCGCTCTCGCGCGGCTTCTCGGCGAGCGCATGGGCGCCGGAGCCGATATAGATTTCCTGCACCCTGGGTGAGGAGCGTGCATCCTCGACCGTGCCGTCGACCAGCACCGAGCCCTCGTTCATCACCGTGACATGGTCGGCGATGGCGAAGACGCGGTCGATGTCGTGCTCGACGAGCAGCACCGGCAACTCGGTCGAGATCGACTTGATCAGGTTGCCGACGCGTTCGCGTTCAGCCGCGGCGAGGCCGGCGAGCGGCTCGTCGAGCAGGAGGATGCGCGGGCTGGTGGCGAGCGCGAGCGACATGTCGAGCAGGCGCTGGCCGCCATAGCTGAGCGAGCCCGCTTCCGCCTGTTCGATGCCGGAGAGGCCCATGGTCGCGATGACCTGGCGGGTCTCGTCATTGACCTGATCGAGGGCGCCGGCCGTCTGCCAGAGGCCGAAGCGCTCGGGCGCTCTCGCCTGGACGGCGAGCCGGACGTTCTCGGCGACCGAGAGCGTCGGGAAGAGGTTGGTGATCTGGAAGGCGCGGCCGATGCCGGCCCGGGTGATCGCCTCCGGCGAGAGCCCGGCAATGTCGCGATCGCGCAGGCGGACCTGCCCGCGGTCCGGCTTGAACAGGCCGGAGATCAGGTTGAAGGCCGTGGTCTTGCCGGCGCCGTTCGGGCCGATCAGCGCATGCAGGCGCCGGTCGCGCATGGTGATATCGACATTCTCGACCGCCTTGATGCCGCCGAAGCTCTTGGCGAGGCCGGTCGCAGTCAGGATGGTGCCGTCGCCGGCATCCTTCGGCTTCATGAAAGCGGGGAGCTCGACAGCGCCGGCCTTGCGGGCCGACATCGCGGCATCCTCTGCGACCTGCTTGCGGAAAGGCTTGAGCAGGCGCTGGCCGACACCGACAAGGCCGTCCGGCGAGAACACGATGAAGGCGACGAAGAGCAGGCCGAACCAGAACAGCCAGTTCTCGGTGACGCTGGAGAGATAGTCGCGGAAGACGACGAAGAAGAGCGCGCCCAGCGCCGGCCCGAGGAAGGAGCGCATGCCGCCGATCACCACCATGGCCAGCAATTCGCCGGAGAAGGCGACCGAGATCGGCTCGGCCGAAGTCATGCGGTTGTTGAAGAGGAGGAGCGTGCCGGCAAGCCCGGTCAGCGCGGCCGAGACGGTGAAGGCGACGAGCTTGTAGCGGTTCGTCGCATAGCCGAGGAAGCGGGCGCGCTGCTCGTTCTCGCGGATCGCGACGAGGACGGTGCCGACCGGCGAGCGATGGAAGCGCCAGAGGCCGTAGACCACGGCAAAGCCGATCGTCGCGACCAGCATGTAGAAGGGCAGGGCGGTCTCGAAATCGATGCCGGCGAAGAGCGGGCGCTTGATGCCCCCTAAGCCGTCTTCGCCGCCGGTGACCGAGGTCCAGCGGAAGGCGACCGAATAGATCATGGCGGCGAGCGCCAGCGTCAGCAGCGAGAAATAGACGCCCTTGCGACGCAGGATCAGCGCGCCGAAGGCGAAGGCGATCACGGCAACGAGCGCGACCGCGAGCAGGATCGGCAGGGCGAACTGGCCGGGCAGCCAGTTGCGCTGGATCAGGCCGGCGGCATAGGCGGCAATGCCGAACCAGGCGCCATGGCCGAAGGAGACCAGGCCGGTCGTGCCGACGAGGATGTTCAGCGCCATGCAGGCGATGGCGAAGACCACGACCTCGGTGGCCGAGGTGGTGCCGAGCCCGACCGCATGCATCAGCGAGGGCAGGATGGCGAGGCCGAGGGCGGCAAGGATGAGCGGGAGATAGTCGCGCTGGGAGCTGGTCATGACGGCCTCACTCGAAGCGCTGGATGCGCTCGCCGAACAGGCCGCGCGGACGGAAAAGCAGGACGAGCAGCATCATCAGGTAGATCACCGCGGTCGACCATTGCGTCAGGCCAAGGCCGATGGTGATGCCCTTGACCAGGCCGACCATCAGCGCGGCGACGACGACGCCCCAGAAGGAGCCGAGCCCGCCGATGACGACGACGACGAAGGCCGGCGTGATGATCTCCTGGCCCATGGCCGGATGGATCGAATAGATCGGCGCGAGCAGCACGCCGGCGAGGCCGGCAAGGCCGATGCCGATGCCGGCGACGGTCATCATGTAGGGCTGCAGGGAGATGCCGAGCGCGCCGACCATGTCGGGGTTCTGCACGCCGGCGCGCACGACGCGGCCGAAGGCGGTGCGCTGCAGCAGGAACCAGAGGCCGAGCACGCAGGCGGCGGCGATCAGGATCAGCAGCGCCCGATAGCGCGAATAGATGAAGTCGCCGATGAAGATCTGGCCGCGCAGCGCCGGCGGAATCGAGAAGGACAGCGGCGGCGCGCCGAAGATCATGCGTAAGGATTGCTCGGCGACCATGGCGAGGCCGAAGGTCAGGAGCAGCGAGAGGATCGGGTCAGAGCGGTAGAAGCGCTGGAACAGGCCGCGCTCGATGACGATGCCGATCAGGGCGACCAGCACCGGCGAGGCGATGATGGCGCCGCCGAAACCGATATGGGGCGCGAGCACGATCGTGAGATAGGCGCCGATCGCATAGAAGGCGCCATGCGCCAGGTTGACGATGCCGCCGAGCGAGAAGATCAGCGACAGGCCGAGCGCGATCAGGAGGTAATAGACCCCGTCGAGCAGCCCGTTCAGCACCTGCTGGATGAAAAGGGTGAGCAAGGGATGGCCTTTGCGGGGTTGCGCAGTGAGGTGGTTTGCCGGGCGAAGTGCTCGTCATGCTCGGGTTTGACCCGAGCATCTCAGGCAGAAGGAGGCGCCAACCGGCGCCTTCCCATCATGAGATTCTCGGGTCTGCGCTTCGCTTCGCCCGAGAATGACGTACGAATTCAGCTCATCTTGCAGACGGCTTCGTCGCCCTGGGTGGCGATGACCTCCATGTCCTCGTTCGGGCCGGGGACCGGGGGCGAGGAGGTGAAGAGGTCCCACTGGTTCTTGACCTGCGCCGCCGGCAAGGCGGTGATCGTGTACATCTCGCTGATCAATTGGTGGTCGGAGGCGCGGAAATAGCCCTGGCGCGGCTTCATCACGTCGAACTTCGCGCCCTTCTCGAGATGCTCGAGGATCTTGGCGGTGTCGATCGACTTCAACTCGTTCATCGACTGGGCCATGACCTTGACGCCGACATAGTCGCCCCAGGCCTGGTTCTCCGGCGGCTTGCCGTATTTCTTGGTGAAGGCGGCGACGAAGGCCTTGGTCGAGGGCGTGTCGATCAAATGATGCCAGACGCAGGGCCAGGTGCCGCCGAAATTGTCCTTGCCGGCGGCCCAGGCCAAAGCCGTGTCGAAGCCGAAGCCGGCGATCGGGAAGGTCAGGCCGAATTCGGAATACTGCTTGAGGAAGTTGGTGATCTGGTTGCCGGCGAGATTGGAGATGACGAGATCGGGCTTGGCCGCGCGAATCTCGAGCAGCAGCGCCGAGAAGTCGGTCGCATCGGTCGGGACCAGCTTGTCGGCGGCGAACTGGCCGCCATTGGCTTCCATGAAGCGCTTGGCGACCTTGCTAAGGTCATGGCCGAAGGCGTAGTCGGCGGTGAGGGAGAACCATTTCTTGCCCTTGACCAGCCCCTGGGCCAGCAGCGAGCGGCCGCAGCTCTTCACATACATCGAGTTCTGATGCTCGACATGGAACATGTAGCGGTTGCAGTTCTCGCCGCGCAGCGCATCGGAATTGCCGCCGGTGTTGAGGAACAGCGTCTTGTTGCGCGCCGCGACCTGCGAGATCGTCAGGCAGGAGGCCGACGAAATCTCGCCGATGATGCAGGCGACCTTGTCGCGCTCGATCATGCGCTCGGCCTTGGTCGAGGCGGTCTGCGGGTTGACCGAATCCTCCTTCAGCAGTTCGAGCTTGCGACCGTTGATGCCGCCGGCGGCATTGATCTCCTCGGCGGCGAGATCGGCGGCCATGACGCCGTATTCGCCGAGCGGGCCGAGAAAGCCGGTGCGCGGCGTCAGATGTCCGAAGCGGATCGCCTCGGCGCTCTGCGCGAGAATGACCGCCGGGCTGGCGATCAGGCCGGTGGCCACGCCGCCGAGCCCGGCCAACGTCTGGCGACGCGAAAGGCCCTTGATTCGTGACTGCTCTGACATTCCGTTCCTCCCAGAACTTTCCCGCGCTCTTTGGCGTCGGATTGCGTCGATCGTCATTCTTGGTTGCGCGGCCTCGGAGCCGCTTGTCGTGATCTGTGATCACAGTTAGGTTGGCAGACATGGTTGCCCGAGTCCAGCCCTCCGATGTGCCGTTAGCTCGGCCTGCCTCTCCCGGAATGGGGAAGGTCGGAGAGGTGTCGGCGCTCGACGAGGTCGGCTCGCTCCAGCACGAAACGCTGGGCGAACGGGTCACGGGTGAGCTTCGGGCGCTGCTGATCGCCGGGCGGCTGGCGCCGGGCGAGAAGCTCTCGCTGCGCCGGGTCGCCGAGGCGCTTGGCGTCTCGATGATGCCGGTGCGCGAGGCGGTGAGCCGGCTCGCCGCCGACAAGGCGCTGGAAGTCCTGCCGGGGCGGGCGGTGCGGGTGCCGGTGCTGACTTTGGCGCAGTTCCGCGAGCTCACCCGGATCAGGCTTGTGGTCGAGGGCTTTGCGGCCGAGGAAGCAACGAAGGTGATCACCGACGCGCAGATCGCCGTGGTCGCTCGACATGAGGCGGCGTTCCTGGCCGCGGCCAGGGCGGACCCACCGGATCCTGCCGCTGCGGTCGGCGCCAATCGCGACCTGCATTTCGCGCTCTACGAAGCCGCCGGCATGCCCTCGCTGATCGAGATGATCGGGCGGCTCTGGCTCAAGGCGGGGCCAGTCCTCAATCTCGACATGCGGCACGAGCCGAAGCGGCTCGACGGCGGCAGTGCCGTCGTCGCGCATGCGCAATTGCTGGAGGCCCTCCGGCGGCGCGATCCGGTGGCGGCGAGGCAGGCGCTGGTCGAGGACATCAGCGCCGCGGCAGAGCATATCGAGCGGACGGCGCGGCTGGCGGAGTAGCCGGTCGCCTGAAGAACGACGGAAAAGGGACGGAAACGATGGATCTGACGATCAAGGGCCTGCGCGTGCTGGTGACGGCGGGCGCCAATGGTATCGGCCGCGCGACGGCCCGCGCCTTCGCGGCGGAGGGCGCCAGGGTTCATATCTGCGACGTCGACGAGAAGGCGCTCGCCGAGATGGCTGAGAGCGATCCGGCGATCACGCGCTCGGTCTGCGACGTCTCCGACCGCAAGGCGGTGGCGCGGCTGTTCGAGGAGACGCTGGCCGCGCTCGGCGGGCTCGACTGCCTCGTCAACAATGCCGGCATCGCCGGGCCGACCGGCCGCGTCGACGAAATCGCGCCTGAGGACTGGGATTCCTGCGTCGCCATCGACCTGACCGGCCAGTTCAACTGCACGCGGCTCGCGGTCGAGCACCTCAAGCAGTCGAAGAATGCCTCGATCGTCAATCTCTCCAGCCAGGCGGGCAAGCACGGTTTTCCGCTGCGATCGCCCTATGCCGCAGCGAAATGGGGTGTGATCGGCTTCACCAAGGCGCTCTCGGCCGAGCTCGGCGAGTTCGGCATCCGGGCGAACGCGATCTGCCCCGGCCTCGTCGACGGGCCGCGCATCCAGAGCGTGATCGCCAACAAGGCGCGCTCGCTCAACGTCTCGCATGACGAGATGACCAACCGGCTGTTCGCCGGCGTCTCGATCAAGCAGTTCGTCGATCCCAAGGACATCGCCAGGCAGATCGTCTTCCTGGCCTCGCCCTTCGCCAGGACGATCTCCGGCCAGGAGATCTCGGTCTGCGGCGATACGCGGATGCTGAGCTGAGGCCTATTGGGTCGCCAGGTATTTGGTCATCCCGGACAAGCGGCGAAGCCGCGCCGATCCGGGATCCATTCCTGAACCGTTCCGGAATGGATCCCGGGTCTCCCTGCGGTCGCCCGGGACGACTGCTCGTTGAAGAGCTCGGTTGCCATACCCTGTACCTTCGCCCCCGGATCGCCTAGAGGATGCCGCCTGAACAGGAGCGGCGGCTTGTCGAAGGGCGTCCATCACGAATTTGGGGCCGGAGCCGGCCATGACGACACCGAAGGATCGAGCGATCGTTCCTTCGGCTTCGTCTTTGCGGCCGTCTTCGCGCTGATCGGCCTCTACAATCTCTGGCACCACGGCCGGGCCTGGCCCTGGCTCGGACTGGTTGCAGCCGGCTTCCTCGCGGTCGCGCTGATCCGGCCGGTGGTGCTCGCGCCGCTGAACAAGCTCTGGATGAAGTTTGGCCTGCTGCTGGCCATGATCATCAACCCGATCGTGCTCGGCATCCTGTTCTTCCTCGTCTTCACGCCGATGGCCTTCGTCGCCCGGCTCGTCGGCAAGGATTTCCTCCGGCTGAAGAAGCAGCCTGAGGCGAAGAGCTACTGGATCGTCCGCGATCCGCCGGGACCGGAGCCGGTCTCGATGAAAGATCAATTCTGACCTGGATAGGCCAATGTCGTTCCTGCGCGAGTTCTTCCGCTTCATGGCGGCGCGAAAGAAGTTCTGGCTGGTGCCGATCCTCTTGATGTGCGTGCTGCTCGGCGGCCTGCTGTTCCTGACCAAGGGCAGCGCAATCGCGCCCTTCATCTACACGCTGTTCTGAGCGTCCCGGCTGCGATGCGCATTCTCGGAATATCGGGGCTCTATCATGACAGCGCGGCTGCGCTCGTCATCGACGGGCGGATCGAGGCGGCGGCGCAGGAGGAGCGCTTCACGCGGCGGAAGCACGACGCCGAGTTCCCCAAGCACGCGGTCGAATACTGCCTCTCGGTCGCTGGCTGCGGGCTCGATGAACTCGATGCGGTCGTCTTCTACGACAAGCCCTTCATCAAGTTTGAGCGGCTGCTCGAGACCTATCTCTCCTTTGCGCCCCGCGGCTTCACCTCGTTCCGCATGGCGATGCCGCTCTGGCTGCGCGAGAAGCTGTTCCAGAAGCAGATCATCGCCAAGGAGTTGAAGAAGCTCTCACCCGGCTTCGACATCGAGAAGCTGCTCTTCACGGAACACCATCTCTCGCATGCGGCCTCGGCCTTCTATCCCTCGCCTTTCGAGGAGGCGGCGGTGCTGACCATGGACGGGGTCGGCGAATGGGCGACGATGACGCTCGCCATCGGCAAGGGCAGCGACCTCAAGGTCCACAAGGAGCTGCATTTCCCGCATTCGCTCGGGCTGCTCTACTCTGCCGTGACCTATTACATCGGCTTCAAGGTCAATTCCGGCGAATACAAGGTGATGGGGCTCGCGCCCTATGGCGAGCCGCGCTTCGCCAAGCGGATGCTGGAGACGCTGGTCGATCTGAAGGACGACGGTTCCTTCCAGCTCGACCAGAGCTATTTCAATTACGGCGTCGGCCTGACCATGACCAACGACAAGTTCGCCGCTTTGTTCGGCGAGCCGGTGCGTGGCCCCGAGCAATTGCTGACGCAGTTCCACATGGACATGGCCGCCTCGGTGCAGGCGGTGACCGAGGAGATCGTGCTCCGGCTGGCGCGCTCCATTCGCGCCGAAACCGGGCAGAAGAACCTCTGTCTCGCCGGCGGCGTCGCCTTGAACTGCGTCGCCAATGGCAAGCTGCTGCGCGAGGGCCTCTTCGACGGGCTCTGGATCCAGCCGGCGGCGGGCGATGCTGGCGGAGCGCTCGGAGCCGCGCTCGCTGGCTATCACCTCTTCCATGGCCAGCCGCGCGCGGTGCCCGCCACGGGTGACGCCATGCGCGGCAGCTATCTCGGGCCGGAGTTCAGTCAGGCTGAGATCGAGGCCGAGCTGACGGCCGCCGGCGCCAAGTTCGATGTCCTGGACGAGACGGTGCTGATCGAGGCGACGGCGCAGGGTCTTGCCGACGGCAAGGCGATCGGCTGGATGCAGGGCCGGATGGAGTTCGGCCCGCGCGCGCTCGGTGGCCGCTCGATCCTTGGCGATCCACGCTCGCCGGCGATGCAGAAGACGCTCAATCTCAAGGTGAAGTACCGCGAGAGCTTCCGGCCCTTCGCGCCCTCGGTGCTGCGCGAGGACGTCGCCGACTGGTTCGAGCTCGACGGCGACTCGCCCTACATGCTGCTGGTCGCCGATGTGCGCGAGGAGCTGCGCCGCGAGATGACAGCGGAGGAGAAGGCGCTGTTCGGCATCGACAAGCTGAACGTGCCGCGCTCGACCATCCCCGCCGTCACCCATGTCGACTATTCGGCCCGCATCCAGACGGTCCATGAAGACACCAATCCGCGCTATCATCAGCTGATCTCGCGCTTCAAGGCGCTGACCGGCTGCCCGGTGGTGGTCAACACCTCCTTCAACGTCCGTGGCGAGCCGATCGTCTGCTCGCCGGGCGATGCCTTCCGCTGCTTCATGGGCTCGGAAATCGAATTGCTCGTCGTCGGCAATTGCCTGCTGCGGAAAGAGGATCAGGATCCGGCGCTGAAGCTCGACTACAAGGACGCGTTCGAGCTCGACTGAGTTGAGACGGGGATAGAATCGCAATCGATCCCCGCTGCTTCCGGCGCCCGCATAATCGGCCGGCATGGCGCGTACCCTGCGCGCCGCTCCGATCCTGCGAGGCTCCATGAGCGATACGCCGCGTCTAGGCCTGCCCCTGCTCGCCGCCGGGCAGGCGCAGAAACACGTCACCCACAACGATGCGCTGATGCGGCTCGACGCGCTGGTGCATCTCGTCGTCGCCAGCCGGACGCAGACCGTGCCGCCGTCGGCTCCCGAGGAAACCTCCGCCTACATTGTGCCTGCTGACGGCACCGGCGTTTTTGCCGGGCATCAGGACGATCTCGCCATCTTCGAGGACGGTGCCTGGAGCTTCCTTCCGCCACGCGCCGGCTGGCAGGCCTGGGTGAGCGACGAGGCGGAGCACCATGTCTGGACCGGCACGCAATGGCGGCGCTCGCAGCCGGAAAGCAGCCTTGGTGCTGCGCTCTGGGGCGTCAACGCGACGGCCGACACGACTAACCGCTTCGCCGTCGCAGCCGATGCCAGCCTGTTCAACCATGCCGGCACTGATCATCGGGTGAAGCTCAACAAGGCAAATGCGTCGCGGACGGCGAGCCTCCTGTTCCAGGACGGTTTCTCCGGCCGGGCCGAGATCGGCCTTACCGGCGACGACCAGTTCCGGATCAAGGTCAGCCCGGACGGCACGAGCTGGACCGAGGCATTGGTCGTGGACCGGACGAGCGGTCTTGTCACCCTGCCGGCCAGCGCCTGGGCGCGGGAGGCGCCACGGCCGAATCTGCTGATCAACGGCGACTTCCAGATCAATCAGCGCGCTTTCGCCGGGGGTGCACTGGCGGCGGGTGCCTATGGCCATGATCGCTGGAAAGCGAGCGGCGCCAGCAGCATGACGCTCGCTGGCGATGTCCTGACGCTGGCGTCCGGCGAGATTACGCAGCTGGTCGAGCGGGCGTTCTGGGGCATGGCGTCCCTGGCTTCGACGACCGTCACGCTCTCTGTCGAAGCGCCGACGCAGGACCTGGCGGTCACCGTCGGCTCGGCCAGCGGAACAATTACCGCTGGCACCGGCCGGCGCAGCGTAACACTGACCACCGCCGCGGGCGATACCGGCAACATCGCAGTCAGGCTCGCCCGGAGCGGAGCCGGTTCCGCCAGCTTCGGCCGCGTCAAGCTGGAGCTCGGAACGGGGGCGACGCCGTGGCAGCCCCGTCCCGAGGAGAGCTGGCTGGCGGCGCGCTATTGTCATGTGATACGGCCTGGTGCGGCCGGTGTGCGCTTGGCAGCGGGACAGCTGATCGACACCGGTGAGCTGTCGGTCTGCATCGCCTTGCCGGCGGCGTTGCGGACGAGCAGCCCCAGCGTGACTCATTCCGGGCTCAACCGTCGCGTCTTCTCTGATGGTGTGGTGACCGGTGTCGCCAGTAGCGCGGCCCACGGCACGATGCTGTCGTTGATCCTGACCTCGGCAGCCCTTGCTGCCGGTACCTCCTACCCCGCTTTGCTGACTACAGCCGGCAGCGGCAGCTACCTTGCAATCGACGCCGAGCTGTAGGGCTGCGACTTTGCTGGAATGGCCCGGGCTTTTGCCGGCGCGCCTCCTCAGATAAGAGAGCCACGTGCCGAGCGGGGACCGAGAGCGCGATGTGCGGGCTGTTTGCATCTATAGGGTTCGAGCCTGAGCGCGCGCGGATCGACATCGTCGCGCATCGCGGCCCGGATGGCGGCGGCTGGCAGACCTATGCCAGCGCCGCCGGTCCCGTCGCGCTCGGCCATCGCCGGCTTGCGATCATCGACGTCTCCGATGCCGGCCTGCAGCCGATGGCTGATGCGTCAGGCCGTTACCAGCTCGTCTTCAACGGCGAGATCTACAATTACATCGAGCTGCGCGAGGAAATGCGGGCGAAGGGCGAGGTTTTCGCCAGCGAGTCCGATTCAGAAGTGCTGCTGCGCGCCTACATGCTCTGGGGCGAGGAGGCGCTGCCGCGGCTGCGCGGCATGTTCGCCTTCGTGATCTGGGACGATCGCGACAAAAGGCTGTTCGCCGCGCGTGATCGCTACGGCATCAAGCCGCTCTATTTCGCTGCGACGCCCCGCGGCGGCGCTTTCGCTTCCGAGATCAAGCAATTGCTCGGTCTACCCGGCGTCTCCGGGCGGATGAACATCGCCCGGGTACATGATTTTCTCGCTTCGGGTGTTTCCGACCATACCGCCGAGACGATGTTCGAAGGTGTCGTTCAGCTCCGCGGCGGCGAATGCGTTACGATCGACGCCAGCCGCGATGGCGTGCTCGCCGCGCCGGTCCGGCGCTGGTATCCCGCGACGGCCGGCGAGATCACGATCAGCGAGAGCGAGGCGGCCGAGCGCTTCCGCGAGATGCTGGCGGAGGCGGTCAAGCTGCATCTGCGCTCCGACGTTCCGGTCGGTTCCTGCCTGTCGGGCGGGCTCGATTCCTCGGCGATCGTCTGCCTGATGTCCGGCATGATGCACTCGGGGGCCGGCGGATCGAAGGTCAACACCGTTTCGGCCTGCTACGCCGAGAAGAGTGTTGACGAGAAGTCGTTCATGGATTCGGTGGTGGCGCATGCGCATACGCAGCCGCACTTCATCTTCCCGAAGGCGGAGGAGGTGTTCGCGCGCGCCTCGGATATCACCTGGCATCAGGATGAGCCCTTCGGCTCGACTTCTATCTTTGCGCAATGGTGCGTGTTCGAGGAGGCGCGCCGCGTCGGTGTCAAGGTGATGCTGGACGGGCAGGGCGCCGACGAACAACTCGGCGGCTACCATCACAGCTTCTCTTTCCATTTGGCGGGGCTGATCAAGCAGCTCAGACTGGCCGAGGCGCTGGATACCATGCAGAAGCGCCAAGCTTGGCACGGCGTGCCGATCGCGCAGCAAGCGAAGCATGCGCTGATCCCGCTGCTGCCGACAAGCCTCGCCGGCATGCTGCGCAACCGGCACAGGGCGCTGACCCAGCATGACTGGCTCGGTGGCGAGTTGCTCCGCGAACAGGGAGCCGGCAGTACGGCCTTCGAGCGCGCCCGCACCGAACTCGGGCTGCCGCCGGTCACGGATCTGCGGACGTTGTGCATGAACCTGACCTATGGCTCCAACCTGTCGATGCTGTTGCACTGGGAGGACCGCAACTCGATGGCGCATGCGATCGAGGCGCGTGTCCCGTTCCTCGATCATCCGCTGGTTGAGTTCAGCCTGGCGCTCGGCAATGACCACAAGATCGTCGGCGGCGACACCAAGCGCGTGCTGCGCCGCGCCATGGAGGCGATTCTGCCGCCAGAGGTACTTCAGCGACGGGACAAGCTCGGCTTCGCGACGCCTGAGCAGGCCTGGTTCCGCGGGCCGCTGAAGGGGATGATGAACGATGGCGTCGAGGCGACGCTGGCGCGCTATCCCGGCCTATTCAATGCCGATGGCGTGCGTGCGCTCGCGGCCGATATGCTGGACGGCCGCAAGCCTGTCGATTTCCTGCTCTGGCGGATCGTCAATCTCGGCATCTGGGGCGAACGGTTCGGAGTCGGGGTCTGAGCATGGCCGAGTTGGCGGGAGCGGAGACCCAAGTCGCGCTGAAGCATGGACGCCGATATTGGTGGCGCGCATTCGTCTCCGTTGTCGCAGCGGCGCTCGCGGCGGACATGGTGGTGGCCTTTGCGCTGTGGTGCTACGCCGATGCCCGTTATGGCCGCGAGACGCTGCCCGCTGCTGCCGGCCCCGCTGCCGCAGTTGTGTTCTACAATAGTACCGAGCCGTTCCAGACGCAGCGCTTCGAGCGCGCGATTGCGCTGTTGCGCGAAGGCAAGGTCGATCGGCTTCTCTTCGTCGGGGGCTATCGGGTGTGGCGCCGTACGATCGGTGCCGAGACACAGGCACAGCGAGCGCGGGCGCTGATCGGACGCGACGATGTCGCTGCGGCTGATGACGGCTCATATGACACGCTCTCGAATATGGCGGCGATCTGCGCCCTGCGCGAGCGGACGGCACCCGGCCGCAATCTGATCATGGTTTCGGACGCCCTGCATCTGATGCGGATCTGGGGAGATCGGGACTCGCTTGCCTGTCTGGATGGCGACGGGCTTGGCTTCGCGGCGAGTGCGCTCTATTCCGACGCGATCTCGATGTGGATCATCGCCAACAAGGACATGGCTGCCCGCCTGGCCCGTTTCGCCCTCGGCGAGGAGCGCTACCGGGACCTCGTCCAGCGCTGGCGCTATCTTCCCTCCTGAGACGTAATGGCTTTGGCGCGCGTCTGTGGGCTTGATTAATGATGGGCAACCCGCTACCCGACCGGCGTCGATACCGGGGCGGCCAGGCGCTCCTGAGGGAGCAGGGCATGCGTGGCCTGGGTCCTTTCATCGAGCCGCATTCGGCGGGAGCGCAGTGACATTGACGACGAGTGGTTGCCCTATCTGCCGGTCAGGAGCGATTTCTCTCGCCTACAAGGTCACTCGTGGCGACCTGAGTTCGCAACCGATCTACAATGTCAGCTGCTGCAGCGATTGCGGCCATCTCTGGGCTGAAGGCGAAAGCTCCAAGGAACTCTTCAGCGAAATCTACTCGCGCTATTTCTACGGGACGAGCCAGCAATCGGCTCCGCACAATCCAGACGGCTCGCTGAAACCCGAAGCGGAGAACTATCCACCACTGGTCAATGCCCGCCAGCGTGTCACGTCGCTGACGGCGGCGGGCATGCGTGGCACCCTGCTCGATGTCGGCTGCGGTGTCGGCTATTTCGTGCTGGCGGCCAAGGACGACTTCGACGCCGAGGGGCTCGAGATCGAGCAGACGGCGGTCGATCAGGCGGCACTGATCGGTGCGCGCGTGCGTCTTGGCGATGCGCTGGTGCAGGAAGAGAACCCGAAGCGCTACGATGTCGTTACCCTCTGGGATGTCTTCTCCGGCTTCACGGAGCCACAGGAGACTGCAGCCCGGCTGCTCGACCGCGTTGCCGATGGTGGGCGTCTCGTCCTGACCATGCCCGATGCCGGCTCGCTGGTGGCGCGGCTCGCCCGCGCCCGCTGGCCATTGATGATCCCGCCCGGCAACATGCAGTTCTATACCGAGGCTTCGGCCCGCCGGCTCTTTGCCGGTCTCGGCGCGACCGATGTCACGATCACACGGCCAGCCAAGCTAGTTAGCGTCTCCTTCCTGGTCCACAAGGGGCTGCGCGCGTTCGGCTTCTACCGCGCCGCCAAGTGGCGCCTGCCAATCCCGCCGGACTGGAAGATCCCGCTGAATCTCGGGGACATCATGACGGTGACCGTCCGCAAGCCGAGAGCGTCGGTCGGACCGGCTGCATGACTGAGCAATCCCCAGCCCCGCGTCGGCTGCGCGTCGGCATCGTCGGCGTGACACTCACCGGCAATATGGGTGGGCAAGCGATGCTGGAAACGGTACGCCAGCAATTGGAGAGGCTCAAGCCGGCACCGGAACTGCGGCTATTCTCCATTTATCCGGAGGCGGACCGGGCCTCGCCATTGCGAGGCGAGATGGAAATCGCGCCGATTGCGCCGGTGAAGTTCCTCGCCGTAGACTTCAGCCTGGCGATCCTGGCCAATCTGCTGGCGCTGATCGTTGGGCCGCGCGTAGTGCGCAGGCTCGCCTCCGGGCATCTGCGCCGGATCGCCGAGTGCGACGCGATTGTCGATCTCTCGGGCATCGCCTTCGTCCAGGGGCGCGGCCTGCCGCTGCTGGCTTACAACCTTGCCTGCTGCATTCCGTCGTTCGCAGTCGGCGTACCGCATTTCAAGCTGGCGCAGTCGCTCGGCCCGTTCCGCTCCGGCTACTGGAGGGCGATCTCGCGCTGGGCGCTGACGCGCTGCTCGGCGGTCGTCGCTCGCGGTGCGCAATCGGCCCGGCAACTGGCCGAAATCGGCATCAAAGCGCCCGATGCTCCCGATTGCAGTTTCCTGCTCGATCTGTCGGAGGCCGATTTCGCCGCCGCGAGGGCGCTGGTGCCGGAAGCCATGCGAGGGACGCCCTTCGTCATCGTCTCGCCGAGCCGGGTGACGCGGCGGGCTTGCGAGGCGGCCGGCGTCGAATATCTTGGCGCGCTCGCCGCCGCGATCGATCAGCTCAACCGGGCGGGCATTTTTGTCGCCATCCTGCCGCACAGCCTCAACACCGACACCGGCAAGAACAACGATATCGCCGAGGCGAAGGAGCTGCATCAGCGCATCGCCGACGCCAATATGACCTTCGCAATCGACCCGCCGGCCGATGCCAAGATATTGCGGGCGGCGTTCTCCGAGGCGAGCTTCGCCATCACCTCGCGCTATCATGCGACCGTGGCCGCGCTGGCTTGCGGCGTGCCGCCGCTGACGATCAGCTGGAGCTTCAAATATTCCGAGCTGCTCGGCTATTTCGCGGGCGAGGACCTGATCATCCCGGCCGGCGAGCTCTCCGCCGAGCGCATCTGCACCGAAGTCGCGAAGCTCGCGGCCGCCGCCCCTGCGCGCAGGACGCAGCTCGCCGGGCTGCGGCCGCAAGTGCTGCGCCGCGCCGCCATCAGCTTCGAGGCGGTGATGGAAAACCTCGCCGCGGCCGACCGCGGCCGTTGATCAGCATGACGCGCAAGCAGCTCTTTCGCCTGATTAACATCGCCATGTTTGCGATCGGCATCGCGGCGCTATGGTATTATGCCGGGCTGCAATGGGACAAGCGGCCGCCGGCCTGGCCACAGGTGAACTGGCCGCTGGCATTGCTCTCGCTGGTGCTCGCCGTGGCCTATTCCTTCTCCTATGGCGTCGGCTGGCATTTGATCACCCGGGTGATGGGCATCGCCTTGCCGCTCCCGACCAGCATTGCGATCTGGGGCTATTCGCTGTTCGGCAAATATGTGCCGGGTAATATCGTGCTCGTCACCTATCGTATTGGCGCCTATATGCTGCGCGCCCAGGCGCGGACGCAGGAGGTGCTCGCGGCGATCGGGCTGGAGAGCCTGTTCTCGGTCGGCAGCGGCTTCGTCTTCCTGCTGCTCGTCGCGGGGCTGGCGCAGCTCGACCTGGTCTCGGCCTATGTCTCGCCGCAGCAGCTCGTGCTGGTCGTCGCCGGCTTGGCGGCGCTCGGCTTCGTCCTGCTGCTGCCGCCGATCAAGCGCCGGATCTTCCGGCTGCTACGACTGGAGGCGGCGGTCGACAGCGTCAATTTCACCGTCATCGCCCGCCTGCTCGCCTATTACGTTTCGGCCTGGTGCATCATCACCTTGTCGTTCTGGCTGCTGTGCAAGAGCATGGGCATCGACCAGCTCTCCTGGAGCAGCTGCGCGGCGATCTATGGCGCAGCCGGGCTGTCGGGAATCCTCGCGGTGTTCTCGCCCTCCGGGATTGGCGTGCGCGAGGGTCTGCTCGTCGCACTGCTCTCGCAGTCGGTGCCGCTCGAGCTCGCCCTTGCTGTCGCGCTCGCATCGCGGATCAATTCTCTGATCGGCGACCTGGCCGCCATCGGCGTCGGTTTCGCCGGCTTGCGGGTCCTGAGCATGCGCGAGGCCGAGGATGGCTGAGGAGGGGGAGCTGCATCCTCTCGCGGCGATCGTCGCGCGTGGGCAATGCATGGGCTGCGGCTTCTGCGTCGCGACGCTCAGTGGCGCAGCCGCAGGCGTCTCCGTCGCGATGGCGCGCGACGAGGATGACGGTACCTACCGGCCGGTGGTCTCTGGCTGGGAACCTGGCCGCGAGACTGGGAGCTTCCTCTGCCCTGGAGCCGAGATGGACTTGCCGGCGCTGGCACAGCGCGCCTATGGCCGCGAGCCACCTGATCCAATGCTGGGCGAGGTCGTCGCAACCAGCGCGGCCTATTCCAGCGATCCGGACGAGCGCATGCGGGCGGCGTCGGGTGGCGTGGTGCCGGCGCTGATCCGCCTGCTGTTCGACAGCGGCCGGATCAGCCGGGCCTATGTGCTGGGCACGCTGCCCGGCGCGCGCGACGGCGCTGGCCGAGAGATCAGCAATGCGGGCCAGTTCGCGACGGCGCATGGCTCGCACTATCATCCGTCCGATTTCGGCGTCGGCCTGCGCAGCTTCCTTGAAGGCGAGGGGCCGTTTGCCTTCGTCGGTCTGCCCTGCCAGGTCGCGGCGATGCGCAAGCTCATCCTCGAGCGTCCGGCGCTGCAGCGCGACGCGGTCGTGCTGATCTCGCTGTTCTGCGGCGGGCTCAACAGCTATCGCGGCATCGGCTACTACCTCGCCCGCCATGGCGTAGACCCGGGCGCGGTTCGCGAGATCGGCTATCGCGACGGGGCCTGGCCCGGCCGGATTCGACTGCGGCTCGCCGACGGCGCGACAAAGGCGATCGCGCGCATCCGGGGCAACAACCGTGCGATGGTGATGCATTATATGGCGGCGTTCCAGGGCTTCTGGATGCTGAAGCGCTGCCGGATCTGCCCCGACCAGATCGGCGACTTCGCCGATATCGCCGTCGGCGATCCGCATTCGCGCCGCTTCCGCGAGATGTCGGCGGCCGCCGGCGGTGGCGGCTTCTCGGCCGTCGTCACGCGCAGCGCCGCCGGGCAGACGCTGATGGAGGAAGCGGCGGCGAAGGGTTACCTGGCGCAGTTGCCGATGTCGCCGGAGGAGGTGGCGGAGTCGCAGGGCTATACGCTGGTGCAGCGCCGCGCCGCCGAAGCCTATGCCGAGATCGACCGCAAGCTCGGGGGAACGCCGCCGCATGTCGCCGTCTACAGCGCGCTGAGGGGCAAGGAATCGGCGACGGCGCGGCGTGTGGCCTGGATCGACCTCATCAAGCTGAAACTCGACCTGCGCAAGCCGCTGCCGGCCGCCATCTGGGTCTGGCAGGTCGCGGAATACTTGATCCTGCGCTTCCCGCTGGTCGAGTTCGGCCGGCGGTTGAAGAACATCATCTTCAACCGCTGAGATAGATCAGCGCGGCTTGCCGATGCCGATCAGGCGGCCGGCGCGGCTGACGACCGCATAGGCACGCAGCGCCCATTTCAGCTGCCGTTCGTTGGTCGGGTAGTCCTTGTAGTGCCGTGGTGGCCGGTGGATGAACTCGTCGAGCTCGGCCTCGGTGATGCCGAGCTTCTTGGCGATGAAGGCCTTGTCCTCGGCGAGCTCGTTATCGGTGACCAGCGGCTTCTCCAGCTCGGCCAGCGCCTCCTCGCGCGTCATCTGGTCCGTGACGATCAGGCTGGCGAGATGGGCCTTGCGCTTGTCGTAGCCGAATTTCTGCGGGAGGTAGTAGGACTGGTAAAAGCGCGTCCAGCGCGACTCGTAGTGCTTGCCGCCGTAATAGCGCCAGCCATAACCCTTCTCGAGATGGTAGATGGCCTCCTGCTTCGAGTAGGGAATGAAGTTGAGCGGCGAGACGATCTCCATCCTCCGGATCTTCGGAAAATAGAAATAGTAGTTGAACAGCGAGATCAGCGGGAAGTTACGGAGCGGCTTCTTGCCGAACTGCTTGTGGATCGCGACGATATGGCGGGCGTCCATGGCATCGTAGCCCCAGCCCTGCGGCAGGATGCTCTCGGTCGCGAAATTGGTGCCGTTGATGACGTAGCGGATGTCGGCCTTGATCGCGTAATTGTAGAGTGCCGCGAAGAAGGCATGATCCTGCGGGATGTCCTGATTGGCGACATCGGAGCGCAGGAAGGCGAGCTGCAGTTCCTTCATCGCCTCCCAGTCGACGACATGGGTGACGAGGTCGAGCCCGAGCTTGGTGACGATCTGCTCGATGTTCTTGACCGCGAGCTCGGAATTCCAGCCGGCATCGACATGCACGACCAGCGGGCGGAGGCCCCATTCGACGGCCTTGGTGGCGAGATAGGAGGAGTCGACGCCGCCGGAGAGGCCGATGATGCAGTCGTATTCCTTGCCTTTGCCGTAGGCCTTGATCTCGGCGAGCTTGCTCTCGAATTCGGCCCAGCCCTCCAGGGTCGGCTTCCAGTGCGGGCGGAAGTCGGTCTCGAAATTGCGGCAATGGCTGCAGACACCGGCTTCGTCGAAGCTGATGTGGGGGTCGGTCGTATCCATCACGCAGCGAACGCACATGCGGTAGGGGCGCTTGCGCCCGTCCGGCATCCAGGCGTCGGTGATCAAGGCCATCGTTGCTTCCCAGTTCGTCCCGGCGCGTACATCGCAGGCCGTGTCGCGGTTCACAAGCCCGCAAGTGTCACGGCA
Source organism: Bosea vestrisii (assembly GCF_030144325.1). Classification (NCBI taxonomy): domain Bacteria; kingdom Pseudomonadati; phylum Pseudomonadota; class Alphaproteobacteria; order Hyphomicrobiales; family Alloboseaceae; genus Allobosea; species Allobosea vestrisii. Next base: position 2,251,825 of record NZ_CP126307.1, on the reverse strand, counting down.
ATAGCTGCGTCAGCGTCTTGCGCTCGGGATAGCTGATCAGGACAGCGCGGTGTTTGCCGCGGAAGACGAACATGCTGCCTGCAGCCACGGCCGAGGCGCCGACGTCGACTGCCTGCTTGAAGTCATCGACCGTCGCCGCGCCGCCACAGGCGACGACGGGAGCGTCTATCCGCTCGGTGACATGGCGCAGCAGCGCAAGATCATAGCCGCTCATCGTGCCGTCGCGATCCATGCTGTTGACGATGACCTCGCCGACATTGAGCTGGCGCAGCGCGGCGAGATGGTCGTCGAGCCCGACCGGGCGCTTGCGCTTGCCGCCATGGCTGAAGAGCTCGTAGCGACCGAAGAGGTTCTTCTTAATATCGAGGCAGGCGACCACCGCCTGGGCGCCATAGACGCCGACCAGCCGCTCGATCAGCGCCTGGTTGTCGAACATGGCGGCGTTGAGCACGACCTTCTCGATGCCGGTCTCGAAGATGCGCTTGGCCTGCTCGAAGGAGGTGATGCCGCCGCCGTAGCCGACCGGCATGAAGGCCTCGCCGGCGATGTCCTGGATCATCCGGTAATTGGGCTCGGCGCCAGCTGGGGTCGCGCCGATGTCGAGCAGGACGATTTCGTCGACCTCCTTCTCGTTGAAGATGCGGATAGTGTTGATGGGGTCGCCGACATAGGTCGGCTCCTTAAAACGAATGGTCTTGACCAGCCCCTGCTCCTTCAGGAGCAGTACGGTGATGACGCGCGTCTTCATCGCTCAGGCGGCCTGCGCATGCTCGAAGGGCATCTGCGCGAAGCCGCGCAACAGGGCCATGCCGAAGCGGTGCGACTTCTCCGGATGGAACTGCGTGCCGAAGATGTTGCCGGAGCCGACCACCGAGGCGAAGTCGACACCGTACTCGGTCTGCGCCAGCACGATGCCGGGATCGCTCGGCTCCATGTAATAAGAGTGGACGAAGTAGAAGCGCGCCTCGCTGTCGAGCTCGGCCAGCAGCGGCGTCTGACGCTTCACGGCGAGCGTATTCCAAGACATGTGCGGCACCCGCAGACCGGGCGTGTTCGGGAAGCGGCGGCAGGCGAAAGGCAGCCAGCCGAGTCCGGGCACGGAGGGGGCCTCCTCGCTGCCGGTGCCGAGGATCTGGGCGCCGACGCAGATGCCGAGCAGCGGCTTCTTCTTCTCGAAGGCGTGCTCGATCACCGCCTGTTTGAGGCCGGCGGCCTCGAAGGTCTGCACGACATGGCCAAAATGGCCGACACCCGGCAAGATCAGCCGCTCGGATTCGCGGATCTCATCCGGGGTCGTCACCAGCCGTGCCGCGCCGCAGGCCTTGCGCGCCATGTTCTGCACGGAACTCAGATTGCCGACGCCGTAGTTGACGATGCTCAGCATGCCGAGCTTCCCCGCTCGCGCATCAGTTCGTCGAAGAGCGCGATCATGATCCGTTGCTCGCTTTCCCAGTTAAGGACGCGCGCAGCCGCAAGGGCCTGCGCTTTGTAATGCATGATCCTGTCGCGGGATAGGCTGTTCACCGCTTCCGCCACCGCATCGGGACGCAAGTGCCGAGCCAGCACGCCGAGGTCGTGCCGCTGCAGGAGTGCCGCCATCTCCGGCAGGTCGGCGATGCACAGCGCCAAGCCCGCCATGACATATTCGAAGAACTTGTTGGGTAGAGCGAGACGCTTTTGCGGCGAAAGGTCGCTCTGCACGAACAGGCCGATATCGGCCTGATTGGCGGCAGGGATGATCTCGCCAAAGGGGACGGCCGGCTCGAAACGGACGCGCCCGCCGACGCCGGCCTCGTGGCTGAGGGCTTTCAGCGCATCAACATAGGCGCTCTCGCCGTTGCCACGGATGGTCAGGCGATAGTCCGGCCTCCAGTCGCGCACCGACTGGATCGAGACCTCGAGACCGCGCTCGGGGCCGACGATGCCGTGATAGAGCACCTCGATCATCTCGCCGACAGGGCGCAGTGGCATCTCCCTGAAGAAGGGCAGGCTACGGACTGTAATCGCCGGCCGCTTCAGGCGCTGGTCGCGATCGAGCAGGCGAGCGATGCCATCCGAGACGGTGGTCACCGCATCGGCGCGAGCGAGATAGTCATCCTGCAGGGCGACGACGAACGGACGCTCGCGGGCCATCCAGCGCGGATTGCCGGGATATTCATCACGCGCGTACTCGTGGCAGTCGACAACGAAGGCCGCGCCGGAATGGCGAGCGAGCTCCGCTGCCGGTGGGCAGGTATGATAGTCGTGCGCGATGACGAGATCGGGACGCAAGTCGGTGCGTTCGGCAGCAGCCAGGATTTCGCTCTGCGCGGCCGACCAGAGTGGCAGGCCGCGATAGATCAGCCGAGCTCCCGCCTGCGCGATGGCGGGCCAGCCGGCGAGGTGGATGCAGGCGGAGCGGCCGAGCTCGCGCTCACCGAGTTGCCAGATCCGCTTCGGCAGCGAGCGTGACGGGATGGTGTCGTCGAGGCGGATATATTGCCATTCCGGTGGGCGGGGAGAGCGGCCGTCATGGCCAGCGACGACGACGCACCAGCCTGCATCAGACAGGGCTTTCGCCTGGCGCAGGACGCGCGGCTCGTCGGAGACACCGGTATAGGACAATATCCAGGCTGTGAGGCGCGCGGGCGCTGTCCCGCCAGCGCCCGTCACCGTGGCAACTCCCGCAGGCGCTCGACATGGAAGGCGGAGATCGCCCCCCGCTGCCCGCAGCCGCCATAGAAGCCAACAGCGATCGCATCGGATCCGGCCGGCCGCTGGAACCAGAGCGCTGCCTTTTCACCAGGCTGGAGCGCAAAATGCATGAAGTCTGCATTCGCGACCGTATAGTCTTCGCCCGACTGGCTCGGCGGCATCCGATGCAGGATGCGTAACCCGGCACAGCCGACGGAGACCATATCGGCCTCGAGTCGATAGGTCTCACCGTCCTTGGCCGGTGGCAGCCGGATCCAGTTCTGGTCGGCATAAGCGTTAAGGCAGCTCGTGCGGACCAGGCGAGATATGACCTGCGCCCGGTACCAGCCGAAGATATCACCGTGGACGTCCCGCAGCCCAGCGCAAGCACCGAGGCTCTTCGGGAACAGGTCGAAGGCCGCCCGCTTGAGGAGCAGCGGTTTGCTCAGTTCACCGCGATAGATCACGTCGGCGGTGATGCGACCAGGTTCTGGCGCCACTTCGAAGAGGGTGAACACACTGCCATCGGACTGCTTGGCGATACGTACCATATCGCGGCGCGCCAGAAGCTCACCCAGGCCGTTGAAGCTGTTGGTCGGGCTAGAATAGTTCGGCATGTAAAGATGGTCGATCCCCTTCTGCAGCAGAAGGGCATGCGCTTGCTCCGCGGTCTTCGTGGCGTAGAGATCCCAGATGCGCGGGTCGTAGTTGGAAAAGATCGTGCCGCTGCCATAGGCGAAGACCTCGGCATCGCGGAAGGTCAGTGTCTTCGGCGTCTTGCCAGCGCCCACCTCGTCGCGCAACAGCAGCGAAGGTTCGAGATATTCGAGGCCGCCGCTGACTCCTCGGGTCGCCTCGGCCTTGGCAATATCGCTCTGGAAGATCAGCGACGGCCGCATGTAGAGTGGGTGGATCAGACTGCGCAAAGGCCCGAGGCCATAATAGAGATTGGCCAGCAGCAGCGGCATGAACAGATAGGAGATCGTCACATAGCCGGCTTCGGTCGGCTGGTTGGCGAGCAGGTAGCCCAGCATGCGCCGGCTGCCCGCCTTGACCGGGGTCAGGATCACGGCGCGACGTCTCCAGACAAAGCGCGTCGCGAGCCAGGCCGCGAAGGTCGCAAGACAGGCCAGCACGACGCCGGTCAGGATGGCCAACTGGAGCTTCGCGGGGGAGAGGTTCGAAGCCTGTAGCAGCAGGTCGAGCGAGAATGCGTAGCCGAGCGCTGACAGCCAGCAAAGAATGAGGAGCGGATAGGTGCCCGGATACCGTAGCCATCGCGGGAAGCGTCCGGCACGCCAGCGCCAGAGAATAATGAGGGCGATGGTGCAGAGGACGGAGAGGCCGACAAGCGACCGCACGCCGCCATTGCTGGCATTGACCAATGCCCTGACCCCGAGGGCTTCGGCCGCGCCATAGACCCTGCCAAGCACCGGCAACAGGAAGATGCCGATCGGCAGCAAGACAAAGAACTGCCACCCGAAAAGCTGCAGGTCCTTCGATCGGTCGGTGTCCAGGCGTGTCTTCGCGGCTCCCGGCGAGGCGAGGGCGGTCGGCAGATTATTGCGAACCCATGCGGCTGCCTTGAGCCCGAGGACGACCCATGTCGCCAGAGCAAGGAGCGACAGGGGCAGGCCAAGTCCCAAACTGGCTAGGCGCGCAATGGCCGGTTCGTTCGGGGCTGAGATCAGGCCGAACGCCACGACGCCATCGCGTGCAAACGGAAACAGCACCTGATAGAGCGAGATGAAGGCAGGGAAGATGACGAAGCCGGCGAAGACGAGGGCCGCTTTGGGCGAGCTCCTGCGGTACTGGTCACCAGCATCATCGCTGTCGAGCGAGGTGGCATCGCGCTGAAGCAGCATATCGAACAAATAGCCGCCAAACACCGCCAAAACCGGCAGCATGACAAGCATGTAGCGGGTATTCATATAGAACGACTTGTAGCGGACTGCGATCGCCAGACACATGATCGCCGTGTAGATGAGCACGGCGCCGATCAGAACCAGCACGGGCCGATGCCGGTGTTGGCCTTGGGCGAGGGCGAACACGATGCCAACGAGGCCCAGCCAGAAGCCAATGGCAAACCAACCCAGGTCACCCAGGGGGCGAGGGCACCATTCAAGATGATGTCCGGCAGGCTCACAAGGCTGCGTTGAATCTCGGTCCAGCGCTGGAATGGTCCCGGATTGAGCCGTTCCAGCGCATAGTCGACGCCGAGCAGGGAGCCATAGGTACGCAGATTCACGACGAATTGCGGGCTGACCAGGACCAGCGCTGGTAGGCCAAGGGCAGCGCCGTGCAGGATGCGCTTCCAGATTGGCCCTGGCGCGGCAACGAGAAAGAGCGGACCCAGGAAGCCGAGGAGCATCAGATTGCCGGCATGGCTGTGCAGCGCTTCGACGAAGGCGAGCGCGCCAAGGAGCAGCCACCAGCGCTCGCCGCGCCTGGCGAACTCCGCCAGCAAAGCGAAACATAAAAAAGAAGCCGTGCACGCGCAGCGGGTCGATATGGGCGGTAGCGACCGAATGCAGCAACAGCGGCGTGCAGGCTACGATCAGCATGGAGAAGGCGGCTGCGGCGTTGCCGAACAGCCGGGCGCTCAGCGTGCCGACGGCAAGCAGAAGGTAGATGAAATAGACCGCCGTGAGCGGCTTGTGCCAAGGCGTGTCGAGATCCCCGAGCAGGATCATGAATACAGCCTTGGAAGCGGGGAAGCCGAGCGGGTGGACGCCTTCGAGTAGGAAGCCGGTGATCCGATCTGCCGTTGCGAGAGGATAGGCTGCGGCCGACAGATCGCGGGAGATGATCCGCGCGATCAGCGTATGGACAATGGAGTCGTTCCCGGTCAGGGGCTCGCTGAGGTTCTGCACCAGGAAGAACGCGCAGATGACAGTGACAATGCCGATCGCGATCCGCGCGTAAACGGACAGGGATTTCCAGTGCGTCACGAGACAGCGCAGGAGACCGGAGGTGGGAGGAGTGTTTTCCGGCCGGGCGCGCGACCTTGTCCAGAGTGCACCGCAGGCAACGCCGGCGACGGCCACGGCATAAGCGATCAGATAAGCTTGCCGTGGCAGGTCGGGCAGGAACCGCAAAGCGAGGTCGAGGGCGAGCGCCGTCCCCGCCGACCACAGCCCGAGCCCGTAGAGGATGAAGGCTGTGCGGTCCTCGCGCGGCACGCCGGCGAGACGAGCCATGAGAACGCCGCACAGAAGCGGCATGATCGCTGTTTGCAGGGCGAACAGCCCCGCGCCGGCAAGAACAGTCATAACCGCGCTAGCCGTGGCGTCATGTCGGCATCCGGGTCAGGTCCGGTCACGGCCCGGGGTGCGAATGATGCCGAGTGCGGACGGCACGGCAGCAGATCGGCCGCAGCTCGGGAGTGAGGGTGTCGCAAGGTCAACATGATGAAGAAGCTGCCGGGTTGCGTGTCGGCCGGCTTAGCTCCGATCGCCGGGCTTGCCAAGTTGCGGCGCAGTGAACTAAGGCAGGCGCGCCTGAGCGAGCCCTCAGCCCCAGCTTCCGGACCAGCAGTGGAAAACCCTCTCATGGAAGAAGATGCCTATATCGGGAAATGGGTGCGGCCCAACAGCGACGCTCCGCTGGAAATGGTCGGGCGCAAGGGCTCGCATGATCTTGATTGGATCGCCGGCTATATCATTCAGCTTCTGGACATCCGGCCGGACGATACAGTGCTGGACGTTTGCTGCGGTAACGGTCTGATCACCGCGCGGATCGCCCCGAAGGCCAAGGCAGTCACCGGGCTGGATTACTCGCAGGTCCTGTTGAAGCAGGCGCGTGAGATTTCGGCTGCTCCTAACCTTGTGTACGCTCAGGCCGATGCTACCAAGATCAGCGAGGCTCTTGGCGGCCAGAAGTTCAACAAGATTCTGCTTTGCTCGGCCTTCCAGTATTTCGACGATGCGGCCGGGCGGAAGGTGCTTTCCGGTCTTCGGGAAGCTCTGCTGCCGGGCGGTACCGTCGCGATCTGCGACATCCCAGACAAATCGCGGCGTCTCGGTCACCGTGTACGCGCGGCCGCTCGGCTGCTGTTGCCCAGCAAGGCTGAGGGCGGCGCGAGTTCGAATGAACGATTCCCCTCCATCAGGGCTCGCTTGAGCTATCTCGCACGAAATGTCGCCGCCGTCCTGAAGCGGAAGAAAACGGACGATCTAGGCTGGTGGTGGGCGCGACGCGATTTCGCGGCTGCGGCCGGTTCCGTCGGGTTCGAGTGCCAGCTTCTCGACCAGCCCAAGAATCACCCACTCCATTCATATCGGTTCGACGCTCTTCTGACATGAAGGGCACACAGGCCGATGCGGTTCGTGGTGCCGCCGTGACGCAGCTCGACGCTCCCGAACTCAAGCCGGAACAGGCGGCCGTCAAGCCCACCCGACCCTGGAAGCGGCGCGCAGTAACGCTTGCCTATTACCTCCTGATCGCCGTCATCGTCATCGCGGTCGTCCGCTTCGGGCGCGACAACTGGAATACGATCGAGATCATCCTCAACAAGCCGCTCTGGCTGTGGATGCTCGCCGCGCTGCTCTACCTGATGTTGCTGGTCTTTCGTGGTTTGTGGTTCGACATCCTGGCGGTCGCGCTCGGCGGGCACATGCCCTTGAAGGATTCGGTCGCGCTGACGGCATCGGGCCTGCTCGGCAATTATTTCTTGCCGGGCAATATGGCACTGCCCCTGCGTAGCCTCTATCTGCAGCGGCTTCAGGGGATCAGCTACAAGCGCTTCATCCCGATCGCGATCGCCGCCGCGATGTTCTCTATCGGCGTCGTCGGCGTCGTCGTTGGCCTCATCGCGCTGTGGCTCGGGCCGGTTGCTTCGAAGCCCTATACTGTGGTCGTCTCGCTGTTCGGCTTCGGCGGCGTTGGAGTAATCCTGCTGCTGGTGCTGCCCTTCCCGTTCGGGCGCCTGCCTTTCATCGGCAGCTTCGTCGAGAAGGCGCTGGCGGGCTGGCGGGTTCTGATCTCGTCGCCGCGCCTACTCGGTCGCTGGCAGTTGATTGAGATCGGCCGCGCTTCGACGGACATCCTGTTCTTCTGGGTCGTGGCGCAGATGTTCGACCTGCCGATCACACTCGGGCAGGCTGCGATCATCACCATGGTCAAGGATTGCGCCGTCTTCTTCCGTCTCACGCCTGGCGGTTTCGGCGTCGCTGAAGGCGTGCAGGCCTTCTTCGCGCTGGCATTCGGCCTCGACGTCTCGCGCATCATCATGATCGGCCTGGCCTGCCGCGTAATCGAGATCGCCTGCCTGGCGGTGGTGTCAGGGCTTCTCGTGCCCGGGCTCAAGCGCAAGATCGGCAACCCGGCCGAGACGCGATGACTGCGATCTACGGTCTGTTCCTGCTGGCCTCGGCACTGGCCCTCGGCCTCGCGATCGCCGGCCGATGCGGCGATGATCCGGCGCGGCGTATCGGCGCCGGCCTGCTCGCCGCCGCGCATGCGCCGCTGCTGCTGGCAACGCTCGCCATGGCAGTTGCCGTAGTCCTTCCTGGCCAGATCGCGGCGATACGCTGGCTTCCGGTCGCGGGCGCGCTCGTTCCCGCGCTGGTCGCCTTGTGCCTGCAGCCTCGTATCGCCAGGGAAGCAGCGCCGCGGAGCTGGCGCCGACCCACCCTTGTCGCATTGCTCGTTCTTTGCGGTGGCACGCTTGCGGTCCTTGCCAAGCTTCTTGCCATCCTTGTCAGCAACCTGTTTCCGATCATCGCCAACGATGCGCTGACCTATCTTGCCGAGGCGCGGATGTTCGCTGCCCAGGGCAGCCTCGCCGCCTTGGCGCATGGGCTGGGCGACCCGGCGAGCGGCGCTCCGCCAACCCATCCGCATACTGCGCTGTTCGCGGTCTATCTCGGCCATTCACTGCTGTTCTCGCCCGGTCCGCAACCCGCAGGGGCTGCGCTTGGCGACGACATGCCGGTACGGCTGGCCTTCCAGTTCACGGTGTTGTGCCTGGCCATGGCGGTTGTCGGGATGACGATGCTGCTGGCTGCGGGCCGGCGGCATGCGATCGCGGCCGGCGCCTTCGCGCTGATGATCTTCTGCGCTTTCCAGGCGTTCGAGTATACGAGCTTCAACAGCTCGCGGGATCCGTTCCGATTGATCCCGTGGCTGGGCCTGCTCACGCTGCTGATCGTGTTCGTCGACCGCCGCGGCTTGCCGCCGTCGTTGCTTCCGGCCGTTGCGACGACTGCGGGCTGGCTTGCCGCCAGCCATACGATCAACCTCTATTTCCTCGCCGTCGTCGCGCCGATCTTCGTCGTCGCGACGCTGCTGCGGCGCGTACCGGTCGTGCAGGTCCTGCTGATCGCTCTGGCGGGACTCGTCGGGCTGGCGCTGCCGGTGCTGCACTATGTCGACAACCTGCGCCGGATCGGCAACGTGCTCGGCAACGGCATGAACTACTTCCACTATCCCGGCACGGCTCTGGCCGAGGCGTTCCTGCGCTATGGCAACTGGAGCGCCCGCGACCTCAGCCCACTCGGTGCCTTGCAGAAGATGCTCGAGCAGCAAGGCATGATGATTGGCCTCGCCGCGCTGGCCGGGACCGTGGTGCTGCTAGCGATCGCATGGCTCGGTCCGCGTGAACGCCGCACCGTGCCAGTCGTCCTGGCCGCCGCCTTTCTGTTTCTGCTGGCGATCCCGCTGATCGAGCTGAAGCGCCTGTTCCCGATCGACATGAAGGAGGCGATGGTCTCGAACTATCGCTATGCCTATACGGTCTTCATCTTGTCACCGGTGATCATGGCGCTTTCCGTGCAGGGCATCCTCGCGGAGGTTGAGCAGCGCTTCGGCGCGTGGGCGGCCAGCATCTTCCTCGTTGTTGGCGCTGTCGCAACTGCCCTGTTTGCGCGGGCCGAGCTGCATCGCTGGCGGATCTACCCGACCTGGGATGTGCCGACCGCCTATCGCGCTAAATTCGAGCCGATCTGCGAGGCGGCGCGCGCCTTGCCTGTCGGTTCGGTCTGGCTCTCGGATCGCAGCACCGTGTCGTATCAATGCGGTATCTGGCCGGTATTCCTCTATTCCCCTGCTGGCCGCCGCTATTTCCTGCCGACGACCGTGGAGGAGGCGCGCAAAGTGCTAGAGGGCGACAAGGTCGGGCTGGTTTCGCTGGAGGAGGCGATCCCCGGATGGTGGCCCGAAACGGCCTTCTACAAGGCGCTGACGCAACTCAAGGACGAAGGCGTCTTCGATCTGCGTCGGGATGGCGGATGGCAGATTTTTACACGTCGACCTGCTAAGGCCGCAGGCGAGATACTTCCCTTCCAGGCGAGAGCCAACGCCAGATCATGAGCATCGAATGCTTGCCCGACACGCCTGAGGCGAAGGCGGAGTGGAACGAGTTCCTGCGCCGTTGCCCGGCCGGAACCGTGTTCACGTCGACGATCTGCCTGGACGCACTCGGCGCGCGCTATGATCTATGGGTGCTGCGCAAGGATGGTCGGATCGAGGCCGGGCTACCACTGACGCACGGCGTCGGCGGGCTCAGGACCAATCCGCTCTATTGCAAATATCTCGGCCTCGTCGTGGACGAGACGGTGCTGCGCAAGCCCAGCCATTATTATGCTGTGGCGGACGCCTTCGCCGGGCTGATCGGCAAGACGGCATCTTTTGACTATGTCTGTCATCCCTCGCTTCCGAACTGGATGCCGTTCCACTGGATGGGGCTGCACCAGCAGACGGCCTATACCTATGTCCTGCCGACATCGGCGAAGGACAGCTGGTGGAACGCTGCCGATTCCCGACTGCGCAATGCGGCGCGGCGAGGCCAGAAGGGCGGCGTGCAGATCAGGCAGGGCGATATCGGTTCGGCCGCCGATGTCGATGCTGTCTACAAGCTTTGCGTGATGCCGTTCACCAGCCGCGGTGCCAAGCCGCTTATCTCGCCGGAGCGCTTCGGGAGGTTGGTCCGTGGGCTCAGTGCGGCCGGTATGGCGCGGCTCTGGCTGGCGGACGAAGAGGGGCGCGGCGGCACATCCGCTGCAGTCGTGTTCGAGGACTGGAGCAGCGCCTATTTCGTCTTCAACGGCTCGCTGCCGGATGCACAGACCGGGACCAATGCGGCGCTTCTGACCGCGCTGGTGCAGGATGCGCATGCCCGCGAACTCGACTTCGACTTCGAAGGGTCGATGATCAAGCCGATCGAGAATTTCTACCGTAGCTTCGCCGCCGAACTGCGCCCCTATTCGCGCATCTATCAGCCGAGCTTCGTCAATTTCTGCAAGCGCACCGCGATCCAGGCGGTGCGCCGCTTCGGCGGCTATTCGCGTTGAACCGCGACTGACACTTCAACCCGGCCCGGCCTGGGCCTTGCGCATCAGCTTCAATCCGCGCTTGACGCTGTTGGCAGCGAAGTCGAAGGCCCATTGCCGGGCCCAGGGTAGGGCAGCGTCGTTCCAGCGCTCCGGATGGACACCAATATGGACGCGCTCATAGCGGCGGGCGCGCAGGAAGGCGGCGAGATCGTCGGAGGAATGGACGTCGTCAATCCGGTCCTCGCCCCGCAGATAGTCGCGCAGATTGGCGCCGGTCTGGCCGAAGGTGCGTCCAGCATCGGTGAACGAGGCGAAGCCTTTGAAGTCGAGCGACTCAATTGCGTCGATCACGCCCCAGTCGCGGAAATCGCGATGCTTCCAGATCGTCAGATTACTCTCGCGCGAGAGCGGGCTGCCATGCATCGCGATCGAGGAGACCGGTGCGAGCTCGCGCAGCCGCTTGAGATTGGCGTCGAACATCTCGATGGCACGCGCCTTGTCGAAGCGGGCGAGCGACCAGTCTTCATAGTGGTAGCCAATCTCATGGCCGAGATCTCGGATGCCAGTGACGACCTCCGGCACCAAGGAACAGGGCAGAGCGCGGAAATAGTAGGAGGTACGGACGCCGCGCGCGTGCTCGTTCCGCGCCATTTCGAGCGCGTTCCAGGGCTGCCGGTCGACATCGTGGCGTACGATCAGGACGCGGCCCTGCTTGGCCGGGTCGTCGTACCAGTCGCGGATGCCGCAGACATGGTAGTCCGCCGCGAGGGCGGCTTCGACGATCGAGACATATTTGGCTTGGGTGAAGTCCATGTCGTTCCTTCCCGGCGGAGGCGTCAGCCCTCAGTGGCCTGTTGGCCGGGGCGGATCGTCCAGTCGAGCTTCGGCCGGACCATGCCGCTGATCGGTCCGAGATAGTCGCCGCGCGCGCTGTCGCCTGCAGCCTGGTCGCCGATGAAGAGCGTCAGCGCCTCGCGGCTCTCGGCCAGCCGCTCATGCCGCTCGAAGGAGAGCACGCGCACTGTGAGATGATGGACGCCCTCATTGAGCAGATCGGCGGGCACGGTGACGCGCCCGACATAGGTGCCGGGCCTCGAAGCGGCGGCCGCCTGTCCCGATTGGCGCACACCGGTGACCAGGATCTCCTGATGGTTGGCGTCGATCAGGCTGATCTCCGGCGCGACCTGCAGCCCGTCAGCCACCACCTCGTAGCTAAGCTCGAAGGTGATCGGATCGCGCACGTCGAACTGCGTCGTCGCCTCACCATCCGCTTTGAGCGCGCGCAGGCTGATCAGCCGCACCGGGTCGCTGGCGCCCTTCGGCCGGTAATTCTCGTAGTCCTCGCCGGTCATGTTCATCTGCTTGGCGCCATAGGCGGCGGCGACATCGGCGACCGCGCCATCCATCGCCACCTTGCCCTGATCGAGCCAGATGCCGCGCGTGCACAGGCGCAGCACTTGCGGCATTGAATGCGAGACGAAGATCACGGTACTGCCCTGCTCGCCGAGGCTGCTCATCTTCTGCAGGCAGGCGCGCTGGAACTTGGCGTCGCCGACCGCCAGCACTTCGTCCGCGATCAGAATATCTGGCTCCATGAAGGCGGCGATGGAGAAGGCGAGGCGGGCGCGCATACCGGTCGAGTAGAATTTCAGCGGCGTGTCGATCGCATCCTCGAGCTCTGCGAAGGCGACGATCTCGTCGAGGTTGCGCTTGATGAAGCGACTGTCCATGCCCATTACCGCCGCATTGACCGTGGCGTTCTCGCGTCCGGTCAGGTCGGTGTTGAAGCCGGTGCCGACCTCGAGCAGCGCCGCCATGCGCCCGCGATACCAGGCGCGCCCCTTGGTCGGACGAACGACGCGGGCGAGGATCTTGAGCAGCGTCGACTTGCCGGCGCCGTTGCCGCCGATCACGGCGAGGCGCTCGCCGGGGCCGACCTCGAAGGAGATGTCACGCAGCGCCCAGAAGGGTTCGCCAAAGCGCGAGAAGAAGGAGGGTTTCTCTGCCTGCGCCTCCGAGCGGCCTGCCTCCACCAGGGCGCGCAGCGCGATATAACCGGTCTGGGCACCGTGATAATGGCGTTTGGAGAGGCCCTCGATGGCGAGGATCGGTCTGGTCATGCCACTATCCTTTCCACGTCAGAGAAAATCGATCAGCACGCGATCGAGCGCGCGGAAGAAGCGAATGCCGATCAAGCAGCAGACCAAAGTCGAGCCGAGCGACACCCAGATCCAGAATGGGTCGCAAGTCATCTGGCCGAGCACGCTGGCGCGGAACAGTTCGATGACCCAGAGCGCCGGGTTGAGCGCCAGCACCGGCTGGAACAGGGCCGGGACTTTATCGAAGGGATAATAGACTGGGGTGAGGAAGAGCAAGAACTGCAGGATCAGGTTGGTGAGCTCGCGAAAATCCCGGAACAGGCCGGTCAGCGGCGCTAGGAACAGGGAGTAGGCGAGCACGGTCAGCGGTGTCCCCAGCGCGATGACAGGCGCGAGGATGATGGTCCAGCCCGGCACGAAGCCGCTGACCAGCAAATAGGCCACCAGCACCACGAAGCTGACGAGGAAATCAACATAGGTCGAGAGTGTACCGGCCAGCACTGGGATGAAATGTGGAACATGGACCTTGCTGATCGTATCGCTCTCCTTGAGCAGCGACATCGCCGAATTGCTCAAGGCGTAGCTGAAATAGAACCAGATGATGCTGCCGACGAAACCGAAAACGAAGATCGGAATGTCGCCGGTCGACAAATTGGCGACGCTACCGAGCACGAAGGCCATGATCACGGCCGAGAGCAGTGGCCGCAAGATGATGATGCCAAAGCTCAGCACGGTCTGCTTGTAGCGCAGTTTTATATCCCGGACTGTCAGCGCCCAGGCCAGAAAACGCCAGTTCCAGAGCGTCCGGAAGGATCCGAAGGCGGTGTCGGTGGCAGAGGTGATGTCCACGGCGTCGTCGGATAGCGGCCGATTGGCTGTCACAGATCCTCGCTTGCGCTGCCGTCAAATGGTGCCGCTCGAAGCTCTCCGGCGGCGCGGCATTGCACATCAGACCGTTCTTCTCCTGTCAATGATGAGTTGATGACGCCGGCAAAACTGGTCGCAATTGTCGTGTAACAAAAGTGACGCGCTTGCTCGAGGCTGCATTGATCGTGTAGAGGGGCGGCGACGCCCAGGAGACCTCGTCTTTTGGGCGGTTCTTTTTGCCGCGCCGTCGTGTCAGCCCGGGTCGTTCCAATGCAAGACGTTTCAGCCGAAGACATGGAGAAGATCCGCCGCGCCGTCGTGGTCGCCGTGGTGCCTGCGCACAACGAAGAGCGCAACATCGTCCATGTCATTGAGACGATGCCGGACTACGTCGATCACATCGTCATTGTCGACGACAAGAGCAGCGACGCGACGGCCGAGCGGGTCAGAGCCGCTCAAGCGGATCATCCGCGCGTCGTCCTGATCCAGCATGCGGAGAACCAGGGCGTCGGTGGCGCGATCGCGTCCGGCTATGAATGGGCGCGCGACAACAATGCCGATTGTGCAGTCGTCATGGCCGGCGACGGCCAGATGGATCCAGCCGACTTGCCGCGCCTGCTCGCGCCCGTCGTTGTCGACGATGTAGACTATGCCAAGGGCAACCGCTTCCTCTTCCCGGGCGGCGTCGCGCTCATCCCAAAAGTTCGCTTCTTCGGCAATGCCTGCCTGTCCTTCCTGACCAAAGTTGGGTCGGGCTACTGGCACGTCTCCGACACGCAGTGCGGCTACACCGCGATCAGCAAGAGCGCGCTCAGGGCCATCGACTGGCAGAAGATGTACAAGCGCTACGGCCAGCCGAATGACCTGTTGGTGTCGCTCAATATCAACAACATGTCGGTGCGGGACGTGCCGGTAAAACCGCTCTACCAGGTCGGCGAGGTCAGCGGCATCAAGATCCGCCGTGTCATCTTCACGATCAGCAGTCTACTCCTACGGCGCTTCCGTGAGCGCATGTTCCTGAAATACATCGTGATGGATTTCCATCCGTTGGTTCTGTTCTACCTCATCGGGCTGCTGCTCGCTGCTATCAGCATCATCTTGTTCGGCCGCATCATCTGGCTGTGGGCAGACGAGGGTAGCGCGCCGGCGCTCAGCGCCATCGCCTTCATGTTTGCCTTTACCACCAGTATGCAGAGCTTCTTCTTCGGTATGTGGATGGATATGGAAGCGAACAAGTCGCTGCGCGGTTAGCAGGCTTGGGAGGCCGAGGCGGTCAGGGATCAGCGCTGGGCACGATCCCATGCAGCAGGGCCGTGCAGGCGTCGACCAGTCGGCTACCTTCGCTCTCCCAATTCAGGCTTTTTCCTGCTTTCAGGGAGTTGGTCCGGTAACGATCGAGGGCGGTCGCATCGAGCGAATTGATTGCGGCCGCGACGGCCTCTGGCGTATCGCCTTCAATCAGCACGCCGAGCTCGTGCTCGCGTACCATTGTCGCCATCTCAGGAAGAGCCGAGACACAGAGCGCCAAGCCGGCCATCGTGTATTCGAACAGCTTGTTCGGTAGAGCGAGCCGGTTCTGCAGCGAAGAGCCCGGCAGGCAGAACAGGCCTATGTCGAAAGCTGCGGCCTCTCGGACGAGCTCGGTAACGGGGACGGGCTCAGCGAGTGTGACACGATCGGCAACGCCGGCTGCGAGAATTTCCCGTTCCAGCACCTCGCGATAATCCGGCTGTGCCGGGCCGCGGATGGTCAGCGTGTAGCCATCGCGCCATTGCGGCACCGAGCGGATACAGGCTTCAAGCCCGCGACCGGGCGAGACCACGCCATGGTATAGGACCCGAACCGGCCGGCCGGTCGGACGAGATCCCACCCGGGTCATGGCTGGAATATTGCGGATCACGGTCGGTGTGGTGGCCAGAGTGTATTCGCGCTGCAACTCGGCGGCGATACCGGCCGAGACACAGGTCACCAGAGCGGCATCGCCGATGCAGGCGCCCTCCACAGCCATCACCAGCGGGCGGTGGAGCAGGCGCCAACGAGGATTGTCACTATATTCGTTGCTGGCCAGTTCATGGGTGTCGTAGACGACAATCGAGCCTTGGCGCCGCGCGAGTTCCAAGGCGATCGGCAGCATCTGCCAATCATTGGCGAGCCAAATGTCCCGACGCCTGGGCGATGCGAGCGCGAGCAGGGCCCGGAAGCGGGAATCGAGGCGCCAGTAGATCCGCGGCCAGGCCAACGCGCCGAGCTGCAGACCAGCAAGCCCGAGTATCTTCGCTAGGCGGCGGCGTATGCGGACGCTCGTGGTCTCGCGCATTCCGCCGGGGCCGCCGGCGGCTTCGGCGTCAGACAGTGTGGTGACAGGCCATGCCGGAGCCTGCGCGCGCGCGCCGGGCAGAGCGAAGGCCTCGACCCGCCAACCGGCCGCGGCGAAGGCGTCTCCCTGGCGGCGTACTCGCGGGTCATCTGCGGCCGAACCGAGGACCAGCAGGCCGATCGACGGAGATTTCCGGACGGAGGCGCCGTCGCCGACGAGGCTAGCCAGCATGCTGCGCCTGCCCGGCCGCGGAAAGTGTCTCGTAGAGGCTGATGAGCCGCTGACGTTCCTCGTCCCAGGATAATGCCCGTGCGGAGGCCAGGGCGTTTCGGCGCATCTGGTTCAGCTCGGGAATGGGTAATGCCCGCAGGGCGGCGGCGATGGCGTCCGGCGTCGAGTCGGTCGCAGTCAAGCCGCAGCCATATGTCTCCACCAAGTCTGCGAGGTCCGTCTCGGCCGTGACCAGCACCGCCAGCCCCGCCATCAGATATTCGTAGATCTTGTTGGGCATCGCAAAACGGTTGTGCCGGGTGTCGCGCGATGCGCAGAAAATGCCGATATGCGAACTCGCCGCCGCCTCGACGACTTCCTCATGCGGCACGGCGGGTTCGAAGGTGATACGCGAAGCGACTCCCAGTTTGGCGGCCAGCGCCTGCAACTTGGCGAGATAGTGCGGCGCACCATCACCGCGAAGGGTGAGCCGGTACTCCGGCAATAGCGGCATCGCCCCGATCACGGCTTCGATGCCGCGCCCACTTTTCAGGATGCCGTGGAAAAGCAGGCGCAGGGGCTGAGTGAACGGCGCTGGTGCGACGGTGCGATAGGCCGGCGCGTTGCGGATTACCAGAGGACGGCTGGGCAAGGCATAGAGAGCTTGCAGGGTGTCGGCGATGCCGTCGCTGACCGTAACGACCGCATCTGCCCGGCGAATGAAGCGGGCTTCGATGGCACTGGTGTGTCGTTGCGCCACGAGCCGCCAGACCCAGTTGTCGGCGTGTTCTTCGCCAGCGAGTTCGTGACTGTCGTAAACGATCCGGGAGCCGACTGCCTGTCTTGCAGCATCGGCTGCGACCAAGGCCTGCCAGTCATTGGCGTGGACGATGTCGGGGCGCAGCGCAAGTAGTGCCTCGCGAGCGGCCCGGTGCGGCGGTAAAAGCATATGCAGGAGCGGAGCGGAAGCCGGGATCAGGTTGGCGGGAAACTGGGTCGCCATTATCCCGAGACGTTGGCCCGCACGCCCCGGAGGATCAGGCAGCCGAATCATCCTGACCGGCAAGTCGGGGGCCTCGCCGAAGCCGACGGCGATTACCTCATGGCCGAGCGCAGCAAGGGTCTCCAGCGTGCGCAGAACCCGGTAGTCGCGCGCAATCGTGGTGTAGGACAGAACTGCGATCCGCAGCGTCCGCTTGGCACGACTATTCACAGAGAGCACGGCCCCAGAAATTTCAGAATCGCTTTCATATCCAATTCGCCAAATGCCAGAATACTTTAATAGCCAGGGCTTGGACTATCTTAAATGATGTTTCGAGGGACAGGCATCCTGGGCGCAGCAAGGCTGCGGCCGATTCAGCTGGCCAGCATTGTCGCACGCAGGATGTGGTCGATCTGGTCGCCTCGCCGGCGCCAACTCGCTTCGCGCAGAACGTAAGTGCCTCCATTCCTTCCCAGCATGGCAGCCCTTTCCGGAGCCTCGGCAAGCATTCTTATCGTTTCCGCAATCCTTGCAGCTGAGGCGGCGGGCACGACGAGGCCTGCTTCAGCCTGTCTGACGATCTCGGCCTGGAACGGCAAGTCGCTTACGATGACCGGGATGCCGCAGGCCATTGCCTCGAACAATTTGAGCGGCGCGACGCCAGCGGCTGAGCGGCCGTCCTGGTCCTCGATCACGCAAAGAGCGGCGAGCGCCCCGCGCAGCAGGGCAGGGACCGCCTCATAGGGCTGCCGGCCAAGCCAGAGCAGGCGGGGATTACCCTTCGCGGCCTCGACCCTGTCGCGCTCAATGCCGTCGCCGACGATGACGAGCCTGACATCCGCCGGCCAGGCCGGCTCCCGCAAGGCTGCGAGCATGGTGCCGATCCCGTGCCAGGCGACGAGGCCACCGACGAAGATCACGTAGCGGCCGGCGATGTCGGCGCGGGGGCCCTCCGGCGTGAACAGATCGGTATTGGCGCCATTGGAGACGGTGCTGACCCGGTCATGCCCGGCGAAGGAGCGGGCCCACTGCGCCAAGCCTTCGGTCACCGCGACCAGATGCGCCGCCATGCGATACTGCGTCCGGTAGAGCCAGGCGAAGAGCGGCGAGAACGGCTTCAGGGCCGGATAGGTCACGCCGATATCGGCGGGCTTGCCGTTGATCTCGTGGATGACGGGCACCTTGCGCCGGCGGGCCCAGAGCGCAAGCGGCAGCGCCATGAAATGTGAGCGAACGAAGACCGCGTCGAACTCGCGCAGGCGGCGTGCCAGGGCAAGCTGGACCCGGCCGTAGTCGAGCAGGCGCTGCAGGAAGGAAGTACGCGCACTCGCCCCGCCACGCGTGGTGGCGAAGAGCTCCACCTGCCAGCCGGACAGCCTCAGGTTGGCGATGATCTCGTCGATATGGGTCTGCGAAGCCTGCCCCGGTCGCGGCGTCTCGAGCGAGAGATAGGCCAGCCGGAGCGGTCGGTTCATGCCACCGCGGCCGTCGGTGCAGCCAGAGCCTCGCGGACCTGTTCGATGATGTAGTCCTGCGTCGCCTCGTCGAGATAGGGGTGCATCGGCAGCGCGACGACCTCCTGCGCGACGCGCTCGGAGATGGGCAGGCCGTTGCCGGCGACGGGGAAGTGCTTGTAGGCGGTCTGCTGGTGCAGGGGCTTGGGGTAGTAGACCGTGGTCGGCACGCCCTTGGCCTTCAGAGCGGCCTGGAAGGCGTCGCGGCGGCCGGCATCGACGCGGATGGTGTACTGGGCCCAGGTCGAAACGCTGTCGGGCATGACGTAGGGCGTGGTGACGAGGTCCTTTAGCGCCGCGGTGTAGCGCGCGGCGACGCCCTGCCGCTGCTCGAGCTCCTCGGCATAGACCTTGAGCTTCTCGATCAGCACGGCTGCCTGGATGGTGTCGAGTCGCGAATTCACGCCGACGCGGACATTGTCGTATTTGTACGAGCCCTTGCCGTGGAAGCGCAGCGAGCGCAGCAGGTCGGCGTGCTCGTCGCTGTCGGTCAGGATCGCGCCGCCATCGCCGTAGCAGCCGAGCGGCTTGGCCGGGAAGAAGCTCGTGGTGGCGAAGTCGCCGATTGCGCCGGCGATGCGGCCCTTGTAGCGGGCGCCATAGCCCTGCGCCGAATCCGAGATCAGCACGAGCCCGTTCTGCTTGCAGAAGGCCTCGATCGGCTCGTAGTCACAGGCTTGGCCGAAGAGATCGACCGTGATCAGGGCGCGCGGCTTGAGCTCATGCTTCCTGGCGGTATCGAGCGCGGCGGCAAGGCCCTTCGGGTCGATGTTGTAGGTCGGCTCGTCGATTTCGGCGAAGATCGGGGTCGCACCCATCCAGGCGACTACTTCGGCGGTCGCTGCGAAGGTGAAGCTCGGGCAGAGCACCGCATCGCCGGGGCCGATGCCGAGCGCCTCCAACACCAGGATCAGCGCGTCGGTGCCGTTGGCGACACCGATCGCGTGCTTGGCGCCGCAGAAGGCTGCGAGCTGGGTCTCGAACTCGCCGACCTGCTCGCCGAGGATGTAGTTGCCGTCATGGACGACCTTGAGGATGGCGTCGTCCATCGCCTTGCCGATGCGCTGGCGCTGGGCCTTGAGGTCGATGAACTCGATCGCGGGACGCTCGCTCATCAGACGATCTCCTCGAGGGTGTCGGGCCCGGTCTCGCGATAGCGCCGGCCGGTTTCGGGGCAGATGAGGTCGGGGCCGAGTTTGGCGCCGTCATGGCTCATCCAGCCGATGCGGCGCGCCGGAACCCCGGCCATCAGGGCGAAATCCGGCACGTCCTTGGCCACCACCGCGCCAGCGGCGATGAAGCAATAGGCGCCGAGCGTGTGGCCGCAGACGATGGTGGCGTTGGCGCCGATGCTCGCGCCCGTCCTGACCAGGGTGCGGCGGAATTCCGACTTGCGGTTCAGAAAGGCGCGCGGGTTGTTGACGTTGGTGAAGACGCAGGACGGGCCGCAGAAGACGCCGTCCTCGAGCACGACGCCGTCATAGAGCGCGACATTGTTCTGGACCTTGCAGCCATCGCCCATGCTGACGCGCGGGCCGACCATGACGTTCTGGCCGAGGACGCAGTCCTTGCCGATCGCGGTCTCGCCGAGGACGTGGACGAAATGCCAGACCTTCGAGCCGGCGCCGATGGTCACGCCGTCGTCGACATAGGCGCTTTCGTGAATCTTCACGCCGGGAAAGCGCGGATCGTCACGCATTTCCGACGCGGCCATCGACGCTCAGCCCTTCAGATACTTGTCGACGAAGGGGTGGCGCTCGCCATTGGCGACGATCGAGGCATTGCGGAACTCGGAGACGACCTCGACGCAGAAGCGGACATCCTCGAGCCCGTAGCCCTTGCCGGCCAGGATCTCCTGGTAGCTGCGGGTGTGCAGGTCGGTGAAGCCGTCGGAGAACTCGACCTCCTCGCCGTCGAGGGTGATCGAGCGGTAGGTGGTCTTCTTGCCCTTGACGTTCTCGGGCAGGTCGTTGGCGTCGACCGAGAGGAACCAGCGCACATCGGCCTTCTCGTATGAGAGCAGGCCGCCGGCGCGCTCGGGCTCACGCAGGCTGGCAGTCTGCGACTTCAGTGGGCCGAAGACGTAGGCCAGCATGTCGAAGAAATGCACGCCGATATTGGTTGCGACGCCGCCCGACTTGCTGTCGTCACCCTTCCAGGAGGCGAAATACCAGCGGCCGCGCGAGGTGATGTAGGTCAGGTCGACCGCGTGGCGCTCGTTCGACTGGGCGATGCGCTCTTTGAGTGCCTGGATCGCCGGATGGAGGCGAAGCTGCAGGATCGTGTTGATCTTGCGGCCGGTGTGCTGCTCGATCTCAGCCAGGCCGTCGATGTTCCAGGGGTTGAGAACGAGCGGCTTCTCGCAGATCACGTCGCAGCCGGCGCGCAGGCCGAAGCGGATATGCGCATCGTGCAGGTAGTTCGGCGAGCAGACGCTGACATAGTCGATGTCCTCGCCGCGCCGGTGCAGCTTGTCGACATGCCGGTCGAAGCGCTCGAATTCGGTGAAGAAATGCGCCTGCGGGAAATGGCTGTCGATGACGCCGACGGAATCGTTGGGGTCGTAGGCAACCTTGAGGTCGCCGCCGACGGCCTTGATAGCCTGCATGTGGCGGGGGGCGATGTAACCGGCGGCGCCGATCAGCGCGAAGCTCGTCATGATTGTCCGTCTCGATCTCGTGCGTCGTGCCGGCCAGGCAGGCCTCGCCGGCGCCGTTCTATCAGGCCTTGAAGACGTTGTCCGCCTTGATGCCGGCGCGGGCGCAGGCATTGCGGGTATCGACCACAAGCTTCGAGCCGGCGACGATCGCCTTGTAATCGACGTCGTCATGGTCGGTCGCGATCAGCACGGCGTCGAAACCGGCGAGCGAGGCCTTGTCGACCGGGGCGCTCTTGCGGCCGGTCAGCTCGGCATGCTCGCGCGTCGGCGGGACCACCGGGATGAAGGGGTCGTGGAACTCGACATGGGCGCCGCGTTTCTCGATCAGCTCGATCAGCTTGAGCGAGGGGCTCTCGCGCATGTCGTCGATGTTTTTCTTATAGGCGATGCCGAGGATCAGGATCTTTGCGTCACTGAGGTTCTTGTGCCCCTTCGAATCGAGCAAAGCGGCGAGCTGGTCGACCACCTGATAGGGCATCCGGGTGTTGATCTCGCCGGCGAGCTCGATGAAGCGCGTCGCGACATCGTATTCGCGCGCCTTCCAGGTCAGGTAGAACGGGTCGATCGGGATGCAGTGACCGCCGAGGCCGGGGCCCGGATAGAAGGGCATGAAACCGAAGGGCTTGGTCTTGGCGGCCTCGATCACCTCCCAAACGTCGATGCCCATCGCCGCGTAGACGGTCTTGAGCTCGTTGACGAGGGCGATATTGACGGCGCGGAAGATGTTCTCGGTCAGCTTCACCGCCTCCGCGGTCGCGGTCGATGAGACCGGCACCGCCTTGACGACGAGAGCGCCGTAGAGTGCCATCGACATGGCGAGCGCATCAGCCCCGTCACCGCCGACGACCTTGGGAATCGTCGAGGTCCCGAAATCGGGATTGCCCGGGTCCTCGCGCTCCGGCGAGAAGGCGAGGAAGAATTCCTCGCCGCTTTTCAGCCCGGTCGCCTTTTCCAGGATCGGACGCATGACTTCGTCGGTCGTGCCGGGATAGGTCGTCGATTCCAGCACGACGAGCTGATCCTTGCGCAGACGCTTGGCGATCGCCTCGGTCGTCTTGACGACATAGGAGAGGTCGGGCTCTCGGTACTTGGTCAGCGGTGTCGGCACGGCGATGAGCAACGCGTCGGGCTCGGCCATGCGATCGAAATCGGTGGTCGCGACGAAATTGCCGGCCTTGGCGCCTTCGATGATCAGGTCCATCGGGATGTGCTTGATCGCGCTGCGACCGGCGTTGAGATCGTCGACGCGCCTCTGGTCGATGTCGAAGCCGACGACCTTGATGCCCTGGCGCAGGGCCGCGAGCGCCAGCGGGATGCCGACATAGCCGAGGCCGACGATGCCGATCACGACCGAGCGGTCGTTGACGCGTTCAATAAATCGCTGCGCGGTTGGCGAAGTCACAGAGCACCCCGGAATGTCGGCAGGCAGGCCCAGTGGCCTCGTTGCTTCGGGCGTGCTTCTTCCAGACTTGCTAAACTACGTCAACATCCGCTTGGGCATGCGCCCTGCTGACCGGCGTGGTTACCACGGCTACCGGGCTGAGATGCCAGCCGGCGTCTAGTCTTTGAAAATGCTCTTGAAATGCCGGTTGATGGCGATGTGGTCGACGACCAACCCGCGGTTGCGCGCGGCGAGGGTCGCAGAGTGCCAATACCAGTCGTCGAAGCCGACATTGAGCCGTTCATAGCCGGCCTCGGCGAGCAGACGCCGCATCTCTTCGCGCCGCGGCTCGACGAAGTTGTGCTCGATGGTGAGGAGCGCGATGCGATGACGCGCAAGATCGATGGTGCGCAGGATATCGAGCTCAGAGCCTTCCGTGTCGAGCGAGACATAGTCGAAGCCGGTCTCGGCGAAATCGCCCATCGTCGCGATCTCGGCGAAGCTGATGGTCTCGACCTGGATCAGTCCATGCGTCGCGGCCGAATGGGCGCGATCCTCGGCATAGCGATCGCTGCCGGCGAATTCGGCCAGGGTGCCGATTTCCTGCGAGGGAATAAAGGACAGGACCTGCCCCGACTCACGGTAGACGGCCCGTTCCAGGCAGATCGCTGTGCGGCTGACGCTCAGTTTGGCGAAGAGGCCGGGATTGGGCTCGACACAGACGCCCTGCCAGCCATGCGCCGTTTCGAGGAAGTAGCTGTTGCTGTGCAGGACGCCGTCGAAGGCGCCGATCTCGGCGAAGCGGCCATCGCGACGGCCATTGCACATGGCGAAGACCCAGCGCTCCTGCTCGATCTGCGAGTTGGTCGGCATCTCATAGGCGACCGCAGGATCGAAACGGCGCTCGTCCAACTCAGATTTCGTCATCGCCGCCCTTGCGCCCGCTGCCCGGAACAAGGCTAGTCGGGCCTCGCCGGAAGCGCCAGTTGGCACTCAGGCCGCAATCCGCGGCGGCGAAGGCGGCATCTCGCGCAGAAAGCGATAGCGGCCATGCTGCTTGATGGCGGCGAGGTCATGCGAGACGAGGCCTGCTGGCCTGATGATCTCGACGCCGACATGGTCGCCATCGAAGTCCAGCACGGCGAAGCCGCAGCGCCCGTCACCGTCGAGCCCATGGCTGCCGGAGAACGCGAGCGACGGCACCCAGAGATGGCGTAGGCCATCGATGCTGCGGTCGCGATACGCGTGCAGGTGACCGCTGACGACCAGCCGGATATCGGCCTTGCAAAGGCGCTGTATCAGCTCGCCACGCGGGGCCGGGCAGAGGGAGGCAGGGCTCGGCAGGGCCTCGTCCGGGCTCTCGACGAAGAGCGGCTTGTGCAAAACGAGCGCGACGCGATCGCCCTTGCTCTCCATGAGCATCGCATCGAGCCAGTCGTTCTGCTCGGCTTCGCGGGCAAGCCCGGAACCGAAGAGCTGCGCGTTGACGCCGAGCAGGGTCCAGCCATCGAGCTGGAAGCGCCAGCGATCGGCGCCGATGGCGTTATCCCAACGGGCGAGGCGGGGCTCGTCGACGATCTGGTTCGGATCCTGTCCCGGTGGCTCGTCGCCGATGTCGTGATTGCCGGGCAATGGCAGCACGGTGCCTGGCAGCGCGGCCAGTGCCCTGGCGGCGAATTCCATCTCGGCGTCGCTATCGGGCCCGTCGATGCAGAGGTCGCCGTTGACGATGGTGCAGGCCGCCTCGATCCGGCCCGCGGCATCGCAGGCGAGCTGCCAGTTCGGCCAGAAGAAGCCATGCGTGGGGGAGAGATGCGGGTCGGAGAGGACGATGACGCGGGTCATGCGAAGCTCAGGTTGAAGGGGCGGAAATCCATGTAGTAGAGCGGGTAGTGGTTCCACTTCACGTCGCGGCGCTTCGCGAAATATTCCCGCACCTGGTAGAGGGTCAGCGCCGGGGCCTCCGCCTCGTATTCGTCCATCAGCGCCAGCCAGAGCCGCTTGCGCTCGGCCGGATCGGTCGCGAGCTTGAGCTCGTCGCTGATAGCGTTGAACTTCACCGGCTGCCAGAAGCCGGCCTTTTGGGTCGAATAGTCCTTCGACAGATTGACCATCAGGCCGCCGCCGAGCGGATCGGGAAAGCGGAACGAGACCGAGATCGGCCGGACATCGGCGCCGGGACGAATCACCTGGGCGACGTTCTCGGCGGCTTCGAGACGGCTCCTGACGCCGACCGCTTCCCACATCTGCTGGACCACCTGCACGGCGAGGTCCATCTGCAGATAGTAGCCCGGCGCGATCCGGATCACGATCTCCTCACCCTTGTAGCCGCCTTCCTTCAGGAGCCTGCGGGCAAGGTCGGGGTCATAGACGTGACCACGGCGGCCGGCGTCGTAATAATCGCCGAAGGCCGGCGTCTGCAGCGCCGCCATGCGCTGGAAATTCGGCCCCCAGAGCGACTTGCCGAGCGTCTCCATGTCGACGGCGTGATTGAGTCCGCGCCGGACGCGCGCATCCCTGACCACCGGGTTGCGGGTGTCGTAATAGAGGATATGCGCAAGATCGAGCACGATCTCGACGCCCTCGAGCGTCGGGCTGCCCCTGAAGGTCTCGGCCTGTTCGGGGAGCAGGTTGGTGACGAGGTCGAAATCGCCGGCATGCAGGCCGGCGAGGCGGGTCGAGGCTTCCGGCACGGCGATGAGGATGATCTGGCGCGCAGCAGGGCGGCCCATCCAGTACTCGTCATGGCTTTCGAGCACGAGGCGCTGGTTGCGCTGGAATGAGGCGATGCGATAGGGGCCGCTGCCGACCGGCTTCTGGCGCATGCCGGCGAGGCCCTGCTCCTTGTAGAATTTCGCCGAATGGATCCAGCCGCCATAGGAGGCCAGGCGCTGCGGCATCGCGACGTCGGGGGTCGCGGTTCTGAACACGACCGTGTCGCGCCCCTCTGCTTCGACCGCAGTAAGGTGGCCGAAATTGACGCGGCCCTCATGGTGCTGGACCTCCTTGCCGTACATGCGCTCGGGCGAGAAGGTCGAGAGGACGTCCTCGGCCGAGAGCACGCTGCCGTCATGCATGCGCACGCCGTCGCGCAGCCTGGCCTCCCAGGTCAGCGGGTCGCGCTGCCGCAGCGAGGTCGCAAGATGCGGCAGCAAATGCTGCCCGCCTTCCGCAGCCTCGCGGTTGAAGTCGCGGCGCCAAAGCGTGTCGAAGACGTTGTAGGTGTGCCGCAACCCGACATTCGAGATCGCTTCGAACGGCTCCAGCGTCGGTGGCAGCGCCTGGACGGCGATACGCAGCACCGGGCGCGTATCGGCCTGCGCCCGCGCCAATCCGGGCAGGAACGCAGGCGCGGCGAGGCCGGCGGCGAGAAGGTTGCGGCGGGTGACCATGGCGGCTCCTTAGGGAGCCGCGACGCTGGTCGCGCGCGGTTACAGCGATGTGACGGCGCTCGAAAAAGGACCGCCAGCGAGGCCTTGCACAAGGCGGGCGAATTGGAGTTCCGTGCCCGGATCGATCTGGGTTTGCGATGGATGATCCGATGGACCCTGGCAGCGCAGACGGCGAGCATACGTGGTGGAGCGATCCGGGCGCGCACAGGCTGCGGCTGAGCGAACTCCCCGCTCACCCGGTAGCGATCGCGGACAATCTGGAAGAGTTCGTCATCCACCATGCGGTGGCGCGCCAGATCGGCTTCGGCGTCCCGGTGGCTGCCGAAGGAGATCGCAGCCTGCGCCGTGTGTCGCTTCTCCTGGGGGAGGTTGTCCGTCGCGACGCGCGTCCACTTTCTGTGCATCGCGCCATCGAAAATTACCTGTACGTCACCTGCCGCGATTTTGCCCTGCTGGCCGTGAGCGCGCTCCGCGAGAGGGGCGTTCCAGCCCGGCTGCGAGCGGGCTTCGCAAGCTACTTCAACCCGGGTTACTGGGAAGATCATTATGTTTGCGAGCACAGTTTCGATGGCGAGTGGGCGGTCCTCGACGCGCAGCTCGGGCCGCGAGCCCGCGCCGGCTTTCGAATCGCATTCGATGTCGCCGACGTTCCGTCCACTGGCTGGCGATCGGCGGCATCGGCATGGCGCGCAGTTCGCTCTGGCGAACTGGACCCGGGCATTGTCGGTTTGGCATCCGCCGGCATAGCAGGCGAGTGGTGGATCGCGGCCTCCATCCTTCGCGACGCCGCGGCGCTCGCGGGAAGCGAATGCCTGCCCTGGGACGATTGGGGGCTGAGCATCTCGTTCCGCGACGCGCGCCGCGTCTCCCCAAAGCAAGCGCGCGATATCGATGCGTTGGCCGAGGCACTCGACCCCGCGCCGCGCAACAGGCAAGAGGCCGAGGCCGTACTCGCTCGCTTCCCTTGGGCGGCGCCTCCGGACGGCGCTTTCGACGCCCTATGAGGTCGGCGGGGAACGAGTCGGCGGCCGTCCAGATCGCCTTCCCCAAACCGGTCGGATTCGGATCTAGTGGATCTCGGGCTCCGCCACCTTCGCCGTGCCGGTGAGGTAGTCGAAATCGCAGCCCTTGTCGGCCTGCTGGATATGGGCCGCGGACATCTTGCCCCAGCCGCGGGGGTAGTCGCGGTCGGGCGGCGACCAGGCCGCGAGCC
Source organism: Bosea vestrisii (assembly GCF_030144325.1). Classification (NCBI taxonomy): domain Bacteria; kingdom Pseudomonadati; phylum Pseudomonadota; class Alphaproteobacteria; order Hyphomicrobiales; family Alloboseaceae; genus Allobosea; species Allobosea vestrisii. The sequence goes on along the minus strand of NZ_CP126307.1, from coordinate 2,224,245 downwards.
TCGCCGCGATCTCGGCATCGCTGAGCGCAACCGAAATCGTGCGGGCCTCGACATCGACTGTGATGATGTCGCCGGTCTGCACGGCTGCCAGCGGGCCCTTGATATAGGCCTCGGGCGCGATGTGAAGCACGCAGGCGCCGTAGCTGGTGCCGGACATGCGGGCGTCGGAGAGGCGCAGCATGTCGCGCACGCCCTGCTTCAGCAGCTTCTTGGGGATCGGCATCATGCCCCATTCCGGCATGCCGGGGCCGCCGACCGGGCCGCAGTTCTTCAGCACCATGACATGGTCTGCGGTGACGTCGAGGGCCTCGTCGTTCACCGCCTTCATCATCGCGTCGTAGTCCTCGAAGACCAGCGCGGGGCCGCTGTGCTTGAGCAGGCGCGCCTCGGCCGCGGAGGGCTTGATAACGCAGCCATCGGGGGCGAGGTTGCCCTTGAGCACGGCAAGGCCGTTGGCGGTCGAGACCGGCCTGTCGAGCGGGCGAATGACGTTGTCGTCATAGACCTTGGCGAGCGCGATCGTCTCGGAAAGCGGCTTGCCGGTCACCGTCATCGCGCTGGTGTGGAGCTTGCTCTCGAGCTGCTTCAGCAAGGCAGGGAGCCCGCCGGCATAGAAGAAGTCCTCCATCAGGAAGTCGCCGGAGGGGCGGAGATTCGCGATCACCGGGACCTTGCGCGAGAAGGCGTCGAAATCATCGGGCGTCAGCGGCACGCCGGCGCGGCCGGCCATGGCGACGAGGTGGATGATGGCGTTGGTCGAGCCGGCCACGGCCATATGGACGGTGAGCGCGTTCTCGAAGCTCTCGCGGGTCAGGATGCGGTCGGGCGTCAGGTCCTCCCAGACCATCTCGACGATGCGCTTGCCGGCGGCGGCGGCCATGCGCGGATGAGCGGCGTCGGCGGCGGGGATGGCGGAAGCGCCGGGCAGGGTCAGGCCGAGTACCTCGGCATGGCTCATCATCGTCGCGGCCGTGCCCATCACCATGCAGGTGCCGTGCGAACGGGCGATGCCGCTCTCCATGTCGCGCCAGTCGGCGTCGGAGATGTTGCCGGCCTCCTTCTCGGCCCAGTATTTCCAGACATCGGCGCCGGAGCCGAGCGTCTTGCCGGCCCAGTTGCCGCGCAGCATCGGCCCGGCCGGCACGAAGATGAAAGGCAGCCCCGCGCTGCAGGCGCCCATGATCAGGGCCGGCGTGGACTTGTCGCAGCCGCCGAGCAGCACCGCGCCGTCGAGGGGATGAGAGCGGATCGATTCCTCCGCCTCCATCGCCAGGAAGTTGCGATAGAGCATGGTCGTCGGCTTCTGGTATTGCTCAGAGGCCGACATCACGGGGATCTCGACCGGGAAGCCGCCGGCGGCCCAGACCGCGCGCTTAACCGCCTCGGCGCGGTCGCGCAGATGGGTGTGGCAGGGGTTGATCTCGGACCAGGTGTTGAGGATGCCGATGACCGGCTTGCCCATGAACTCGTCATGGTTCAGGCCCATCTGCAGCGCCCGCGAGCGATGCCCGAAGGAGCGCAGGTCGCTGGCGCCGAACCAGCGCTTCGAGCGCAGCGTGTCGGGCGTCTTGCGGGGATGGGACATCGGCGTTTCCTCGGTGTGTTCTTTGTGAATTCAACGACTTGTCATTCCGGGGCGGCCCGCAGGGTCGAGCCCGGAACCCACGACTGGGTGAAACGACTTTCACTGGACGAGGGGCTCACCCGGTCGTGGGTTCCGGGTTCATCGCTGCGCGATGCCCCGGAATGACAGAGGTTATTCCGCTGCCGCCCGCTGCGCGCCCCAGCTTCCGACAATCTTGCGCAGTTCAGCGCGCTCAGCCTCGTTGAGTTCCGGCAGGCCCGGAAGGCGCACGGGGCCGACCTTGGTGCCGAGCAGGCCGAGCGCCTCCTTGACCACGGTGACGTTGGCGCCGTTGCCGTATTTGGTTCGCAAGGTCTCGAAGCCGGCGATCTCGTCGACGAGGCGGCGAGCGCGGTCGTAGTCATTGGCCTCCAACGCCCGCCAGATCGCCAGCGAGCGTTCGGGCGCGACGTTGACGAGGCCGGAGGTGAAGCCGCGGGCGCCGAGCGCGTGGAAGGGCGCGGCCCAGCCCTCGGCGAGGCCGCAGATCCAGTTGGCGCTGGTGCCTTGCGTGGCGCGGACGCATTCGGCGAGCAGCATCATGTTGGGGGAGGCGAACTTGACGCCGGCGACGTTGGGATGGGTCGCGACACGGGCGAGGTCCTTCACGCCGATCGCATCCGAGCGGATATAGGCAACGAGCGGGATATCCAGCGCATCGGCGATGGCGAGGATGTAGTCAGCCTGGCTCTGTGGGGCGGCGAAGGGGTCGAGCGGGTGATGCACCATCACCGCATCGCAGCCGGCCCTGGCGGCGAGCTTGCCGGTCGCGATTGCCTCCCGCAAAGACCTTCCGATGCCGGCGGTGACCAGCGCCTTGCCGGCGGCAGCTTCCGCCGCGACCGCGTGGCTGCGCACCACTTCATCGGTCGTCATCGGGTAGAACTCGCCCGTATTGCCTGCCGAGACGATGTTGTGGATGCCGGCATTCGCGATGCGCGCGACGATCGTGCCGGTCAGCGCCCAGTCGGCCTCGCCATCGCCCTTCCAGGCGGTGACATGGACGCCGGAAATGCCGCGCAGCGCGCTGCGAACCTTGTCATTCATCGTAGTCCAATCCTTCCGCATCGGCGCCGAAGACCTGGCGCACATGGCTCTTGGCGGAGCGCACGATATGGCTGCGCATGCGCTGCTCGGCCCGGGCCGGCTCATGCGCACGCAGCGCCTCGAAGATGCCGCGATGCTCCTCGAACCCTCTGGCCCGCTCACTCGGTTCGCCCAGCAGGGCGATACGCTGGGCATGGTCGTACATACGCTGGCCGTCGAGCCGGCGTTCGAGATAGCCGCAGCCCGAGATACGGTGGATCATGCCGTGATAGGCCTCGTTCAGGTTGACGAGGTCTTCCAGGTCTCCGTGCTCGGTCGCGTGGGCCATCTCGTCGATCAGGCGGCCCATCCCGGCGATTTCGGCATCGGCGATCCGATTGGCGGCGATATGCGTCATGACGCTTTCGAGCGCGGCGCGGCCGAGCGCCATCTCCAGTGCCTGCCGGGCCGAGAACTCGACGAAGACGCCGCGGCGGGCCTCGGTCCGCACCAGCCCCTCGCTCTCCAGCATGCGGATCGCGTCCTTCACCGGCGTGGTCGAGACGCCGAGCATGTCGGCGAGCTGGCGCTCGTTCAGGCGCTCTCCGTCGCGGAAGCGGCCGGAGACGATCGCCCGGCGCAGGCGCTCATGCACGTGCTCGCGCAGCGAGCGCAGCAAATGCGGCGAGACGGGTTCGATCGCGAGCGCTTCCGACATTCAATTTCCTCTGGCGTACCGTCGAGCGATTCCGCCTCGCGCCAGTTCCTCGCCATTGCCTCACCAGACATCACAAAGCGCAAGTGACATCAAGTCTGAAATTTCAGATTTCAAATCTGAAATTGCGTGCTATGCAGTCGAGCAAGACGGCCGCAAGACGCCGGAACGGCATGGGCCGGATGGAAATGACGAGGGAGGATTGGATGACATCGATCACACGCCGCAGCCTGCTCGCCGCAGCCGGCGCCATGCTGGCCGCGCCTGGCTTTACACCGGCCTTGGCACAGAGCGGCTATCCTGGAGGCAGGGTCGTCACCATCGTGGTGCCGTTTGCCGCGGGCGGAACGACCGACCTGCTCGGCCGCATCGTGGCGGATCGGCTCAGTGCCAGACTGAATGGCAAGTTCATCATCGAGAACCGCGTCGGAGCCGGCGGCAACACCGGGGCGGCGGGGGTCGCACGATCGGAGCCCGACGGCTACACGCTGACGCTCGGCACGGTCTCGAGCCATGCCATCAACCCGGCGGTCTATACGAAGATGCCTTATGACCACATCAAGGACTTCGCGCCGATCTCGCAGCTCGCGAGCGTGCCGAACATCCTGATGGTCAATCTCGACTTGCCGGCCAAGACGGTGCCGGAGCTGATCGAGCTCTTGAAGAAGAATCCGGGCAAATATTCGTTCGGCTCGTCCGGCGCCGGCACCTCGACCCATATGGCCGCCGAGCTGTTCAAGGTCTCGACCGGCACCGATATGGTCCATGTGCCCTACCGCTCGAGCGGGCAGGTAACGCAGGATCTGCTCTCCGGCCAGATCCAGATCACCTTCGACAACATCACCATTGCCTGGCCGCATGTCGAAGCCGGCAAGATCCGGGCGCTCGCCACCGCGACGCCGAAGCGGCTTGCCGTCGCGCCCGACCTGCCGGCGCTGTCCGAGTTCATCCCGGGCTACGACGCCAGCTCCTGGCACGGCTTCTTCGCCCCGTCGAAGGTTCCGCCGGAGATCGTCGCCAAGCTCTCCACCGAGACGCAGGCGATCATGCGCGAGCCGGCGGTGATCGAGCAGCTCAAGAAGCTCGGCGTCGACCCGGTTGGCTCGAGCCAGGCCGAGTTCACCGCCCATATCGCCAACGAGACCAAGCGCTGGGCCGAGGTGGCGCAGAAGGCCAACGTCAAGATCGAGTGACCGACCGCGCGATCATTCCGCCATCGCGGCCGTCTGACGCGACTGTCTGCGCTTCCGGTGCTCACGTACCAATGTACGCTCCGCTCCGGTTCTCGACAGCCGCGCCAGCCGACTCACGCTGACGAAATCCTCTCACGGTCTCCGGAGGAGCCTGAAACTATGACATCGACCACCCTGACCCCCGAGAATCGCGAGAAGCTGAAGCGCGTCTCGACCGCGACCCTGACCACGGCGCTGTTCAAGCGCGGCCTGCGCAACCAGTTCATCCAGGATGTGCGGCCGCTCTCGCCGAACGCGCCGCACATGGTCGGCGAGGCCTTCACGCTGCGCTACATTCCGGCGCGCGAGGATCTCGACCATCTCGGCGTGTTCGAGGGCACGCAGCATCCGCAGCGCGTCGCGGTCGAAACCTGCCCGCCCGGCCACGTCATGGTGATCGACAGCCGCAAGGATGCGCGCGCCGCCTCGGCCGGCGGCATCCTGGTGACGCGGTTGATGCAGCGGGGCGCCGCCGGCATCGTCAGCGATGGCGGCTTCCGCGACAGCCCCGAGATCGCCGCGCTCGGCTTCCCGGCCTATCACAACCGACCGAGCGCGCCGACCAACCTGATCCGGCACCATGCGCTCGACATCAACGCACCGATCGGCTGCGGCGATGTCCCGGTCTATCCCGGCGACATCGTGGTCGGTGACGGCGAGGGCGTCTGCGTGATTCCGGCCGACATCGCCAATGAGGTCGCGGTCGAGGCCTATGAGCAGACTGCCTATGAGGATTTCGTCGAGGCCAAGGTCAGGGAAGGGCGCGGCATCTTCGGGCTCTACCCGGCCAATGCCGAGACCAAGGCAGAATTCGCGAAATGGCGGCCGGACTGGAAGTGAGTCCCGCATTCACCCGCTGCTGATGCGGTGGCGAGCCTTGTGAAAGCCCGCCTAGCCGGCGCCGCCAGCCGGCGGCGCCGGGAACCGTCAACGACAACAAAAGCATGGGGGAAACAATGGTGCAGATGTCTCGCCGTCGCCTGCTGAAGGGCGGGCTCGCGGCAACCGGCTCGGCGCTGGCCGCTCCAGCCCTGGCACAAGGCTTCCCGTTCAAACCGAACCAGCGTTATCCCGATCCTTCGGTCGATATCCTCGATCCGAGTTTCGCCAAGTACCGGATCTATTCGAGCACGGTCGAGCAGGTTGGCACCGGCATGCGCTGGGCCGAGGGGCCGGTCTATTTTCCGGAAGGGCGCTACCTCCTCGTCAGCGACATCCCGAACAATCGGATCATGAAATATGATGAGGTGAAGAACAGCTTCACCGTCTTCCGCGAGAACGCCAACTACGCCAATGGCAATGCCCGCGACCGGCAGGGCAGGCTCGTCACCTGCGAGCATTCGGTGACGCGGCGCATCACCCGCACCGAGAAGAACGGCCGGATCACCGTTCTCGCCGACAAGTTCGAGGGCAAGCGCCTGAACGCGCCGAACGATGTCGTCGTCAGGTCGGACGACACGATCTGGTTCACCGACCCGCTCTTCGGTATCAGCGGCGAATGGGAAGGCTCACGCGCCAAGCCGGAGCAGGCGACGACGAACGTCTACCGGCTCGCGCCCGACGGGAAGCTGACGGCGGTGATCACCGATCTCGTCAATCCCAACGGGCTCGCCTTCTCGCCGGACGAGAAGAAGCTCTATGTCGTCGAATGGCGCGGCACGCCGAACCGCAGCATCTGGAGCTACGATATCGACGCGCAGGGGGCGGTCTCGAACAAGGTCAAGCTGATCGACGCCGCCGATTTCGGCGCGCTGGACGGCTTCCGTGTCGATCGCGACGGCAATCTCTGGTGCGGCTATGGCAGCAATGGCGCGCTCAATGCCGAGCCCGCCGATGTCGGCGGGCGCAAGGTCTTCGGCCTGCGCGGCAAGTCGGAGGATCTCGACGGGGTGATGGTGTTCAGCCCGGCCGGCAAGCCGCTTGCCTTCATCCGGCTGCCGGAGCGCTGCGCAAATCTCTGCTTCGGCGGACCGAAGGGCAACCGGCTCTATATGGCGAGCTGCCATTCGCTCTACGCCTTCTATGTCGAGGCGCACGGGGCGGTGTGAGCTAGCCCGTGCCGACCATACCGCGCACCATCGGGATGACCTCGCGACCATAGAGCTCGATACAGCGCAGCAACTTGTCCTGTGACAGGGGGCCGGCACTGATCTTAAGCTGGAAGCGCGAGAGGCCGAGCGCCTTGACCGTCGCTGCGATCTTGCGCGCGACGGTCTCGGGCGAGCCGAGATAGAGCGAGCCGCCTGCGACCTCGCGCTCGAACTCCTCGCGCGACATCGGGCCCCAGCCGCGCTCGGCGCCGATTCGGTCGCGCATCGCCTTGTAGGCCGGGAAGAACTCCTCGACCGCCTGCGCATCGTTCGCGGCGACATAGCCCGGCGAATGCACGCCGATCGGCCGTTCGGCCTGGCCGAGCCGCCCCATCGCGTCGCGGTAGAGCTGGGCGTAGGGGGCAAAGCGCTGCGCCGGGCCGCCGATGATGGCGAGCATCAATGGCAGATCGTAGCGCGCTGCCCTGATCACCGATTCCGGGCTGCCGCCGACGCCGATCCAGGTCGTCAGCTCGCCTTTCTCCAGCCGCGGGAAGACCTGCTGGTCCTTGAGCGGCGGTCGAAGGCTGCCTTCCCATGTGATGTTCTTCTTGCGGATCAGCTCAGCGAAAAGATCGAGCTTCTCTTCGAACAGTACTTCGTATTGGCTGAGGTCAAAGCCGAAGAGCGGGAAGGATTCGGTGAAGGAGCCGCGGCCGAGGATGACCTCGGCGCGGCCGTTCGAGAGCGCGTCGACCGTCGAGAAACGCTGGAAGACGCGGATCGGATCGTCCGAACTCAGCACGGTGACGGCCGAGCCGAGGCGGATACGACTGGTGCGGGTGGCGATGCCGGCAAGCACGGTCTCGGGCGAGGACACCGCGAAATCGGCACGGTGATGCTCGCCGATACCGAAGAAGTCGATGCCGAGCTCGTCGGCGAGCACTGCCTGGTCGACGAGGTCGCGGATGACCTGCGCATGCGAAAGCAAAGCGCCGTCCGGGTCGGCGGTGACGTCGCCGAAGGTGTCGAGGCCGAGTTCGAGATTGGCGGGCATAAGCGAGGTCCGGGCTGGTGCGGCACGCCGCAACGCCGGCGCCCGAGGCATCTGGCGCTATGATCATCACCGTTCAAGATGCGCCGGCGCCGAGGGCTCTATGCGAATTCGCCAAAATCAGTACCATAAGGAACAATAACGTCGGCCGCCCCCATTTGGGTGTGGCGGGACGCATAAGATTGATGTTGCCTCAGCGCGCTCCCGAAGGAGCCGATGCGAGGGCGACGCATGGGGGGAAGATTCATGGACGGCGAGGCTGTAGCCGAGAGCGATCGTTCGATCGTCGGCAACCCGATGCTGCTGCCGTTTTTCGATCTCTCCTTCGATGAGATCGAACTGCTGTGCCGGGTGACGGCGCAGTGGCGCGACGACTCCAGGGAGATCGTCGACGGTGCCTGGTTCGCGAGTTTCATGGACGCACGGAAGGAACCGGCTCGATAGGCGAGGCGCTTCTTGTCACGCTCGGCATGCTCGCCATCGTGGCGGCTGCATGGTGGGCAACGAACCGATGGCGGCTTTGAACCGGCCAGCCGCAGGCAATCACGCCGCCGGCTCGAGCCGGGCGCGGCCAAGAACCATTACACGGTCGATCTGGAAGCCGCTGCGCTGGAGCGGATCGTGATCCTGCGGCCAAGCGGCCGAGCGGCCTGGCGCATCCTGCAGGTGATGATGCGGGGGGCGCCTCTAGGAGCGACAAGGCGCTAGCGAACTCGCCGCGGCGACGTCATCGGCAGCGGCGGAAACGCCTGGGACTGAATTCAAAGCCGCGCTGACGAACGAACGAAAGCGTATCGCCATCGACGCGGACGGTGAACGCTGCGCGCACCGACCGGCGAGGTGGTAGCGGGAGAGGGACTTGAACAACATTTTAAATAACTGATAACTATCACAATTCAATTCAAATCTGCAGAGGGAGGCCAACGTTCGTTGAGGTTGCCGATGAACGTCAGCGAATAGAATTGCGGCGAAGCGGGCAGAGTGTCGCACCTAGCCAAATTCGTAAACCCGCTCTTCGTCGGCCCCGATGCAGACGACCACGGTCGGCGGTTCGGCCGCAAGCGCGGTCAGCGATGTCGCGGTCAGACCGGCGCGCTCGCCGGCATGGGAAGCGGTGATGATGCTGACCGCGCCCGCGACATTGCGCATCACCGCCTTGAAGGCATCGGAGTGGATATCGGCGGCGCCGGGCGGGGCGAACTGCTGATTCATGATCATAACCGGAATGCGGTTCCGCTTCGGCCGAAAATAGGTTCTCGTGATAATTTGTCTACTAAGTAATAGACTTCAGATCGCGAAGTCGATCTCTCGCTTGTGAGCTGCGGCGCGGCCGACGAGATCGGCAATGGTCGTATTGTCGACGACTGCAGCCATCGCGTCGCGCACCTCGCGCATCACCGAGCGGACGACGCAAGCTTCGATATCGCCGCAGTCCTGGCACGGCCTGAAGGCCGATTGGCTAGCGCAGTCGATCGGTGCGATCGGCCCTTCGAGGGCGCGAATGACCGCGCCGACCTTGATGGTGCGGGCCGGCTTCGCCAAGGCATAACCGCCGCCGGGGCCTTTCTTGCTGCGCAGCATGCCGGCATTGCGCAGATCCAGCAGGATGGCGTCGAGAAACTTCTTCGAGATGTTGTTGCGCTGGGCGATTTCGGCGATCTGGGCGGTTTCGCCGGCCTCGAGCCTTGCGAGGTGAACCATCGCCTTGATGCCGTATTTGCCCTTGTTCGTCAGCACCTGCCCATCCCCGCATAGAAGTACACTATATCGATCTATTTTGCGGGGGCTGCAAGTAACGGCTGCGAGCTGAGGCCTAGGCCACGGACGTTCAGGGCGCCGAGCTGCCATGGAGCTGATGGGCCGCGTCGATCCATGCCTCGATCTCGGGAGTGATCTTCACTTCCAGTGCTGCAACGGCGAGGAACATCGCGTCGAGCTTGCCGCGCTCGGCGATCTTCGCGGTGCGGACATAGTGCTCGACATCGATGCTGGCGCGCGGATCGGCCTGCGGCGCACGCCGTCGTGCGGCTCTGGATGCCGATGGTGGCCCCATCGAGCTCGGCCGCCTTGCTGACACCGAGCGCCTTCTTCACCAACAGACCCTGGCCGTCATAGAAGATGATCGGGCCGAAATGGAAGCCGAGCTTGAAGGAGCGCGTCGCGGTCTGGGTGACGCCCGAGAGCAGGATGTCGAATTCGCCGGCCTGCGGCGCCGGCAGCCGCTGCTGCGGCGAGGACGAGGTGAAGCCCACCTTCTCGGCGTCGCCGAACGCGGTTGCCGCAAGCGCCCTGCCGAAATCGACGAAGAAGCCCTGCCATTTGCCGTGCTGTCCGAGGAAAAAGAAGCCCGGCGAGGTGCCGACGGCTTGGCTTCTATCGGGAGGCCTATGTCTTCGCCGCCATGGTCTATTTCATCGCTTGCTTCAGCGCGTCCCGCTATAGTTTGTGGCTGGAAGTCAGGCTTGCAGCCGGGCGACGAACGCGGGTGGGCGGCTAGCCGGCCCGAAATGAGTATCCGCTGGCAACCACTGACCAATTGCAACGATTAGATTGTTGGTTCCCTCGCGGTCGGGTCTGCGCCAGGAGCGGAACCTGGAGTATTGCCCGCAAGCTGACGTTGGTGGGGCGGTCCTCGGCTTCAATCGGATATCCGTTGTTCCGGGGCTGGTTGGGAGGTTGAGCACGCCATCCCGCCAGTGCACGGCGACAGGTTCGGGGGAGCCCGCAAACGCCGCGCTAAGCGCGTTCGAATCAGCCATAGGGCAGAAGGAAGCTTGAAATGTTGCTTCCTCTTCCGGCCCGTATCGGCCTGTCAGAAAATCGAACCCGTCGGCAGGCCTAGCGCCATTGCACCGGCATAGCGTGCTGGGGACTGGCCTGGAGCGGGTGAAAACGTGCACCTTGGATGTCACGGAAGCGCCGCTCCAATCCCGCTGCCCGGTAGAACGATGCGCCGCCCGCCAGCTCCATCGCCAGATCGACAGCTGCAATCGCGTGACGGGCAACCAGAGTACGCCCGATCATGACCTCGTTGACCGTCTCCGCGCACGGCGCGTTGCGCGCCACGGTATCCAGCATCCAACGGTGTGCGAGCTGCGCGGCCCGCAATTCGGTGTCCATGCGTCCGGCCAGCGACGGGTCGGATGCCTGCTTCTTCTTCGCGATCTCGATGGCGATGTCGCGCGCGCTCTCGGCAACTCCGAGGTAGACAGCATAGATCAGCGGGAAAGCGATGGTCGCAATTGTCTCGAAAACAGGGTGCCACTCACCGGCCTTGCGCGAAAACGCGACATTCGCGGCAGGGATAAAGAGATTCTCGATCACGACATCGTTCGACGCGGTGCCACGCATGCCCAGCGTGCGCCAGGTGTCCTCAATGCGCACCGCCGGGGACTTCATCGGCGCACCGAAGTGGATGACCGACCGGTTCCCGTCTTCTCCTTCATGGATCGCTCCGGTCATCAGGATGTCGCCGGCTTCGGCGCCGGAGGTGAACACCTTCCGGGCGGTGATACGGTAGCCGTCGCCGTCCCTCTCGGCCTTCCCCGAGCCGCCGATCCAGTCCGAGCCGCCGGACGACAACAAAATGATTCTCTCCGCGGCGACCCGTTTCAGCAGAGGCTCGACAGCGGCGACCTTCTGGTGTCGCCAACGCCAAGCGGGGATGGCGACCTGATGGGTGTGCATGGAAAAAGCCAGTGCGGTGGAACCGCATGCCCGTGCGAGCACGCGCAGCATTTCGGCGAGCTCGGGTATTTCGGCGCCGCCACCGCCGAGTTCTCGCGGAACGCCGGCCTCGACCAGCCCTTCCTGTTTGAACAAAGCGTAGTTCTCGCTGACGAAACTGTCGTTCTGATCGGTTTCAGCGGCGCGCTCAGCGAGCCTCGGCGAGAGACGATGCGCAGTTTCCACGACATCATTGGGGCAAGCTCCGGCGCCTTCGGATGAGGCCATAAGAGTTTTCGAAGCGGCGTTCGTTGACATGGCGTCCTCCCTGGTTGTGAGGCTGACGGTGGCCGCTACTTGCCTGCGCTTCTAGTTCAGCAACTGAACTGCCGGCGTTTTCCGTACGACGCCGATCTGGTACCATTCGCCAAAAGAAAAACGGGGTTCGCCATGAACAATCGCGGCGGCTATGGCCAATTCTGCCCGGTGTCGATGGCGTCAGAGATATTGTGCAGTCGCTGGACGACATTGGTGGTGCGTGAGCTGCTCTGCGGGAGCACTCGCTTCAATGATCTGAGGCGCGGCCTACCGAAGATGTCGCCCGCCCTGTTGTCGAAACGGCTCAAGGAACTTCAGCAAGCCGGGGTGATCACGGTATCCCGCAGGACCAGCAGTTCTGTCGAGTATCACCTGTCCGAAGCTGGCGAGGAGCTCAGATCTTTGATCATGGGGCTCGGCAACTGGGCGCAGCACTGGATGGAATCGCGGCTTTCGCTCAAGAACCTCGACCCTTCGCTGCTGATGTGGGACATGCGCAGAAGTCTCAACGTCAAGCTGCTGCCCGAGCATCGCTGCACGATACAGTTCCTGTACCCCGAACTTTCAGGGTCACAAAAGAGGTGGTGGCTGGTGGTGGCCGACGGTGCCGTCGACCTCTGCAATTTCGACCCCGGCCATGAGCTCGACCTGCTTGTCACGACTTCCTTGCGTACGATGACGGCCGTCTGGATGGGGCTGACAACGATCAAGAAGGAGTCGGACAGCGGACAACTTGAGATCGATGGCGATCAGGCTCTGGCTTGCTCAATGCAACAATGGCTGGGGCTCAGCGCCTTCGCCTTCGAACCGCGTCGGGTGCAGTGACGGACGCGGCGGTCTACCGCCACAAGCATGCGTAATCGGGCGGACCCGCGAGGGTTCAAGCTCCCATTAGGATCTCGGCAGATCCAAGAGGGAGGGAGACGCGATGTTCTACGCTGCGCTGGATGTGTCGTTGCGCTCGGTGGCGATCTGCATCATCGACTATGACGGGAAGATTTGCCTAGAGCGCTCGGTGCGCTCGGCCGTGCCCGATGTCCTTCTTTGCCTTGCGGGATTTGGTCAGCCGATCCATCAGGTCGGGTTTGAGGCCGGCGCGCTGACACAGCCCATCACCTACGGACTGACGGAGGCTGGCTACAACGTCGTCTGCATGGAAGCGCGTCAGGTCGCGGCTGCGCTTTCGGCCATGCGGAACAAGACGGACAAGCATGACGCCCGCGGCATCGCCCAGATTCTCCGGTCGGGGTGGTATAGCCGAGTGCATGTGAAGAGCGTCGAGAGCCACCACATGCGAGCGCTGCTGACGAGCCGCAAGGTGATGCAGCGAAAGTGCATCGACCTTGAGAACGAGATCCGCGGCCTGTTGCGCATCTTCGGCGTCGTGCTGCCTCTCCGATTGTCCCGGGGCGCTTTTGATGCCGCTGTACGTGAGACGATCGAGACCGATCCTGCACTCAGCCAAGCGCTTCTGCCGATGCTGGAGGCGCGGGCGATGCTCTTCGAGACCTTCACCGAGCTTGATCGGCGGGTGAAGCGAGCCGCCCGCGAAGATACGATCTGTCGGCGCTTCATGACCGTGCCGGGCGTTGGCGAGATCACCGCCCTCAGCTTCAAGGCTGCCGTGGACGATCCTGCTCGCTTCAAGAGCTCGCGGACGGTCGGGGCTCACTTTGGGCTGACACCTCGACGCTTCCAGTCCGGCGAGACGGACAATCCAGGTCGGATCTCCCATGCCGGAGACGTCGACGTTCGCGCTGCGCTCTACGCGGCCGCAAACGCCATGTTGATGCGCTCGATCACCTGGTCGAGTCTCAAGGCCTGGGGTGTGCGGCTGATGAAGACGAAGGGTCGCCGGCGCGCCATTGTCGCGGTGGCGCGCAAGATTGCCGTCGTGCTCCATCGTATGTGGGCCGATGGTACCGACTTCCGACTGGGATCGGAGGCTGCGGCATGACCTGACCACAGCTCTCAGCGATCCTGGCCGGGATCGTCCCACGCGGACGAAGGAATGGATGAAGCCGAAGATGTCTGCTGCGCTTCAAAGCGCGTCCACAAGCGAGGCTCTCCAGACCCAATCCGATGCATGCGTGCAGCGGCTTCGCTCGACAGAAGCCACCAGACTGCGAAGAGAAGCGTGACCCGCGTGAACGAGACCCCGGCATAGAGGTGCAATCCGAGCTTGACCCTGCTGCCCGATTAGAGGAGCTGACATTGGATACCTGCCCGAAAGCGGACGCTGATGTTACACCGAGACCGCCGAGGGCAGCCCCGGAGCAGGTCCGAATTGGTCAGTTGGGAACGTCGTTCCAGTAGTCACTCATGTCCTGCTGACGTTTCTGGTCTGGCAAAACGCCTTTGTCGCCATACAGGGCCGCGGCGCCTCGGACCTGTGCCTCGGTGAGCTCAGTGCGATAGCCCTCGAGCTCCTTGTCGTAGGTGAGCTTTTCCCATGGGATCGTAACATGGTGACTGCCAATGCCGAGAAAACCTCCAAACGTGACATCGACGAAGAAAACACGGCCACTGACCTTCTCGATCAACAGCCGCTTGATGGTTCCGATCTGGTCATACTTGCGATCGAACACGGCGGTCCCTTCGACACGATCACTTTCGATGATCAAGTGCGGTGCCGGTCGCTCGGCGGGCCCCCAAAGATAAAAGCCGTTCTCGATAATGCCGGCCGCGACGACCGCCCTGCTGATGGGGATCGTCCATTCCTCATTGGGCCGGATCTCTCGCACGAGGGTCCACGGCCCAAGATCCGGAGGCAACCTGCCGCCGGCAGGCTCCTCGGCGAAGGCGCGTAGGTCCGGGGAGTTCACGGCTTGGAACAAGCAGTAGGTTCTCATGAGCACCTCCCTTTGCCTGATCACAGCCTATTGGGCTGCTGCTCCATCTCAGATCTGCGCGGGCCTTGGTCACATTTCTCGTGCCGTAGCAGATGCCGCGTCGCCGGCTTCCGCGCATCGACGGCACGGCATGGCATTCATGGGGGCCGGTCCTATCGAGCGAGCCATTGCCTCCTCGAAAACCTCCCCAGACGCCGGCATGCCTAGTGACCAAGAGCCTCCAGATCGCCCGTCATGAACCCGCCACGAAGAACGCCAGCCGGGTGAAGAGCGTGTAGTTTGATTCAAAGACCATGATCCCGACGAAGACCAGCAAAGCCAGCGGCGGGACGAGGATCGCATAGGCCAGCGCCAGTCGCTCCCAGGCCATGTGCATGAAGACGGCGACGATCAGGCCGGCCTTGAGCGCCATGAAGATCAGGATCAGCGACCACCGAAGATAGCCGGCGACGTGGAAAAAATCGACCAGGTAGGAGCAAGCGCTGAGGATGAACAGCCACACCCAGACCACGAGATAAAGTCTGATCGGGTGGTGCTGCCCCTCGTTACGGGTTGTCGGTTGCGACATGGCGGCCTCTCTCACCAGAGATAGAACAGCGCGAAGATGAAGACCCAGACGAGATCGACGAAGTGCCAGTAGAGCCCGGTGATCTCGACGATCTCGTAATGCCCCCTCCGGCTCGTGAAGAAGCCGCGCCGCTCATCGTCGAAATCGCCGCGCCAGACCTTCCGGGCGATGATGATCAGGAAGATTACGCCGATCGTGACATGGGTGCCGTGGAAGCCGGTGATCATGAAGAAGCTGGAGCCGAACTGCTCTGCGCCCCAGGGATTGCCCCAGGGGCGGACGCCTTCCGCAATCAGCTTCGACCATTCGAAGGCCTGCATGCCGACGAAGGCCGCGCCGAGCACCGCAGTCAGCAGCATCAGGATCGCGGTCTTCTTGCGGTCGCGGCGATAGCCGCAATTGACCGCCATCGCCATGGTGCCGCTGCTGCTGATCAGGACGAAGGTCATGATCGCGATCAGGATGAGGGGCAGATGGTGGCCGGCGATCTCGAGCGCGAAGACCTCGCTCGGATTGGGCCAGGGCACGGTCGTCGACATCCTGACCGTCATGTAGGAGATGAGGAACGTGCCGAAGATGAAGGTGTCGCTGAGCAGGAAGATCCACATCATGGCCTTCCCCCAGGAGACGTTCTTGAAGGCCCGCTGATCGGACGACCAATCCGCCACGATCCCTTGCCAGCCGGGGGCGCGACCGATCTTGGGGTTCAGGGTGTGCGGCGCGACCTCATTCATCGTTCCGACCTCGCTTGGAGCCTCTAAGTCAGCAGTCCGCGGCAGATCGCGATGAGATCATCCGTCCAGCGCATGAGGAGGCTGAACAGGACGAGCCAGACCAGCAGCAGGAAGTGCCAGTAGAGGGCGCAGAGCTCGACGCTGAGCGTGAGCTCGCCAACCGCCCGCGGAGGGCTCGTCGCCGATAGGGCGAACGCCCTGACGCTGGTTCGGTAAAGCGCCACGAGCCCACCCAGCATGTGCAGGCCGTGGACTGCGGTGATCAGGTAGAAGAAGGCGCTGGCGGGATTGGCAGCGGTGAAATAGCCGGAGGCGGCAAGCTCGCGCCATGCCAGCACCTGAGTTGTGAGGAAGGCGAGCGAGCACACGCCGGCGGCAAGGATGCTGGAGCGGACGTGGCTGAGTTCGTCGCAGCGCGCGGCGATCACCGCCATGTGCAGGGCGATGCT
This sequence comes from Bosea vestrisii, assembly GCF_030144325.1. Taxonomy (NCBI): domain Bacteria; kingdom Pseudomonadati; phylum Pseudomonadota; class Alphaproteobacteria; order Hyphomicrobiales; family Alloboseaceae; genus Allobosea; species Allobosea vestrisii. The sequence goes on along the minus strand of NZ_CP126307.1, from coordinate 2,207,977 downwards.
TGCGAGGATCAGCAGGCCTGTACTGAACCACAGGACGGTCGGCATCGGCAGGGCGCGCCAGTCCACCATGTCCATCCGCATGGAATAGGCGCTGACCAGAAGCGAGAACAGCGAGCCGGCCACGACGAGGAAGGCGCCGAGGCCGACCTTCGCGGTCGGGGAAGACGGCAGCTCGGCACCACCGGCTTCGACGCCCACCCCGACCTCGAGCCACGGCTTGTCGGCCAGCCCCTGGCGCGACAGCCACCAGCCGGCGAGGGCTGCCATCAGGACCATGAAGAGGACGATCCCGACCATGGCGGCACCTCGTCACGCGGTCCGCGGGGTCGGCGGCTGGTTCTGCGGCAGGAAATCCTCCGCGGCGCCGGGCACGCTGTAATCATAGGCCCAGCGGTAGACCACCGGCAGGGTCTTGCCCCAGTTGCCATGCGCGGGCGGCGTCTGCGGCGTCTGCCATTCCAGCGTGGTCGCGCGCCAGGGATTGCCGCCGGCCGGCCGGCCGTGCCTGACGCTCCAGATGAGGTTGAACAGGAAGACGAGCTGGGCGGCGCCGACGATCAAGGCGACGATCGTGATGAACTCGTTCAGCGTTGCCGCCGAGGGCGGGACGAAGGCCATCCCGCTGATCTCGTGATAGCGGCGGGGCACGCCCATCAGCCCGATATAGTGCATCGGGAAGAAGATCAGGTAGGCCCCGAGGAAGGTCACCCAGAAATGCAGCTTCCCGAGGACATCGCCGAGCATCCGCCCGGTGACCTTCGGATACCAATGGTAGATCGCCCCGAAGATCACGAGGATCGGCGCGACGCCCATCACCATGTGAAAATGCGCGACGACGAACATCGTGTCGGAGAGCGGCACGTCGACGACGACATTGCCGAGGAACAGGCCGGTGAGCCCGCCATTCACGAAGGTGACGATGAAGCCGAGTGCGAACAGCATCGGCACGGTCAAATGGATGTCGCCGCGCCAGAGCGTCAGCACCCAGTTATAGACCTTGATCGCGGTGGGGATCGCGATGATCAGCGTCGTTGTGGCGAAGAAGAACCCGAAGGCCGGGTGCATGCCGCTGACATACATATGGTGCGCCCAGACGACGAAGCTGAGCGCGCCGATCGCCACCAGCGCCCACACCATCATGCGGTAGCCGAAGATGTTCTTGCGGGCATGGGTGCTGATCAGGTCGGAGACGATGCCGAAGGCCGGCAGCGCCACGATGTAGACCTCGGGATGGCCGAAGAACCAGAACAGGTGCTGGAACAGGATCGGGCTGCCGCCCTTGTGGGCCAGCCGCTCTCCCATCGCGACGATCGCCGGCATGAAGAAGCTCGTGCCGATCAGCCGGTCGAGCAGCATCATCACGGCGCCGACGAAGAGCGCCGGGAAGGCGAGCAGCGCCATGACGGTGGCGGTGAAGATGCCCCAGATCGTCAACGGCATGCGCATCAGCGTCATGCCTCTGGCCCGCCCTTGCAGCACGGTCACGACATAGTTCAGCCCGCCCATGGTGAAGCCGATGATGAACAGGATCAGCGAGACGAGCATCACGAGGATGCCCCATTGCTGACCGGGCGTGTTGGCGAGGATCGCCTGCGGCGGATAGAGCGTCCAGCCCGCTCCCGTCGGTCCGCCCGGTAGGAAGAAGCCGGCGACGAGAACCAGCACGGCGAGGAAATAGATCCAGAAGCTCAGCATGTTCACATAGGGGAACACCATGTCCCGCGCGCCGAGCATCAGCGGGATGAGATAGTTGCCGAAGCCGCCGAGGAACAAGGCAGTCAGCAGATAGATCACCATGATCATCCCGTGCATGGTGATGAACTGATAGTAGCGGTCAGGGTCGATGAAGGAGAACGCGCCAGGGAAGCCGAGCTGCAGCCGCATCAGCCAGGACAGGACCAGGGCGACCAGCCCGATCGCCAGCGCCACCATGGAGTACTGGATGGCGATGACCTTGGCATCCTGCGAGAAGACGTACTTCGTGATCCAGCTCTTCGGGTGGTACAGCTCGACATCGTCGACCTCGGCCGCCGACAGCGGTCCGGCTGCGTCATGCGTCACGTCGGCCATCGGAGCATCTCCCACTCCTTTCGGACGCGGCCCCTGTTTCGGAGCTCGATCCCGTATCGATCCCTAGTTCTTCGCCTGCGTCCTCACCGGCGCCTGGAGTTGGGCGAAGGTTTTTTGTTGCTGCAGCCAGGCCTGGTAGTTCCCCTCGGGCTCGACCACGACATTGCCGCGCATGAAAGTGTGGCCGGTACCGCAGAGCTCGGCGCACAGCACGTCGAAAGTGCCGGCCCGCGTTGGCGTGAACCAGTAATAGGTGACGCTGCCCGGGATCATGTCCATCTTGGCGCGGAACTCCGGCACATAGAAATTGTGCAGGACATCGACCGCGCGCAGCAGCATCTTCACCGACTTGCCGAGCGGGAGATGGAGGTTGTCGCCCTGGATGACGACGTCGTCCTGCCCGTGCGGATCCTTGGGATCGACGCCGAGCGGATTCTCCGGGGTGATGTGGGCGACATCGGAGGCACCAAGCCGGCCATCGCCGCCCGGCAGCCGGTAGGCCCACTGCCATTGCTGGGCGACGACCTCGACAATGGTCGCGTCCTTTGGGACGGTGATGAACTGGTGCCAGACGACGAGGCCGGGTGCGAGCATGGCGGCGACGCCGACGCCGGTGCCGATCGCGAGCCACCATTCGAGCCGCTTGTTCTCCGGCTCGTAGGCCGCGCGGTTGCCCTCGCGATGGCGAAACCGGAGGACGCAATAGGCCATGAACAGGACGACGGCAGCGAAGACGACGCCGGTGATCCAGAACGTGATGATGATAGTGTCGTCGATATAGCCCCAGTTGGAGGCGATCGGCGTCCACCACCACGGGCTCAGGAAGTGGAACACCACCGAGCCGATCACGACCAGAGCCAAGACGACCGCGATACCCATTCCTTTTTCATCCTTGCCGAGGGCGGCATGAACAGGAACCAGGCAATGCCGCGGCACAGGTAACGCGCCACGGCGCTACGTAAACGAGCTCATTTTCGATATGAAAACGGGGTTGGGGCCCGAAACCAAGCGGGCCCATTGCTTAAAACGATCGAGATCAACAAGATCGGAGGCGGCACATGACTGCCGCTGGGCGCGGGCTCGGACGAGCGCACCGTCGGGCTGCAAGCTTTGCTTCCTGTTCGCCATCGCCGAACCTTTGGTTCGCCTGGACGACCACGCGTCGCATCTGACGCACAAACTCTCAGCCGGACTGCAGGACATTCAAGCCTCCAGCCCATAGTCACCTGATGTTGTCGTCCTGCTCGCGGTGGTTGTCAATCGAACCCACATCGCAGCCCGACGCGGCTGCGGCCGAATTCAAGCGCCGATCCGGCTATTTTTTCTTTCCGTCCGCGTCAAATTGCTTGAGGAAGGCGACGATGTCGTCGATCTCCTGGTCCGACTTGAGACCTGGAAACACCATCTTGGTGCTCGGGATCTTCACCTGTGGCGCCTTGATGTAATCCCGGAACGTGGGCTCATCCCAGGTGATGCCGGAATTCTTGTTGGCGGGCGAATAGCTGTAGCCCTCGATCGATCCCGCCGGCCGACCGAGAAGGCCATTCAGTTTCGGCCCGACGGCGTTCTTGGCCGTCTCTCCGATCTGGTGGCAGGCGCGGCACTTCAGGAAAACCTTCTCACCTGCGGCGGGATCGCCGACCGCTTTGGCCGGATGAGGCAGGGCCGCAAACATCAACGAGGCCATCAAGGTCCAACGCAGCATCGAAGGTTCTCCCTCGAACTCGGAGGCGACCCTATCCGCCGGACGGGCGGCCGCGCCGCACAACCTTTCGCAATATGCTTACATCATTGCCGGCCCCTCTCCAATCCGGGGTCGATGGACGTCGCGGCAATCCGCCTGAGGCAGCCTTAGAATGAGAATGCCGAGCTTAGGAATCACGGTCAGGGGCATTGTTGGCCTCGGACCTGCTGGCCTTCCCCTGAGGCCACCAGGAAGGCCAACAAACGGCGTGACAGTCGACGGCCGCCGACGAACCGGAAACAAAACAAACCAGCCCTTTTGGAGCCGGTTACGGTCGTCATCGAATGTCGATGAAAGATATTTTGGTAGCGGGAGAGGGACTCGAACCCCCGACACGCGGATTATGATTCCGCTGCTCTAACCAGCTGAGCTACCCCGCCCCGATGGCGACGCGCCGTGGACGGCGGTCAATCGCGACGGCGCGGATATAGGGGGCGGCGGGTGTCGGCGTCAAGCCTTGATGGCGCCGGTCAGCTGAGCTTCCGCAGCCTGACCACCTTGAAATAGCCCTGGCCGACATGGACAGTCTCGTAGCGGCCGGTTCGCGCGGCCCAGTCGGTCAGGCGCGAGACCTTGAAGTCGCTGCTCCAGCCGATCGCCTTCGCCAGCGGCGCGACCAGCTTCCAGAACGGCGCGGCAAAGCCGCCATCGTCGACGAGGCGGCTGGAGATGACGATCTCGCCGCCCGGGCGCAGCACCCGGTCCATCTCGGCCAGCGCCTGCTCGGGATCGGGGACCAAAGTGATGACGAACTGGGCGGTGACCGCGTCGAAGGAGTTGTCGGCGAAGCCGAGCCGGCAGGCGTCCATCACCATCAGGCCGCGGACATGGTCGAGCTTCTGGCTCAGCACCTTGGCTCGCGCCATGCGCAGCATGTCGAGCGAGAGGTCGGCGCCGACGACCTGCTTGTCGCGCTCGAAATAGGGCAGGGTCAGGCCGGTGCCGACGCCGATCTCGAGGATGTCACGGCCGCTGGCGCAGGCCGCGGCCACCGCCTCGCGCTGGGCGCGGGCGAGCAGGCCCTGATAGACCCGGTCGTAGAATTTCGCCCAGACCGCGTAGACGCGCCTTTGCGCGTCGAGACCGTTCGTCGTCGTCATGTGATGGCGTAGGCAGGCTCGGGCTGTGGCGCCGGGCGCGGGGCCCGGTTGGCCATGATGACGCCGCCGCCGAGCACGCGGGCTCCGCTGCCGGCATGGTCGTAGATCACGCAGGCCTGGCCGGGCGAGACGCCCTCCTCGCCCTGCGCGAGCAGGACATGGACCCCTTTGTCGTCGGCGAGCAGGCGGGCCTCGCGCGGAGCGCGGGTCGAGCGGACACGAACCGCGACCTCGATGCCACCGGACGGCAGCTCGGCGAGCGGAATATCGCTGAGCCAGTTCAGGTCGCGCAGGTCGACGCGGCTGACGCTCAGCGCCTCGCGCGGGCCGACGATGACGCGGGCGTTCGCGGCGTCGAGCGCGACGACATAGAGCGGCTCGGCGCCGCTGATGCCGAGACCCTTGCGCTGGCCGACCGTGTAGCGCAGCACGCCCTCGTGCTCGCCGAGCACGCGGCCGTCGAGATGGACGATGGCGCCGGGGCGGGCGGCGCCAGGCTTCAGCCGCTCGATCACCTCGGCATAGCGGCCGTTCGGCACGAAGCAGATGTCCTGGCTGTCGGGCTTGTCGGCGATGGCGAGGCCGAACTCGGCGGCGAGCATCCGGGTCTGGGCCTTGTCGAGCCCGCCGAGCGGGAAGCGCAGCAAATCGAGCTGCTCCTGCGTCGTCGCATAGAGGAAATAGCTCTGGTCACGGCTCTCATCGGCGGCGCGGAACAGGCCGCGATGGCCGTTGCCGAGGTCGCTGCTGGCGACATAGTGGCCGGTGGCGAGCGCATCGGCTCCGAGCTCGCGGGCGAGGCCGAGCAGGTCGCGGAACTTCACGGTGCGATTGCACTCGACGCAGGGGATCGGCGTCTCGCCGGCAAGATAGCTCTCGGCAAAGCGCTCGATCACCGCGTCGCGGAAGCGGCTCTCATAGTCGAGCACGTAATGGGGGATGCCGATCGCCTCGGCGACGCGGCGGGCATCGTGAATGTCCTGGCCGGCGCAGCAGGCCCCGGCGCGGTGCACAGCGGCGCCATGGTCGTAGAGCTGCAGCGTGACGCCGACGACGTCGTAGCCCTGGCGCTTCAGCAGCGCTGCGACGACCGAGGAATCGACACCGCCCGACATGGCCGCGACGACGCGCGTCGCCGCAGGCGGCTTGGCGATGTCGAGCGAGTTGAGCGAAGCGGTCATCGGAATTCCGGGCGGGTTCGGACGTGAAGCGTCCGAGGATTTGGGCGCTCTATAGCGGTTTTGACAGATGCGGGCCAGCACAAGGCCGGCAATTCCTGCCGGGCCAGGTAACCCGAGGAAGCGATTCCTGCCGGGTCAGGGCAGGGTGCGATTCAGCCAAGCTACTGAAACGGTTTGGTTTTCCGGTTGGCTCACCTCTTGCTCCGGACATGGCGGCCACGTCGTCACGGTTCTGTTCCGGAGAGTATCCCATGTCCGCCGCGCCGGTCTCGCGTTCGTCCGCGCTGCCTGAGATTACGCCTCCGAGCCGCCGCAGCCCCGAGCGGAGCGAGCCCGAGCAGGCCTTCGCCCTGCCGCCGGAGCCGGTGGAGCGGCCGCGTCCGCGCGTCGAGGACGACCGCAATTCACGCGATAGCGCGGAGCTGCGCGAGCCCTTGAGGTCCGATGAGGGCGTCCGCAAGGAGGCCAACGCCGAGACCAGGTCGTCCGCTCGTGCCGATGAGGCCGGCAAGGACCGGAAGTCGGCAGGCGCGATCGACCGGCCCGACAAGGCGAAGACGGAGCCTGCAACCGACGAGACATCGACGAAGGACGCCACGGCTGCCGATGGCAAGAAGGCTGAGACGGCTGCTGGTGACAAACCAGCCGGTGGCAAGGCAAGTGAAGAACAGAAAGCCGCGCCGGCCGCGCTCGACGGGTTGCCCGTCGTCGGCAAGAACACGCTTGAGGAACAGGCCGCTCCCGTCGTTGTGCCACAGCCAGCGCCGGTTCCCACCGTCGCGGCCGAGTTTCTGGCGCTGGCGGCGCTGACGCTCCAGGGCGGCGAACAGGCCAAGCCGGATGGTGCTGCCACGCCGGAGAGCAAGCCGGAAGGGCAGGCGGTCGCGGCGACCAGCGAGGCGGGGGCACACGGAGAGCCGGCTGCGACCAGCGTCGTCCTGCCGGTCCCGGCGGCGTTGCTGAAGGTTGACGGTCAGGCCGGTGCGGGTGGCGAAGCCGCCGTGGCTGGCGTCAAGGCCGGCGTGCCGGCACAGCCCCCCGGCCGTAGGGGGCAAGACCAAAGGCGAAGCGCCATCCGGCGCGGCGCCGCAGCAAGGTGATGCCAAGACGGTCGACGGCCCGGCGGTTCCGAAGGAAGCGGTCGAGACAGGCAAGGCGACGGCAGCCACCGGAGGTGGCGAGATCAAGCCGGCCGAGGCGATCGCGACGAGCCAGCCCGCGCAAGCCAGCACCGCGGATGATGCCGCACCGGCCGCCAGCCCGCAGCCAGCCAGTGCGCCCTTGAACCCGCAGGCCCTCCTCGCGGTCGGGCCGCAGACCCTGACCGCGCCGCAGGCACCGTTGACCGAGCTCGACGCTGCCTCGCAGGCGACGGCCCATGCCCAGGCTGAGGCCGCCCACAAGCTGGTCTCTGGCGAGACGGGCCGGGCGACGCCGCTCCACGTCGTGCCGGTCGAGATCGGCGCCCGGGCGCTCGCCGGCAACAAGCGTTTCGACATAAGGCTCGATCCGGCCGAGCTCGGGCGCATCGATGTCACTCTGGAAATCTCCGACAAGGGCGAGGTCAGCGCCAAGCTGACGGTCGACCGGGTCGAGACGCTGCATATGCTTCAACGCGATGCACGCACGCTCGAGCGCGCCTTCGAGCAGGCCGGCCTGAAGCCGTCGGAAGGCGGCATCGACATGAGCCTGCGCGATTCCAGCGACCAGCAGGCGGGTGCGCGCCAGCAGCGGCAGGATGACGAGACGCCGCGCGGCCGCCGCGCCTGGGTCCAGGCCACAGATGATAGTGCACTCATCACCAAAGCGGCGACATTGCCGCGAACCGGCGGCCGCCTCGGCGGCGTCGATCTCAGCATCTGAAGGAGGGACGGGCAATGGCCGTTTCCAACACTGGCACCTGGAGCCCCCAGCAGATCGCGGCGGCGCAGAACAACACCGCGACCGGCAGCGGCACGTCGATCGCCAATAATTTCGACCAGTTCCTCAGCCTGCTGACGACACAGCTCAAGAACCAGAACCCGCTCGACCCGCTCGACACCAACCAGTTCACCCAGCAGCTGGTGCAGTTCGCCGGTGTCGAGCAGCAGCTCAAGCAGAACGAGACGCTGAGCGCGCTGCTCGGCGTCAGCAAGGCGACGACGGGCGCGAGCGCGATCGGCTTCGTAGGCCAGACAGTCACGGCGGACGGAGCGGCGACACAGCTCAAGGACGGCAAGGCGGAGTGGAAGCTCAATGCCTCCAAAGGCGGCACCGGCACCGTCACGATCAAGGATGCCAGCGGCAAGGTGGTCTACAGCGGCAGCAAGACACTCGTCGTCGGCGACCAGACCTATAGCTGGGACGGCAAGACCTCGACGGGTTCGGTGGCGCCGGCCGGGGAGTACACCATCACGGTGGACGGCACCGACGTCTCCGGCGCGGCGATCACGGTCAAGACCGAAATCACCGGCAAGGTCGACGGCATCGACTTCTCGACCGCAGTGCCGACGCTGCTGATCGGAGCGATCAAGGTGCCGCTCGACAAGGTCAAATCGGTGAAGAGCAGCTCCTGACGCATGTTCGGCAAAGGTGGAAACCGCTTTTGCGATCAGAACCTGCGCCAGCCCGCCGAATGAGTGAACTCTCGCCGCTCGACCGCAGCCGGTTGGGCGGAAAGCGCGGATGGAAAGCGCCATGAGCCATGCCGAAAGCCTGTGTGATTGCTTTAGGCAAAATTTAAGCCCGTCGGGGTTAGGCTCCTGGGCAGTAGGTCTGTTGAGTTGTGTGAGAGTTACCATGACCGAGCCGCTGCGACCGCGCGTCAAATATGTGATCGGACCCGATGGGAGTCCGCTGACCATTGCCGACCTGCCGCCGATGAATACGCGTCGCTGGGTGATCCGGCGCAAGGCTGAGGTCGTCGCCGCCGTACGCGGTGGCCTTCTCAGCCTGGAGGAGGCCTGCCAGCGCTACACGCTGACGGTCGACGAATTCCTGAGTTGGCAGATGTCGATCGACCAGCATGGTCTCGCCGGCCTGCGCACCACCCGTATTCAGCACTACCGCCAGTAACCCTGCAGGCGATCCGCCGGGTTTATCGGGCGTCGGCCGAGCGGCCGGCGCCTTTTCGCGTTTGCGGCGGTGTGTCTTTCCGGCCGAATTGCCCGTTTCCTAACCGCTGTTAACCCGGTGCTAACCATGCACTGGGAAAAACTTGCCTAGTGGTGTGTCTGCGCGTTGGTTTCGCAGGCACCGGGCAACGGAAACGTGGCGTGAACGGGCTAGTCGATCAGTTCCGGAGATTCGGTGCGGCGCGGCTGGCAGCGATGCTGGCGGTGACGCTGGCGCTGATCGGCTTCTTCGCCTTCGTGATGCTGCGCATGTCGCAGCCGGCGATGGGCGTGCTCTTCGCCGACCTGTCGAGCCAGGACGTCAGCGCCATCGTCAAGGATCTCGATACGCGGGGTGTGAAATACGAGCTGCGAAGCGATGGGCAAACGATCCTGGCGCCGCGCGCCGACGTACCGCGGTTGCGGCTCGATCTCGCCGGCAAGGGCATCCCGTCGGGTGGTGGCGTCGGTTACGAGATCTTCGACAAGGGCGACGCCTTTTCCTCGACGAGCTTCGTCCAGAACATCAACCATCTGCGCGCGCTCGAAGGCGAGCTCTCGCGCACCATCCGCTCGATCAGCCGGGTCCAGGCAGCGCGCGTCCATCTCGTCATTCCCGAGCGGCGCCTGTTCGAGCGTGACCGCGAGCCGCCTCGGGCTTCGATCGCGCTCAAGCTCGCCGGTGACCTCGACGCCGCCCAGGTCCGGGCGGTCCGCCACCTCGTCTCCTCGGCGGTCGACGGGCTTAAGCCCGAACGGGTCTCGATCGTCGACGAGCGCGGCCGGCTCCTCGCCGACGGTGCGCAAGGCGAGCAGGGCATGGTCGGCGTGGCGCTGGACGAGCGCCAGGGAGCGATGGAGCGGCGGATCAAGGCGCAGGTCGACGATATCGTCGCCAGCATCGTCGGGCCGGGTCGCGCCCGCGTGCAGGTCTCGGCGACGCTCGATACGAACCGGATCGAGAGCCGTTCCGAGACATTCGATCCCGAGAGCAAGGTCATCCGCTCGAGCCAGAACCGGACGGAGGCCTCCGCCACCAACGAGCAGCGCGAGGGCGTCACCGTCGGCAACGAGTTGCCGGGCGCGCAGCAGAACCAGGGCCAGCAGCAGGGCCAGCAGCGCGACAGCAGTTCGAAGAACGAGGAGGTCGTCAATTACGAGATCTCTCGCACGACCCGCACCGAGGTGCAGGATGGCGGGCGTGTCCGCAAGCTCTCCGTCGCCGTGCTGGTCGATGGCGTCTACAGCCGCCAGGGCAACGAGACGAACTATCAGCCGCGGTCGCCGGAGGAACTGGAGCGCATCGGCCAGCTGGTGCGGACCGCGATCGGCTTCGACCGCCAGCGCGGCGACCAGGTCGAGGTCGTCAATCTGCGCTTCGCCGAGGCGCCTCAGGCCCCGACGGACCTGACCGAGCAGACGCTGATGCAGCAGCTCACCTCCTTCACCAGGGAGGACCTCGTGCGCTTTGCCGAGATGGGCGTGATCGCGCTCCTCATCCTGATCGTTCTGATGGTGGTGGTGCGCCCGTTGCTCAAGCAGGTGCTCGCGCCAGATCGCGAGGCCAGGGCCCTTCCGAGCTTCATGCGCAACGGCATGCTCGTCGTCGACCAGGGCACCGGTGACCCGGCGACGTTCTCCTCCGTCTCCGGCGGAGCGGGCTCGGCTGGCGGCGCAGACGCCGGCCAAGTCGATGTCGAGGCACCATCGGAACGGATGCTCGCCATCGCGCAGATCAAGGGCCAGCTCAAGGCCCAGTCGGTCGAAAAGATCGGCGCCATGGTCTCACAGAACCCGGCGGATTCCGTCGCGGTGCTGCGCGGCTGGATCCACGAGAAAGCACCAGCGTGACGGGAGCCTGAACCATGGCCGCGACACGCTCCATCGCAACCCGCAGCAAGAGCTCCGGCTCCGACGGCGAAGCTGCGAGCTATGGCGACGGACCGATGTCGGTCGAGAGCATGACCGGGCCGCAGCGGGCCGCCGTCATCCTGCTCGTGCTTGGCGAGGAGCATGGCCGGGCGATCTGGGAGGAGTTCGACGACGAGGAGATCCGCATCATCACCCGGGCGATGGCGGAGCTCGGCACGGTCGATTCCGACCAGGTCGAGAAGCTGATGCTCGATTTCGTCGGCAGGCTCTCCAGCGCCGGCGCGATCACCGGCTCATTCGACCGTACGATCTCGCTGCTCGAGAAGATCCTGCCGACCGATCAGGTCGCACTGATCATGGAGGAAATCCGCGGTCCCGCCGGCCGCAACATGTGGCAAAAGCTCGGCAATATCGACGCCGTCGTGCTGGCGAACTTCCTGAAGAACGAATACCCGCAGACGATCGCGGTGATTCTCTCACGCATCCGGCCCGATCATTCGGCGAATGTGCTGCGCAACCTGCCGAACGAGCTTTCCATCGAGGTGGTCGGGCGGATGCTGCGCATGGAATCGGTGCAGAAGGAGGCGCTCGACCATATCGAGAACACGCTTCGCACCGAGTTCGTCTCGACGCTGACGCAGACGCGCCGGCGCGATCCGCACGAGATGATGGCGGAGATCTTCAACGGCTTCGACCGCCAGACCGAGGTGCGCTTCCTCGCCGCGCTCGACGTGACCAACCAGGACTCGGCCGAGCGCATCCGCGCCCTGATGTTCACCTTCGAGGACCTCGGAAAACTCGATTCCGCCGGACTGCAGACGCTGATGCGCCAGGTCGACAAGGACATGCTCGCCCGCGCCCTCAAGGGCGCCAACGAGGAGATGCGCGCCTTCTTCCTCGGGGCGATGTCGCAGCGCGCCTCCAAGAATCTGCAGGACGATATGCAGGGGCTCGGCCCGCTGCGGCTCAAGGAGGTCGACGAGGCGCAGATGAAGATGGTGACCCTGGCCAAGGACCTCGCCGAGAAGGGCGAGATCGTCATCGCCAAGGGCAATTCCGAAGACGAGCTGGTGTACTGAGATGGCAGCAGCCAAGAAATTCATGTTCGACACCGACTTCCGCGGCAATGGCCGCAAGGCGGTCGACGAAGCCGCGCTCGAGGCTGCCAGGGCAGAGGGCTTCCATAGCGGCCTCGACCAGGCGCGGCATGAGTCCGAGCAGCGGCTGGGAAGCCTGCTGGCGCAACTGGTGCGCCATGGCGAGCGGTTGCTGGCGCAGCAGGATGAGCGCCTGGCGGAAATCGAGGCCCAGGCAGCGCAGCTTGCGATCGCGACGGCGCGCAGCCTCGCCGGCGCCGCATTGGCCGACAAGCCGCTGGTGCAACTGCTCGCAGCGGCGCGCGAATGCCTGGCCCATGCCCGGCATGCGCCGCATCTGGCGATCCGGGTGCATGAAAGTCTGGTCGAGACCGTCGAGGGGAAACTCTCCGGGCTCGCTCGCGAGACCGGCTTTGCCGGCCGGATCGTCGTGCTTGGCGAGCCGGACATCGCCATCGGCGACGGCCGGCTCGAATGGGCCGATGGCGGTATTGCGATCGAGCGCGCAGAGCTCGACGAAGCGGTCGACAGGGCGGTCAAGGCCGTCTTCGGGCCGGAAGCGGGGTAAGCAAGATGCCGAACGAAAACGATCTCAACCTGCCGCCGCTCAATCCGGCCGACCTCTCCTTCGACCATAATGCCGGGGGCGACTCGATCGCGCGCTCCGGGCCGGTCCCGGTCAAGACGGCGGAGGATCTCGAGCAGGTCTTCGACGTGCCGGTCACGGTCTCCGCCGTGCTGGGCTCGTCGCGGATCGCGGTCGGCGATCTCCTGCGCGTCACGCCCGGCACCGTGCTCGAGCTCGACCGGCGTGTCGGTGAGGCGATCGACATCTTCGTCAACGAGCGCCTGGTGGCGCGCGGCGAGGTCGTCGTGGTCGAGGAGCGCCTCGGCGTCACCATGACGGAAATCATCAAGACCGACCGGTGACGAGCCGGTCGGAGCGAATGCATCTTTCAAGGAAGGCCTGAGTCATGCGCCTCATCATCGTCGGCAGCCTCAAGGGCCAGCTCATCACCGCCGCGAAAATCGCGGTCGCGCAGGGCGCCGCCGTCACCCATGCCGAGAGCATCGAGCAGGCGCTGGCCGTGCTGCGCACCAAGGGCGGCGACCTCTTGATGGTCGATGTCGAGCAGCCGATCGCCAAGCTGGTCGCGGCGCTCGATGCCGAGCGCATCCGCACCCCGCTCGTCGCCTGCGGCACCTCGACCGATGCCCGCGCCGCCGTCGCCGCGATCCAGGCCGGCGCGCGCGAATACGTGCCGCTGCCGCCCGATCCGGAGTTGATCGCGGCCGTGCTCGCCGCAGTCACGGGCGACAAGGCGAGCCTGATCTGGCGCGATCCCGCGATGGAGCGCGTCGTCCAGCTCGCCAACCAGATCGCGCGCTCCGATGCGCCGATCCTGGTCACCGGCGAGAGCGGCACCGGCAAGGAGATGATCGCACAGCATCTGCACCAGAAGTCACTGCGCAAGGACAAGCCCTTCGTCGCGGTGAACTGCGCGGCAATTCCCGACAACCTGCTCGAATCGGAGTTGTTCGGCCATGAGAAGGGCGCCTTCACCGGCGCGATCGCACGGCGGATCGGCAAGTTCGAGGAGGCGAATGGCGGCACGTTGCTGCTCGATGAAATTTCCGAGATGGATGTGCGCCTGCAGGCCAAGCTCTTGCGGGCGCTGCAGGAGCGAATGATCGATCGGGTCGGCGGCTCGCAAGCCGTCAAGGTCGACCTGCGCATCATCGCGACCTCGAATCGCAATCTCGGCGATGCCGTGCGCGAGGGCTCCTTCCGCGAGGATCTGTTCTACCGGCTGAACGTCGTGCACCTGCGCCTGCCGGCGCTGCGCGAGCGGCCGGGCGACATCCTGGCGCTCGCCGACCATTTCGCCAAGAAATACGCCGAGCTGAACGGGTTGCCGCTGCGCCCGATCGCGGCCGACGCGCGCAAGCTCCTGCTCGGCAATGGCTGGCGCGGCAATGTCCGTGAACTCGAGAACACCGTGCACCGCGCCGTTCTGCTGGCGCAGGGCGTCGAGATCGGTACCGAGGCGATGCTGACGCCCGAGGGCGAGACGCTCGGTCCGGCCAGTGGGCGCGATGTCGCGACGCGGGCGGCGCAGACCGCCGAAGCGGTTACGCGCGGCCTTGTCGGGCGCACGGTCGCCGATGTCGAGCGCGATCTCATCCTCGATACGCTCGATCATTGCCTCGGCAACCGGACCCATGCCGCCAAGATATTGGGCATCTCGATCCGGACGCTGCGCAACAAGCTCAGCGAATACGTTGCAGACGGCGTTCCGGTGGCCGAGCCGGGGCAGGCGCGGACAAACTCTCTTTGAACGGCCCCGAAATTGAAACGGGCCGGGGCTTCTGCCCCGGCCCGGTCCCGGCCGCTCAGTAGTAGTAGCGGCGACGGTAATAAGAGCGCCGCGGGCGGTAATAGTAGCGCGGGCGGTAATAGTGACGCCGATAATAGCGCGGCCGGCGATAATAATAATACTGGCTGAAGTCGGCATCGGTCTTATCGAGGCCCTCCTTCAGTTCCTCCGGCAGCTCTTCCGGCTTCTTGGCCGGGAGCGGGGCGAGCTTGGGCTGTGCAGCTTCAGAGGCGGCGATGCCGCCGACGCTGGCAGCGGCGAGACCGCCAAAGAGCGCCATTACGAATGAACGTCTATCCATGTCATGCCTCCAGTTGGTTCGATCCGGGCGCCGCGTTCCCACGAGGCCACTCTATTCCCCTTTTTGACCGATCGTCACGCTGGCGTTGTGATGATGGTTACAAAGGGCCGACGGCGCGGGATACCGGCCGTTAGCTTGTTGCGACGGTCTGAGGCGCAATCGCTTCGCCGATGTCCGCCTCATTCTCAGACCGCTCCCAGCGGCTTGCTGATGTCTTCGAGCGAGCGGCGCTCGGCCTTGACCGCAAAGCGCCAGGCGATCAGCCCGGCGCCGATCATCAACACGGCGCCGAACAGATAGCCGCCGAGCACGCTCATCCGCGAGCCGGTATCGATCAGCGCGCCGAAGAGCCACGGCCCGGCGACGCCGCCGAGCCCGGTGCCGAGCGAATAGAACACCGCGATCGCAAGGGCCCTGATCTCGAGTGGATAGGTCTCGCTCACGGTCAGATACGCTGAACTCGCCGCGGCGGATGCGAAGAAGAAGACGATGCTCCAGCAGATGGTGAGCTGGCTGGCGCTGACCATCTCGCGTGCGAACAAGAAGCCGGTCCCGGCGAGGAGCAGGCCGGACAAGATATAGGTCCCGGCGATCATGGGGCGCCGGCCGAGCGTGTCGAAAAGCCTGCCGAGCAGGAGCGGGCCGAGGAAGTTGCCGGCGGCGAAGGGCAGGATGAACCAGCCGATCGCCTGCGACGGAACGGCGTAGAAATCGGTCAGGATCAACGCATAGGTGAAGAAGATGGCATTGTAGAAGAAGGCCTGCGACGTCATTAGCGCCAGCGCCACCAGCGTGCGTGGCCGATGCGTAACGAAGAGCGTGTGAGCCACTTCGCTCATCGGCGTGCGCGAGCGCGGGCGCAGGGTGAGCGTCGGCAGTTTGGCGGCTGGCTGCGGCGGTGAGAAGGATTCGATGTGGGCAACGACCCGCTCGGCTTCGGCGATTCGGCCATGGCTCATCAGCCAGCGCGGGCTCTCGGGAATCCAGCGTCGGAGTATCATGATGATCAGGCCGAGCACGGCACCGATGAAGAAGGCGAGGCGCCAGCCGGTGTCGGGAGAGACCAGATTGGGATCGAGCAGGACGATGGCGGCGACGCCGCCGATCGCGGCGCCGACCCAGAAAGAGCCGTTGATGACGAGGTCGGTCCAGCCGCGCACGCGTGCCGGCACCAGCTCCTGGATCGCCGAATTGATCGCGGTGTATTCGCCGCCGATGCCCATCCCGGTCACTAAGCGGAAGAGCAGGAAACTCCACAGATTCCAGGAGAAGGCGGTCGCGGCAGTCGCGCTCAGATAGACAAGGACGGTGATGGTGAAGAGCTTCTTGCGGCCGAGCCGATCGGTCAGCCAGCCGAAGAAAACCGCCCCGAGGACCGCACCGGCGAGATAGGCGGCGCCCGCCATCCCGACCTCGGTGTTGGTGAAGCGCAGCACCGGGCTTTCCTTGAGGGCGCCAGACACGGCGCCGGCGAGGGTGACCTCGAGCCCGTCGAGGATCCAGGTGATGCCGAGCGCGACGACGACGAGCGTGTGGAACCGCGACCAGGGCAAGCGGTCGAGCCTGGCCGGAATATCGGTGACGATCTCGCCTGAACTCTCGCGTCCTTCGTTCAAAAGGTCGTCCCTTCGGCAGGCGGTCTTGGCGCCGCTTCAAAAGCGACGGGCGGCTAGATGCCGCCCGTCGATAGGCTTCGCTCTCAGCGGTAGATCACGCGCCGGCGCACGACGACCGGGCGGCGGTAAGGCCGCGGGCGGCGTACCACGACGGTACGGCGCACGACGACGGGGCGGCGGTAAGGCCTCGGCCGACGAACGACGACCCTGTCGCGGACCACGACCTGGCTGAAGTCGGCATCAGCCTTGTCGAGGCCGGCCTTCAGTGCCGGGGCGAGCTCTTCCGGGCTCGGCAGCGGGGCCGCGGGAGCAGCGATCGCGGCCTGGGCGATGCCCATGCCGCCGACGCTGGCGGCGGCGAGACCGCCGAAAAGGCTGAGCATGAATGAACGTCTATCCAAGGTATCCTCCAAAGGCTTCGGCCTTGATGGCCGATGTCGTCGACCCCGTGCGAGTTGGCTGGCCGAATGCGGCCACAACGCGGCCAATCGATAACAGCTTGTTCAGGGAAAGGTTCCAGACGGGATTTTTTGAGGGGTCTTAACCACTCGTTCACCATGCGCTCGGCAAGAATTGCCGGGTACGACAGCCGTCCGGATGGGCGACGCGTGGGAGCTTCTGGTCGATGAGCGATGTGACGGCAGGCAGCGGCGGGGGCATGCAGATGCCGACGCGCGGCCAGATGGGCGCGCTGCTCAACCGGCCGGACCTGTTCCTCGCCATCGGCGTGATGGGCATCCTCGTGGTGCTGATCTTCCCACTGCCGGCGATGCTGCTCGACATGCTGCTGGCGCTTTCGATCATCCTCTCGGTGCTCGTCCTGATGACGGCGCTGTTCATCGAGGAGCCGCTGGAGTTCTCCGCCTTCCCGACGGTGCTGCTGATCGTGACGATGCTGAGGCTGGCGCTGAACCTCGCCTCGACGCGCCTCATCCTCGCCCACGGCCATGAGGGCACCGCCGCCGCCGGCCACGTCATCGAGGCCTTCGGCAATTTCGTGATGAGCGGCAATTTCGTGATCGGGGTGATCGTCTTCACCATCCTGATCATCGTCAACTTCGTCGTTATCACCAAGGGCTCGGGCCGTATCGCCGAGGTCGCGGCACGCTTTGCCCTCGACGCCTTGCCGGGCAAGCAGATGGCGATCGACGCCGACCTTTCGGCCGGGCTGATCGACCAGGACGTCGCCAAGGCCCGCCGCAAGGCGCTGGAGGACGAGGCTAATTTCTTCGGTTCGATGGACGGCGCCTCGAAATTCGTGCGCGGCGACGCGATCGCGGGCCTGCTGATCACCTTCATCAACGTGATCGGCGGCATCATCATCGGTGTGGCGCAGCAGGGTATGAGCTTCGGCGCGGCGGCGCACAGCTACACCCTGCTGACCGTCGGCGACGGCCTCGTCAGCCAGATCCCGGCGCTGATCGTCTCGACCGCGGCGGGCCTGCTCGTCTCGAAATCGGGCGTGCGCGGCGCCGCCGACAAGGCGCTCGGCAAGCAGCTCTCGGGCTACCCCAAGGCTCTCGGCATGTCGGCGGCGGTGATGCTGCTGATCGCGGTCCTGCCGGGTATCCCGATGCTGCCCTTCCTGGTCCTCGCCGCCGGCTCGGGCTGGCTGGCGCGCCATTTCGGCCGGCTCGCCAAGGCGCGCGAGACGGAAGCCGCCGTGCAGGCGCAGGCGGCCTCGCCGCTCGCGCCCGATGGCACGCCGAAGGAAGAGACGCTCAACGACCTGCTCAAGCTTGACGAGCTCAAGATCGAGATCGGCTACGGCCTGCTGCCGCTGGTCAACGCGCCTGGTGGCGCCGACCGGCTGACCGATCAGGTCCGGGCGCTGCGGCGTCAGCTCGCCGCCGAACTCGGCTTCGTCATGCCGGCGGTGCGTATCGTCGACAACGTCCAGCTCGAGGCAAACCACTACTTCATCAAGATCAAGGAGATCGATGCCGGTCACGGCATGGTCTATCCCGGCCAGTACATGGCGATGGATCCGATGGGCGGCAGCGTGACGTTGCCCGGTCACAACGTGCTCGAGCCGACCTTCGGCCTGCCGGCGACCTGGATCGACGGGGCGCTGCAGGACGAGGCGCAATTGCGCGGCTACACCGTGGTCGATGCTGCGACCGTGATCTCGACCCATCTCACCGAGGTGTTGAAGTCGCACATGCCGGAGCTGCTCTCGCATGGCGAGGTGCAGAAGCTCCTGCGCGAACTGCCCAAGGACCATGCCGACCTGGTCAAGGAGATCGTGCCGAACCAGATCTCGACCACCGGCATCCAGCGGGTGCTGCAATTGCTGCTCTCCGAGCGCATCTCGATCCGCGATCTCGGCACGATCGTCGAGGGCATCGCCGAGGTCGCGGGCGCCATCAAGAACCCGCGCGACATCGCCGAGCATGTCCGCGTCCGCCTTGCCCGCCAGATCTGCGCGCAGTTCTCCAACCAGCATGGGCAATTGCCGATCATCACCATGTCGCCGGCCTGGGAGAGCGTCTTCGCCGAATCGATCGTCGGCCAGGGCGAGGACCGGCATCTGGCCATGCAGCCCTCGCGTCTGCAGGATTTTGTCCATCAGGTCCGCGAGAAGTTCGAGGATGCGGCGCGTCTCGGCGAGATGCCGTCGCTGGTGACCTCCGGCATGGCGCGGCCCTTCGTGCGCCAGATCATCGAACGCTTCCGTCGCGAGACGCCGGTGCTCTCGCAGAGCGAGATCCACCCGCGGGCCAAGCTCAGGACGGTGGGGAGCGTCTGACGGCGCTCAGCGCCTGCTCACGACGACCAGGTAGCGCGCCGGCTCGCTGCCGGGATTGCTGAAGCGGCAATCGGCTGGCGGTCCGAGCTCCATGCAGTCGCCGGGCCCGAGCCGGGTGACGATGCCGCCCTCGTCGAAGTCGAGTTGGCCCGACTGCATCCAGATCTGCTGGCGGATGAAGGCGTAGGAGCTGGCGGGATAAGCGATCGCCGCTCCGGGCGGCAATTCGCCGGCGACGAGCTCCAGATCGCCATTGCCGGCCGGCGATATGGCGCGGCGGACGAAGCCGGTCTCGGGGTCGCGCCAGAGCGGCTGCTGCGTGGCGCGGCGGACGCGCTCGCCGGCATTCTCGATCCGCGCGAGCAGGTTCGACAGAGTCAGGCCGAAGGCGCCCGAGAGTCGGCCGAGCAACACCGCGGTCGGGCTCGCCTCGCCTCGCTCGATCCGGCTGATCATGGCGCGCGAAACGCCGGAGCGCTCGGCAAGATCGTTCAGGCTCCAGCCCCGCGCCTCACGCTCGCCGCGCAACCGTTCCGCCAATCTTGACGCGAGATCGTCCATCATCATACCCTTGATTCTCTTATAATAGAGCGCTGCAAGGGCGTTGGCCAGATGGCGGGCAGGCACCTTGTGTCGTCACCATGGCTGCATGCCCGGTCGACATCGGCCCCGTAGCATCTTTCTTGGTAAGCGCAGCCCATGTCCCGCAACGCCGCCTACTTCGCGCTGATGTGCCTTGTCTGGGGCCTGACCTGGCTGCCGATCAAGGTCGGCTCACAGCATGTGCCGCCGGTCTTCCTCGCCGCTTCGCGCTTTGTCATCGCCGGCGCGCTGATGCTGGCCTGGGCCGGCCGCGACGTGCTGCGGGTGCCAAGCGAGGCCTGGCCGCGCGTCATCATGACCGCGCTCCTGTTGAACACCGGCAATTACACCCTGCTGTTCTGGGGCACGGCCCAGGCGCCGACCGGGCTCGCGGCGATCGTCAACTTCGCCACCATCCCGATCTTCACCATCATCGCCAGCCGCCTGATCGAAGGGCACACGATCGGCGGGCGCAAGCTTGCAGCGATCGGCCTCGGCGCGGTCGGCCTCGGCTTCCTGTTCTCGACGCGGGCGTTGGGCGGGCTGGCGGCAGCCAAGGGCGGACCGCTCGAGCTCTGGGGGCTGGCGGCGGTCGCGGCCGGGACGCTGCTCTACTGCTTCGGCGCGGTCTGGTCGCGGCCGGTGATGGGCCGGATTCCGACGCTGACGCTGGCTGGCTGGCAGACGCTGATCGGCGGCTTCGGGCTCTGCCTGATGTCGGCCATGCTGGAGACCGTCACACCGGCGCACTTCACCGCGCTGCTGTCCTGGCCGACACTGCCCGCGCTGGCGGTGCTCGTGATCGGCGGCTCGCTGATCGGCTTCACGATCTATCTGCGGCTGGTACGTGACTGGGGCGCCTTCCGGGCGGGGCTCTACGCCTTCATCAGCCCAGCTGTCGCGGTCGCGGCCGGCGTGTTCGCGCTCGGCGAGCCATTCGGCCCGGCCGAGGCGATCGGCAGTCTCCTGATGTTCGGTGCGGCGGCGATCGCGCTCAAGCGCTAGCGTGGCTGTTCGAGGTCGAGCGCCGCGGCCTTGGCGGCCGCCTGCTCCTGAGCCTTCACCTGCGTCTCGTGTGCCAGCGCCTTGCGCAGCTGCGCCCGCTCGAAGCCAAGCACGATCGGCAGCGACACGACCAGCGGAATGATCAGGTAGAACATCCGCCAGACCAGCAATGCTGCAAAGACGGCGGGGGCCGGCACGCCCGGCATCACCGCGAGGAAGACCGCCTCCATCACGCCGACCCCGCCCGGAACCTGGCTGAGCAAACCAGCCGAGAACGAGATCAGGAAGGCGCCGAGCACGATGAAGAAGCCGGGATTGCCCTGCTCCGGCAGGGCGAAATAGATGATGCCAGCAGCGCCCATCAGCTCCAGCGGGGCGGCAAAATACTGCCGGGCGACGATCGGCAGGCGCGGATAGACCAGCTCGAACGAGCCGATCTTCAGCGGCTTGAAGCGCAGCCAGGAGCCGACCGTATAGAGCACGCAGAAGGCGAGCAGGCCGAAGCCGATCAGGCGCGCCTGCTTGTCGCCGATGCCGAACCAGTCGGAAAGCCGGTGCAGCGGTCGCAGGATCTGGGGTTCGCCAATGAGCACCAATCCCATCAGCAGGATGGTGCCGAAGGCGAAGGTGAAGGAGCAGAGCGCCACGAGCACCGCGATCTCAGGCCCGCTCAGGCCCTTCGCGTGATAGGCGCGATAGCGCACCATGCCGCCCGAAAAGACCGAAGCGCCGATATTATGCGAGAGCGCATAGGTGACGAAGGAGCAAAGTGAGATATAGGCCCAGGAAATGCCCTTCTCGCGGTGCAGATGCAGCAGCGCGATCCGGTCGTACCAGGCGAGCGCGGCATAGGCGACGAGCGTCGCGAGCCCGGCATGGAAGAAGGCGGCGGGCGGAATGACCGCGATCTTCTGGCCGATGCCGGTGGCGACAATCCTGACCGAGTCCCAGAGACCGGCCTGCTCGAGCTGGGTTGCGAGCGCCTCATTGGTCAAGGCCTCGGCCTTGAGCTTGTCCCAGAGCAGGTCGACTGACCAGATGACCGCGACGAGGCCGATGAGCGGCCAGAGATAGTCCAGATACTTCTTCATAGAACCCGCGAGCGGCCGAACGGCGAGAGGGAAGCCTATGTGAGTTTCGCGGCCTGTGCATGCAGGGATGCGTAGACGCAAGTCGCGCCGCCTCTCTGCCAGCGCCGGCCTTGCAGGGCAAGCGGCGGCATGACGCCGCCCCCTGATCTGTCGATCCGGAGCCGGCAGGGCGAGAGGGTCACTGACCGCGCTTCTTCAGCCACTCGCGCAGGAAGGCGATCTCCTTTTCCTGCTCGGTGATCACGCCCTCGGCGAGCTTGCGCAGCTCGGGGTCCTTGCCATGAGCGAGCACGACCTTGGCCATGTCGACCGCGCCCTGATGGTGCGGGATCATGCCGCGGGCGAAGTCGACATCGGGATCGCCGCTGAAGACGACGCCCATCTCCTTGTGCATCTTGTCGTTGGCCGCCTTGTAGGCCTGCGTCGCGGCGGTGTCGGCCGCGGCCGGCGCGGCTGCGCCGTGGCTGCCATGGCCCTGATGGCTCTGGGCCAGGGCGAATCCACCAAGGGCGAGCGTGCCGAGAAGGGCCGCGCCTGCGAGAAGGTTACGGCTGGTGGTCATTCGGAAGGTCCTTTCGGGCCGATTGCGGCGTCCCGTCAAACCTCCGGGCCGATCATGTCATGAGCGCGGCAGGCTGGTTGCGGCCCGTCACATCTTCTTGCCGTCCTTGCCGAACTGCTTGAGGTAGGCGGTGAGGTCGGCGATCTCTTTTTCGTTCTTGATGCCGGCGAAGATCATCTTGGTGCCGGGGATCTTGGCCTTCGGGTCCTTGATGTACTCGGCGAAGACCGCCTCGTCCCAGGTGATGCCCGCGCCCTTGTTGGCGGTCGAATAGCTGTAGCCCTCGACCTCGCCGGTATGACGGCCGAACAGGCCGTTGAGCTGCGGGCCGACCAGGTTCTTGGCGCCTTCGCCGACCTGGTGGCAGGCGCGGCACTTGTTCCAGGAGCGCTCGCCGGCGGCGACGTCCTGTGCCTGGGCGCTGCTGGTCGTGATGAAGGTGGCGGCGAGCATGGCGGCAATGATCGGCAGTTTCATACGTAGTCCCTGATAAGAAGAGCTGAGGTTGGCGCCCCCGCACGAGGCGAGGGCGCAGTGAGTGGTTTCAGCTGAACATGTCGGCGGTGATGCCGGCATACCAGCCGATGTTCTCGGCCTGGTTTTCCTTGCGCAGTTCGGCGCTCTCGCGGGGTTGCGAGACGAAGGTCTCGGTCGCGGCGATCTTGCCGTCCTTGGCCTCGTAGCGGCCGCCGACCTTGATGGTGTCGTCGGTCTCGATCAGCGACCAGCAGGTGTTGATGTAGCGGGCAGGGAAAGTGCGGGCATTGGTGAGCTCGCCGCGGATCACCATCGCCGCGACCTTGGCCTGGCTGTTGGCGGAGAAGGCCGATTTCGGCATGTCGCCGCCGATGCAGGCGTCACCGAGCACGAAGATGTTGGGATCGGCGACGGATTTCATCGAGGCGGGATCGATCGTGCAGTAGCCGCCGGCTGGCGCGAGCCCGGCGGAGCGGGCGATCTCGCCGGCCATCTGGGCCGGGATGACGTTGACGAAGGCGCAGTCCTTGTAGGTCTCGAAGCCCGTGACGACGGTATTGCTCTTCGGGTCGACCGACTTGATGCCGTCATGCACCTTCGGCCCGAGCCATTCGATCATCGCGCCGTAATGCTTCTCCCAGCCCTCCTGGAAGACGCCCTGCTTCGAGAAGCTGTCCTTCGGGTCGAGGATAAAGATCTTGCAGTCGCGCTTGCCGCTCGCCTTGAGCACATGGGCGAACATTGAGGCGCGCTCATAGGGGCCGGGCGGGCAGCGATAGGGGTTGGGCGGGGCGATCATCAGGATCGTGCCGCCATTCGGGACGGCGTCGAGCTTCTGTTTGATCAGCTGCGTCTGTCGGCCGGGCTTCCAACCATGCGGCATGGCTTCCTCGGCCTCCTTTGACCAGCCGGGGACGGAATCGTATTTGAGGTCGATGCCGGGCGAGACGACGAGGCGGTCATAGGGCAGGCGAGCGCCGGTCGAGAGCACGACCTCCTTCTTGTCGCGATCGATCTGGGTGGCGCGGGCGCGGGCGAGCGTGATGCCGTGGTTCTTCGCCAGCGCATCGTAGCGATGGCTGATCTCCTCATAGGATTTGAAGCCACCGATGAAGAGATTGGAGTGGAAGCAGGTCTGGTAGACCTCGTTCTCCTCGACCAGCGTCAACGCAATGGCGCCGCCTGAATCCTTGGCGATGTATTTCGCCGCTGTCGCGCCGCCGGCTCCGCCGCCGATGACGACGACGCGCGGCTTGCCCTGGCCGAGCACGGCGGGCGAGGCGATGGCGAAGCTGCCCGCGGCGGCAAGCCCGGACAGGAATGTGCGGCGACTGGTCGACATGGTTTTCTCTCCCCTTCCCACGGCTGACGGCAGGCCTCTTGCGGGCCCTATCCGACCTTCAAATAGGCGAAGCCCTTGGCCTGCAGCGCGGCTACAGCGGCGACGCCGGAGGGCACGAAGCCGACGAACTCGGCCTTGCGCGCCTTGCTCTTGTCGATCTTCAACCGGGCGAAGGTGATCTCGCAGAGATGGACCTTCAGCCCGTTCCTGGCGACGTCCTCGACCCGCTCGAAGATTTTCGGGACCGTGGCCGCTTCGTCACCCCAGCTGGTGCCGTCGAGGCTTTCCAGGAAGAACTTCACGCCGGGACCATGCGCGACGATGGCGAGCTGGAGCGCGAACGGATCGGCGCCATAGGCGGAATAGTGGTTGGCGATGTTCTGCAGCATCTGGATGAAGCGCTGGGGATCGCCGAAATCGCAATGGTAGAGGCAGGCAACATCGGCGTCCTTCTTGAGGTCGGCGAGCGCCGTCTGCCGGGGGACGGCAAGGGCCGGGGCGGTCGCAGCGACGACCCCGCTCGCCGCCGCCAGCATCAGCGCCCGGCGCGAAGCCTGGTGAGTGTCCTCCGACATCGTGTCCTCCTCGGCTCGGGCCATATGCCCTGCTATGGATTGGGCTTCAGACTCTCGTAGTAGGCAGCCAGCGCTGCGATCTCCTCGCTGGAGAGCCGCGCCGCGATCGTCTGCATCACCTGGTTGTCGCGCTGCCTCTCGCGATAGGCATTCATCAGCGCGACGAACTGCTCGGCCGGATGGCCGATGATCGCCGGGATGCCGCCGACCTGCCGGCCGCTGGTCTGGTGGCAGCTCGTGCATTCCGACGAGAGATATTCCCCCAGTGCCCGGTCGCCGGCCGCTTCTGCCGGTGCGCAGGCCAGGACGAGGCCGAGCACCGCAAGACGGACGGCGCCGGCCCTCTGCATCAATCGACCTTCGGCGCGGACTTGGAATCCGGCGTCACGTCGAGCACCGCCGCGCGTCCGGTGATCTTCACCTCCGGCTTGCAGTTGCTCATGCACGGCTCCTTGCCCCAGAACGCCTTCTCCGTCGTCTCGCGGTCGTCATCGTAGAAGGCGGCCGCGTTCGGCAGCTTCACACTGGTAAAGTTCTTATCCGACAGTTCGAAGTCCTCGTCCTTCACGATGTCGTTCAGGTAGAGCAAATAGGCGGTGACGGCGTAGAGCTCGTTCGGCGACAGCGACTGGGCGTTGCCATAGGGCATTGCCCGGCGGACATAGTCGAACACGGTCGAGAGATCGGGCCAGAACGAGCCGATCGTCTTCTCCGGCCGGTCGGATTTCAGCGAGCCCATGCCGCCGGCCAGCACCGGCCAGCGGTTGTTGCCCTGGCCGAATTCGCCATGGCAACTGGCGCACTGCGCCTGGAAGATCTCGTCGCCCTGCTTGACCGTGCCCTTGCCGGGCGGCAGGCCCTTGCCGTCGGGGCGCACCGCGATGTCCCAGGCCTTGATCTCCTCCGGTAGCGCCTCGCGGCCGAGGCCGAGCTTCGCCGCGGGGGCGGGGGCCGGAGCGGCTTTTGCCGGCGGATGCGTCTGGGCCTGCTTGGCCGGTGGCTTGGTCTGCGCGATCAGCGGCGCAGCCGCGAGCACGACGACTGCTGCGAAGCCTGCAAGCAGGACGGGATTAACCGATCTCGACATTTTCGGTCTCCCCGTTCGCCTTCACATGCCAGGTCTGGATGCCGTTGTTGTGGTAGATCGAGTTGGTGCCGCGGACCTTGCGCAGCTCCTCCTTGGTTGGCTGGAGATAGCCGGTCGAATCGATGGCGCGTGACTGGATCAAGAGGTCCTGCCCGGCCCAGTCGAAATCGACGTAGAAGCGGGTCAGCGACTTATCGAGCACCGGCCCGTCGATCCTGGCGTGTTGCCAGTTCTTGCCGCCGTCGAGGGTGACGTCGACACGTTTGATCGTGCCGCGTCCGGACCAGGCAAGGCCAGAGAGGACGTTGCGGCCCTTCTGCTTCAATGGCGCCTGCGGCGACGGGTTGGTCACCACCGATTTGGCGTCCATGAAGAAGGTGAAGCGGCGCGAGCGGCCATCGGCCAGGAGGTCGGTGTATTTCGAGGTCTCCTCGCGCGCCTGCCAGGGCTGGTCGCCGACCTCGATGCGCCGGAGCCATTTGACCCAGAGATTGCCCTCCCAGCCGGGGATGACGGCGCGCAGCGGATAGCCCTGCTCGGGCCGCAGCGCCTCGCCGTTCATGGCGAAGGCGATCAGCACGTCGTCGAGCGCCTTCTCGAGCGGCAGCGAGCGGTTCATGCCCGAGGAATCGGCGCCTTCCAGCAGCAGCCATTTGGCTGTGGTCTTCACCCCGGCCTCGGCCAGCAGCAGCTTCAGCGGCACGCCGGTGTACATGACGTTGTGGACCATGCCGTGGGTGAACTGGCAGCCGTTGAGCTGCGCACCACGCCACTCCATGCCGGAATTCGCCGCGCATTCGAGGAAGTAGATGCGGTTCTGCCGCGGCATCCGCTTGATGTCTTCCATGGTGAAGACCAGCGGCTTCTCGACCAGGCCATGGATCATCAATCGGTGACTGGCCGGCTCGATGTCGGCGATGCCGCCATGATGGCGCTCGAAGCAGAGGCCGGACGGGGTGATGATCCCGTCGAGCTCGTGCAGCGGCGTGAAGTTGACCGAGGATTCCGGCGAGGCCGTCAGCCAGGAGACGTCGCGGCGGATCACGTGCTTCTCGAAGCGCGACGGCGTGCCATAGGGCCGCTTGTCGACGCCTTCGCCGAGATAGCGGCTCCAGTCCTGGACCTCGGTGATCAGCGGATCGGGCTTGCCTGTTTCGGCGCGGGCCAGCCCGGTGCCGGCGAGGCCGGCTCCGGCGAGCGCCGCCCCGCCGAGGAAGCGGCGGCGGCTGAGCGGATCGGGCTTTGCGGGAGAGGTCATGCCTCGTCTCCTTGCTCTTTGACCGGCGTGATGGCGGAGGCGCTCATGCCCCGCTCACCTTCACGGCGTCGTTCGGCTTGATGGTGATGGTCTTGGTCGCGGCGACGTGGTCGCGGACCACGTCCCAGATCGGCGGACCCTGCGTGCCCTCATTGACGCTGGCCCAGCCGGCGACGACGTATTTGCGGGAGGCATCGATCGGCTTGCCGGATTTGAGATGGGTGAGGCCGGAGATGCGGCTGCCCATCGGCTTGCCGACATCGATGGCGTAGCCCATGCCGCCGATGCGGACCATGTCGCCGCCGCCCTGGAAATAGGGGTCGGGGTGGAAGATGTTGTCGGCGACGTCCTCGAGGATCTCCTTGAGCTGCGCGCCGGTCATCTCCATCCGGTAGCAGTTCGGATAGGTGATTGCGGTCGCGTTGCTGATTGCCTCCCAGGTGATCGCTTCGCCCGGCAGCAGCGAGCCGCCCCAGCGGAAGCCTGGCGAGAGCGCGATCTCGGCGTCGCGCTGCGAGAGCATGGCGTCGCAGATCAGGTCGTCGAAGCTGCCGTTGAAATTGCCGCGCCGGTAGAGGAGCGAGTCGGTGCGGCCGATCTCCTTGGCGAGGTCGGTGGCAAAAGGCGCGCGCAGCTTGGTCACCAGCGCCGCCATCTCCGGATCGGGCGCGATCGCATCGGCGAAGACCGGCATCAGCTTGAAGCGGATATCGGCGACCTTGCCCTCCTTCACTGCGATGTCGAGGCGCGAGACGAACTTGCCATGCGAGCCGGAGGCGACCAGCGCAGTGTTGCCGACCCGGATCAGCCCGGGCATGGCGTCATGGGTATGGGCGGTCAGGATGACGTCGATGCCCTTGACCCGGCTCGCCAGTTTGCGGTCGACGTCGAAGCCGTCATGCGAGAGCAGCACGACGATCGCGGCGCCTTCGGCGCGAGCCTCCTCGACCTGCTTCTGGATTTCCTCCTCGCGGATGCCGAACTCCCAGCCCGGGAACATCCAGCGCGGATTGGCGACCGCCGTGCGCGGCAGCGCCTGGCCGATCACCGCGACCTTGACGCCGCCTTTCTCGAAGACTTTGCGCGGCGGGAAGACCGGCTCGTTCCATTCCTTGTCGCGGATGTTCTGAGCAAGGAAGGCGAAGGGTGCGGCCTCGACGATCTCCTTGACCCGCTCGGCGCCGAGGGTGAACTCCCAATGCGAGGTCATCGCGTCGAGCTTCAGGGCCGACATGACGTCGACCATGTCCTGACCCTTGGTCTGGAGCGCGCTCCAGCTGCCCTGCCAGGTGTCGCCGCCGTCGAGCAGCAGAACCTTGTCGTCGCCGCGCTCGGCCCTGATCGCCTTGACCAGCGTCGCGATCCGGTCGAGCCCGCCCATCCGGCCATAATTGCGGGCGAGCGAGACGAAGTCGTCGGAGGTCAGCGCGAAGGCGTCGGCCGAGCCTGCCGCGATCTTGAAGTGCTCGCGGAAGGCGACGTCGGTCAGGTGCGGTGGCAGGCCCTTGACCTCGCCGACGCCGAGATTGACCGCCGGCTCGCGGAACTGCAGCGGCATCAACTGGGCGTGGATATCGGCCACATGCAGGATGGTGACCTGGCCCTGCGGCTCGAAGCGCAGGATATCGGCCTGCGACAGCTTCTGCTGGGCGGCGGCGCGCCCGAGCGGGCCGAGGCCGGAGCCGGTCGTCAACGCTGCGGCGACCGCCGTCGCCTGCAGGAATTCGCGTCTTGAGATCATGGCTCATCCTTTGGATGCGCGCACATCGCGATCCAGGGGATCCAAAGCGGAAGCGCTGCCGAAGCCGGCAGCGCTGCGATTCTAAAGGCTCAGCCGACCGTCAGCTTGTTCTTCGAGACGTATTCGGAGCCGTTGTCGTCCTTCCAGGTGAAGGTGAACTCGCCCGATTCCGTCGCCTTGAAGAAGAAGGATTGGTAGGGATTGGCCGAGATCGCCGGGAACCAATCGGCCGCGAAGACCGGCTTGCCGTTGAAGCTCGCCGTGAACTTGTTGATGATCTGGCGTGGGATGGTCTCGCCCTTGGCGTCCTTGCGCTGGCCGGATTCCATCTCGTGCGAGATCAGCGTCTTGATCTCGATCATCTCGCCGGCCGTGGCCTTGGCCGGAACACGCACGCGGGGCGTGGGCTTGGTGGTCATGGGGATGTCCTCGCCTTGTTCTGGTCGATGGTGATGCGGGGCGTCAGCCGCCGCAGCCGCCGATCGTGACCTTGATGTTGGCCTTGGCCGTGTGCAGCGCGCCGTTCGACATCTCGGCAACGCAGATGATGTCCTGCGTCTGCGCGAGCCGCATGCGCGTCGCGGCCGAGGCCTTTCCGCAGGCCGGCGTGAACTGGTAGCTGACGACGCCGGGCTGGGGATTGCCCTCGGCGAAGATGTGGACCGCCTTGACGTAGTCGGCCTCCGTCATCGGGCTCTCGATCTCGATGTTGATCGGAACGACCAAGCCGTTCTCGGCGATCTCGGGCACGTCGAGCTTGATCTTTCCCGAGGCCATCGGCTTGTCGCCGTAAAGCTTCTTGATCTCGGCAGCGACGGTCTTTTCGTCGGCGAAAGCGAGCTTCGGCGCGATCGCGGCGGCGGCGAGAGCCCAGGCGGCGGCCTTCACCGCATCACGGCGCGACAGCGTCGGCAGGTGGGTCAGCATACGAGGGCTCCTCCTTCACATTCGTCTTGTTTTAACTCTTGACGGCGCCGCGGCGGGACGCCAATCATTTGCACGTATCGTGATATTGTTTTTTGTGAATGTAAAGCCCCCGAGAGGGCCGGCGACGAGATCGCAGGATAAGCGGTCCCGGAGGAAACGAAAGGGCGAGGGATGAAGCTTCCCATCATGGGGGCGGCGCTACTGGCGGCCGTTGTGACACTGGCGGCTGGGCCATTGACCGCCCAATCGCCGCCGCAGGACGACAGCGAGAAGGAGATCGAGCGCTATCGCCAGATGCTCTCCGATCCGTTCTCGAATCCGGGCTTCCTCGCGGTCGATCGCGGCGAGGCGCTGTGGGCAGAGAAGCGCGGCACCAAGAACGTCTCGCTGGAGGGCTGCGATCTCGGCGAGGGGCCGGGCAAGCTCGAAGGCGCCTTCGCCAAGTTGCCGCGCCATTTCGCCGACGCCGACAAGGTGATGGACACCGAGCAGCGCCTGCTCTGGTGCATGGACAAGTTGCAGGGGCTCGACACCAAGGAGGTCGTCCTGCGGCGCTTCTCGGGTCCGGCCCGGGCCTCGGACATGGAGGACCTAGTCGCCTTCATCGCCAACAAGTCGAGCGAGATGAAGATCGAACCGCCGCTCTCGCATCCCAAGGAAAAGGAGATGGCTGCGGTCGGCGAAGCGCTGTTCTACACGCGCGGCGGCGTCAACGACTTTTCCTGCGCCACCTGCCATGCCGAGGAAGGCAAGCGCATCCGCCTGCAGGGCCTGCCCAACCTCTCGGTCAAGGGCAAGACCGCGCAGGAGACGATGGGTTCCTGGCCGACCTATCGCGTCTCGCAGAGCGCGCTCCGGACGATGCAGCACCGGCTCTGGGACTGCTATCGCCAGCAGCGTTGGCCGGTGCCGGAATACGGCTCGGAGGCCCTGACCGCGCTCACCGTCTTCCTGCAGAAGCAGGCTGAAGGCGGCGAGATCAAAGTTCCGTCGATCAAGCGCTGAGGGGAAACGTGATGATCAAGGTTCGCATTCCCCTGGCAGCCCTGCCCCTGGCGGCCCTGCTGCTCGCCGCGGGTTCGGCCACTGCCCAGGACCGGCCGTCGCAGGCTGTGATCGACGCCTATCTGAAGTCGACCTTCGGCAAGGCCTCGGCCGAATGGCAGGCCAGGATCAAGCCGGACGACTCGCTTTCGGTCTGCAATGTGACGCGGAACAACCCGTCCTCGGCGCAGTCCGACGAGATGGTGAAACGTGAATCGGCGCGCGTCGTCTACCCTGCCGACGGCAAGTTCCTCGGCAACTGGAAGAACGGCTATCAGGTCGCCAATAACGGCCGCGGCGGCCAATTCTCCGACCCGGCCGGCACGGTCGCCGGCGGCAACTGCTTCGCCTGTCACCAGCTCGATCCGAAGGAGGTCAGCTACGGCACGCTGGGGCCGAGCCTCGCGGCCTATGGCAAGGACCGCAAATACGATCCCGAGACGATCAAGGACGCCTACACCAAGATCTACAATTCGATGGCGGTGGTGCCCTGCTCGAACATGCCGCGTTTCGGCGTCAACAAGGTGCTGGACGAGCAGCAGATCAAGGATGTGATGGCCTATCTGTTCGATCCGGAATCGCCGGTGAACAAGTAGGCCTTGTCGGAGCAGACATGCTGACGCGTCGCCTGTTCGTCACTGCCGGCGCCTGCGCCCTGGCCTCTCCGGCTCTGGCGCAGGTCGTTGCGACGCTCGGCAGCGGCGAGGAAACGTTGACAGTCCTCAGCGACGGCAGTTTCGAGCTGCCGCTCTCGATGCTGGCGCGGGACGTTCCGCCGGCGGAGCTTGCCGCCGAGGCAAAGCAGACGGGGCCGACGCGCTCGGTGCTGAACGTCACCTGCCTGAAGCGCGGCAAGGACGTCATCCTGTTCGATTGTGGATCGGGCGCGAATTTCCTGGCCGGCTCGGGCAAGCTGGCCGAGAGCCTGAAGACGGCCGGGATCGAGCCCGATGCGGTGACGCATGTGCTCTTCACCCATCTCCACCCCGATCATTTCTGGGGTGCGCTCGACGATTTCGACAGCCCGCTCTTTCCCAATGCGCGCTGGCTGGTGGCCGCGCCCGAGATTGGCTTCTGGACCGATCCGAAGGTCTATGCGGGCTTGCCGGAAGATCGGCACGCCTTCGCCGCCGGGGCGCAGCGCATCGCCAAGGAGCTCGGCGACAGGCTTGAGCGGGTCGAACCTGGCCGCGAATGGCTGCCGGGCATCGAGGCGGTGGCGACGCCCGGCCATACGCCGGGCCATGTCTCGTTCGCGTTCAAGGCGGCTGGCGGGCCGGTCATGGTGCTCGGCGACGCGCTGACGCATCCGCTGATCTCGTTCGCGCGGCCGGACTGGCGCCCGGCGTCCGATCATGACGCCGATCTCGCGGTCGCGACGCGGCGCCGGCTGCTCGACCGGCTGAGCCAGGAGAAGGGGCAGATCATCGGCTACCACCTGCCCGGTGCCATCGGGCGGGTCGAACGGCAGGGTACGGCCTACCGCTTCGTTGCGGTGTCCTGAGGCCGGTCGGAGCGGTGTGGCTCCTCAGCCGCGTTGCCAGAGCCCCCTTGATCGAGCCTTCCATCAGAATGGCGATGCCGATCCGCGCGCCGATCATCATGCCGGCGATCGCCAGCGGCCAGGACAGAGCCAGCATCGAGCCGGCCGAGATGCCTTGTCCGATGGTGCAGCCGCCGGCGAGCACGCCGCCACCGCCCATCAGCACAGCGCCGAGCAGATGCCGGCGCATCTCGCGGTCGTCGTCGAAGGCTTCCCAGCGGAACTCGCGATCGTAGAGCGCCGAGAGGAACGAGCCGAGCGTCACGCCGACAAGCGTGCCGATGCCGAATTCGAGCAGGGCGGAAGGCGCGCTCAGCACGGCATAGAGCGCCCGGCCGACCGGCGAGACGAAGGTCAGGCTCTGCGCCCGCGGGACGGTCTCGAAGGCATCGACGGCAACCCCCGTCACCCACCAGCCGGCGACGACCGCAAGGCCGAGCGTCGCGCCCGCCAGCAACAGGCGCGGCGAGCGCCGCAGTCGCGGATCGACCGCGACGATGGTGATCAGGACGAGGGCGCCGACGGCGGTAAGCAGCGCGCGCGCGCTGGGCGCGCCGAGATAGGTCAGGATGCCGGCGAGGTCGCCCTTGAGGCCGCCGGGTAGCGGCCAGTAGACCTTCTCCAGCACCTCGATCCGGATCGGCGCGAACATGCCGCGCAGGGTCGCATAGGCGACCGCGCCGAAGACCATCATCACGATCAGGCTGCGCAGGTCGCCGGAGCCGAGCCGGACGAGCGAACCGAAGCCGCAGGTTCCGACCAGCGCCATGCCGAGCCCGAACAATGTGCTGCCGACCACGATCGACAGCCAGGGCAGGGCCGGCTGGACATAGGTCGAGTTCGCGGGGTCGAGCAGGCTAAGGCCGATCAGCGTCTGTGTGCCGATCAGCGCGATGGCGAGGGCGAGGCCGAAGACCCGCAACCGGCGGGTGTCGCCGCCCATCCAGGCATCCTCGACCGCGCCGAAGGAGCATAGCCGGGCCCGGCGGACGGTAAAGCCGCAGGCTGCGCCCACGGCGACGCCTGCGAGCGTCGCACCCCAGGCGGAAAGCGCGATCATGACCAGCGCCGATGAGGGCGGTGGGTGCTCACGATTTCCCGGCTTCGGGTCCGGGCGGGTTGCAGAAGATGTCGTAGATCACGGCGATGACGCGCCGGACATCGTCGCTGGCAAGGCTGTAATAGATTGCCTTGCCGTCGCGGCGGGTGGTGACGAGTTGGTCGAGGCGAAGGCGAGCGAGCTGCTGCGAGACCATGGGCTGGCGCAGCGAGAGCAGGTTCTCGAGCTCGGTCACCGTCCGCTCTCGCTCGGCGAGCAGGCAGAGCAGCAGCAACCGGTTCTCATGCGAGAGGGCTTTGAGGAAATCGCTGGCCTTGCGGGCCTTGCGCATCAGCTGGTCGAGCTCGGGCGAGAACTCGGCGCCGTCGCGCAGTTCGGTTTCGAGCGCTTTTGAGACGATCGCGGTCATTGTTTCTCCGCAACTGATCGTTGAACCGGGTCCGGAGTGTCAATGACAGCAACGAGCCGTCCGAGCAAACCCCAGAACATGTCGTCGTTGAGATAGCCGGTGATGCGGCCGACCTCGCGGCCATCCTCGACCAGCACGAAGGTCGGCGTGGCGATGACGGGCTCGCGCAACTCTCCACCACGGACGCCGCCGGCCGGAAGCTCGATCCGCCGCAGCGGCGCGGCCCTGCCTTCCGGGGTTTTGGCGTAGACCGGCGCGACCTCGCGCTCGAAGCGCACGCAGAAGGGACAGCCAGTGCGGGTGTACATGACAAGCTCGGCGGCGGCCGCCGGCAGCGACAGGACTATCGACAACGTGAACGCCGCCGCCAGCCCCGCGCGATATCGCCCGCTTGCAATCATTCTCAGAACATAGTCGTATTCATATGTTTATACCAGAGCCCGCCGAGGCTCTGTACGGAGGCGACGCCATGATCACACGACGCGGCCTGATGGCAGGCACCATAGTGATGATGGCGGCGGTGCCGGCCCTGGCGAAAGCGCGGCTTGGCGAGGACGGGCTCTACCAGGAGGACTGGTATCTCGAGAGCTTCCTCGACCTCGCCGAGGACCTCGGCACTGCGAGCCAGGGCGGCAAGCGCTTCGCGATCCTCTGGGGCTTGCGCAATTGTCCCGCTTGCCGGCGCATGCACGAGGTCCATCTCGCCGACCCGGCGATCGAAACCTATATCCGCGACAATTTCGCGGTGCTGCATCTCAATATCCTCGGCGCCCGCGAGGTCACCGATTTCGACGGGAGCAAGCTGACCGAGAAGGCGTTCGCAGCGCGCTACGGCATCGAGGGGACGCCGGCGATCCAGTTCTTCCCGACCAGCGTGAGCGGGCTTGCAGCCAAGGCGCCAAAGGAGCGGGAGGTCGCCCGCATGGCATCGCTGCCCGATCCGCAAGCCTTCATCGCCCAGTTCCGCGCCGTCCGGAACGGCGTCTGAAGCAGTGGGCCGGTGCGCTCCGCACTCTAGATCAGCGCCAGTGTATGCAGGCCGACGAAGCAGCCGGCCCCGGCTGCGATCAATAGCAGCGGGTTGACCGGCGTCAGCATCAAGAGGGCGGTCGAGACCAAGGCGAGGCCGCGCCCGAACCAGCCGCCGTCGAGTGCCTGGATCAGGACATAGCTGCTCGCCAGGATCATCCCGGCGGCGACGGGCCGCAGGCCCGTCTCCAGTGCGGTGAGGATGCGGGCGCCCTGATAGCGCGACCAGAGGCTGGTGACGGCATAGATCAGCACGGCGGTCGGCCCGAAGATGCCGACCGTCGCGGCGACGGCTCCCCAGAAGCCGGCGAGCTGCCAGCCGATCAGCGTCGCCAGAAGGGAGCCGGGCCCAGGCGCCAGCCGCGCGATGGCGAAGGCGTCGACGAACTGCGCGGCGGTCAGCCAGTGGTTCACATCGACGATCTGGCGATGCATGTCGGCGATCGCGCTCTGGCCGCCGCCGATCGTGACCAGCGAGAGCGGCAGGAAGACGAGCAGGATACTGAAGGGCGTAGCTGGCACGATGCGCCCTCAGCTCTGGTGGTAGGAGACCGCGACGCTGAGCGAGCCGATGCCCAGCACCGTCCAGAGCAGCGGCAACTGCAGCACGATGACTGCGATGAAGGTCGCGGCCATGACGGCGAGCGGGAAGACCCGCCGCGGCACGCGCCGCGCCGCCGTCAGCCCCATCGCCAGCGAGAGGCCGATCGCCGCGGCAGCGGCACCGTTGAGCGCGACATGGCTGAGCTCGTAGCCGGAGATCGAGGCGAAGGCGCCGCCGATCAGGACGATGACAATCGCGGCCGGGACGACCATGCCGAGCCAGGAGGCGATGGCGCCGCTGCGTCCGCCGAGCCTGCAGCCGATCCAGATCGCCATGTTGGTGACGTTGACGCCGGGCAGGGCCTGCGCGATCGAAAGCCCGTTGAGGAAGTCCTCCTCGCTCAGCAGCTGACGCCGCTGCACGAACTCCCTGAGCATCCAGCCGCTGAGGCCGCCGCCGAAACTGGTCAGGCCAATGCGGGAGAAGATCAGGAAGAGTTGCAGCGGCGTCGGCCGCTGGGCCTGCGTATCGGGCATGGGCATTCGTGCCTGCGGCGTCTGTGACCAGACAATGCAGGGTTTGCGCCGTTGGACCAGTGCAACGGCGCATATCCGGCATGAGCCGCGTGGCGCTAGATGACCTTGGCGCGCAGCGTGGCGGTGACGATCTCGGTGACGACCACCACCGCGAAGATCACGGCGAGCACCAGCCCGACCTGATCCCAGTAGAGATTGTCCATCGCCGCCTGCAGGGCGACCCCGAGGCCGCCGGCACCGACAAGACCGAGCACGGCGCTCTCGCGCACATTGATGTCCCAGCGGAACAGGCTGACAGCCAGGAAGGCCGGTTTTACCTGCGGCCAGAAGCCCTTGAGCAGGACCGAGCGCCGTGGCGCGCCCGCCGCCCGCAGCGCCTCGATCGGGCCGGGCTTGGCCTCCTCGATCGCCTCAGCCAGGAATTTTCCGGTGAAGCCGATCGAGTGGACTGCGACCGCCAGGACACCGGCGAGCGCTCCCGGGCCGAAGACGGCGACGAAAAGCAGCGCCCAGACCAGTGTGTGCACCGAACGCGTCGCGACCAGGATGAAGCGGCCGAGCGTGTTGACCCAGGCCGAGGAGGTGATGTTGCGGGCGCACATCAGCGCCACCGGCGTCGCCAGCAGGATCGCCAGGATCGTGCCGAGCGTCGCGGTGTGCAGCGTCTCGACCAGCGCCTGCTGCACGGTCTTGGGGAAATAGGCCCAGTCGATCGGCCACATCCTTGCGAAGAGATCGACCGTCTGTGCCGGGGCGTCATAGAGGAATTCCGGGATGATCTCGATGGTCTGGACCGACCAGCCGAGCGCCACCGCCGCCAAGCCCCAGAAGGCGAGGCGCATGCTGCGCTCGGCCGTGGTGAAGCGGTGCCAGACCGGGCCGGAGGCGCCGATCTTCACCTCTCCGCTCGGCGCCTCGTCTTGGTAGACCCGGCGCATGAAGGCGGAGAGGATCTCGCCTGCCATCACCGCCAGGATGATCGCGATGATGATGGTCAGCACGAAATCATAGTCGAAGCGCTGGAAGGCGGTGAACAGGGTGGCGCCGATGCCGCCGCCGCCGACCAGGCCGACAAGAGCGGAATTGCGCAGGTTCGAATCGAGTTGGTAGGCAGCGAAACCGATGAAGCGCGGCAGCACCTGCGGCACCACGCCCATGGTCACCACCGAGAGGAAAGGCGAGCCGGCGGCGCGCAGCGCCTCGATCGGCTTCATCGACATCTCTTCGATCGCCTCGGCGATCAGCTTGGCGATGAAGCCGATGGTCGCGACGATCAGCGCGAGAATGCCGGCCAGCGCGCCGAAGCCGACGGCCTTGACGAAAAGGATGGCGACGATGACCGGGTGGAAGGTGCGGCAGAGCGCGATCAGCCCGCGCGCCAGCACCGTCACCGGCAAGGGCATCAGGTTGCGGGCAGCGCAGAGGCCGACGGGCAAGGCGAGCAGCACGCCGGCCCCGGTCGCGATGATGGCGATCTGCAGCGATTCCAGCATGCCCTGCGCGAGCAGCTGCAATTTGTCATGGGCCAGGTTCGGCGGGAACATGCGGCCGAGGAAGCGCGCGCCGTTGCCGAGGCCCTGGACGAAGCGTTCCCAGCGGATGTCGACGATGCCGGCGGCGTAGATGACATAGGCGACGAACAGCAGCGCGCCGATGCGCAGCGGCCAATTCGCCGGAAAGGCACGGGCGCGCAGGCTGCTGCCGGCGCTGACGGGAAGAGCGCTCATTCCATCCAGCCTTCGCCGCCATAGATCTCGGCGAGATGGCTTTCCTGAAGTCCGGCCGGCGGGCCGTCATAGACGACGACGCCCTTCGACATGCCGATCATCCGCAGCGCATAGCGGCGGGCCAGCGCCACATTGTGGATGTTGACCAGCACCGGGATGTCGCGTTCGCGGCCGACCTTGGCGAGCAGCTCCATGATCTCGACCGAGGTCTTGGGGTCGAGCGAAGAGGTCGGCTCGTCGGCAAGGATCAGGTCGGGCTCCTGCATGACCGCACGAGCGATGCCGACGCGCTGGCGCTGGCCGCCGGAGAGCTGGTCGGCGCGGCGGGTGGCGAAATCGGCGAGGCCGACCGATTCGAGCAGGGCGAAGGCGCGGGCGATGTCTTCCTCGGGGAAGCGCCGCGTCCAGGCACGCCAGACCGGGACATAGCCGAGCCGGCCGCAGAGCACGTTCTCGATCACCGTCAGCCGCTCGACCAGGTTGTACTCCTGGAAGACCATGCCGAGCCGCCTGCGTGCGGCCCTGAGCGCCTCGCCCTGCAGCTTCGCCAGATCGGTCCCACCCAGCATGATCGAGCCTGAGGTCGGGTCGACCAGCCGGTTGATGCAGCGGATCAGCGTCGACTTGCCGGTGCCGGATGGGCCGATGATCGCGACGATGCCGGGTTCGGTGACACTCAGCGAGATGTCGCGCAGGACCGGCTGCCCCTTGCGGTACTCCTTGACGAGGTTGCGGATGACGAGCGCCCGGCCATGGCCGGGCGCTTCTGCGGCGGGAATCGCGCTCATGAGCTTGTTACGGCCTTCGCGTCAGGGCTTGGCCGGCGCTGGCTGCTGCGCCTTCTTCTTGGCGAGTTCGTCGGCCTCGCGCTTGGCCTCGGTGTCGTAGGCCGACTTGTTGTAGGGCGTGCCCGACTTCTCGGCGACGTCGCGCACGACCGCCCAGTCCTTCTGGTAGGTGATCGGCAGGAAGCGGTCGTCGCCGTTGAACTCCTTGGTCATCTCCGGGGTGAAGCGGAAGGAGAAGAAGCAGTCGGTCAGCTTCTTGGCGAGCTCGGGCTTGAGGTCGTGCGCATAGGCGAAGGACGAGGTCGGGAAGATCGCGCTGCGATAGATCTCGCGCACGTCATCCTTCTTGATCGTGCCGCGCACCACCATGCGCTCATAGACGTCTCCGGCGACCGCGCCCATGTCGTAGTCACCCGAGACGACGCCGAGGATCGACTTGTCGTGGCCGCCGGACATCAGCGGCTTGTAGTCCTTGTCGGCTTCGAGCCCATGCTCGGGGAAAAGCACGCGCGGCGCGAGGTTGCCGGAATTCGACGAGGGCGAGGTGTGAGCGACCTTCTTGCCCTTGAGATCGGCCAGCTTCTGATAGGGGCTCGACGCCTTGACCACGGCGACGAGATTGTAGCCGCGCACGCCGGCGGCCGAGCCCTTGGCGGCGAAGGGGATCGCGCCGGCAAGGTTCACCGCAAAGCCGGTCGGGCCGGTCGAGAAGCCGGCGAAATGCAGGCGGCCGGAGCGCATCGCCTCGATCTCGGCCGAGTTCGACTGCACGGGATAATAGACGATGCGCTTGCCGGTGCAGGTGGCGAGATGGTCGGTCAGCGGCTTGAAAATGTTGGCGTAGACGGCGGGGTCTTCAACCGGCGTATAGGCCCAGACCAGCGCCGACGGGTCCTTCTGCTTCGAGGCGTCGGTCGGCACGTCGGCGACGAGGTCCTTGTTGGCGTCGCAATACATCGTATCGAGCTGGCCGCGATTGGGGCAGGCGTCCTGTGCCTGCGCCGCGCCGGCGAGCCCGAGGCCAAGGAGCAGCGAGGTCGTGGCGGACAGGCAAGTCAGTATCTTGGTCATTGGTAGCGTATCTCCCGGTCGTTCTTCATTATAAGCTGGCTATAGTATGTGACACAAAACTGTCATATTCCAGCCGAGCGAGAGCCCTAGCCTTACGACTAAAGTGGCCTTGTCCACGGCAACAGCCGGCGTGGCCCCAACCCTGATGATGCGACAGCTTCTTTCTACAACCTTTCCGGACAACCTGGCCGCGCTGGTGCCGCGCTATGACGGCTTCCTGCTCGACCAGTGGGGCGTGCTGCATGACGGCGTCCGGCCTTATCCCGGCGCCGTGGCCGCGCTCGAAGCACTGCGCCGTGCCGGCAAGCGCTTGATCATCCTGTCGAATTCCGGCCGCCTCGGCAGCGAGAACGCCGTGCAGCTGGCGAAGCTGGGCTTTGCGCGCGAGCTTTATGACGAGGTCGTCTCGGCCGGCGACGATGCCCGCGAGGCTCTGGCGACGCGCGACGAGCCGCTTTACCAAGCGCTTGGGCGCCGCTGCCTGCTGCTGGCGCGAGAAGGCGAAGCGCATCTGGCGGACGGGCTCGGGCTCGAGCTTGTCGATGAGGTCGAGACCGCCGATTTCATCCTCCTGATGACCATGGACCCGCCCCGGCAGTCGGTCGCCGGCTGGATGGAGCTGCTCGAAGCGGGTAGCCGGCAGCGCCTGCCGATGATCTGCGCCAATCCGGACCTGCATCGCGCCAGCCCCACCGGCGGCCTGCAGGAGGCACCTGGCCTCGTCGCGCGGGCCTATGAGCAACTGGGCGGCGCGGTGCGCTATCATGGCAAGCCCGAGCCGCGGATCTATCGCACCTGCCTTGCCCGGCTCGGGCTCGACCGGAGCCGTGTCGTCGCGATCGGCGATTCGCTGGAGCATGACATCGCTGGTGCGCAGGCGGCGGGCCTCGACAGCGTCTTCATCGGTGGCGGCATCCATCGCGGCGATATCGGCTGGGATGGCGCAGCGATGGGCAGGGCGAGCTGCCTCGCGCTCTTCGCCCGCGCCGGCCGGACTCCGACCTATGCACTGCCGCTGCTCGGCTGACGGAGAAGCTGCTCAGCGCCCGGTCAGGAACAGGCCGGAGACGAAATAGGCCAGCGCCGAGATCAGGCCCGCTGCCGGCATGGTGACGATCCAGGCGAAGACGATGCCGCGGGCGACGCCCCAGCGCACCGCCGTGACCCGCCTTGCCGCGCCGACGCCGATGATCGCGCCGGTGATGGTGTGCGTGGTCGAAACGGGGACACCGAGATAGGTCGCCATGAACAGGGTGATCGCGCCACCGGTCTCGGCGCAGAAACCCTGCTGCGGCGAGAGCCGGGTGATCTTCGAGCCCATGGTGTGGACGATGCGCCAGCCGCCGCAGAGCGTGCCGAGCGCCATCGCCGCCTGGCAGGAGATCACCACCCAGAACGGCACCGAGAAGGTCTCGCCCATCATCCCGTGCGAGAACAGCAGCACGGCGATGATGCCCATCGTCTTCTGCGCGTCATTGGCGCCGTGCCCCAGCGAATAGAGCGAGGCCGAGACGAATTGCAGGAGGCGGAAGGTCGAATCGACCTTGATCGGCGCGACCCGCAGGAAGGTCCAGGAGACGATCAGCACCAGCAGCAGCGCCAGCGCGAAGCCGATCGCCGGCGACATGAAGATCGCGATGAAGGTCTTGCCGAGCCCCCACCAGACGATCGAGGAGAGGCCGACTTTTGACAGGCCGGCCCCGACCAGCCCGCCGATCAAGGCATGCGACGAGCTCGACGGGATGCCGGCAATCCAGGTCACGACGTTCCAGACAATCGCGCCGGTGAGCGCGCCGAAGATCACGCGGTCGTCGACGATCGCCGCCTGGATGATGCCGGAGCCGACCGTCTGGGCGACGTGGAGGCCGAAAAACAGAAAGGCGATGAAGTTGAAGAAGGCGGCCCAGAACACCGCCCATTGCGGCGCCAGCACCCGGGTCGAGACGATAGTCGCGATCGAGTTGGCGGCATCGTGCAGGCCGTTCAGGAAGTCGAACAGCAGCGCGACGGCGATCAGGAAGATGAGGACGGGAGCGAAACTGGCGAAATCCACGGCGCGGGGCGCCTCTCAGAGGTGTTCGAGGACGATGCGGCTGACGCGCTTGGCGACGTCCTCGAAGCGGTCGACCACCTTTTCCAGGTGATCATAGACCTCGGCGCCGACGATGAAGCCCATCGCGTCAGTACCGCGATGCGCCTTGAACAGCTCCTTCAGGCCGCGATCGTAAAGCTGGTCGGAGCGCTCCTCGATCGCGCCGATCTCCTTGGCGAGCGCGCCGATGCCGATCGCATGCTTCTTGATGTCGCGCAGCATGGGGAGGAGCTCGCCGACCTTGAGCGAAGCGGCGACGATCGTCTTGCCGAGCTCCTGCATGCTCGGGGAAAAGCTCTCGACCTCGAAGAGCCGGATTGCCTTGGCGGTCTTCTGCATCTGATCGATGGCATCGTCCATCGAGCCGATCAACTCCTCGATGTCGCCGCGGTCGAAGGGCGTGATGAAGGTGCGGCCGACCTCGAGCATCACCTCGCCGGCGATGGCGTCGGCAAGGTTCTCCTCGGCGAAGATCTCCGCGCAGCCGGTCTCGATCGGCCTTTCCCCGCTGAGCACGCCGTCGAGTGCGAGCGCTCCAGCCTTCAGCGTCTCAGCATGACGCTCGAACAGCACGAAGAACTTGTCTTCCTTCGGAAGCAGTTTCTGGAACCAGCCCAGCATCGGAACGGCCTCTCACCAGCTTCGTCAGTCCGCAGCAAGCAGCGGGGATGACACGCCTGCGCCTTCTGTGACAGTTTTGCGACGACGGCAATCCGGATTCCCGGCCTTGCCCTCCGCGGACCTCGACGTCGGCGGGTGAAGAACGATCAAGGGAGGACTGAATGTTTACACGCAGGATCGCGCTCGTCTCGGCGCTGGGGCTCGCTTTGGCGACGACGGCTGCTCACGGGCAGGCGCCATCGGGCAAGGTCACGGTCGTCACCTCGTTTTCGAAGGACGTCACCGACCCGATCAAGAAGGCCTTCGAGAAGGCGGTTCCAGGCGTGACGCTCGAGGTCCAGAACCGCAACACCAATGCCGGCGTGAAATATGTCGAGGAGACCAAGGCCAACAACCAGGTCGACCTGTTCTGGGCCTCGGCGCCCGACGCCTTCGAGGTGCTGAAGGGCAAGAAGCTGCTGACCGCCTACAAGCCCAAGGCGTCCGGCATCCCCGAGAAGATCGGCTCCTATCCGATCAACGACCCCGACGGCTTCTATTTCGGCTTCGCCGCTTCGGGCTACGGCATCATGTGGAACGAGCGCTACGCCAAGGCCAACAAGCTGCCCGAGCCCAAGGACTGGCAGGACCTCGCCAAGCCCGTCTTCTACGACCATGTCTCGATCGCCTCGCCGGCACGCTCGGGCACCACGCATCTGACGGTCGAGACCATCCTGCAGGGCGAGGGCTGGGAGAAGGGCTGGCGGACGCTGAAGGAGATGTCGGGCAATTTCCGCTCGATCACCGATCGCTCCTTCGGCGTGCCGGAGGCGGTCAATTCCGGCCAGGTCGGCGTCGGCATCGTCATCGATTTCTTCGCCTTCTCGGCGCAGGCCTCGGGCTTCCCGGTCAAGTTCGTCTACCCGACCGTGACCACGGTCGTGCCGGCCAATGTCGGCATCATCGCCAATCCGCCGAACAAGGCGGCAGCCGAGGCCTTCATCGAGTTCCTGCTCTCGCCGGCCGGCCAGGAGGTACTGCTCGAGCCGGGCATCCGCCGCCTGCCGGTCAATCCGGCCGTCTACGCCAAGGCCGGCGCCGATTATCCCAACCCCTTCACCGACCCGCGCTTCCAGAAGATGATCGGCTTCGACGTCGACAAGTCGGAGGCGCGCACCGCCGTGGTCGACACGCTGTTCGACCAGCTGATCTCCTTCCAGCTCGATGCGCTGAAAGGCGTCACCAAGACCCTGCACGAGGTCGACGCGGCGCTCGCCAAGAAGCCGAACGCCCAGGCCAAAGCGCTCGCCGACGAAGCCCGCACCCTGATCGCCGCCTTGCCGGTGACCGAGGCGCAGGCCGCGAGCCCCGAGCTCCGCGGCGCCTTCACCGGCGCCAAGGAGAAGGGCGCGCGCCAGGCCGAGGTCGAGAGCCAGTGGGCGAGCTTCGCCCGCGACAACTACGCCAAGGCGAAGGCCAAGGCCGAGGAGGCGCTGAAGGCGGCGCGCTGAGCGTACTGACAAATCTCTCTGTCATCCCGGGCTTGACCCGGGATCCATCGTAAGGCGCACCGCTCTACGATGGATCCCGGATCTCAGCTTCGCTGCGTCCGGGATGACGGCCCGCTTGTTCGCTAACGCCCAGGTCATCATGACGGCCGTTTCTCCACTCCCCCGCGCCCGCACCTTCTCCGCCACGCCCGGCCAGATCGCGCTGGCGCTCGCCATCGCCGTCTTCCTGCTCGTCTTCCTGATGCTGCCGGTGGCGACGGTGATCTATGTCGCCTTCACCGAGAAGGGCACCTCGACCTTCACGCTGGTCAATTTCTACGACTTCGCCCGCACCGAGCTGTTCATGCGCTCGCTGTGGAATTCCTTCTACGTCTCGGCGATGTCGGTGGTCTGGGCCTCGGTGCTGGCGCTGCCGCTGGCCTATCTCACCACGCGCTTCGCCTTTCGCGGCGCCGCGGTCGTGCAGACGCTCGGCTTCCTGCCGCTGATCATGCCGCCCTTCGTCGGCGCCGTGGCGAT
Source organism: Bosea vestrisii (assembly GCF_030144325.1). Taxonomy (NCBI): domain Bacteria; kingdom Pseudomonadati; phylum Pseudomonadota; class Alphaproteobacteria; order Hyphomicrobiales; family Alloboseaceae; genus Allobosea; species Allobosea vestrisii. Next base: position 2,163,657 of record NZ_CP126307.1, on the reverse strand, counting down.
GCAGCTATTCTTCGGCCGCAACGGCTCGGTCAACCTGCTGCTCGACGACTGGTTCGGCTTCAAGATCGATTTCATGGAAGGGCTGAACGGCGTCATCTTCGTCCAGTCGGTCCACTATTTCCCGTTCATCCTGATCAACCTCTCGGCGGCGCTGCGCAATATCGACCGCGCCATGGAGGAGGCCGCGCAGAACCTCGGCTCCTCCGGCTTCCGCCTGTTCCGGCGGATCGTCTTCCCGCTTGCTCTGCCGGGCTATCTCGCCGGCGCCTCGCTCGTCTTCGTCAAGGTCTTCGACGATCTTGCGACGCCGCTCCTGCTCAACGTCAAGGATATGCTGGCGCCGCAGGCCTATCTGCGGGTGACCTCGATCGGCATCGCCGACCCGATGGGCTATGTCATCTCGGTCGTCCTGATCGTCGCCTCCGTGCTGGCGATGTGGCTCTCGGCGCTGGCGCTCAAGGGCCGTGACTATGCCACCACACAGCGCGGCGGCGGCGGGCTCGCGCAGCGTGTCATGCGCCCGCACGAGGCTGTGCTCGGCTATGGCGTCGTCATCCTGATCCTGGCGCTGGTGCTGGCGCCGCATCTCGGCCTGTTGCTGCTCTCCTTCGCGACGATCTGGTCGTTCTCGCCGCTGCCGGACGCCTATACGGTCGCGCATTACGGCCGCGTCTTCGGCGAGAGCTCGCTCTACATCAAGAACACCCTGATCTATGCCGCGCTCGCCGGGGGCATCGACGTCGTGCTCGGCGTCGCTATCGCCTATCTCATGCTGCGTACCAAGCTGATCGGCCGCGAGTGGCTCGACTGGATGGCCTCGGCCGCGCTCGCCATTCCCGGTGTCGTGCTCGGCATCGGGTACCTACGGACCTTCTACGGCATCACCTTGCCGGACGGCACGCCGCTCGCCGCGCTCTGGATCACCATCGTGCTGGCTCTGGCGATCCGGCGCCTGCCTTATGCCTTGCGCGCCTGCCATGCGGCCCTGCAGCAGATCTCGGTCTCGTTGGAGGAGGCGGCGGAAAACCTCGGCGCCACCAAGGCCCGCACGGTGCGCCGCATCGTCGTGCCCTTGATGACCGGCGGCATCCTCGCCGGTTTCGTCACCTCGTTCGCGACCGCCGCGGTCGAGCTCTCGGCGACGCTGATGCTGGTCCAGTCCAATTCCGACGCACCGCTGGCCTATGGGCTCTACGTCTTCATCCAGTCGGCGGCAGGGCGAGGGCCGGGCGCGGCGCTCGGCGTCGTCGCTGTCCTGCTCGTCGCAGCCTGCACCTTCTTCTCGCATCTCATCGTCGAACGCAGCCAGAAGGCCAGGGGCCTATGAACTCGCAAGCCGGTCTAGTCTCCGCTCCCGCTCCGCTCAACACGCCGGCCGTCTCGGTCGCGATCGAGGGCGTCAATCTGTCCTATGGCGACAACCATGTGCTGAAGGACGTGAACCTTGCGATCGAGCCGGGCGAGTTCTTCGCCTTCCTCGGCCCCTCCGGCTGCGGCAAGACCACGCTGCTTAGGCTGATCGCCGGCTTCAACCGCGCCGATACCGGCCGCGTCACGATCGGCGGACAGGACATCTCCAACCTGCCGCCGTGGAAGCGTGATGTCGGCATGGTTTTCCAGTCCTATGCGCTCTGGCCGCACATGACGGTTCGCCGCAATGTTGCCTTCGGCCTGGAGGAGCGCGGCGTGAAGCGCGCCGAGATCGAACGGCGGGTCGAGGCGGCGCTCGGGCTGGTCGGGCTTGGCCATCTCGCCGAGCGCCGGCCCTCGCAGCTCTCCGGCGGCCAGCAGCAACGCGTCGCGGTAGCGCGCACTGTCGCGGTCGAGCCCAAGGTGTTGCTGCTCGACGAGCCGCTCTCCAATCTCGACGCCAAGATGCGGGTGCAGGTCCGCCGCGAATTGCGCGACCTGCAGCAGCGCCTCGGGCTGACTGCGATTTTCGTCACCCACGACCAGGAGGAGGCGAACACGATCTGCGACCGCATCGCCGTGATGAACGATGGCGTCGTCCAGCAGGTCGGCACGCCGATGGAGCTCTATGAGCGGCCCGCCAATCTCTTCGTCGCCGGCTTCCTCGGCACGGCCAACATCCTGAAGGGGCGTGTCGTCGGCAGCGGCGCCGGTCGTCATTTCGAGATCGAGGGTGGCGCTCAGGTTCCGGTCGCGGAGGCGGCGAGCCTGCCGGAGAACTCGACGCTGGTCTTCCGCCCTCAGCATGCGACGCTCGCGGCGGACGGAGCGCCGGGCGGGGGAGCGATCGCGCTGCCTTGCACGATCGCGCATCGCGAGTTCCTCGGCGCGAGCATCCGCTATGGCGTTCGCATCGGCAGCACCGAGGTCGCGGTCGACATGCCGTTCCAGTCGGGCAGCGAGCTGTTCGAGAGTGGGAGTCAGGCGACCTTGACGCTGTCGCCGCGCTCGCTGCGCTGGCTGCCGGCATAGGCTCGTCGCAAGCAACAAGACCTGCGTCGGGGTTGCACGAAAAGGCCCTTGACCTTGCCATCGTGGGAAGGTGCAGGCTGATGCAATCGTCAATGAAGGACATTGCAGCCATGTGCTCCTGCCAGCAGCATTCTACCACAGCCTCGACCGCGACGCCGGCCCCCGGCGGGGCAATCAGCTTTCGCGTCGAGGACATGACCTGCGGCCATTGTGCCGGCACGATCAAGCAGGCGATCGAGGGCCGGCTTCCAGGTACCGCGGTCACGGCGGATCCGGGTTCGAAGCTGGTCAGGGTGCAGGGCACGGCTGATTTCGCTGCGATCAGGTCGGCCGTGGTTGCGGCGGGATATACGCCGAGCGTGGATCAGGTCGGTTGAGGCAGGACATGACAAGCAAGCTTTCCCCATCCCGCCGCGGCCTGCTGATCGGCGCTGCGCAGCTGGCCGCTACGTTCGGGCTATCGCGCCCTGCGGCCGCCGCCGAGACGCTGCCGAAGATGGTCGTGACCCGCGATCCGAGTTGCGGCTGCTGTGGCAACTGGGTCAAGCATGTGCGGGCGGCCGGCTTCCCGGTCGAGGTGGTCGAGGTCGCGGATGTCGCGCCGCTCAAGCTCAAGCTCGGCGTGCCGGATGCGCTCGCCTCCTGTCATACCGTCGAAGTCGGCGGCTACGTCGTGGAAGGCCATGTGCCAGCCGAGGCGATCAAGCGCCTGCTTGCCGAGCGGTCCAAGGTCACGGGCCTCGCCGTCGCCGGCATGCCGGTTGGCTCGCCCGGCATGGAAGTGCCCGGCCAGGCGCCGGATGCCTATGACGTCGTGGTGTTCTCCGCCAGCCGGCAGAACGTCTTCGCGCGCTATCGCGGGCTGAAGCAGATCTGACAGCCGCTCCCGCGGCATGATCGACCTAGCCGCCGGCCATCTCGGGGGGCTCTGATCGCTGGGGGCTCTGGAACAGCTCCAGGATGACCCCGCGCGCCCAGCGCAGCATGGCGTTCTGCGCGTGCCGCCGGCTCCAATGCAGCGCCACGCTGAAATCGCGCTGGGGCAAGGCGGGCTCAAGCAGGGCGAAGGACGCGACCGGCTCGAGGCCGAGGCCAATCTGGCGCGGCATCAGCACGGCTAGGTCGGTGGCGCGGATGATCGGCGGCAGCGCCGTGAAGCTGGAGACGACGAGGCGGATGCGCGGATCGAGATGCAGCATCTCCAGGATCCGCTGCGTCTGGGCGTGTGAGCGCACGGAGACGAAGTCCAGCCGCGCGATAGCGTCGGCGCTCAAGGCGCCGTCGACGGCCTGACGTGTGACCGGGTGCCCGGCGCGAACGAAGATCTGGTAGCGATCGGTCAGCATCTCGGCCTGGGCGGAGCCGCTGACGGTCGGGAGAAAACCCAGCGCGAAATGAAGCTGGCCATTGTCCAGGGCCTCGGAAATCGCGTCCGGCGGCCAGGCGCGCGAGGTGATGCGCAGGTTCGGCGCGATCTCTCGGAAGGTGGTCATCAGCGGCGGCAAGAAGCGGCCCTCGCCGATATCGCTGAGATGCAGGCGCAACTCGGCGTCCGTGGTCGCCGGATCGAAGCTTTCATCCTCCTTCAGGCCGGCTTCGAGCAGCGCAAGGCCGGCCTGGACCGAATGCGCCAGGCGCTCGGAGCGGGCGGTCGGCCGCACGCCGCCGGCGACGCGCTCAAACAGCGGATCGCGCAACAGCAGTCGCAAGCGTGTCAGGGCCTGGCTCGTCGCGGGCTGCGAGAGGCCTAGCTCCTCGGCCGCACGGCTGACATTGCGGGTGCGGTAGACCGCATCGAACAATCTCAACAGGTTCAGGTCGATCGTATCGATATTCGCCATGCGAATAATACTTAGTCGCTTCATCTAATTGAGCAATGGCCAGCGTGCCGCCACAGTGCCGCCGATCCGAGGGACGCGCATGCCAGCTGACATCACATCATCCTCTGCCCGCCCGACCGTTAGGGAAGCCGTGCTCGACCTGCTGCGCCAGTTTGGGATCGACACGGTCTTCGGCAATCCCGGCTCGACCGAGCTGCCGATGTTCCGGGAGTATCCGGAGGATTTCCGCTATGTGCTCGGTCTGCAAGAAGCGGTCGTGGTCGGCATGGCCGACGGCTATGCGCAGGCGACGCGCAATGCCGCGCTGGTCAACCTGCACTCGGCCGCCGGCGTCGGCCATGCCATGGGCAACATCTTCACGGCGTTCAAGAACCAGACGCCGCTGCTGATCACGGCCGGCCAGCAGGCGCGCTCGATCCTGCCCTTCGACCCGTTCCTTGCCTCGGTGCAGGCGACCGAGCTGCCAAAGCCCTATGTCAAATGGGCGATCGAGCCGGCCCGCGGCGCCGACCTGCCGCTCGCTCTGGCGCGGGCCTATCACATCGCCATGCAGCCGCCGCGCGGCCCGGTCTTCATCTCGATCCCGGCCGATGACTGGGATCAGCCGAGCGAGTTCGTCCTGCCGCGCCGCGTCAGTCAGGCGATTGCGCCGGCGCCCGATGGCATCGCGGCGGTTGCCGAGCGCCTGAACGCCAGCAGGCGGCCGGCCTTCGTCGTCGGCGCGGGCGTCGCGCGTGACCAGGCCGTCGACGACGTCGTCGCGCTGGCCGAGCGCCACCACGCTTCGATCTATGTCGCGCCGATGAGCGCGCGCTGCGGTTTCCCCGAGCGCCATCCCCAGTTCTGCGGCTTCCTGCCGGCGATGCGCGAGAAGATCGTCGAGCGCCTCGCCCCGCATGACTTCATCCTGGTGCTGGGTGCGCCGGCCTTCACCTATCATGTCGAGGGCAACGGGCCGCATATTCCTGAGGGAGCGCAGCTCGCGCAGATCGTCGACGATCCGCAGCAGGCGGCCTGGGCGCCGGTCGGTGACAGCGTCGTCGCCAGTCTCGATCTAGGGGTAGGTGCGCTGCTCGCCGCCAGCGCGCCTGGCGCCGGACGCGAGGCATCGCTGTTCCGACCCGCTCCGCAGACACCCTCACCCGGTGTGCCGATGTCGGCCGCTTATGCGCTCTCGGTGATCGACCGGGAACGCCACCCCGACGACGTCGTGGTCGAGGAGGCTCCGAGCACCCGCTCGACGATCCAGACCTATCTGCCGATGAGCGGCGCCGACAGCTTCTACACCATGGCGAGCGGCGGGCTCCGGACACAGCATGCCGGCGGCGGTCGGTGTCGCGCTGGCCCGCCAGCGCATGAAGCAGCCCGGGCGGACGATCGCGCTGATCGGCGACGGCTCCAGCCTCTATTCGATCCAGGCGCTCTACAGCGCCGCGCAGCTCGACCTGCCGATGACCTTTTTGATCCTCAACAACCGTCGCTATGCGGCGCTTCAGGATTTCGCCCCGGTCTTCGGCTATGCGCCGAACGACAAGCCGGCCGGAACCGAATTGCCGGGCCTCGATTTCGCGCAATTGGCTGGTGGGCAGGGCGTGCCGGGCGAGCGGGTCGAGCGGCCCGAGGACCTCGCCCCGCGCCTGCGCGCCGCCTTCGCGGCTTCCGGGCCGAACCTGATCGACATCGTGATCGCCTGAGCTTCGAGGATCGAGAGATGACCGATACCATCAACCTTTTGATCGACGGCAAGGCGGTCGCGGCGACCGGCGGGCGCGTCTTCGAGCGCCTCAACCCGCTCGACGGCTCGGTCGCGAGCCGCGCCGCCGCGGCCACAGTCGACGACGCTCGCGCGGCCGTCGATGCCGCCGCTCGCGCTTTCCCGGCCTGGTCGCAGACGCCGCCGGCCAAGCGCCGCGAATTGCTGGTCAAGGGCGCGCATGCACTCGAAGCCCGCGCCGCTGAGTTTACGGCGGCGATGTCGGCCGAGACTGGCGCTTCCGCCATCTGGGCCGGGTTCAACGTCCACCTCGCAGCCGACATGCTGATCGAGGCCGCCGCGCTGACGACGCAGATCAGCGGCGAGGTCATCCCGTCCAATGTGCCCGGCAGCCTCGCCTTGGCGGTGCGCCAGCCGGCTGGCGTCGTACTTGGGATGGCGCCGTGGAATGCGCCGGTCATCCTCGGCACGCGCGCCATCGCCGTGCCGCTCGCCTGCGGCAATACCGTCGTGCTGAAGGGCTCGGAGCTCTGCCCGCGCACACATGGGCTGATCATTGCAGCTTTGCAGGAGGCCGGGCTGCCGGATGGCGTGGTCAATTTCGTCACCAATGCGCCTGAGGACGCAGCCGAGGTCGTCGCGGCGATGGTGGCGCATCCGGCGGTCAGGCGCGTCAACTTCACTGGCTCGACCCATGTCGGCCGCATCATCGCGAAGCTTTGCGCGGAGCATCTGAAGCCGGTCGTGCTGGAGCTCGGCGGCAAGGCGCCGGCGCTCGTCCTCGACGATGCCGATCTCGACGCGGCGGTCGCCGGCATCGCCTTCGGCGCCTTCGCCAATTCCGGCCAGATCTGCATGTCGACCGAACGGATCGTGGTCGACAGCCGCATCGCTGACGACTTTGTCGCGCGCCTTGCCGCCAAGGCACAGAAGCTGCCGCTTGGCGATCCGCGCCAGGGACCGGTCGTGCTCGGCTCGGTGGTCGACATGAAGGCGGTCGAGCGCTGCAACGCCCTGATCGACGACGCCTTGGCGAAGGGCGCGACGCTCGTCTCCGGCGGCAAGGCGGATACGACGCTGTTTCCGGCGACGCTGCTCGACCACGTCACCCCGGCGATGCGGATCTACGGCGAGGAGAGTTTTGGGCCGGTCAAGGCGATCGTGCGCGTCGACGGCGAGGAGGCGGCGATCGCCTGCGCCAACGACAATCCCTATGGGCTTTCGGCCGCGGTGTTCACGGGCGACACGGCGCGCGGCTGGCGCGTTGCTGGCCGCATCGAATCCGGCATCTGCCATGTCAACGGTCCGACCGTGCATGACGAGGCGCAGATGCCGTTCGGCGGCGTCAAGAACAGCGGCTATGGCCGCTTCGGCGGGCGCGCCGGCATCGAATCCTTCACCGAATTGCGCTGGCTGACGCTACAGACCGCGCCACGCCATTACCCGTTCTAGGTGCGAGAGATGAGCGTCGTTACAAAGGGATGCATGGTCATCATCGAGAGGTCGGACGAAGACGTCCGGCAAACCCTGCAGGCGAGATGGCCCTGCTGTCCCGAATTTCCTGTTGCACATTATTTAACATGTGAAATAATTTACTGAACCACCTGGATGGCGGAGCGGGCCGCCTGACGACCGGACGCGCGGAAACAAGCGCGACGACGACCAACAAGGGGAAGAAAGCCGATGCAGGAAGCCGTGCCGGGCCAGGTAGCGAACGATCCGATTGCCTTCGGGGCGTCCGGGCGCGTGTTGCTCGCCGTTTCGAAGGTTCTGGCGATCACCGGAGGGCTCTTGTTCGTCGGCCTGGTCGGCATGTCGATCGTCTCGATCGTTGGCCGCAAGCTCCTGTCCGCCCCCATTCCCGGCGATGTCGAACTTCTACAGATGGTCGCGGCGGCCGCTTCTGCCGCCTTCTTCGCCTACTGCCACCTCAACCACGGCGACGTGAAGGTCGACTTCTTCACGGCGGCCGCCCCGCCATGGGTCAATCACATGCTGGATGCCTTCGGCTCGCTCCTTGTCGGGCTTGTCGGTGCCGTGCTGACCTGGCGCGTCTATGTCGGGGCGATCGGTACCCGCGAGGACGGCGAGACCTCGGCGATCCTCGATATCCCGGTCTGGTGGGCGCAGATCGCGATGGTGCCGGGCTTTGCGATGCTGGCGCTGGCCGGCTTCTACATGGCGACGCGTCATGTTCAAGAAGCGGCGCATCGCGAGGGAGCCCGTCGATGAGCGGGATCTCGGTCGGCTTCACGATCTTCGCAGGTCTGCTCGCGCTGATGGCGTTCCGCGTGCCGATCGGCATCGCGATGTTCGTCGCGGGCTCGGGTGGCTATGTCTATCTGATGGGTGGCAACTGGGCGCCCTGGCTCAACATCCTGAAATCGATTCCCTATGCCCGCCTGTCGAACTACGACCTGACGGTCATTCCGCTCTTCCTGCTGATGGGCCAGTTCGCCACCCATGGCGGCTTGTCGGCGAGCCTGTTCCGCTGCGTCAGCGCCTTCATCGGCCATCGCCGCGGCGGCGTCGCCATGGCGGCGATCGGCGCCTGCGCCGGCTTCGGCGCGATCTGCGGCTCCTCGCTCGCGACCGCGGCGACGATGGGCCAGGTCGCCCTGCCGGAGCTGCGCCGCTACCGCTATTCGGGGAGCCTCGCGACTGGCGCGCTCGCGGCCGGCGGCACGCTCGGCATCATGATCCCGCCCTCGGTGCCGCTGGTGATCTACGCGATCCTGACCCAGGAATCGATCGGCAAGCTGTTCATGGCCGCCGTCCTGCCCGGCCTGATCGCGATGTTCGGCTACATGTTCGTGGTGCAGCTGGTCGTGCGCCGCAATCCGGAAGCGGGGCCGGCCGGCCCGCGCGTGCCCTGGCCGGAGCGCCTCAAGGTCCTCGCCGGCGTACTCCCGGTGATCCTCGTCTTCGTGATCGTCATCGTCGGCATCTATGGCGGCTGGGCGACACCGACCGAGGCGGCTGCGATCGGCGCGGCGGCCTGCGGCGCGATCGCGGTGGTCAGCGGCGGCATGCGGCTACGCGGCCTGATCGACAGCGCGCTCGGCACGGCGCAGGCGACGGCGATGATCCTCTTGGTGCTGCTCGGCGCCGACATGCTGAACACGGCGCTGGCCCTGTCGCAGATGCCGGCGGAGCTTGCGGGTTGGGTCAAGGACAGCGGCCTCGCACCGCTCTTCGTGCTGGCGATGATCCTCGTGATCTACATCCTGCTCGGCTGCGTCATGGACTCGCTGGCGATGATCCTGCTGACGATCCCGATCTTCTATCCGATGATCATCGGGCTCGACTTCTACGGCATGTCGGTCGAGGACAAGTCGATCTGGTTCGGCATCCTCGCATTGATGGTGGTCGAGATCGGCCTGGTGCATCCGCCGGTCGGCATGAACGTCTACATCATCAATCGCCTGGCCAAGGACGTTCCGCTGGTCGAGACCTTCAAGGGCGTGATGCCCTTCCTGGCCTCTGATCTCGTCCGCATCGTCGTCCTCGTCGCCTTCCCCTCGATCTCGCTCGTCCTGGTCAAGGCGTTCGGCGCGCTGTGAGGCAGTTCACCACGAAGCAGACAACAACCACACAGGGAGGTGCAGCATGAGCAAGCAACGGAAGTCCATCCTCAACCGGTTCCGCAGCGGTCTGTTGGCTGTCGGTGGCCTGGCAGGCCTGATGGCGGCGACACAGGCCTCGGCGCAGCAGATCATCATCCGTGTCCACCACTTCCTGCCCTCGACCTCGAGCGCGCAGGTCAAGCTGATCCAGCCCTGGTGCGACAAGATCGCCAAGGAATCGCGCGACAAGCTCAAATGCCAGATCTACCCGGCGATGCAGCTCGGCGGCACGCCGGCGCAGCTCTTCGACCAGGTGCGCGACGGCGTCGTCGATGCGATCTGGACCGTGCCGACCTATGCCTCCGGACGGTTCGCCAAGTCCGAGGTCTTCGAACTGCCCTGGATGGTGGTGACGGCCAAGGCCGGCAGCCGCGCCTTCTGGGATTATGTCGAGAAGAATGCCGAGGACGAGTTCAAGGGCGTCAAGCGCATCTTCATGCACGTGCATGACGGCGCGCTCTTCCACTTCACCAGCAAGCAGCCGAAGACGCTCGCCGACATGAAGGGCCTGAAGATCCGGGCGGCGACACGCGCCAATTCGCGCATGCTCGCGGCGCTGGGCGCGACCCCGGTGCAGATGCCGCTGCCGGCCGTGCCGGAATCGCTCGCCAAGGGCGTCGTCGACGGCGCGGCCGTGCCCTGGGAAGGCTCGCCGTCGATCAAGTTGGCCGAGATCGCCAAGTACCATCTCAACGTGCCGGCGGGAGCGCCGCGCATCTCGAACACGATCTTCCTGTTCGGCATGAACCAGGCGAAATACGACAGCCTGCCAGCCGATCTGAAGAAGGTGATCGACGCCAATAGTGGCCCGGAGACCTCGGCCTGGGCCGGTGAGATCGGCTTCGACGCCGTGGTCGAGCCCTTCAAGAAGCAGGCGGCCGATCTCGGCGGCGTCTTCTACGACCTGCCGCAGGACGAGTACAAGCGCTGGGTCGACGCGACCGCCTCGGTCGAGGAGGACTGGATCAAGGAGGTCGGGGCGAAGGGCGCCGACGGCAAGAAGCTGATCGCGGATGCGCGCGCACTGATCCAGCAATACGCAAAGTAGGCGGAGATGCGGGCTTCGCCGGCGGCCGGCCGCTGGCGAAGTCCGCAGCAACTGCTGCTCAGTCTCTCGGACGAGAGCAGGCCAAGGGCTGGACAATCACCGGCATGAAGTCAGACTGGCGGCCGATCTTCCTCACGGGACGCCGGGCATGCTGAAAGACGGATTGGTCGAGCACTTCAGGGTTGCCGATGGCGCTGATTTCCGGCTGAAGCGTTTCGACCCCGCCGACACCGGCGGCCTCGATCTCGACAAGGACGAGGCGCGCGAGCTGCTGCAGAGCGGCGTCAAGCGCCTGCGCAACCTGCAGGAGCGTCTCTTCGCCGAGAAGCGCTGGTCTGTCCTCATCGTGCTGCAGGCGATCGATACCGCCGGCAAGGACGGGACGATCGAGCACGTCATGTCGGGCGTCAATCCACAGGGCTGCGAGGTCACCTCGTTCAAGGCCCCGAGCTCGCTCGAGCTTCGCCACGACTTCCTCTGGCGCACGACGTGCGCGCTGCCCGAACGCGGCGAGATCGGTATCTTCAACCGCTCCTATTACGAGGAGGTGCTGGTCGTCCGTGTCCACGAGGAGTTGCTGGCGAAGCAGGGGCTGGCGCCTGAGCTCATCGGCAAGGACATCTGGCGCGAGCGCTTCGAGAGCATCCGCGATTTCGAGAAGCACCTGGCGCGCAACGGCACGGTGATCCTGAAATTCTTCCTCAACTTGTCGAAGGAGGAGCAGCGGCGGCGGTTCCTGGCGCGGATCGACGAGCCCGACAAGAACTGGAAGTTCGAGCCTGGCGATCTCGCCGAGCGCAAGCACTGGGACGCGTATCAGCGCTTCTACGAGGACGCGATCGCCAACACCGCGACCGAGCACGCCCCCTGGCATGTGGTGCCGGCCGACAACAAATGGTTCACCCGGCTCCTGGTGGCAGCGACGATCGTCGATCGCTTGGAGCAGCTGGACCCGCAATTCCCGGCGGTCGATGCCGAGGCGCGCAAGGCGCTGACCAAAGCCCGCAAGGAATTGCTGGCCGAGGACGACAAGCGCAAGGATTGAGCCGCCAGCCTTTCCCGAATCCGGGTGAGCTGTTAGCGTCGCCGAAACAGACTTTCGGGATGTGACCACGCCGTGACAGCAAAAGCCCATGGCGGTTCTGTCGCCGCGCTCGGCGCAATCGTCGCGGGTGCCTTGATCCTGCAGGTCGCCGGCACGATCGTGAACACGGTCGTGCCGTTGCAGATGGCGATCGCAGGCCAGCCGCCGCTATTGATCGGCCTCGTCGCCTCGGCCTATTCGCTCGGCTTCCTGATCGGCTGCTTCGTCAATCCCTCGCTCGTGCGCCGGGTCGGGCATATCCGCGGCTTTGCGGTGTTCGCGGCGCTCCAGGCGGTCTCGACGCTGAGCTTTCCGCTGCTGCCGGAAGCATGGTGGGGCCTCGCGCGGCTGGTCATGGGCCTGGCGGCAGCCGGCCACGGCATCTGCATCGAGAGCTGGATCAGCGGACAGGCCAACCGGGCCCAGCGCGGCCGCATCTTCGGCATCTACCAGATCCTCAACCGCGTCGCGCTGATCGGCTCGCAGATCGGCGTCGGCTATGTCGCGATCCAGTCGCAGGACGTCTTCCTCTTCGCCAGCATGGCTTTCTCCCTGGCGCTGATCCCCGTCGCGCTGACGCGTGCCCGGGGGCCCGAATCAAGCGAGATCGTTTCGGTCGGACTGCGGACACTATGGTCGCAAGCGCCGGCTGCGGTCGTTGGTTGCCTCTATGTGGGGCTGGTTGGCGGCCCGCTGACGAGCGTGACCCCCGCCTACGGCATCCTGTCCGGCCTCGATCAGCGCGCCACCATCCTGCTCACAGCGGGCATCCAGATCGGCGCGCTCCTGCTGCAATGGCCGATGAGCCTGCTGGCGGACCGGGTCGCCAGCCGCCTGATCATGCTCATCGCCACCAGCATCGTCGCGGTTACCGCAGCCGGGCTCGCGGTGCTCCTGCAAGCAGATCCGGCCCATGGCCGGATCTGGCTCTTCGGCCTGTTCGCACTGATCGGCGGCTGCGGCATCCCGCTCTATACGGTTGCGGTCACCCATGCCTATTTCCGCATGGGGCGCGACCATGCCGTCGGGCTTTCGGCACAGCTTTTGTTCCTCTGGGGCACGGGCTCCGCGATCGGACCGCTGGCCGCAACCCTGCTGATGCAGTTCATGGGCCCGCAGGGGATGCTGATCTATCTCACCGGGCTGTCGGTGGCCGTCGCGATCTATATCGCGCTGCGGATCTCGCGAAACCCGTCGCCACCAATGGTCGATGGCGAGCGCGGTACGAGCGGCCCGACGATTCCGGACATCGAGATGACCAAGCGCTAGAGCATTTTTGAGCGAAGTGGACACCGGTTCGCGTGAAGAAAATGCGATAAAACAAAGAGCTGGAGCATGTCCGCGATTCAGGGAATCGCGGGCTTGCTCCAGCAGGCGCTACGCCATCGCCAATTCCGGCTGCTTCTTAGGAAATGGCCGGAACGTCATCAGGATCAGCATCGCCGCCAGACCCATGACCCAGGAGCCGACATACATCGGCGCATAGGTGCCGAAGCGGTCATAGATCAGGCCGCCAAGCAGCGGGCCGGTCGACATGCCGAGGCTCCCGGCCATCGCGGTGCCGCCGATGATCGTGCCCATCATCTTCAACGGGAAATTCTCGCGAATGATCACGGCGTAGAGCGGCATCGTGCCGGCGTAGATGAAGCCGACCAGCACCGCCACGGCATAGAAGCCGCCGAGCTGGCCGACGAACGCGTAGGCGAGCACGCCGAAGGCTTGCGTCAGCAGCCCGATCACCAGAACGCGCTGCGCACCGAATCGGTCGCCGGCCAAACCGAAGCCGATGCGACCGAACATGCCGGCCAGCCCCTCGACGCTGTAGATCGACACGGCCGCGAGCATCGGGATGCCGCAGGTCACGGCGTAGCTCACCGTATGGAAGATCGGGCCGGAATGAGTGGCGCAGCAGAAGAAGTTCGCCAGCATGAGCGTGATGAACTGCGGCGAGCGCACCGCTTGGCCGACGCTCATCCCCGATTGCGGCTCATCGGCAATCGCCTCGCCCTGCGCCGCAGCCTCCAGCGCGGGCGGCCGGCGCACGAGCAGCGCCGCGGGGATCATCAGCACGGCAGCGATGCCGGCGATGATCTGCATGGCGGTGCGCCAGTCATGACCGGTGACGAGCCAGGCTGCGAGCGGCGCCATCGTCATCGGCGCCATGCCCATGCCGGCAGAGACGAGCGAGACGGCGAGGCCGCGCTGTGTGTCGAACCAGCCGGTGACGCAGGCCATCATCGGCGCGAAGACGGCAGCGGTCGCCGCGCCGACGAAAAGGCCGAAGAGGAGCTGGAATTCGATCAGCGAGTCGGCGCGGCTGGCGAGCGCCAGGCTCGTGGCCAGCACGACCGATCCGGTCAGCACCACCGGGCGCGGCCCGTAGCGGTCGGAGAGGCCGCCCCAGACCATGCTGGCGGCTGCCATGGCGAGGAAGCCGAATGTCATCGCCGTCGAGATGCCGGTGACGGACCAGCCGGTGTCCTGCGACATCGGCCGCAGGAAGACGGGCAGCGAGAACATGGCTCCGATCGCAACGCAGCCCAAAAGGCCGCCTGCCGCGACGATCACCCAGCGATAGGATTGATTCATAGGAATCTCCGGGACGTTTCGCGTTCCGCTGGCGACGCCATGCGGTCTCACGCGCTCAATGCCCCTAGGACGCAGCGGCTCCGGCCGTGCCGACAGGCCGCTGCGATTTTTTTTGCGACGATGTCGCCAGGTCAGCCCTGCGGCTTCCAGTCGCCCGACGGGATGGTGTTGACCATCCAGGGGACCCCGAACTTGTCGACCAGCGAGCCGAAGCCGGGCGACCAGAAGGTCTCGCTGAACGGCATCACTGCCTTGCCGCCCTCGGCCAGCTGATCGAACCAGCGCTGGCCTTCTGCCTTGTCATTGGTGTGCAGGGTGACGTCGAAGCCGTTCTTCGGCTTGTCGACATTGGGAGCCCAGGCGGTATCCATGTCGGCGCCCATCAGCGCCTGATCGCCGACCTCGAGCCAGCAATGCATCAGCCAGCTCTTGTACGTGTCGTCGGTCGGCATGCCCATACCGGGCGGCGCATCTCCGTAAGGCATGGCCGCGGTGATCTTTCCACCCAGCACCTTGGCGTAGAATTCGAACGCCTCGCGGCACTGGCCGCGGAAGCTCAAGCTGGTCACGATCTTCATGGTCGTCTCCTTTTCCGAGAGAGGCTTCGATAGGCGTCCGGCAAGATAGCCGCGGGGGCCCCAGAAGCGGTCAGTATCGTTCCATGAAAGTTGATATCAACGTATATGGCTGGCCGATGTCAACCTCCTGGGGGCTGCGAAGTTCCGGGTGTCGTGATCGCCTGCCCGGTAAATATCCATCACTGCACGGCGGCCGGGCAGCCGCCATCGAGATTTCAGTTGCGAGCGCGCTATCGCCCGGCCAAATACGCCGATCCGGCGAGGGGCGAACGCTGTGCGTGAGATCGGGAGCCAGCAGCACAAGGACCACGGTCGCGCCGGGGACGATGTCCTCGCCGACCATGGACCGGATGCGGCTTACGAAGCCCGCTCGCTCGCCGATTGCGGTGATGCCGCCGGATCGAACTGGCCCTATCGCATGGCCAGATGGCTGCTCCGGGAGCCGGTCGATATCGCGATCACTGCAGCACTAGCCGAGATCGGCGCGCTCGCCGGGGCGGACCGGGCCTGGATGTTCGAATACGACGCCGAATTGCTGCGCTTCCGGAACACCCATGAATGGAGCCGGCAAGGCGTCCAGTCCTTTGTCGAGGATCTGCAGAACACGCCGGTGACGATGATCGCCTGGCTCCACCAGTTCCTGGTCAGGGGCAGGGCGGTGATGATCAACCGCGTCGCCGAGCTGCCGCGCCCGGCCCGTCCGCTCCAGGTCGAGATGCTCAGGCAGAGCGACAAGAGCGTGCTCAGCGTCCCGGTCTTCCATGATGGGCGCTTGCGGGCCTGCATCGGCTTCGATGCGACGATTGCCACCCGTGGCTGGCCGCCCGGCGATATCGGGGCGCTGTTCCAATGTGCCGAACTGATCGCGCTGGCACGCTATGGATCCCTCCATGGCGGGCAAGCTCTCGCCAACTCTTCCAGAGGGTTCGCGCCGCTGGTCTATCTGCGCCGGCAGGGACAAATCATCGGCGTCGAACCGCAAGCCATTCTCGGTGTCAGATCGGCGCGCGATTATGCGAAGGTCTGGCTGCAGGATGGCTCGACGGTGCTGGACCTGCGCCCGCTCACAATCTGGACCGGGCTCCTGCCGGCAGCGTCCTTCCTGCGCATCCACCGCACGGCGATCGTCAACCTGCAGCATGTCAGCGGCCTCGACCGACGCGCCGGGGATCGCTGGACGATCGGGATCGGCCGCCTCACCGAGGCTTGGCCGGTGTCGCGCTCCTATCGGCAGGAGCTGCGGCAACGCCTCGGTGTTTGACTGTCGGCGTTTGATTCGGCGCCGCCGAGGTAACCCGCCAATTAACTGATTTCTCACGATGAATCTGGCCTGAAGCACCGTTCGTCGAACCGGCATGTCCGTTGGTCGAATTCCGCTTGCCGCTTCGCCTGTGCGCGAGACCATACGGAAATCGACCAAGAAACCCGCCTAGCCCATGCCGTTTCATCGCTACCGCAGCTTCACCGCCTCGCATTCGAGACGCGTCCCGGCGCGCAAGGCGGCACGGCTCGTCCTCGGTTGCTTGCTCGCCTCGCTGTCGACCATGAGCTGGCAGCGGCGGGCTGTCGCCGAAGATCTCGCTTTGCGCGAGGCGGCCTCGATGACCGGCGTCGCGATGTTCCTGAACGCCCGCGCACCGGGCCTGATCCTTGCCGTCGTCCGCGGCGAGGACAGTGTCATCGCCGGTTATGGCGAGACCGCGCCGGGCAGCGGCAAGGAGCCGGATGGCCGTTCGATCGTTCGCGTCGGTTCGGTCTCGAAGGTCTTCGCGACCGACGTGCTCGCCGCCATGGCGGCGAATGGGCAGCTCTCGCTCGACGCGCCGCTCGCCCGCTATGCCCCGCCCGGCAAGGCGCCGCAGGCTTTCGACGACCGGCCGATCACCCTGCTCGACCTCGCGACCCATTCCGCCGGATTGCCGCGCGAACTGGCCGATCCGGCGACACCGCCTGGCGAGCAGAACCCGTTCGCTGGCTACAAGGCTTCCTATTACTGGGACTGGATATCAGGCCACCGCCCCGCCTATCGGCCGGGCACCACGGCGATCTACTCGAATGTCGGCTTCGGCCTGCTCGGCGAGGCGCTCGGCAAGGCCGGCGGCAAGCCCTTCGCCGAGTTGGTGCGTGAGCGGATCGCCGTGCCGCTGGGCATGGCGGATACGACCTTACGCCTGTCGGAGGCGCAGAAGCCCCGGCTGATGACCGGGCTCGATCCGTTCGGCAAGCCCGATCCGAACTGGGAAGCCGGCGAAGTGATGCAGGCCAGCGCCGGCATCTACACCACCGCCGAGGACATGGTGCGCTGGATGCGCTGGCACCTCGCCGACGATGCCGCGGATCGCCCAGTGCGCTCGCTGGCGCATGCGCTCTGGCGGCCGCATGACGGTCTCTCGCGCCTGGTCGGCGTCGAGGCCACGGATTCGGAGGGGATGGGGCTGGGCTGGATCGTCAGCCGGCCGAAGGACAAGGTGCCGCTCCTGCTCGGCAAGAGCGGCGGGCTCGGCGGTTTCATGAGCTATGTCGTGCTCTCGCCCAACCGCAGGCTCGGCATCTTCGTCGTCGCCAGCAAGGTCGACTTCGCCATGTTCGAGGGGCTGCGGACCGCGGTGCGCGAGCTCGCAGCAGAGCTCGCGCCAGCGCACCCGTAGCAAGGTCGGGGTTCGAAAGATTTCGTGAGTAGGGCTCGGGGCCATTGAGACACTGGATGGACGTCAAGCTGGCAACCACGGCGCACGCGCCGGCTGCCGGCCTGGGTCCCGTCCATGCGTCGAACGGCTTCGCATCATCGACAGCGATGCTGCGCGCGCTGCTCGCCATGGCTGGCCCGGTCGCGTTGTGCGCGCCCCTTGTGCTGGCTTTGCCCGCCTGGGGGCAAGTGAGCGGCAAGGGAGGAGCGGGCGGTGCGCATGGTGTCAGTCGTCCCACCGCCGGACAAGCAGGGAGTTCCAGTAACGAATATTCCGGCGGCGGTGGTGGAGGTGGTGGTGGGGCGAATGCCCAGTCGGGTGGCGGATCCCAAGGGGGCAAGGGTGGCAGCGGTGTGCGCGGCCACGGTGGCGGCGCAGGCGGAGACATCACCGGCACCTCGCCCGTTCTCCAGTCGATCCCGCCCGGTTATCTCGGGCATGTCGGGCAGTCCGGTTCGACAGGTGGCTCGCCGTCGCACGGCGCAGCTGGTGCGCCGGGACATGATGGCGGCAGCGGCGGCGGTGGTGGTGGCGGAGCCGTCGGCCTCGATTTCTACGGGAAATCGCTGACCGCGGGCCAGACGATCAGCCTGGTAGGTGGCCATGGCGGTGATGGCGGGAACGGAGGGACGGGAGGCAACTCCTATAGGGATCCTTTCATCGGGCATGGGGGCGCAGGCGGCGGCGGTGGTGGCGGCGGCGGCGGCGGCGCAGCGGGGTTAACACTTCCCGGCCAGCAACTCACCTACAGCCCATTTTCAGGCGGGTTTCATTGGATAGCGCCGTCCAACCTCATCGTGACGACCACCAATGCGACTCTCCAAGGCGGCCATGGCGGCCGGGGCGGAAATGGCGGAGATGGCGGGCATGGTTCCGGCGGCTATGAGACGCAAGTCTGCCTTCCGGCAGGCAGGGGCTGCATACCGATCCGCATGTACCCAGGCGATGGCGGCCCCGGTGGCTCCGGCGGCGACGGCGGCTCCGGCGGTGCTGGACTTCTGTCGTTGTATGGCCGGCAGATCAGTCTCTTCGCGACCACTGCTCAGGGCGGGAATGGAGGCGATGGCGGGGATAGCGGAGGTGGCGGCGACGGCGGTTCCGGCCACGGCTACGGCGGCATGCCGGACGGCAATCGCGGCAATTTCGGAAACGGCGGAAACGGCGGTCGCGGCGGCTCAGGCATCGAAGTCGACGGGCGCTTCGGTGGCAGCACGATCATCACGCTGGCATCCAATAGCCGCGCGCGGGGCGGCAATGGTGGCCGCGAAGGTTACGGCGGCGCGGCTGGAATGGGGGGTGACGGCATCCATGTGACGGGTTCCGCCACGATTACGGTGGGCGGAATCGTGACCGGTGGTGGTGGCGGCAATGCCAGCTATGCGACGTTCGGAGCCCCCGGAGGCAACGGCATCTTTGTCGACGGTCAGGCCACCATCACGATCCAGGGCGGCGGGCAGGTCGCCGGCGGGCTCGGCGGCCTCGGCCAGCAATCATCGAGCGGCCGTGGCGGCGCCGGCGGGTCCGGCATCGACGTGACCGGTGGTGGCACATCGCTGACGATTGCGGGCGAGGTTCGCGGTGGCGGCAGCCAGGGCTTCGTTCCGGGCTCTCAGGGCGCGGCGATCGCCCTCAACGGCAGCGGTAACTCGGTCGAATTGCAAGCAGGATACAATCTCGTCGGCAAGGCGACCGGCGGCAGCAATGCGACGCTCGTCCTGGGCGGCGCGGTGAATGCGAGCTTCGATCTGCGCGGACTGGGTTCGCAATATCAGGGCTTCCTGGATTTCAACAAGAGCGGTGCGAGCACCTGGACGCTCTCGGGCGCTGCGACTGCCCGCGTCGGCAACATGGCGATCGATGTCGGTACACTCGTCTTTGCGCCGGGAGCGCAACTGACGGCTGCGAACGCCCACATCACGAACGCTCCAGGCGCGGTTGCGGCCGTCGACGTCACCGGGCCCGGGGCGACGTGGACTGTCGGGAGCCGGCTCGCCATTGGAGATGAAGGCCAGGGCAGCCTCACCGTCGCCAATGGCGGAACCGTTCAAGCCGGTTTGATCACCACCGCGGCGGCGGCCGGAGGAGCCGGTGCGATCAGCGTCACGGGCAATGGATCGCATGTCGGGGCTCGGGAGCTCGTGCTCGGTGAGAACGGCACAGGCTCGGCGCTGGTCACCGGTCCGGGATCCAGCCTGATCGCGACGACATTCACGGTCGGCGCGTCCGGCAGCGGCACGCTGACGCTCTCCGATGGCGGCGGGGCTGGGCCAGGGCCCGGCAAGCGGATCGACGTCGCCAGGATGGCCGGCAGCTCGGGCACGGTCATCATCGGCGCTGCGGCGGGACAGGCTGCGGTTGCCCCCGGAGCACTCGAGGGAGACATCCGCTTCGGCGCCGGTGCCGGTGCGCTGGTCTTCAACCACACCGCTAGCGACTACGCGTTCTCGAGCGCGATCTCCGGCGCCGGGGCGATCGGTGTCCTCGCTGGCACGACGATCCTGAGCGGAGACAGCTCGGGGTTTTCGGGCGCGACGACGGTCGCGGGCAGCACCTTGCGCCTGGCGGGCAGCGCGCGGCTTGGCGGCACGGTGGCGATCAACAATAGCGGCCGGGTCGAGGGCGAAGGCGCGATCGGCGCGACCACGATCAATGCCGGCGGGACGCTGGCGCCGTCGGGCAAGACCTCGCTCACGGTGGGCGGCAATCTCACGGTCGAGAGCGGCGGCACGGTGCGCCCGTCAGATGGGCCGGCGCTGCTCGTCGACGGCAGGCTGACGCTGAACGCCGGCAGCCATTACGCCTACCGGATGGCGAGCGCCGATACGCCCGGCCTCGGTTCGGCGACGACGCGGACGACCGACCTTTCCCTCAATGGCGGCACGGTCGATCTGTCGGGCGGAAGCCAGCCGAACATCGGCTATCACCGCGTCGTCAGCTATAGCGGCAGCCTTTCGGGCAGCGGCCTCGTCATCGGTAGCACCCCGGTCACGAGCCCGGTGGCCTATACCTACACGCCTGACACCTCGCAGAGCGGCAAGGTCGACGTCCTTGTCACCGCAAACGGGCTCAACATCCTGCAGCTCTGGGGCACGACGACGGCCGGCGGCGCCTCGGGCACCTGGAACGCCGCCAATCCGAACTGGTTCGACCTCGGCGGTTCGACGCCGGTGCAATGGGGCGGCGCCTATGGCGTCTTCCGCGGCCCGGGCGGCACGATCACCCTGGACGGCCAGCAGAACGCGGTCGGCCTGCAGTTCGTCGGCGGCAGCTACACACTGGTCGGTGGCGCCGGCGGCAGCCTCAACCTGCACGGCTACAATAATGGCGGCTTTGTCGTCACCACGCCGGAGCTTCGCGTGCTCGATGGCGAGACCGCGACGCTCGCGGTCACCGTCACCGGCACGGAGGGGCTCGAGAAGACCGGCGATGGCAGGCTGATCCTGTCCGGCGCCAACAGCTACAGCGGCGGCACCATCATCTCGGGCGGCACCTTGCAGATCTCGGCCGACGCCAATCTCGGTGCCGCGAGCGGCGGCGTGACGCTCGACGACGGCGCGCTGCACACGACGGCCGACATCACCTCGGCCCGCGCCGTCACCCTGCGCGACACCGGTGCGATCGAGACCGCCGCCGGTACGACGCTGTCCCTGAGCGGCGCGGTCAGCGGCCCGGGCGGGCTGATCAAATGGGGCGATGGCACGCTCGCCCTCTCCGGCACCGGCAGCTGGGCGGGCGGGACCCTGATCAGCGCCGGTACGATCCGGGCCGACAGTGCCGGCGCGCTGCCGACGATGACCGACTGGGTCCTGACCGGCGGCAAGCTCGACCTCGGCGGCTACAATCTCGGCATGCGCTTCCTCGCCGGCAGCGGCGGCGAGGTCGCACTCGGCGGCGCTGACCTCACGGTCGACCAGAGCGATGACAGCCTCTATGCCGGGAGGATCACCGGCACGGGTACCTTCTTCAAGGACGGAGCCGGCACGCTGTTGCTCACCGGCACGAACACCCAGAGCGGCGGAACCGCGATCCTCGGCGGCACGCTCGCCATCGTCGCCGACGCCAATCTCGGCGCAGCCTCCAGCCCGCCCATCCTGATCTCGAACGCCCGGCTGGCGACGCTCGCCGACATCAGCAGCAGCCGCAGCTTCTTCCTCGACGGCGCCGCGACGATTGCTACGCAGATCGGCACGACCTTCGCCATTGGCGGCGACCTCACCGGTCCCGGCAGCCTGATCAAGGCGGGCTGGGGCACGCTCGTCCTGACCGGCAGCGCAATCCATACCGGTGGTACGACGGTCGCGGCCGGCATGCTGCAGATCGGCGATGGTGGCACGACCGGCGAGCTCGCCGGCAATGTCGTCAACAACGCTGTCCTGAGCTTCAATCGCGCGAACGACTACAGCTTCGGCGGCGCCATCTCCGGCAGCGGCGTCGTCGCGCAGTCCGGCTCCGGTACGACCACCCTGACCGGCACCAACTCGTATTCCGGCGGCACGCTGATCCAGGCCGGCACGCTCGAGGTTTCGGCCGACGGCAATCTCGGCGCCAGCGGAACCGCAATCAGCTTCCTCGGTGGTGCGCTGCGCTTCGGCGCTTCGTTCAATACGGACCGCACCATGCTGCTGATCGGCAACGGCACCTTCGATACCAACGGCCATGATGCGACGCTCAGTGGCGGCGTCTATGGCCAGGGCGACCTGATCAAGACCGGCGCCGGCACGCTGACGCTGACCAGCTCTAGTTTCTACCGCAACACGATCGTGACGGCGGGCACGCTCGTTGGCGATGCCGCCTCGATCTCCGGCAACATCGCCAACAATGGCGCGGTTATCTTCAACCAGCAGGGCGATGCCAGTTTGGCGAGCGTGTTCTCCGGAGCGGGCCGGTTCACCAAAGCCGGCAGGGGCGGCCTCGAACTGACCGGCGACAGCTCGGGCTTTGCCGGCGCGACGACGGTCTCCGCCGGCAGGCTCGTCGTCAACGGCGCGCTCGGCGGCGAGCTCGATGTGCACGCGGGCGCCCGGCTGCAGGGCAATGGCACGGTCGGGGCGACCATGATCCGCTCCGGCGCGACGATCGCGCCGGGCAACTCGATCGGCACGCTCACGGTCGCCGGCGACATCGGCTTCGCGCGCGGCGCGGCCTATGAGGTCGAGGTCAGCCCGGACGGCACGTCGAGCGACCTGATCCGCGCCAGCGGCAAGGCGCGGCTTTCGGGCGGATCGGTCATCCATCTCGGCGAAGACGGCAATTACTGGGCAAACCAGCGTTACACCATCCTGACGGCGGCGCAGGGCGTCGACGGCCGCTTCGACGACGTCACCTCGCGCTATCTCTTCCTCGACCCCTCGCTGGACTATGACGCGACCAGCGTCACGCTGACCCTGCTGCGTAATGACCTGCAGTTCGCATCGATCGCGAAAACGCGTAATCAGGTGCAGACCGCGCTTGGCCTGGAGAGCCTCGGCGATACCAGCCCGCTCTGGCTGAGCTTCACGCAATTGCGCGACGAAGGCGAGGCGAGGCGCGCCTATGACAGCCTCTCCGGCGAGATCCACGCGTCAGCCAAGACGGCCGTGATCGAGGGCAGCGGCATCGCCCGCAGCGCCGTCTCCGACCGGGTCCGTGCCGCCTTTGACGGGATCGGGGCGCCGCGCATCGCGACGCTGGCCTATGCTTCCAGCAAGGGCGCGGTGTCGGCGGGATCGGCGGAGAGCTTTGCGCTCTGGGCCCGCGGCTTCGGTTCCTGGGGCCAGACGCGGGGCGACGGCAATGCCGCTTCGCTGACCCGCTCGAACAATGGTCTGGTCGCCGGCTTCGACATCGCGGCGGCGCAGGATGCACGGATCGGCATCGCCGCCGGCTATTCGCGCTCGACCTTCGAGGTGGCCAAGCGCCTCTCCCGCGGCGAGGCGGACAATTACCATGTCGGCCTCTATGGCGGTGCCCGCTTCGATCGCTTCCGCCTGACCGGCGGGCTGACCTATGCCTGGCACGAGCTGTCGACGCGGCGCACCGTCTCCTTCCCGGGCTTCGGCGAGACATTGAAGTCCGGCTATGATGCCCGCAGCCTCCAGGCCTTCGGCGAGATCGCCTACCGGTTCGATCTCGGCCCGGCCGCATTCGAGCCCTTCGCCAATCTCGCCTATGTCAACCTGCGCAGCGGCGCCTTTACCGAGACCGGCGGTGTCGCCGCGCTCTCGGCCAAGACGCAGACCACCGCGGTTGCCTTCGCGACGCTGGGCCTGCGCGTGCAGATCGGTTTCGACCTCGGCAGCCTGCCTGTGCGGTTCGACACCACGCTCGGCTGGCGCCGCGCCGCAGGCGATGTCACCCCGTTGTCGTTGCAGAGCTTTACGGGCGGGTCGCCATTCTCGATCGCGGGCGTTCCGATCGCACGGGATGCGCTCGTCGTCGGTGCAGGTTTGGCACTGAACCTCACGCCCAGCGCCGAAATCGCGCTCTCCTATGACGGCCAGCTCGCGCAGCGGGCTACCGACCACGCCTTCAATGCCAGGCTCGCGGTCAGGTTCTGACGGAACAGGGTGCTGGCAAGGTTCGGCCGTTTGTTTGAAATCGCATTGGAGCGTGCGGACCCGTACGGGCGCGCTCTTGTATCAGCGTGGTTTTTGGCATCATGCTCGCGCCTCGGCGCGTAGCCGGCAGGTCGGATTTTTGCGCCGGCTCACGACAAATTGCTGGGGATGGCCGGGTCGCGAATGGTTTCGGTAGAGCTCAAGGCCGTTTCGAAGAGCTGGGGCGGCGCAGCCGCCGTCGATAATGTCAGCTTCACCGTCGAGGGCGGCAAGCTCGTCGCGCTGCTCGGCCCCTCCGGCTGCGGCAAGTCGACCACGCTCAGGCTGATCGCCGGGCTGGAGGACAGCAGCACCGGCACGATCGCGATCGGCGGGCGCGACGTCACCCGTGCGGCTCCGTCGCAACGCGGCATCGCCATGGTGTTCCAGAACTATGCGCTGTTCCCGCATTTGTCTGTGGCGGAGAACATCCTGTTCGGACTGAAGGTGCGGAAGGTGTCGCGCGCGGATCGCGACGAGCGGCTCTCCCGCGCCGCCTCGATCCTCGGGCTCGCCGGCCTGCTCGAGCGCAAGCCCTCCCAGCTCTCCGGTGGCCAGCAGCAGCGTGTCGCGCTCGGCCGTGCCATCGTCGCCGAGGCGCCGGTCTGCCTGATGGACGAGCCGCTCTCCAATCTCGACGCTCAGCTGCGCGTCGAGATGCGTCGCGAAATCCGCGAGCTGCAACAGCGCCTCGGCATCACCATGGTCTATGTCACGCATGATCAGGTCGAGGCGATGACCATGGCCGACCAGGTCGTGCTGATGCGAAACGGACGGATCGAGCAGGATGCTCCGCCCGACCAGCTCTACGAGAATCCGGCGACGATCTTCGTCGCGCGCTTCGTCGGCACGCCGCCGATGAACGTCATCCCGCTCGCCTCCATTCTGGCGAGCGGCGGCACTGGCCTCTCGCCGCCGGCTCATGCCGAGCCGGGCTCGCTTGCGGTCGGCATCCGGCCCGAGATGACCGAGCTCACCGATGCCGGCATCGCGGCCGATGTCGTGGCCGTCGAATATCTCGGCGCCGACACGCTGGTCGAGACCCGTATCGACGGTCAGCCCTTCATCGTGCGCCGGCCCGGAAAGGTTCGCGCCGCGGCGGGCGACCGGGTCCATATCAGGCTGTCGCAGGCGGCGGTGCACTGGTTCGACCTGAAGACCGAGCAAAGGCTCGTCCTCGACTGACGACGCCTGAACAACCAAGGCGTTTAAAACGCCGTACAAAGGGGAGTGTGAGACATGGACAGGCGTGAATTTCTGGGCAGCACCGCGGCTCTGGCCGGTTCGCTCGCCATGGCGAGACCGGTCCTCGCCCAATCGGCCGAGCTTTCCTTCTTTTATCCGGTTGCCGTCGGCGGGCCGATCACCAAGCTGATCGACAGCTATGCCGCCGGCTTCGAGAAGGAAAACCCGACCATCAAGGTGAAGCCGATCTATGCCGGCACCTATCAGGAGACGATCGTCAAGGCGTTGACCGCGCATAAGAGCGGCACGCCGCCAGTGCTCTCGGTGCTGCTCTCGACCGACATGTTCACCCTGATCGACGAGGAGGCGATCGTTCCCTTCGATCCCTTCATCAAGACCGAGGACGACAAGAAGTGGCTGTCGAGCTTCTTCCCCGGCTTCATGGAAAACAGCCAGACCGGTGGCAAGACCTGGGGCATCCCGTTCCAGCGTTCCACGGTGGTGCTCTATTGGAACAAGGAGCTGTTCAAGGAGGCCGGGCTCGACCCCGAGAAGCCGCCGACGACCTGGGCGCAGCAGCTCGAATTCGCGCAGAAGCTGACCAAGCGCGATGCCGCCGGCAATACCAGCCAATGGGGCATCCAGATCCCGTCTTCCGGCTTCCCCTACTGGCTCTTCCAGGGGCTGACGACGCAGGCCGGCGCGATCCTCGCCAATCCGGCCGGCGACAAGACCGATTATGCCAATCCCGGCGTCGTCGAGGCGCTGCAGTACTGGGTCGACCTGGCGCAGAAGCACAAGGTCCACCCGCCCGGCATCGTCGAATGGGGCACCACGCCGCGCGACTTCTTCGAGAAGAAGGTCGCGATGATGTGGACCACCACCGGCAACCTCACCAATGTCAGGGCCAACGCCAAGTTCCCCTTCGGCGTCGCCGTCCTGCCCGCCGGCAAGAAGCCCGGCAGCCCGACCGGCGGCGGCAATTTCTACCTCTCCAAGAAGGCGAGCCCGGCCGAGCAGGAAGCGGCGTTCAAGTTCGTGCGCTGGATCACCACGCCGGAGCGTGCGGCGCAGTGGAGCGCCGATACCGGCTATGTCGCGGTGACCCCGGCGGCCTACGAGACCGAGGCGATGAAGAAATACGTCGCCGATTTCCCGCAGGCCCTCGTCGCCCGCGACCAGCTGCCGACCGCCGTCGCCGAGCTCTCGACGCATGAGAACCAGCGCGTCACCAAGGCGCTGAACGATGGCCTGCAGGCGGCCCTGACCGGCACGAAGCAGCCGGGCCCGGCGATGGCCGACGCCCAGGCTGAAGCTGAGCGCATCCTGAAGTCCTATCGCTGAGCCGATGACCAACCGCGCGACCGCGACGATCCATGGCTGGCTGCTTTTGCTGCCGGCCATGGCTTGCCTGGCCCTGTTCACGCACTGGCCCGCGATCGCGAGCTTCGTCGACAGCTTCATGTCGACCCCGCGGGCGCGCCGCCCGGCGCGTTTCGTCGGGCTCGACAACTACCAGCAGATGGCGGCCGATCCGATCTTCTGGAAGGCGATGGCGAACAATCTCTGGTTCGCCATGGGCACGATCCCGACCTCGATCGCGCTCGCCTTGCTGATGGCGGTCTGGGTCAATGACAGGATCGCCGGCCGCACTCTGGTCCGGATGGCCTATTTCACCCCGACTATCCTGCCGATGATCGCGGTCGCCAACATCTGGTTGTTCTTCTTCACCCCGCAATACGGCCTGCTCGAGCAGATCGTCGGCGCCTTCGGCGGGCGCTCGACCAACTGGCTTGGGTCGCAGGATACGGCGCTCTACGCCGTTACCGTCGTTGCGATCTGGAAGGAGGCCGGCTTCTTCATGATCTTCTACCTCGCGGCGCTGCAGGCGATCCCGCCCAGCCTCGGCGAGGCGGCTGCGATCGAGGGCGCCTCGCGCTGGACCTTCTTCCGGCGCGTGCAGTTCCCGCTGCTGATGCCGACGACGCTGTTCGTGCTGATCAATGCGGTGATCAACGCCTTCCGCATGATCGACCACATCTTCGTGATGACGCGCGGCGGCCCGGACAACGCGACGACACTGCTGCTGTTCTACATCTACCAGGTCGGCTTCGGCTTCTGGGACACCGCCTATGCGGCGGCGCTGACCTGCGTGCTCCTGTTGCTGCTCGCGCTGGTCGCCTTCGTCCAGTACGGCTGGCTCGAACGCAGGACGCATTATCAATGAGCGCCGCGTCTCAACCGCAGCCGGCGGCCACCAGCCGTCCCGATCCTTACGCGCCGAAGGGCCTGGCGCTGACGCTGGAATCGACCGGCGCGATCCTGCTCGCCTTGCTCTGGATTCTGCCTCTGGCCTATGCCGTGTGGGCGGCGATCCATCCGGCCGAGTACACGACCCGGTTCGAGCTGAGCGCGCCGCTGACGCTGGACAACTTCACCCGCGCCTGGGCGGCCGCGCCTTTCGCGCGCTATTTCCTCAACACTTTCATCCTCGTCACCATGATCCTCGTCTTCCAGCTCGTGCTGGGGACGCTCGCGGCCTACGCGCTGGCGCGGCAGGATTTCTGGGGGAGGGACATCGCCTTCGCGCTGATCCTGGCGCAATTGATGATCATGCCCGACGCGCTGATCGTCGAGAACTACCGCACCCTCGCCAGGGTGAACCTGATCGACACGATCCCGGCGATCGCCTTGCCCTATATCGCCTCGGCCTTCGGCATCTTCCTGCTGCGGCAGACCTTCAAGACCGTGCCGAAGGAGCTCGACGACGCGGCCCGCGTCGAGGGCGCCAGCCCGCTGCAGGTGCTGATGAAGGTCTATGTGCCGCTCGCCAAGCCGACCTATATCGCCTACGGGCTGGTCTCGGTGAGCTATCACTGGAACAACTTCCTCTGGCCGCTGCTGGTGACGAATTCGGTCGAGTCGCGGCCGCTGACGGTCGGCCTGCAGGTGTTCTCGTCGAGCGACCAGGGCATCGACTGGGCGGTGATCTGCGCCGCGACGCTGATGACCTCGGCGCCGCTCCTGGTCGGCTTCCTGCTGTTCCAGCGCCAGTTCGTGCAGAGTTTCATGCGCGCAGGAATCAAGTGACGACATGAATCGAGTGACGACATGGCGGCTCGGATGAAACTGATCACCTGGAACATCCAGTGGGCTCGCGGCATGGACGATCGTGTCGACCCGGCGCGCGTCGTCGCCCATGCCCGGCAGATGGCGGATTTCGACGTGCTCTGCCTGCAGGAGGTCGCGGACAATTTTCCCGAGCTCGACTTCAACGACGAGACCGACCAGTTCGCCCGTTTCGCCGAACTGCTGCCGGGCTTCACCGCGATCGAGGGCATCGGGGTCGATGTCGCTGATGGGAAGGGCGGCCGCCAGCGCTTCGGCAATCTCCTGCTGACGCGCTATCCGATCGCGCAGGCGCTGCGCCATCTTCTGCCCTGGGAGGCGGCCGAGACCCGCAACATGCCGCGCATGCTGATCGAGGCGATGGCGCTGACGCCGCTCGGCCCGGTCAGGCTGATGACGACGCATCTCGAATACTCGTCCTCGGAGCTGCGCGCCGCGCAGATCGACGGCATCCGCGAGGCCCACCGCATGGCGCTGGCGCGTCATGCCAAGCCTCGGGCAGCCGGGCCGCACACCTATCGGATGACGCCGAGCTCGGCGAGCGCTGTGCTGACCGGCGACTTCAACATGCGGCCGGACGATCCGGTGCTGGCACGGTTGCTGGCGCCGTTCGACGGTGGCGAGCTGCCGCTGGTCGACCTCTGGCCTTCGGTGATGGGCGAGGCGCCGCATCCAATGACCGCCAACCTGTTCGACCAGACCTATGGTCAGCCCGGCTGCCTCGATTATGTGCTGGCGACGCCCGATCTCGCGGCGCGAGCCCGCACCATCATTTGCGATATCGAGACCAAGGTCTCCGACCACCAGCCGATCCTCGTCGAGTTCGACCTCGGCTGAATGCCGCGCGCACAATCCCCCTTGCCGACTGGGCCACGATGATCTTCACACGCCAGGATCATGAGACGCTCGCAGGGATCCTCGCCGAGGCGGGCCGGCGCGAGGTGATGCCGCGCTTTCGCAACCTCGCCGAGGGTGAGATCCGTGAGAAGCGCTCGGCGACAGACCTCGTCACCGAGGCCGACGAGGCGGCGGAACGCTTCATCAGCGCCGAGTTGGCCAAGGGGTTTCCCGGCGCCGCCCTGATCGGCGAGGAGGCGGTCGCCGCCGACCCTGCCCTGCTCGAACGCCTCGCCGATGCCGAGCTCGCCTTCGTCATCGACCCGATCGACGGCACCCTCAACTACGCCTCCGACCTGCCGCTCTTCGCGGTGATGGCCGCGGCGCTGGTCAAGGGCGAGGTCGTCGCCGCGGTCATCCATGATCCAGTCGTCTCCGACAGCGCCATGGCGTTGCGTGGCGAAGGCGCCTGGCTCGCCGGCGACGGCACCAGCCGAGACCTGCGTGTGGCACCGCCAGCCGCCCCGCGCGAGATGACCGGGATGATGAGCTGGCAGTATTTCCCGGAGCCGCTGCGCAGCACGCTGCCGGGGCGCACGCCCGCCTTCGCGAATGTCTGCTCCTTGCGCTGCTGCGGCCATGAGTACCGGCTCGCCGCTGCCGGAAACGGCCATTTCCTGCTCTATGGCCGGCTCAACGCCTGGGATCACGCGCCGGGCTCGCTGATCCATGCCGAGGCCGGTGGCCATGTCCGCATGCTGGACGGGCAGCCCTATCGACCGGCGCAGCCGACGCTCGGCCTGCTCTGTGCGCCCGATGCGGAGAGCTGGCAGGAGATCCGCACGATCCTGCTGGGAGAAACCGCCTAGATCTCCTGCGCGTCCAGCTTGCGGTAGAGCGGCAGGGCGAGCGGCGCGATGCGGCGGATCAGGCCCTGGAAGGGCTGCGCCCTCGGCGCCGAGAGCGGCAGGCCCAGCGTCTCCAATGCCGTTCCTTGCGTCGCCTTGGCCAGTTCGCGGCCGAGCGAGATCGACAGCGCGACGGCGCGGCCGTTGCAGCCGACCCAGCCGAAGCCGTTCGGCCCGAGCTGATGGATGCGCGGATAGCCCGGTACCTGCGGTTGCAGCAGGTTGTCGGGGGTCATCCCGACATAACCGGACCAGACATAGTCGAACTCGACATCGCCGAGCTGCGGCCAGAGCCGCTTCAGCCGCGCCGCGACCGCCGGGCGCAGATTGGCGCCGCCAGCACCCGGCAGGATCGCGGCGCCGCCGGTCACCAGGCGGTTGCGGGCATCCCAGCGGGCGAAATAGAGCTCGCGATGCGTGTCCGACATCGCCTGCCGGCCGGGGATCACCGTCTTGGCGATGTTGTCGCTGACCGGCTTGGTCGCCATCTGCCAGGACAGGGCGGGGATGACCTCGCTGGCGATATCGGGGGCGAGGTCGGGCTCGAACTCGCTGGTATAAGCATTAGTCGCCAGCACGAGCGCGCGGGCCGTCACCGACCCATGTGCCGTTTTCACCAGCCAGCGACCGTTCTGGTGCGCCATGCTCACGGCCGGCGAGCGCGCATGGATGGTCGCGCCGAGCCTGAGCGCGACCTCGGCCAGGCCGCGGGTCAAGGCGAGCGGGTTGATATGACCACCGGTGGGGTTCCAGAAGCCGCCGTACCAAGCATCCGAGCCGAGCATCTCGGCCGCTGCCGCGCGATCGAGCAATTCGACCGGCGCGCCGATCGCCGACCATTCCCTGACGCGCTTCTCGGCGAGCTTGAAACGCCCCGGCGAATGCACCGGCTGGATCCAGCCCGCCTGCTCGGCTTCGGCCGGGATCTCGTATTTGCGCACGAGATCGAAGAGATATTGCGCGCTGTCGCGCAGCACTGCGTTGAAGCGTTCGCCGGCCTCGCCATGCCTCGCTACCATCGCGGAAGGATCGTGGCCGGCCAGCGTCGGGATGACCTGGCCATTATTGCGCCCGGATGCACCCCAGCCGGGTTCGGCCGCTTCCAGGACGGTGACGCCGACTCCGCTCTCGCGCAGATGGATCGCGGTCGAAAGCCCGGTGAAGCCGGCGCCGATCACCACGACATCGCTCTCGATTGCGCCTTCAAGCGTCCCGAGCACAGGGCCGGCTTGAGCCGTCGCAGCCCAGAGCGAGGGCGGCCAGGTGACGGGGGAGGGGGCAGTCATCGGCGACGTCTTTCGGCTGGGCATGAATGAGTGAGGACCCGCATGGCGGGCCAGCCTTATCCTTGCCGCCATGTCCGCCGAGCTGCAAGCAGGCTATTCCCAGCCGTTCATCCGAGGGAGAACAGTTTTCTATATTTCTTGGCTGAAACGAACTGATTCTACCAAATTTTGGCTTCTCCGCTCGTCTCCTTGAAAAGACTATTCTCCCGACGCTATGTCTGCCGTGCAGCGGGGGCTGCTGGAAACGTCATCCCGAAACGGTTGCGCCCTAACTTCCGTTCGGATGAACTCTCCTCCCGTTGGGTTCTGGTCAAAAGGGGCGTCATGCCGCTGAAGCACATTCTCGGTCTCGATCATGTCGTGGTGACGGTTCGCGATCTCGACGCGTCGGCCCGGCAATGGCAGAGCCTCGGCTTCACTGTCTCGCCGCGCGGCACGCATTCGCCCATTCTCGGCAGCGGCAACTACACGATCATGTTCGGCGACGACTATGTCGAGCTGCTCGGCATCCTGGCCGAGACCGAGCACAACAAGCCGACCCGCGACTTTCTTCGGGAGCGCGAGGGCATCGAGCGGGCGGCCTTCACCACCGATGACGCAGCCGCCGGCGCGGCCGAGCTCAAGAGCCGCGGGCTCGAGCCGCTCGGCCCGGTGCATTTCGGCCGCCCGGTTGACCTGCCCAATGGCGGCAAGGGCGAGGCCAAATTCAACGTCTTCCGCTGGCCGCTCGACGAGACTCCCGGCAGCCTGCGCATCTTCGCCTGTCAGCACCTGACCCGTGATACGGTCTGGATTCCCGAGCTGCAGAGCCATGCCAACGGCGCAAGTCGCATCATCCGCGTCGAGGTGCTCGCCGCCGATCCCAAGGCCGCTGCCGAACATCTGAGCCGGCTGATCGACGAGCCGGTGAAGCAGCAGGACGATGCCTGGCTGGTGCCGTCAGGCGGCAAGCGCGCCGATTTCCTGTTCTACGATGCCGCCGGCCTCGCCCAGCGCTATCCCGAAGCAGTGCGGGTCGGCGCCGGACCCGCCGGAGCGGTGGCGATCGTGCTGGCGAGCGCGGATCTCGATGGCGCTGCCAAGGCGCTCGGCTCCGTCGGCATCCGCCATGGCGCGACGCTCAGCGTCCCCGCCGCCTCGGCCAATGGCCTGATCGTGAGCTTCCTGCCGCAATAGGCCGGTTTCACCCTTTCGCGAACGGCCCCGTCGCATTGACGGGGCCTCATGACGACCGCATCGTGCCTGATATGCACGCCGGCCCAGGAGATCATCCATGGATATGACCCGCCGCGCCGCGCTGAAGACCAGCGCCGCCATCGCCTCCAGCGTGCTGTTCCCGATGCGCTCTTTCGCCCAGGAAACGCCGCGCAAGGGCGGTGTCTTCACCGTCCATTACGGCGCCGAGCAGCGCCAGCTGAACCCGAGCCTGCAGGCCTCGACCGGCGTCTACATCATCGGCGGCAAGATCCAGGAGCAACTGGTCGACCTCGACGCCAAGGGCCAGCCCGTCGGCGTGCTCGCCGAAAGCTGGGAAGCCGCCCCCGACGGCAAGACCATCACCTTCAAGCTCCGCCCCGGCGTGACCTGGCATGACGGCAAGCCCTTCACCTCCGCCGACGTGCAGTTCACGGCGATGGAGATGTGGAAGAAGATCCTGAACTACGGCACCACGCTGCAGCTCTTCCTCACCGCGGTCGATACGCCCGACCCGCTGACGGCAGTGTTCCGCTACGAGCGCCCGATGCCGCTCAACCTCCTGCTGCGGGCGCTGCCGGACCTCGGCTATGTCTCGCCGCGTCATCTCTACGAAGGCAAGGGCGACATCCGTCAGAACCCGGTCAATCTCGCGCCGGTCGGCACCGGCCCGTTCAAGTTCGTGCAATACGAGCGCGGCCAACACGTCATCGCCGAGCGCAACCCGAATTACTGGCGCCAGAACGCGCCGTATCTCGACCGGATCGTCTGGCGCGTGGTGACCGACCGCGCCGCGGCGGCCGCCCAGATGGAGGCCGGGCAGATCCATTACAGCCCGTTCTCGGGCCTGACGATCTCTGACTCGGCTCGCCTCGGCAAGGATCCGCGCTTCATCGTCTCGACCAAGGGCAATGAGGGCAACGCCCGCACCAACACGATCGAGTTCAATTTCCGCCGCAAGGAGCTCGCCGATATCCGCGTCAGGCGTGCCATCGCGCACGCGCTCGACATTCCGTTCTTCATCGAGAACTTCCTCGGCGACTTCGCCAAGCGCGGCACCGGGCCGGTCCCCTCGGTTTCGACCGATTTCTATCCGGCCGACAACGGCCCGCAGTACCCGTTCGACAAGAAGCTGGCCGCCAAGCTGCTCGACGAGGCCGGCTTCAAGCCCAGCACTGGGGGAACGCGCTTCTCGCTGCGGCTGCTGCCGGCGCCCTGGGGCGAGGACATCACCCTCTTCGCCACCTTCATCCAGCAATCGCTCGCCGATGTCGGCATCAAGATCGAGATCGTCCGCACCGATGGCGGCGGCTATCTGAAGCAGGTCTATGACGACCACGCCTTCGATCTCGCCACCGGCTGGCACCAGTATCGCAACGATCCGGCCGTCTCGACCACGGTGTGGTACCGCTCCGGTCAGCCCAAGGGCGCGCCCTGGACCAATCAGTGGGACTGGACCGACCCGACCATCGACAAGATCATCGACGATGCGGCGACCGAGGTCGATGCGGCCAGGCGCAAGTCGCTCTATGGCGATTTCGTGCGGCGCGCCAATACGGAGCTGCCGATCTGGACGCCGATCGAGCAGATCTTCCTGACCGCGATCAGCGCCAAGGCCCGCAACCACTCCAACACGCCGCGCTGGGGCTCGTCCTCCTGGCACGATCTTTGGTTGGCGGAGTGATCCCTTCGCTCACCCCAGCAGCCGGATCCGGCCAGTACCCATGCGTGTCCTAGTCCTCGCGGGGCGGCGTCTAGCCGCCTCGATACCGACGCTGATCCTGATCCTGATCGGGGTCTTCCTGCTGCTCCAGCTCGCGCCAGGCGACACCGTCGATGCGATGATGGCGCAGATGGGTGGCGGCGATGCCGCGACCGCCAAGCAGCTGCGCGAATTCTACGGACTCGACCTCTCGGTCTGGGCCCAGCTCGGCAATTATCTCTGGCGGCTGGTCAGGCTCGATCTCGGCTTCTCCGCGATCTACGGCAAGCCGGTGGCGACGGTGATCGCCGAGCGGCTGCCGGCGACCATCCTTTTGATGACCGCCTCGCTCTCCTTCGCCTTCTTCTTCGGGCTGATCCTCGGCGTCGCCGCGGCGCGCGGCGTCAACAAATGGCCGGATACGCTGATCTCTACGCTCGGCCTGATGTTCTATGCGATGCCCACCTTCTGGTTCGGGCTGATGGCGATCGTCGTCTTCTCGATCTACCTGCAATGGCTGCCGGCCGGCGGTTTCGAGGACATCACTGTCAGCTACACAGGCTTACGGCGGACGCTCGACATCGCCCTGCACCTCGTCCTGCCGACGCTGACGCTCGGCCTGTTCTACATGGCGATCTATCTGCGCATCATGCGCGGCTCGATGCTCGAGGTGCTGAACCTCGACTTCGTCCGCACCGCGCGCTCGAAGGGCATGGACGAGACGCGCGTCGTGGTGCGGCATGTGCTGCGCAACGCGCTCCTGCCGATGGTGACGCTGATCGGCCTGCAGGCCGGCACGATGCTCGGCGGCTCGGTCGTGGTCGAAAGCGTGTTCTCCCTGCCGGGGCTCGGGCGCCTCGCCTATGAATCGGTGATCCAGCGCGACCTCAACACGCTGCTCGGCATCGTCTTCGTCTCGGCGCTCCTGGTGATCGCGGTCAACTTCATCGTCGACCTGCTCTATGCCCGGCTCGATCCGCGCATCACGGCGGGGAACTGAGCCATGGACCTGGTGAAGCTTTACTTCCGCAGTCCGGCTGCCGTCATCGGCCTGGTACTGCTCATCCTTGTGCTCGCCATGGCCGCGAGCGCCGACTGGTTCTATCCGCGCGATCCGCTGGCGCTCGCCGGGCGGCCGCTAATCTGGCCGTTCAGCAATCCGCGCTTCCTGCTCGGCACCGACAATTCCGGCCGCGACATCGCCGCCCAGATCTTCCATGGCGCGCGCATCTCGCTGCTGATCGGCGGCGTCGCGACGGTGATCTCGGTCATGATCGGCATTACGATCGGCGCCCTCGCCGGCTATTACGGCGCTTATGTCGATACCGCGCTGATGCGCGTCACCGAGGCGTTCCAGACCCTGCCGAACTTCCTGCTGCTGCTGGTGCTGGTCGCGGTTTTCGGCTCGACCATCACCACCGTGACGGTCGCCATCGGCATCGTCTCATGGCCGGCCTCGGCCCGACTGACGCGGGCCGAGTTCCTCTCGCTGCGCAACCGCGAGTTCGTGCAGGCCGGCCGCACGCTCGGCCTCAAGGATGCCAGGCTGATCTTCGGCGAAATCCTGCCGAACGCGCTGCCGCCGGTGATCGTCTATGCCAGCGTCGTGATGGCGATCGCGATCCTGCTCGAAAGCGCGCTCGCCTTCCTCAAGCTCTCCGACCCGAACGTCGCCTCCTGGGGCAATCTGATCGGCGCCGGCCGCGACGTGCTGCGCGTGCAATGGTATGTCTCGGCCATTCCCGGCATCGCCATCCTCGTCACCGTGCTCGCCGTTTCGCTGGTTGGGCAGGGGCTCAACGACGCCCTCAATCCGAGGCTGAAGAGCCGATGAGCCCGATCCTCGTCCTCGACGATGTCAGCGTGAAGCTGCCGGCTGGCGGCGACCGCTCGCATGCGATGGCGGAGGTCTCGCTCTCGCTCGCGGCGAACGAGATCCTCTGCGTCGTCGGCGAATCCGGCTCCGGCAAGTCGATGACCGCCAACGCCATCATGCGGCTCCTGCCCGGCGGCGTCACGATCGACGGCGGCCGCATCCTGTTTGAGGGACGTGATCTCTGCGGCCTCGGCGAGGCCGAAATGCGCAAGGTGCGCGGCGCCGGCATCGCCATGATCTTCCAGGAACCGATGACGGCGCTGAACCCGCTGCGCAGCATCGGCGACCAGATCGGCGAGATGTTCGAGCTGCATACGGAGCTGTCGGCGGCCGAGATCAAGGCCCGCACGCTCGCTTTGCTCGAGGAAGTCCGCATTCCCGATCCGGCGCTCGCCTTCAAGGCCTACCCGCACGAGCTCTCAGGCGGCCAGCGCCAGCGCGCGATGATCGCGATGGCGCTGGCGCTCGATCCCAAGGTGCTGATCGCCGACGAGCCGACGACAGCGCTCGACGTCACCACCCAGGCACAGATCCTCAAGCTCATCCGCGACCTGCAGCGCCGCAAGGGCACGGCCGTCCTGTTCATCACCCATGATTTCGGCGTGGTCGCCGAGATCGCCGACCGGGTTGCGGTGATGAGCAAGGGCCATGTCGTCGAACAGGGCGAGACCGCTGCCGTGCTCGGCAACCCGCAGCACGCCTATACCCGCCAGTTGATCGCCGCGGTGCCGCCGCTCAAGGCGCCGCCGGCGCGGGTGCTGTCCGACGAGCCGATCATGACGATCGCGCACGTCTCGAAGACCTATCGCACCGGCGGCTTCCTCGGACGCGGCCAGCGCGTCACCCATGCTGTCAAGGACGTCTCGCTGGTGCTGCCCAAAGGCGCGACGCTGGGCATCGTTGGCGAATCCGGCTCGGGCAAGTCGACATTGGCGCGCTGCCTGGTGCGCTTGATCGATCCCGAGAGCGGCGAAATCCACCTGAACGGCATCGACCTCGCCAGCCTCAGCCGCGAGGAGATGCGCTCGGCGACGCGCCATATCCAGATGGTGTTCCAGGACCCATTCGCCTCGCTGAACCCGCGCCGCAAGGCCGGCGAAGCGGTGGCGCAGGGGTTGATCGTGCACGGCATGGCGCGGCCTGACGCCTTGGCCCGAGCGAAAGAGCTGTTTGGGCTGGTCGGGCTCGACCCGGCTTCGACCGAACGCTATCCGCACGAATTCTCGGGCGGCCAGCGCCAGCGCATCGGCCTCGCTCGGGCGCTGGCGCTGGAGCCGGATGTCCTCGTCGCCGACGAGCCGGTTTCGGCGCTCGACGTCTCCGTGCAGGCGCAGGTCCTGAAGCTCCTGGCCGAGCTGCGCCAGCGCCTCGGCCTGTCTATCGTCTTCATCACCCATGATCTGCGTGTCGCGGCACAAGTCTGCGACCTCGTCGCGGTGATGAAGAGTGGCGAAGTGGTTGAGAGCGGCCCGATCGGCACGGTCTTCGGCGAGCCGCAGCACCCCTATACGAAAGCGCTGCTCGCCTCGATTCCAGGCCGCGAGTTCGGCGACGGGCAAAAGTTCGCCGAAGAGGCGATGACCTGATTCAGGAACGCTTGGTGGCCAAGCTTCCTGCTATCGCGATCTCGGCATCCACCCGCTACGCAAGGCGTGGGCCCAGTCGCCCCGGCCATTGGCTTCGGCACGCCGCGCCGCGCTGTCCCAGTCATAGGCGACGGCGTGATGCTCGACCTCGATCGCATTAGCCATCGTGACGACGGCGAGACGGGCATGCGGAGCGCCGCTTTCCGAGACATGAACGCTTGGCTCGGTGGCGTGATAGGCCGGGTTGCCGACGCTGCCGGGATTGACGGCAATGGGCCCGTTGCCGAGCCGCAGCAGGCGCGGCTGATGGCTGTGTCCGCACAGCACCACGGCATGACCGGTTGCGCCGAGGAGCGTCTCGACCGCCTGCGGGCGAGCTGCGACCAGGCGCCCGCCTTCGACCTCGTCGAGCAGATAGGTCTCGTCGTCGATCGGGCTGGCATGGAAGCAGCGCGCCTTGCCGATCTCGACCTCAAATGGAAGAGCCGCCAGCCAGTTGCGCGCCTCGGCGTCGAGGTCTCGCCAGGCGAAGCTGTCGGACGCGCCGAGCCCCTCCGGAGAGGCCGCGCCCAGCGCCCTGTCATGGTTGCCACGGACGTGGCTCATCGTGCTGGCGCGCAGCAACCGCACAGTCTCTGCCGGCCAGAGCGGGCCCGAGGCGCAGTCGCCGAGATTGACCACCGCATCGACGGCCAACCCGGCGAGTCTGGAGAGCACGGCCTCCAAAGCCGGCAAATTGCCGTGTACATCGGCGATGACGCCTAGCCGCATGTCGCTGGTCCCGAATCTGGAGCTGGCTCCATCGCCAGCCTATCCCGTGATGACGCGTCCCGGGGCTCGCGCCAAGCTCCGGGATGCCGTTCGGGAGCTAGCTTGCCGTCACGCGTTCCAAGGCGTCGACCATGTTTTGACGTTTGTGAAGGACTTCATGGCTTCGACGACGCCTTCCTTGTAGCCGAGGCCGGAATCCTTGATGCCGCCGAAGGGGGACATCTCGATGCGGTAGCCCGGGACCTCCCAGAGGTTGACGGTGCCGACCTCCAGTTCCGCGACGAAGCGCTGGAGGTAGTCGAAGCGGTTGGTGCAGATGCCCGAGGACAGGCCGTAGGCGGTCGAGTTCGAGATCCGGATGACCTCGGCGATGTCGTCGGGCACCCGGATGATCGGGATGACCGGGCCGAAGGTCTCTTCGTGGACGAGCTCGCAATCATAGGGGATGTGGTCGACCACGGTCGGGTGGAACAGCGCGCCCTCCGCCCGCTTGCCGTGGAGCACCTTTGCGCCCTTGGCGACGGCGTCGTCGACCCTGGCCTGGAAGAGCGCGGCCGAGCGGGCGTTGATGACGGTGCCGACATCGGTGGCCGGATCCATCGGATCGCCGCAGGTCAGCTTTTTGGCCTTCTCGACGACGAGCTTGGCGAAGGCCTCGGCGACGCTCTCGACCACCAGGATGCGCTTGACCGCGGTGCAGCGCTGGCCGGAGTTCTTGGTCGCGCCGGTGACGGCAAGCTCGGCCGCCTTGTCGAGATCGGCATCCTCCATCACGATCAGCGGGTCGTTGCCGCCGAGCTCGAGCACGATGCGCTTGTAGCCGGCGGTCGCTGCGATGTGCTTGCCGACCCGGACCGAGCCGGTGAAGGTCACGAGATCCGCATCGGGATCGGTGATCATCGCATCGCCCATGGTCGAGGGGTTGCCGGTGACGACCGAGAGCATCTCCGGCGGCAGGCCGGCCTCGTAGAGCACGTCGGCCAGCGCCAGCGCGGTCAGCGGCGTCAGCTCGGTCGGCTTGAGGACGAGGCGGTTATTGGTCGCGATCGCCGGCGCCAGCTTGTGGCTGACCATGTTGAGCGGGTGGTTGAACGGGGTGATCGCCGAGATCACCCCGAGCAGCGGCTGGCGCGTGGTGAAGATCTTGCGGGCCTTGCCGTTCGGCGAGATGTCGCAGGAGAACATCTCGCCATCGTCCTTGATGGTGAGCTGCGCCGCGAACGACCAGACGTCGTAGGCGCGGCTGGCCTCGTAGAGCGAATCCTTCCAGCACAGACCGGCCTCGGCGGTGATCAGCCGGGCGAAGTCTTCCTTGCGCGCGAACAGCAGCTCGGCCGTCTTCTGGAGGATCTTCTGGCGCTCATAGCGGGTCAGCACCGGCTTGAACGCTTTGGCCCTGGCGAAGGCCTCGCGGACATGCTCGGGCCGGGCGGCGGGAACGAGGCCGACCACGCTGCCGTCATAGGGGTTCTTGACCTCGACCATGTCGTCGGTCGTGGTGAGCTTGCCGGCGATGCGCATCGTCTCGCGGCGCAGGGGCGGCTTCACAGTCGCGTTCACGGCGGTACTCCTCAAGCCAGGACGCAGTTCAGGGCGACGTCGAAGACGTCGAAATTGCGCAAGATCCGCCCTTCGGGGACCGAGATCGGCCGGTTGGCGATCATCGGCACGCGCTGCTCGGTGATGCCGCCATGCGAGCGCAAGGGCTCGGTCAGGCCGGAGAGATCGTGCCGGTCCGGCGAGGTGCCGATCACCTTCTGCCGCGTCGAGATCACGACGACATCGCCGATCCGGTCGGCCGGCAGCTCGAAGCGCTCGCAGGCCTCGGCCGCGGTCACCGCCAGCGCGATGCCGTCAAGGCCGGAGATGCGGGCGGCGACCTCTTGCTGGCTGGCGCCATCAGGCAGATAGACCGTGGCGAAGGAGCCGAGCGCGCCATGGTGGACGACGTAAGGGTCGGTGATCGGCAAGATCACCCGCATCGTGCCCTTGCCATACCAGTCGTCCATCAGGCTCTGCAGATAGACGACATCCGGCTCGCCGTTCGGCAAATGCTTGTCGTTCATGCCGTGGTCGGCGGTGATCACCAGCGTACAGCCCAGCGCATCGAGTTTGCCGACATACCCGTCGAACATGGCGTAGAACGAGTCCGCCATCTCCGAACCCGGCGCCGCCTTGTGCTGCACATAGTCGGTGGTCGAGAGATACATCAGGTCGGGCTTGAAGGTCTCGAGCAGCTTGACGCCGGCAGCGAAGACGAACTCGGAGAGATCGGCCGAATAGACCGAGGGCACCGGCATGCCGACGAAATCGACGACGTTCTGGATGCCGTTCTCAGCCATATCGGCCTTGTCGGCCTTCTCCGAGGAGAAGGCGATCGCGGTGCCTGACGAGAAGTCGAGGCCCTTGCCGAGCAGGGTCCTGAGCTTGTCCTTGGCGGTGACCATCGCGACCTTGAGACCGGCCTTCTGGAACTCGGCGAGGATGGTCGGGGCGCGCAGGAAGCGGGCATCGTTCATCATCACCTCCTCCTTCGCCTCGCGGTCGTAGAAGAAGTTGCCGGCGATGCCATGCACCGCCGGCGGGCGGCCGGTGATGATCGAGAGGTTGTTCGGGTTGGTGAAGCTCGGGATCACCGAATAGGCGTAGGTGCTGGCCCCCGTCCGCATGATCCTGTCGAGGTTCGGCGTCAGCCCCTTGGCGCTCGCCGCCTCGACATAAGCCGGCTCCGACCCGTCCATGCAGATCACCACCACCGGCCGAACCGGACGACGATAACCACGCCCATTGGCAACAACCGCACCACCAATCTTCGTATGAACCGTCATCATAGAGTTCCTTGTGGCGAGGCCGATGAGAGGATCAGCGGATCAGCGCCCGGACACGGGACGAAACCAGATCGGCGATCAGCACCATCGCGAGGATGACGAGAATGCAGGTCGCGGTGTCCTGGTACTTGAAGAGCTTCATCGAGGAGACCAGCTCGAAGCCGATGCCGCCGGCGCCGACCATGCCGAGCACCGTCGCCTGGCGGACATTGGTCTCGAGCCGGTAGAAGATTGTCCCGAGCCAGGTCGGCAGGACCTGCGGCAGCACGCCGAAGAAGAAGGTCTTGAACGGACCGACACCAGCCGAGCGGAAGGCCTCGAGCGGCCCCTCGTCGATGTCCTCCATCGCCTCGGCGAAGAACTTGCCGAGCATGCCGGCACCATGGATGGCGAGCGCCAGCACGCCGGCGAAGGGGCCGAGCCCGATGGCAGCGACGAAGATCAGCGCCAGGATGATCTCGTTGATGCCGCGCATGCAGTTGAGC
This sequence comes from Bosea vestrisii, assembly GCF_030144325.1. NCBI lineage: Bacteria > Pseudomonadati > Pseudomonadota > Alphaproteobacteria > Hyphomicrobiales > Alloboseaceae > Allobosea > Allobosea vestrisii. The sequence goes on along the minus strand of NZ_CP126307.1, from coordinate 2,121,686 downwards.
ACCTGCCGCGTCGCGTGGAAGATGACCGGATTCGGGCTGAGGTTCCGCGCCGCGAAGAAGCAGACGGGCAGGGCGATCACGACGCCGAGCAGGGTACCCCAGACCGCGACCTGCAGGCTTTCCAGCGCCGGCTTCCACAGCCGCTCGAGGAATTCGGGGTTCGGCGGCATCATCCGGACGAGGAAGTCCCACATATAGGGGAGGCCGTTCCAGAGATTGCTGGCGTTGATCTGGGAGCCGATCGCGGCCCACCACAGGAAGACCAGCGTGCCGAGTGCGATGGCGCTGACGCCCCACCAGCCGAAGCGGCCTTGCGGCGGACGCAGGACGAGTTGCAGAGTTCCGAACGACATTGGTTTTGCTCCCCGTCAGGCGGTTGCGGTGGCGATGATCGGCGCCAGCACGGGCTGGCTGGCCGGGCGCGGCTTGAGCACGCGGCTGATGCCGGGGTCCTCGAGGCCGGGATAGATCTGGTGGACGATCTCGGAGGTGAGGTGATCAGGCGTATCGTCGAAGACGACGCGGCCGCCACTTAAGCCCACGATGCGCTCGCCGAACTCGACGGCATAGTCGACCTGATGGAGGTTGCAGATCACGGCGATCCCTTCCTCCTTGCAGATCGCCTTGAGGTAGCCGAGCACGATGCGCGAGGTCTTCGGATCGAGGCTCGCCACCGGCTCGTCGCAGAGGATCACCGCCGGCTGTTGTGCCAATGCCCGGGCGATGCCGACGCGCTGCTGCTCGCCGCCGGAAAGCTGATCGCCGCGCGAGTTCGCCTTGTGGGGCAGCTCGACCCGCGCCAGGCACTCCATGGCGATCTCGACGTCGCGCCTGGGGAAGAGCTGCAGCATGCTCAGGAAGGACGACAGGCCGGCCATGCGGCCGACGAGCACGTTCTTCAGCACCGACAGGCGCTTCACCAGATTGTGGTGCTGGAAGATCATCGCGACAGGCCGTTCGCCGCGCGCTTTGCTCTTCGTGTCGAACACCTTGCCGTCGATCAGCGTCCGCCCTGCATCGGGCTGCGCCAGCCCGTTGATGCAGCGCAGCAGCGTCGACTTGCCGGCCCCGCTCGGGCCGAGCACGACGAGGAACTCGCCGGCTCTGACGCTGAGGTCGATGCCTTGCAGGACGGGGCGTCCGGCATAGGACTTCTTCAGGCCTTCGATCTTGATCATCGGAAATCCTCCGCCGGTCGCGTGCCGCGACTACTTCATCTTGGTCAGGTCGAGCTTCAGCACCTTCGCCGTCTCCCGAATGATGTCGTAGGCTTGGTCGTTGGTCTCGACGAAGCGGTTGAGCTTGCCCTGGTCGGCCCAGGTGATGTCCCGGATGTTGAGGAAGGCCGATTTGATGTTGGCCTTCAGATCCTCGGGCAGGTTCTTGCGCCAGCAGGTCGGCGATTCCGGGATCGGGTCCGACTCCCAGACGACGTGGATGTCGGCGCGATCAACGAGCTTCTTCTGCACCGCCGCGTCGAAGATGCGGTCGGCGATCGTCGCGGCGTCGACGCGCTTGTTGGCGACGGCGAGCGCATTGGCGTCATGCGAACCGGTGAAGAGGACCCGGCCAAAATCCTTCTCGGGATCGAAGCCGAGCTTCATCAGCCCGGCCTTCGGAAAGAGATGGCCGGAGGTCGAAGACGGATCGACGAAAGCGAAGGTGCGACCCTTCAGGTCCTTCCAATCGTTGATGCCGCTATCCTTCCGCGCAATGATCTGGCTGCGATAGAAGCTGCGGCTCGACTTGGCCGTCTCGGCGGTCGCGAATGCCTCGATGGCCGCAACCGTGGTGCCGAGCACATAGGAGAATGGGCCAAGATAGGCAACGTCGACGTGGTTCGAGCGCATTGCCTCGATCACGCCGTTATAGTCAGAGGCGACGAAGCCCTGGACCTGAATCCCGAGATTCTTCTGGAGCGCGGCGAGAAGCTGCGCGCTCGATTCCAGCATCGCCCGCGAATCCTCCGACGGGATCAGCCCGACGCGGATCAGCTTGGTCTGGGCCCGGACCAGGGCCGGCGTCGCCAGCAGCGCGCCTGCGGCCAGTGAGCTTTTCAGAATCGTCCGACGCGAAATGGTCATGTCATCCTCCCAAGATGATCCGGCGATCTTTTGATCTGCCGGTGAGCCGGTGTGGGCGTCGTTGCCCGTCTTGATCTCAGGCGGCCATCGCCGCCTGTCTTCCAATGAAGTTGCGCCCGCGTTCGCCTTCGAGCGCCTTGCCGACGAGACGGTCCCATTCAGCGGCCGAGACGCCATACGCCGCGGGGTCGGTTGCGACGCCGAGGTCCCTGAGAAAGGCGCCGAGCCGCTCGGCCCCCCGCTTCGAGATCGGGGCCGAAGACGCGGCGTAGCGCCGCGTCGCATTGCGGCTGCGCACCCATCGCCCAGCGCATCACGATCGGCAGGGAGAAAGAGCAGGCGATGCCGTGGATCGTGCCGCTCTTCAGCGTGATGTCGTAGGAGATGTTATGGGCGAGCGCCGTCTTGGTATTGGAGAAGGCGAGGCCCGCCAGCAGGCTGGCGCGCATCTGCCGGGCCCGGAGCTCGACATCGCCCGGCCGCTCCAGCAGGCGCGGCAACGTATCGATGATCTCTCTGGCAGCCTCGACCGCATAATTAGCCGAAACCGGGTTGCCGTTGACGTTCCAGATGCTTTCGAGCGCATGGGACAAGGCGTCGAGCCCGGTCGCCAGCGTGAGACCACGCGGCGCGCCGATCGTCAGGGCAGGGTCGAGGACCGCCGTCTCCGGATAGAGCCTGGGATGGGCGAGCGAGTACTTGCTGCCATTGACCGAATCCCAGACCGTCGCCCAGGAGGTGACTTCGCTGCCGGTGCCGGCCGTGGTCGGCACGGCGATGATCGGGATGATCGTCCCCTCGTCGAGCGGCCTCTTCTCGACGAGATGCCGGCGCACCGTCTCGAAGTCGCCGTCGCTGGCCGCCAGGACCTTTGCGGCATCGATCATCGAGCCGCCACCGAGTGCGACGATGACCTCCGGCGGCTCGGTCACCGCGGCGCCGAACTGCCGGCAGGATTCGACCAGATCTGCGCAGTCCGGATTGGTCTCGATATTGTTGATCGTGACGACCGGAGCGCCAGCGGCCTTTGCCAGGCGCTCGGATAACTCCCGGAAGATCGGCTGATCATAGGTGACCAGGGCCCAGCGGCGCTTGCCGATCAGGCCGGCGACCTCGTCGAGAACGCCAGTCCCGAACCGGATCTTGACGGGATTCCAGTACGCCCAGTTCATGCGTTTCACCCTCGCAATGCGCCTTACCGGCTCTATTGGGAGGGATGCTCACAGAGCTCGATCACGATAACAAATTGATTTTTTGATCCAAATGGATAGCAATTATCTATGCGTTATACTCAGCTCAGATCGTTCCATCACGTCGCAAGCGCGGGCGGTTTCAACGCCGCTGCCGACGCCTTCAACATCAGCCAGCCGACCTTGACGGCGCAGGTCGGCGCGCTGGAGGAGGAGTTCGGCGTCGAGCTCTTCGTCAAGCGCGGCCGGCGGCGCGAGTTGAGCGACACCGGGCGCCAGTTTCTCGCGATCACCACCCGCCTCTTCGCCGAGGAGGCCGAAGCGCTCGCCTTCCTGACGGAGTCGCGCGAGCTGCGGACCGGCCGGCTCTCGATCGGCGCGGTCGGGCCGGTTCACGTCACCGAGATGCTCGCGGCCTTCAACCTGGCCTATCCGAACATCGAACTAGCCGTGAAGATCGGCAACTCGACCGAGGTGCTCGATGACCTTGCCGCCTACAGATGCGATGTTGCGATCCTCGCCTATATAGATGAGGACGACAGGCTCCTGACCATTCCCTATCGCCGCCATCCGGTGGCGATCTTCGTGCGGCGCGATCATCGCTTCGCCGGACGTCGCAGCATCCGGCTCCCGGAGCTCGAAGGCGAGCCGATGATCGTGCGCGAACAGGGCTCGACGACGCGGCGCGCTTTGGAGAGCTCTCTGGCCGAGACCGGCACCAAACCCAGGCTGGTCATGGAAATCGGCAGCCGCGAAGCCATCCGCGAGGCGGTGATCCGCGGGCTCGGGATCAGCTATGTCTCAGAGGCCGAGTTCGTTCCGGACGAGACCTTGAAGCTGATCCCGATCGATGGGGCCGAGGTCTATACCTATGCGCATGTGGTGGTGATGAAGCAGCGGGAGACCAGCCGGATCATCAAGGCCTTTCTCGAGGTCGTTCATCGCACGCGCGATGCTTTCGAGGCCGGCACATGAGGATCGTGACATAGCGGCCGGGCATCCTTGGACGCTGGCCGAGCCGGCGGCGGCTGGGACCAGGTGCCGGGTTTAGGAAAATCCAAATCACCACAGCAAGAATTCGTATTTTTACGACGCTGATGCCGCCGGTAGACCAAGGCCGGGGTGGGAATTCCTCGCAGGGAATTCCGCCGGATTCGGCAAGAGGCGAATAATGTCAGTTGAGCAGATCGACACGCTCGTCGTCGGTGGCGGCCAGGCGGGGGGTCGCGATGAGCGAGCATCTCGGCCGGGCCGGCGTGCCCCATGTCGTGCTCGAGAGGAGCCGCATCGCCGAACGCTGGCGCTCCGAGCGCTGGGACTCGCTGGCCGCGAACGGGCCGGCCTGGCACGACCGCTTTCCGGGCCTCGAATTTTCCGATGTGGATGGGGAGGTCGGCCCCAACGACTTCCCGTCGAAGGAAACGGTTGCCGACTATTTCGTCGCCTATGCCGAGAGGATCGCGGCTCCGATCCGCTGCGGCGTCGAGGTCCGGCATGTCGAGCGGCTTGCTGGCCGGCCGGGCTTCCGTGTCGAGACATCGGCAGGGACGATGGAGGCCAACCGGATCGTGGTCGCGACCGGGCCCTTCCAGTGCCCGATCGTCCCCGCGCTGGTTCCGCCGGAAGCCGGCGCGCTGCAGATGCATTCCACCGCTTACCGCAATCCCAGCCAGCTTCCGGAGGGTGCGGTCCTGGTCGTCGGATCGGGCTCCTCGGGAACACAGATCGCCGAGGAATTGCTGGACTCAGGGCGGCGGGTCTATCTGTCCGTCGGCCCGCATGATCGTCCGCCGCGGGCCTATCGCGGCCGCGACTTCTGCTGGTGGCTGGGCGTTCTCGGCAAGTGGGATGCCGCTGCGCGGGAGCCGGGCACGGAGCATGTCACGATCGCGGTGAGCGGGGCGAATGGCGGTCACACGATCGACTTCAGGCGCCTGGCGGCGCGGGGACTGCTCCTCGTCGGGCGGACGCAAGCTTGCGAGAACGGCGTGGTCAGCTTTGCCCCCGACCTCGTCGAGAATCTCCGGCGCGGCGATGCGAATCTTCACGCCTTGCTGGATGAGGCCGATGCCTACATCGCCCGCAACGGCCTCGACCTGCCGGAAGAACCGGAGGCGCGCACTATCGTCGCGGATTCCGATTGCGTGGCAAATCCCATCGCCTCGCTCGATCTGGCCAAGGCTGGGATCGGCACGATCATCTGGGCGACGGGTTTCACCGCGGACTACAGCTGGATGAAGGTCGACGCCTTCGATGCCAATGGTCGCCCGCAGCACCAGCGCGGCGTCTCGTCCGAGCCCGGCATCTACTTCCTGGGCCTGCCCTGGCAGTCGCGGCGCGGCTCGACCTTCATCTGGGGCGTCTGGCACGACGCCAGGTATCTTGCGGACCAGATCACGATCCAGCGCAGCTACTCAGCCTATCACGATGCCATGCGGCGCGAACTCGAGAGCGCATGACTGTCGAACAGGAACTCGAGTTCGGCGCGCGGGCCCCGGGGCCGCTCGCGTCGAGCATGGTCTGACCAAGGAGGCCGAGATGGCACATACCCGCATCCGCAAGTTCAACACCAAGGACACCTATCCGGAGCAGAAGCTCGACAACGACCTGGCCCAGGCCGTCGTGACCCGGGGCGGCCGGATCGTCTGGCTGCGCGGCCAGTGCCCGCAGAACCTCGACGACGCCGTCAACCTCGACAGCCATGATCCGGTCGAGCAGACCCACAAGGTCATGCAGAACATCAAGCAGCTGATCGAGGAAGCCGGCGGCGAGATGGCTCATCTGGTCAAGGTCGTCGTCTACCTGACGGATGTGCGCCACCGCGAGGCCGTGTACCGCACCATGGGCGAGTACCTCAAAGGCGTGCATCCGGTTTCGACCGGGCTCGTAGTGCAGGCACTGGCCCGGCCGGAATGGCTGGTCGAGATCGACGGCACGGCCGTCATTCCGGATTGAGCCGATGACCTTCTCCCTCGTCGCCCGCTGCGCCCGGACCGGCATGTTCGGCGTCGCGATCTCGTCCTCCTCGCCGGCGGTCGCGGCCCGCTGCTCCTATGCGCGCGCTGGCGTCGGTGCGGTCGCGTCGCAGAATGTCACGGACCCGACCCTGGGTCCGTTGACGCTCGACCTGATGGAAGAGGGCCGGAGCGCGGCGGAAGCCATCGCCGAGATCCAGAAGCGCGGCCGGTTCATCGAATACCGGCAGGTGCTGGCGGTCGACCGGAACGGGCTGACGGCGATCCATTCCGGGCCGAACTCGCTGGGAATCTGGACATCGGCGCAGGCGCAGGACGTCGCATCTGGAGGCAATCTCCTCGCGAATGACGGCGTTCCCCAGGCGATCGTCGACGGCTTCCTCGCAAGCTTCGGTCATCTCGGCGACCGGCTGATCGCCGCGATGCGTGCAGGCCTCGCCGCAGGCGGCGAGGCGGGGCCGGTCCGCTCGGCAGGCCTCAAGATCGTCGACAAGGTCAGCTGGCCCGTCGCCGACCTGCGCTGCGACTGGACGGAAGACTGCCCGATCGAGACGATCGCGACGGCCTGGGACGTCTACAAGCCGCAGCTCGATGCCTATATCCAGCGCGCGCTCGATCCGCGCGCGGCGCCGTCCTACGGCGTTCCCGGAGACGAGTGAGAGGGCAACAGCCGTCTACGGGTCGATCCTCGTGCGCTCGGTCATGGCGGGGGCGACCATGCCGGGGATGTAGGAGCGCGAGATGCGCGCCTGGCAGTGCGCCTGGAATGCCGCGATCAGCCTGGACTTGGCCAATGTGCGCAGCGTCGCGACCCCGATCGTCATCGGACGATGCTGCCCCGCCAGCCGGATCGAGACCAGCTTGCGGCCGTCGAGTGCCTGGTCGGAGCGCGGGCGGACATTGAACAGCGCATAGCCGGCGCCGTTGGCCACCATTGCCCGCACGACGTCGGGATAGGCTGATCGCGCCGCGATCGTTGGCGTGATGCCGGCGGACATGAACAGGGCGACGAAATACTCCCGGCTCAGCGGCAGGTCGAGCAGCACCAGCGGCTGGTCGGACAGCTCGTCCAGCGTCACGGCGCTCTGGCTCGCGAGCGGATGCGTCTCGGCGACGACGATATAGGGCGGCAGGCTGACGAGCTGCGAGAACTCGATGTCCTCGGGAATCTGCAGGTCATAGGTCAGGGCGAGATCGATCTCGGAGCGTCGCAGCCCCCTGAGCAAGTCCTCCTGATGGCCCTCGATATGCAGGATCTTCGTGTCGGGAAAAGCAGAGACGAAGCCCTGGGACAATTCCGGGACGAGCATCGGAGCCAGCGTCACCATGCAGCCCAGGGAGAGCGTGCCGCGCACCAGGCCGCTGGTCTCGTCGGCGACGGTGTAGAGGCTCTCGGCCTGGGCGACGACGCGCTTGGCCTCGGCGAGGAGTGCCCGGCCGACCGGCGTCAGCGACAGCCCCTGGGCGTGATGGCGAATGAAGAGCTGGGCTTTCAGCTCGCGTTCGAGATGCGAGATCGCCGTCGAGATCGAGGGCTGGGAAATGTGGATTCGTTCGGAGGCGAGGGTGATGCTGCCCGTTTCGCCGGCCGCGATGAAATATTCCAACTGACGTAGGGAAAAGCGCATGCGGCAGCATAAAGCACGCGGATAGCCCGCGGCAAAGCGTGGTCATGCCGGAGCCGCACAGCTTGAGCGCCTCAGGCCGCGATCCTGTCGAGCAGCCGCTCCATGAACCGGTCGCAGGCGGCGAGCTGGTCGAGCGTGATGAATTCGTCGGGCTTGTGACCCTGATCCATCGAGCCCGGGCCGCAGACCAGCGCCGGCACGCCGAGGCGGCTGGAGAACAGGCCGCCCTCCGTTCCGAACGCGACCTTGTGCGTCGCCCCGTCGTCGAGCAGCGCAGCGACGAAGCGGACCGCCTCGGATTCGGCCGGCGTCGCAAGGCCCGGATAGTCGTTCAGGCGCTCGATCCTGATCGCCGCCTCGGGATGCGTCGTCTGCCGAGCGGCCGCCAGCGCCGCCGCCTCGTCCATCAGGCCATTGAGGATCGCGGCCGGATCGTCGGCGGCGATGTTGCGGATCTCGAAATCGACGGTGCAGAGCGAGGGCACGATGTTCAGTGCCGTGCCGCCCGCGATCACGCCGGCATGGAGCGTCGTGTAGGGAATGTCGTAGTCGTCGTCGCGCGCTCCGTTCTGCGCCAGTTCGTCTTGCCGCTGCCGCAAGGTCGCGACGAAATCGCAGGCCAGATGGATGGCGTTGAGCGCTTTCGGGGCCAGTGCGGAATGGCCGGAGACGCCGCAGCAGATGGCCCGGGCGGCGAGCTTGCCCTTGTGTCCGGTCGCGATGCGCATCTGCGTGGGTTCGCCGATGACCGCGAGCCGCGCCGCAAAGCCCCGGGCGGCAAGGAGGTCGATCAGCGAGCGGACGCCGACGCAGCCGATCTCCTCGTCATGACTCAAGGCGAGGTGCAGCGGCGTTTCAAGCTCGCGCGACGCGGCCCGCGCGGCCAGCGCCAGTGCCGAGGCGACGAAGCCCTTCATGTCGGCCGTGCCGCGCCCGAAGGCGCGGCCGTCGGCGACCCGGAGTTGGAACGGGTCGGAGCTCCAGGGCTGGCCCTCCACCGGCACCACATCGGTGTGGCCGGAGAGCATGATGCCCGGCCGGTCGCGCGGGCCGATGGTCGCGAAGAGATTGGCCTTGTGCCCGCCCTCTGCCTCGACGAGCTCACTCTCGATGCCGTGCCCGGCGAGGAAAGCACGCACGAAATCGATCAGCGGGCGGTTGGGATCCCTGCTGACGGTTGAGAAGGACACCAGCTTTTCGAGGATCGCCAGCGTGTTCATGTCGGCAGCATCGCGGCGGACATCAGAGGTAGAGATGGCGAACCGCGTCGCTGCCCAGAAGCTCGGCTGCGGTGCCGGAGGCGACGACACGGCCCTTGACCAGCATGATGCCGCGATTGGCGATCGATAGCGCCGTCTCGGCGTTCTGCTCGATCAGGACGACAGTCGTGCCGCGGCGGTTCACCTCGGCGACCGTGTCGAAGTACTCGTCGATCAGCTTGGGCGAGAGGCCGAGCGAGGGCTCGTCCATGATCACGAGCTTCGGCTTGCCGACGAGCGCGCGCGCCAGCGCCACCATCGCCTGCTCGCCGCCGGAAAGCGTGCCGGCGCGCTGGCCGATGCGGTCGCGCACCCGCGGGAAGAGCGTCAGCATCTCGTCCAGCCGGTCGGCGAAATCCGCCTTCAGGCCCTGCGCCTCGTAGCCGAGGCGGATGTTGTCGCGCACCGTGATATCGGCGAAGAGGCGCCGCCCTTCCGGCACGAAGCCGATGCCAAGCCCGCTCAGCGCCTCGGTACGCAGACTCGAGAGCTCCCGGCCCATGATCTCGATGCGCCCCTTCGCCAGGGGCAGGAGCGCCGAGATCGCGCGGAAGGTCGTGGTCTTGCCGGCGCCGTTGGGGCCGAGGATGCAGACCAGCTCGCCTTCGCCGACATGGAAGGAGACGTCGCGCAGCATCGCGACGACGCCGTAATTGGTGTCGACCTTGTCAAGCTTGAGCATTCTGCGCCGCCTTTCTGCCGAGATAGGCTTCCTGCACCCGCGGAATGAGACGCACCTCCTCATAGGAGCCCTCGGCCAGCTTCTGGCCGTAGTCGAGCACGAGCACGCGGTGCGGCAACGAGGCGACGAGGCGCATGTCATGCTCGATGATCATGATCGCGAGTTCCGGCCGCTCGGCGCAGAGCGCGCGGATGTCGTCCATCAGCGCGTCGGTGTCGGCGTCGTCCATGCCGGAGGACGGCTCGTCGAGCAGCAGCACCTTGGGCTCGCTCGCCAGCGCGCGGGCGATCTCGAGGCGCCTGCGGTCGGCCTGCGGCAGCTCGGCGGCAGGGCGATGGCGCTGCTCGTAGAGCCCGCGCGAGACGGCCTTCAGAAGCCCTTCGGCGATGGCGGCCGCCTCGGCGAGCTCGGCCTCGGCCTTGGACCGCCGCAGGATCGCGTCGAATATCCCGGTCTTCATATGGGTGTGCCGGCCGATGATCACGTTGTCGAGCACCGACAGGTCGCCGAACAGCCGGCTCGACTGGAAGGTACGGGCAATGCCCTTGCCGACGATGCGATGCGCCGGCTGGCCGTTGAGCCGTTCGCCGGAAAGACGCACCTCGCCGGAGGAAGGGACATAAATGCCGGTGATGATGTTGAGCAGCGTCGACTTGCCGGCGCCGTTGGGACCGATGATGCCGAGGATCTCGCCCTTGCGCAGGGTGAAGTCGACCTCGGCCATGGCGACAAGGCCGCCGAAGCGCATCGTCAGGCCGGAGCCTTCGAGGATGACGGGAGCGGACATGAGCTCAGCCTCCGTAGCGCCGCAGCCGCTGCGGGAAGATGCCCTGCGGGCGGATCATCAGGAAGGCGATCACGGTCACGCCGAAGAACAGGATGCGGTAATCGGAAAAGGCGCGCAGCTTCTCGGGCAGCATCGTCAGCAGGAAGGCACCGACGATGACGCCGAGCGTGTTGTCCATGCCGCCGGCGATCACCATCGTCATGATCGTCACCGAGACGAGAAAGGTGAAATTGTCCGGCGAGATGAAGCCGACATAGAAGGCGTAGATCGTGCCGGCGAAGCCTGCGAGGAAGGCGTCGACCACGAAGGCGAGGACCTTGTACCAGGTCGCGTTGATGCCCTGGCAGCGCGCCGCCAGCTCGTCTGCCCGCAGCGCGTTCCAGGCGAGCCCGATCCGCGAATGATGCAGCCTTGCGGCAAATAGGATCGAGACCCCGACGAGCGCGGCCGAGAGATAGTAGAAATTGGCCTGCGACGGCAGCGAGTGGCCGAAGATGACGAGCGGCGAGGCGAAGGAATGCCCGAACAGCTCCGGCGCCGGAATGCCGACCAATCCGTTCGGGCCGCCGGTGAATTCGAGATTGTTGAGGAGCTGGTGGACCACGACGCCGAAGGCGATGGTGACCAGCGCCAGATAGCTGTCGCGCGTGCGCATCGAGGGCACGCCGAGCACGAAGCCGAAGATCGTCGCGACCACCGCCGCCGCCGGCAGCGCCAGCCAAAAGCTGACATCCCAGTTCAGGGCCAATAGCGCCGAGGCATAGGCACCGATGCCATAGGAGGCGCCGGTCGCGAAGTTCGGGATGTTGGCGCTGCCGAGCTGGAAGTTCAGCGCCAGCGCCAGCACCGCATAGAGCTGCGCGATGATCAGCAGGTGCAACGCATAGGTGCTCTTCTCCAGCAGGAAGGGGAACAGCAGCACGATCGCGATGCCGAGTAGCGTCGCAAAGCGGCTCTGGGCCGAGAATGCGCCTTCGATCCTGGCTTCGACCGTGGGCAGGCGTTGCAGCCCGACCAGCACGATGGCGAAGAAGCCGAGCAGCCCGACGACCACGCGCCAGTCTTCGGCGAGCAGGAACTGCCTGAGGAAGGCGGCGCTGCCGATCTCTGTGAGCGCAACGATGGAGAGAGCGGTGGCGGCGCCGGAGGTTCCGCGCGTCGCTGTCACGGACACGGACATCGGCTCAGACCTTTTCCACGATTGTGCGGCCGAGCAGGCCGGCCGGCCGGAAGACGAGGACGCAGATGACGAGCAGGAACACGAAGACCAGCCGGTACGAGGCGCCGTTCGGGACCGTGGCCTGCACCAGTGTGTCGAGACCCGCGATGAGCAGGCTGCCGATGATCGCGCCCGGCATGGAGCCGAGCCCGCCGACCACCGCGGCCGAAAAGCCGATCAGGCCGACATCGACGCTGAAGTCGAAGCGGACGATGCCGGCATAGCCCGCGAAGAACAGGCCGCCGATGGCGCCGATGGCCGAGGCGATGAAGAAGGTGATCTGGAAGATCCGCGCCGGCGAGATCGAGATAAGGCGCGCCGCATCCCGGTCCTGCGACACGGCCTTGATGTGCAGGCCGAGCCGTGTCCGCTCGAGCATGTAGAACAGCAGGCCGACCGAGAGAACCGAGACCAAGATCGCGACGAGATTGAAGGCCGGGATGGTGACGCCGAGCACCTCGATGCTGCCCGGCACGAGCCTCGGTACGGCATGGGGGTTCGACCCTTGCGGGTAAAGATGGCGGATCAGCTCGCGCAGGACGATGCCGAGCGCGACGGTGGCGACCAGCGCCATCATCGCGGGCGCATTCTGGAAGCGCTTGATCACGAGATAGTAGAGCACCACACCGAGCAGGCCGGTGACGATGACGGCCAGCAACACCGAAAGCACGATGGCCACCACTGCAGGCGAGCCGCCGACGGATGCGCTCACTGTCTGCACGGCCGCAAGCGCCAGGAACGGGGCCAGCAGCGACACGTCGCCATGCGAGAAATGGATGATGTTGAGGACACCGAAAAGCAGGCTGAATCCGACCGCGACCAGTGCATAGATCGAGCCGAGAGTGATCCAGTTCAGGAGCTGCTGAACCAGTTGCTCTGTCATTCACGTCCCCTCGCGTTTGCGCAGCCCCAGCCGGGACGTGCCGCAACTGATTTTCGCTGTGCACCAGAACCGAAGCCGGCAAGAGTCGCAATTTCGGAATCCCTGCTTTGCTTGTCTTGAGGCAAGTCAGACTCGCCCGTCATTCGCCGGGCTGTGAGGCTCCGGCGGCCTGCTTCGGCAAAACCGAAGCTCTGGGCGCAAAATATCCGATTTGCTTCGGCTTTCCTGAAGGGCAGATGGTCGAGCCACGATGTCGTCGGTGACGCTCACGGCGCCGGACACATCCAATTCCTTGAGGAGGGGATCATGCCTTTCAACCCGAATACCGGAGAGAAGTCCCTGGGCGCGTTCATCCGCGTGGCCATCGTGGGGACGGCGCTCGCCTTCGCCTCGACCACCGCCATGGCGCAGGAAACGATCAAGCTTGGCTTCATCGGCCCGCTGAGCGGCGGCAACGCCCAGCAGGGCCTGTCGGCCCGCAACGGCTTCCAGCTCGCCATCGACCAGGCCAATGCGTCCGGCCTGCCGTTCAAGATCGAGCCGGTGATCCTCGATGACGCCGCCAACCCGCAGACCGGCGTCTCGGCCGCGATCAAGCTCACCAACGACCCGCAGGTCATCGCCGCGACAGGCCACTGGAACAGCGGCGTCGCGCTGGCGACGATCCCGGTGTTCCAGCGCGCCGGCGTGCCCTTCATCGTCTGGGGTGCGATCTCGCCGAAGATCACCGAGCGCAATAACCCGATGGTCTCGCGCGTCGCGACGACGCTGGTGAACACCAACGAGCCGCTGGCCAAATGGGCGGCCGAGAAGGTCGGCAAGAAGATCGCGATCGTCTCCGATACCAGCGACTACGGCGCCGCCAATACCCAGAACTTCGAGAAGTTCTACAAGGCTGCCGGCGGCAGCATCATCGCCACGGAGGCTGCTCCCGTCGGCACCACGGACTTCCGCGCGCTGCTGACGAAGATCAAGGCCGCATCCCCCGATGCGATCTATTTCGGCGGCGTCGTGACGGAAGCCGGGCTGGTGCGCCAGCAGATGGTCGAGCTCGGCATGAAGCAGCCGATGATCGGCGTCGACGGCTTCCACGATCCGGCCTTCATCAAGATCGCCGCCGCCGCTGCCGAGGGCACGGTCGTCGGCATCGCCAAGGAGAAGGACAATGCGCAGGTCGCGAAGCTGAAGGACGACTATGCGGCCGCGAAGTTCGCCGAGCCTTCGACGACCTACACCAAGAACGCCTACGACACGGCGAACATCCTGATCGCCGCGATCAAGAAGGCTGGCACCAAGGACAAGGCCGCGATCGCGAAGGCCATCCGCGAAACCCAGCATGACGGCGCGCTCGGTCACACCAGCTTCGACGAGAACGGCCAGACCAAGCTGCCGGTCGAGCTCGAACTGCGCACGGTGAAGAACGGCGCCTGGGCGGCCTACTGATCCTGGCCGCAGCCGGGGCGTTTCCCAGGCCGCGCAGAATGATCATTGCCGACTTCGGAAAGGGCTCGCGGACAACGCGAGCCCTTTTCTTTGATCGCCCTAAGCCTGCTCAACCGGCGTTCGCGCCGGGTCGAAAAGCGCTGTATCTGATATGGCATTGTGAGATTCGGCAGATCCCCAGGCAGGTTTGATGATCCGGTTCGACGAAATCGGTGAGCGCCTGAAAGCCTACCGCCTGGGGCGGGGGCTTTTGGCCGAAGACGTTGCCGAGCGGCTCGGCATCTCGCGGGCGGCGGTCTACCGGATCGAAGGTGGCGGCGTCGTCAAGATCGAAACCCTGGAACGGCTTGCGGTCCTGCTGGAGACGACCGTCGCCTCGCTGCTCGGGGCCGGCGTTGAATATTATTCCAGCCCGATCAGCTATTTCGAGCGGATGCGGCAGATCGAGGAGCAGGCGGACCAGGTCATCGCCCACTTCCCGCCGCTGTCCTATCTGCTGACCTCGGACGATTACTCCGGTTATTTGCGGCAGACCCTCATCGAAGCGCTTCCGTCTCACATAACGGAGCGCGAGCAGGCCATCGGGGAAATCGACGCGATCATTGCGATCCTCGATGATCGCAAGCGGGCGCGTAAACGGCGCCGGCTGAGTGTCGTCAATTTCGTCAATGTCCTCGAGATCGAGCGCTGGCTCAAGCTCGGCGTCGTCGGCCGGTTCAACCTGCCCGATAGCGAGCTGACCCGGCGACGCCTCGCTGCACGAACCGAGATCGAGCACCTGATCGGCTTGATCGAGAGCGAGCCGATGGGGGTCCAGATCGGTCTGATCGAGGAGACGCTGCCGAACATCACGTTCCAGCTGTTCCGCACCTCGGAGAAAACGCTGCTTGGACTGAGCCCGTTTCGCCTGGGCGGCGAGTTGCCGAATATCCGATCGGGCATCGCGATGCTGACCGCGGACGAGGAACCAGTGCGCCTCTACGAGGAGATTGCCAACGATCTCTGGCGGCGCGCCTTGAAGGGCAGCGAGGCCGGAGCGGTGCTGCGGGCCGCTATCGAGCGCTCGGGGATCGCGCGGCCGGCGCGACATCAAACGTCAGAGATCGCCTGACGGCGACTGGCTAAGGACCGCACTAGCACGCGATCGAGCTCGCGAACCGCCCGGTCATTCTCTTTGTCGCAAAATTGAGATCAGTATTGCAATTGAGATTTTGTCGTGGCATGAGGTAATCGAGCGATGGCGTTGGGCTTGCCCAGCGCGCACAGGATTTTCCGTGGCCGAGCCTGATCCCTCGGCCGCCAAGAGACGCATTCAAGCGTCCTGAACAGTGGGCGGACGCCCAAACTCCAATGGTTTTGACCGGGCCGGCAGCGGCGCGCGGAATGCGCGCGCCGATCTATTTGCGTTTCAGCACGCAACGAAAAAAGCAAAACGGGGGAATTCGCCGTGAGTGACAATCAGGCAGCCATGACCGGCTCCATCGCCATCTCCTCTCCGGCCGAGGTCGACAGCAAGGCCCGCAAGGCGCTGTGGGGCGCCGCCATCGGCTATGCCATGGACGGCTTCGACCTGCTGATCCTCGGCTTCATGCTTCGGACGATCTCGGCCGACCTGCAGCTCACCCAGGGCCAGGCCGCCTCGCTCGTCACCGCCACGCTGATCGGCGCCGTGCTCGGTGGCATCGGCTTCGGCATGCTCTCGGACCGCATCGGCCGCGTCCGCGTGCTGACCTGGACGATCGTCCTCTTCGCCGTCTTCACTGGCATGTGCGCGCTGGCGCAGGGCTATTGGGACCTCCTGATCTACCGCACCATCGCCGGCCTTGGACTCGGCGGCGAATTCGGCATCGGCATGGCCCTGGTCGCGGAGGCCTGGCCGGCCTCGAAGCGGGCGCGCGCCTCGTCCTATGTCGGCCTCGGCTGGCAGGTCGGCGTGTTGGCGGCGGCGATCGCCACCCCGATCCTGCTGCCGACGATCGGCTGGCGCGGCATGTTCGCCATCGGCATCCTGCCGGCGGTGGCGGCCTACTTCATCCGCCACTCGCTGCACGAACCGGAGGTCTTCGTCGCCCGCTCCAAGGATCGGCCGAAGGAGTCGGCGCTGCGCCTGCTGGTCAAGGATTGGAACACGACCAAGCTGAGCCTCGGCATGGTCGTCCTCTGCTCGGTCCAGAACTTCGGCTATTACGGCGTGATGATCTGGTTGCCGAACTATCTGGCGACCCGTTTCGGCTTCGCCCTGACGCAGTCTGCGGTGTGGACTTCGGTCACCATCGCCGGCATGGCGGTCGGCATCTACGCCTTCGGCCATATCGCTGACCGCATCGGGCGCCGCCCCGCCTTCTTCGGCTACATGCTCGGCGCCGCGGTGATGGTCATCGTCTATTCGCGGCTGACCGACCCGTTCCAGCTCCTGGTCGCGGGCGCGGTAATGGGCTTCTTCGTCAACGGCATGCTCGGCGGCTATGGCGCGCTGATCAGCGAGCTCTTCCCGACGACGGCGCGGGCGACGGCACAGAACGTCCTGTTCAACATCGGGCGCGGCGTCGGCGGCTTCCGGTCCGCTCGTCGTCGGGACGATCGCGGCGGCCTACAGCTTCGAGATGGCGATCGCGCTGCTGGCGACGCTCTATCTGCTCGATATCCTGGCCATGTGGTTCCTGATTCCGGAGCGACGCGGCGCCGAGCTCGCCTGACGGCAAGGGCATCGTCATGTCGATCCAGCTCGATCAGTCTCAGGCCGCGCGATCCGGCGCGGCCATGGGCGGCAGCGCCTGTTCTGCCGCACCGTGGAAGGCGAGCATCGTCGCCGAGCTCGCCGAGGTCGTCCGCAACGACGCGGTCAACGCCGAATATCGGCACCTCGTGGTCAATTGCAGTGAGGAGGCCGCCGCTGCCCAGCCGGGGCAGTTCTTCCAGCTGCTCTGCCCGCAGCCGGCAGGCGAGCAGCCCTTCCTGCGCCGGCCGATGAGCCTCTACGGCGCCGATCCCGCCAAGCGCCGGGTCGAGTTCCTCTACAAGGTGACGGGTGCCGGCACGCGCGGGCTCGACACGCTGCGGCCGGGCGACCGGCTCGACATCATGGGGCCGCTCGGCGTCGGCTTCACACTGGATCCGAGCTGGCGCCACATCGTCGCCGTCGGGCGCGGGGCGGGGCTGGCGACGCTCGCCCCGCTTGCCAAGGCCGCGAAGGCCAACGGTACGCAGGTGACGGCGGTCTTCAGCGCAAGACGGCCCGAGC
Source organism: Bosea vestrisii (assembly GCF_030144325.1). Taxonomy (NCBI): domain Bacteria; kingdom Pseudomonadati; phylum Pseudomonadota; class Alphaproteobacteria; order Hyphomicrobiales; family Alloboseaceae; genus Allobosea; species Allobosea vestrisii. Next base: position 2,104,295 of record NZ_CP126307.1, on the reverse strand, counting down.
TGCTCGTCTCCGTCGACCTCTTCCATCGCCATGGTGCCGACGTCATCGCCGTCACCGATTCCGAGCAGACCAGCGGCCCTGCCAATGTCGAACGCATCCTGCGCCGTCTCATCGCCGACGGCCGCTGCGATGGCTTCTTCACCTGCGGCTCGAGCCGCCTGATGCGGGTGCAGCAGCGTCTCGCGCGCGAGTTCGGCCTGCCCGGCCAGGTGGCGATGGAGCAGCAAATGGCCTGCGGAATCGGGCTTTGCTACTGCTGTGTGCGCGACTTCAACGTCAATGGCGAGATCGTCAACCGGCGCGTCTGCTGGGACGGCCCGGTCTTCGACCTGATGGAGGCGCTGCCATGAGCGTGACGTCCGATGTCGATCTCTCCGTCGCAATTGGCGGGCTCACCCTGCGCAATCCGGTGATGCCGGCGTCCGGCACCTTCGCCGAGGGGCTGGAGAAGGTGATGGACTTCAACCGGCTCGGCGCCTTCGTCACCAAGACGATCACGCGAGAACTACGCGCCGGAAATCCGCTGCCGCGTGTGGTCGAGCGGCCGGGCGGGTTGATCAACGCCATTGGCATCCCGTCGAAGGGTGTGCGCTACTTCGTTGAGGAGACGATGCCGCACTATGCGGCCTATGACACGCCTCTGGTGGTCAGCATCTCGGCACCGACGGCCGAAGGCTTCGCCAGCCTTGCGGCGGAACTCTCGATCCCCGGCGTCGCCGCGATCGAGGCCAACATCTCCTGCCCGAACATCGAGGAGGACGGCAAGGCCTTCGCGATGCGGGCGCAATCGACCGAGAAGGTGACACGCCTGCTGCGAGAGGCGACCGACCTGCCGCTCTGGGTCAAGCTCACGCCGAACACCGGCGACGTGCCCGAAGTGGCGCGCGCTGCAGAGGCCGCAGGTGCGGATGCGATCGTGGTCGCCAACACCATCCTGTCGATGGCGATCGACCTGAAGAGCTTCAAGCCCTGCCTCGGCAACATCATGGGCGGTTTGTCGGGGCCCGCGATCAAGCCGATCGTGCTGCGCCAGGTCTTCCAATGCGCCAAGGCGGTGAAGATCCCGGTGATCGGTTGCGGCGGCATCTCCACCGCCGAGGACGCGGTCGAGTACATGCTTGCCGGCGCCAGCGCGGTGCAGGTCGGCACCGCGACCTTCCTGCAGCCGGCGGCGATGACAACGATCATCGACGGGCTCAGGAGCTTTTGCCTGCATCACGAGATCGCGCGCGTCACCGATCTGATCGGCGGCGTCGTGATCGAGGAGGCCGACGAGCCCGATCTCGCCTGGCTGGATCCGATCTCGTGAGCACGCAGCCTGCCGAGATGCGCAACGTCTTCAGTGGAGATGAGCGCGACCGCGCCCTTTCCGAAGCGCTGTTCGACGCCCTGCGCGAGGCGACGAGCGACGGCGTCGGCATCACCCGTGAAGCCTATAGCGAGCGCGAGTCGCTGGCGCTCGACATCGTCGCGACGAAGGCGCGCGAGCTGGAGCTTGGCGACGGAGCGGGATGCCGGCGCAAACCTGGTCGTCGCGTTGGAGGGCAGCGAGCCGGAGCTGCCCTTCCTTGCCTGCGGCTCGCACCTCGATTCCGTGCCGCAAGGCGGGAATTTTGATGGCGCGGCCGGTGTCATCGCCGGCCTTGCCATCCTCGCCCGTTTCAAGGACGAAGGCTTCGTTCCGCGCCGGACCATCAAGGTCTACGGTCTGCGCGGCGAGGAGAGCGCCCGCTTCGGCAAGGCCTATATGGGCTCCAGCGCCTTGTTCGGGAAACTCTCGGCCGCCGATCTGTCGGTGCGCGACCATGCGAGCGGGCAGAGCCTGGCGGAATGCATGGCCTCCGTCGGCGTCGACATGGTCCGCGTCGAGAAAGGCGAGCCGCTGCTCGACCCCGCCACCGTCGCGGTCTGGATCGAATTGCATATCGAACAGGGGCCGGTTCTGGTCGCCCGGGATCTGCCGATTGGCATCGTCACCGGCATCAGGGGCAATATCCGTCATCGCGAGGTCGAATGCCTCGGCGAGGCCGGCCATTCCGGCGCGGTGCCGCGCTGGCTCCGTCGCGATGCGGTCTTCGCCACGGCGGAGCTGATCACCCATCTCGACCGGCACTGGCGCACGCTGCTGGAGCGCGGTCGCGACGTCGTCATAACGGCGGGCGTGCTCGGCACCGATCCGCGGGAGCACGCCATCGCGCGTATTCCCGGCACGGTACGCTTCTCCTTCGAGATACGCAGCCAGAACCGCGAGACGCTGGAGGCCTTCTACGACCTCTTCCTCTCGGAATGCGGCCTGATCGGCGAGGAGCGAGGGGTTGAGTTCCGCGTCGACCGCCGGCTCGAATCCGCTCCTGCCGTGATGGACGCCGGCTGGATCACACGGCTCAAGACCGCCGCCCGCGATCTCGGCCTGCCCGATGAGGACATCCCGAGCGGGGCTGGACATGATGCGGCTGTTTTCGCCAATGCCGGCATCCCCAGCGCGATGATCTTCGTGCGCAACCAGCACGGATCGCATAATCCGCATGAGGCGATGGCGATCGATGATTTCCTCGCCGGGGTCGCGGTGATGCGCGATGCCATCAAGGAGGCTGTGCGATGACGGCGAACGAGACCGGCCGCGAGGTTGCTGAGCTCCTGTTCAGGGCCGGCGCCATCCATGTCAGCCGCCAGCAGCCCTTTATTCTGGCCGCCGGCTGGGCGAGCCCCGTCTATGTCGATGTCCGCCTGCTGCTTGGCGATCCCACCTTGCGCCAGGCGATTACCGAACTCGCCGCCCGCTATGCCGGCGCGGCCTTTCCGGCAGACAGCTTTGACGCCATCGCCGGCGCCGAGACGGCCGGCATCCCCTTTGCCGCCTGGCTCGCCGACAGGCTGGCCCTGAAGCTGCGCTATGTCCGCAAGCGCCCGCTCGGCATCGGGCGCAACGCCCAGGTGGAGGGTGGATCGGTCGAGGGCTTGCGCGTGTTGCTGATGGACGACCTGACGACCGATGGCGGCAGCAAGCTCAACTTCGCCCGCGGCCTGCGGGCGGCAGGGGCTGAGGTCGAGCATGTGATGACGATCTTCTATCACGATGTCTTTCCAGGCGCCGGCGCCCGGCTGCAGGAGGCCGGCCTGACCCTCCACGCTCTGGCGAACTGGAGCGACGTGCTGCGCACTGATGCCAGCCAGGATCTTGCGCCGGCGGATCGCGCCGAGATCGAACGTTTCCTCGCCGACCCGGTGGCCTGGTCGACCCGTCATGGCGGCCGCGCCGGCTTGTCGCCGCGGCTCTGAGCCGGGAACCACTATGACGCTGAAATCGCGAATGGCCGCCGCCATGCGCGATGGCGCGCATGCCCCGCGCGAGTTGGGCAACAGGCTCTGTCACAGCCCCATCCCGGCTGCGCCAGGCGACCTAACGTAATGTCACCACCACCTCCTCGAGCCGCGCCGAAAGGCGGGCTGGGCCTCGGGGCGATGGCTGGATTTCCGGTGAGAAGGCGGGCGTCCCTGCGAGGCGCGGCTGACAGACCACCCGCGACGGCGGAACCGGATGCAGCTGAGGGGGTTTGCTGACGGGTGCCGCTTCAACGCGACGCCGATCGACCTATCGAAGACTACCGCGCTCGCGCGATCGGAGACCGCCTATGCCTGCTGCCTTGCCTGTCGTCGCTCAGATCAGGCGGCTTGTGGAGGACCTGCAGCGATGGCCCTTTCCAAAAACGGCACGCCGGATTTCCTCGCTGACCGAGCGAGCAGGAGCCGACTGCCCGCGTCTTGCGCCCTATCTAGGGGACGTCGATCTCGCCGCCCGCCGGCTACTCGCAGATGGCAGCGGCATGACCCGGCTTTCCTTGGCCGCGCCGTCGGCATGTTGGAGATGATCGCAGGTCGGCAAGCCGAGACGATCACACAAGCAGACAACCCAGCCCCGGCCGCGACAATTCCTGGCGCGACGGCGAGATGATGGAGCAACAGCCGATGTCCGACGCAGAAACAGTTCTCGACGAACGGGTCGCGCTTGTCCGGCGCAACATATCGGATCTGATGCAGCAGGCAGCGGCCGTATCGGGTGCCGCCGCGGAAGAGAATCTGGCCGCTCGGCTGAACGACCAGCAAGAACTACTCGACAGGCTGCTGCTCGAACGCGAAGCGCTTGGCGGGCGAGGCGCTCAGCCCACTGCGGGCAAATGAACTGGATCGCATGGGCCGGGGGCGCTGCCGCCGTTTGCTCGATGGTGAGCTTCGTTCCCCAAGCCTGGCGAATCCTGAAGACGCGCGACACGAGTTCGATCTCGCCGGTGATGTACAGCTTGACGACCATAGGATTCGGGCTGTGGACCGCCTATGGCATCGGCCTTGGCGAATGGCCGCTCATCGTGACCAATAGTGTCTGCTTTGTTCTCGCAGCCTTTATCCTGGTGATGACGCTGCTTCCGCAACGAACCAAAGACCGTGTCGCCGAGGCTGTTGGCGATGCTCCCGACTAGCCGGCTAGATCTGGCGGGCTCGTCGGCGTCAGGGTCGACAAGGCGGTCGTAAAGCTCGAGGATCAAAGCGCCTCGATCGGCGCCCCGCCGCGATAGCGCTCGTGGCAAAGCTCCGCTGCGCCGACCGATGACGCGTTCCGAGGTCAGGTCGAAAAGGTCACCGCGGATATCGCCTGATGCGATTGCGCCGGTTGCCAGTGCCTGGGCGATCTCACCCGCCTCACTCGTGGCGCCCGCTCGCGTATCGACAAAAATGCTGGCTTGCCGCAATGCGTCGTCGTCCGCCTCGCGCGTAAACGCGCCGACAAGATCGAGATGGCAGCCAGGCCGGAGCCATTTCCCGCGGACGAGCGGCTCTTCGCTAAGCGTGGCGCAGGAAACGATATCGCGGCGACCGCCTCGTCGTCGAGATGGAGCATCGCCCGGCCTCACACAGCCAATCGGAAGGCCGGCAGCGGGTAGCGCCGTGCCTCGTCGGGCGGCAGCAGCTCCAACCTCGCCCCGCTCGTGATCGACGCCGCATCGGCGCCGATGATCCGGCCGAGGAGGCTCGCGCCTTCGTCCAGCGCGATCTCGGCGAGGATGATCGGAACCTCCTCGTTGAACGAGGGATGGTTGGGGCGGGTGATGAGCGAGAAGGACACGATCCGGCCGCGCCCCGTCACCTCCGTCCAGACGAGGTCGGCCGAGCCGGTATAGGGGCAGATCGGCCGGGGATAGAAGAACAGGGGGCCGCCGTCGCGGCTCTGCTGGAGCAGCAGCCGGCCCTCGCGCCAGCCGGCCAGGAAGGGCGCATTGTCCTCGTCTTCATAGGGTTGCGGATAGGCGATCTCAGCGCTCATGACACGGCCTCCAGGATGATGCTGCTGGCGGAAAGACCATGGCCGTAGCCGACCATGCCATAGCCTGCGACGAGGCCACGTCTGGCGTTGGCAACCTGCCGGTTGCCGGCTTCGCCGCGCAATTGCCGCACCGCTTCGGTGACGCTCAGCAGGCCGCCCGCGATGCCGGCCTGCCCGCAGGACAGCTGGCCACCACCCGTGTTCAAGGGCAGGCTGCCGTCCCAGGAGAAGCTGTTGGCGGCCAGGAAGGCGCTTACTTCGCCCTTCTTGCAGAAGCCGAGATCCTCGAGCTGGATCGCCACCATGATCGGGTAATCGTCATAGAGCTGGACGAAATCCATGTCCTTGGGGCCGAAACCCGCCTTGTCGTAGAGCTTTCCCGCAAAGGTCTCCCAGCCGCCGCGCAGCGGAGCGATCTCCATCGGCGGATGGTTGTGGCGTTCGAAGCCCGAGAGGATGCGGACAGCCTTTCCCGCCGGTGCGCGGTCCAGCGTGGTGACGACCACGGCCTCGGCGCCGGCGCAGGGCAGTACGCAATCATAAAGGCAGATCGGATCCGCGATGACGCGGGCGTTCATGTAGTCGTCGATCGTCATCGGGCCGCGCAGCAGCGCGTGCTCGTTGCGCTGTGCACTGCGGCGCTGGTCGACGGAGATGCGGCCGAGATCCTCGCGGCGCGTACCATAGGTCTCCGCATGCTTGCGCTGGATGATGCCGAACAGGCCGTTGGCCCCGCCGAAGCCGAGCGGCGTGCCGTAATTGCGCAGGCCCCGGCTGAAATTGTCCATCAGCTTGAAATGGCCGCCGACATCGTAATTGTCGCCGGCAATGCACAGGACGGTCGTGGCCTGGCCACTCTCGATGGCGTGCCTGGCGTTGATGATGCTGGCGACCGGGCCGGCACTCCCGGCCGTGCCCAGATAGGCCCACGACACGGAGATGCCGAGCTGCTCTGCCGCCGTCACCGTGTTGTCCGGTGGCAGTTCGAAGGAACAGATCGCGAGACCGTCGACATCCTTGAAGGCGAGGCCGGCCGAAGCCAGCGCCTTGCCCCCTGCTTCCGCGAGGAAGGAAAAGAGCGAGCGTGTTGTCCGCTTCTCGTAGGCGGTGTGGCCGTAGCCGGCGATTCCGATACTGCTTGTCATGACCGCCTCAGATGATGTGGTTGCGTCGGAGGTCTTCGATCTCGGCCTGCGAAAGGCCGAGCCAGTCACCGAAGACCTCGTCATTGGATGCGCCGGGATCGCGCCCCGACCAGCGGATGTCGCCCGGCGTCTCGCTGAGTTTCGGTACCGGCGCTGGCATGCGCATCGGTCCCAACGTGTCGTCGACAAGCGTGCGGACGGCTTCGCGCGCGGCAACATGGGCGTCGCTCAACACATCGGCGATATCGTGGATCTTGCCGGCTACGACCTTGTTTGCGACGAGCTTCTCCAGAGCGAGCGCCGTGGGCTGCGTCTTCAGCCAGGCCGCGACTTCGTCATCGATCGCAACGCGATGCGTGACGCGGTCGGCCATGGTTGCGAAGCGCGGATCGTGCTTGAGATCCGGGCGTCCCATCGCATCGACGAGACCTTCGTAGATGCGCTGGGAGCCGCAGCTGATCGCAATCGCGCCACCATCGGCCGTGGCGTAGACGTTGCGCGGAACGTCCTCCTCCATCTGGTTTCCGAGCAAGGGCTTCTTCTGGCCGGTCTGGTCGTAGCGCACGATCACGGATTCGATGATGCGCAGCAGCGGCTCGTAGAGCGCGACGTCGACCACCTGACCGCGGCCGCTGCTCTCGCGTCGATGGATTGCCGCCATAGCACCGAAAGCCCCGAAGACGCCGGCGAGATAATCGCCCATCGGGAATGCCGAGACGGTCGGCCCCTTGTCGGGATGGCCGGTGAAGGATGCCAGGCCGGAAAAGGCCTCGGCGATGGTGGCATAGCCGCCCTGTTCCCGGTTGGGTCCGGTCTGCCCCCAGCCGCTGACGCGTACCCAGACGATACGCGGAAAGCGCTTCGACAGCTCAGCGGGATCAAAACCCCAGCGCTCGAGCGTGCCCGGGCGGAAGTTCTCGATGACGATGTCGCTTTCGCCGATCAGTCGCAGCGCGATCTCACGCGCTTCCGGTCTTGAGATATCGAGGGTGATGACGTGCTTGTTGCGCGCCATCGTCTTCCACCACAATGCCACACCGTCCTTGTGCGGCGGCCATTCGCGCAGGGCGTCCGGCTTGCCCGGCTTCTCCACCTTGATGACGCGGGCGCCGAAATCCCCCAGCATCGAGCCGACGAATGGGCCGGCCAGCATTGAGCCGAGTTCGAGAACCTTGAGGTCCGACAGGGCACCTTCAGGCATAGTTCGGGCGTGCGCTTCCATGATGGCTCGCTTTCTGCAGGGATGAGAAGCGGCGGTTGCCGCCTATTTCGAGGGTGTCGCGACCCGGTCGATGCCGACGAAGATATCGAGCAACACCACCGCTACGATGGCGACGTAGATCGTTCCGGCGGAGATCGCCGCAACCATGGGGTCGATGGCGTACTGGACGTAGTTGAAGAGCTTGACCGGGATGGGCATCAGCGTCGCAGTCGCATTGAAAATGCTCAGCTCGACGTTGATCCAGGAGATGATGAGCGCAAACAGAGCGCCAGCGACGAGCCCTGGCTTGATGATCGGCAGTGTCACCAGGAAAAAGGTCGAGAAGGCGGAGGCACCGAGATCGAGGCTCGCTTCCTCCAGCGTCTGGTCGAAGCGGGCGAGCGAGGCCAGCACCGTCCGCAGGATGTAGGGAACGACGATGACGACATGGCCTACGAGCAGCGCGGTGTAGCTGCGCGCGAAGCCGAGCATGCTGGCATATTGCAGAAGCGCGGCACCGATCACGATCGTCGGCAGGATCAGGGGCGCCAGGAAGATCGCGTTGATGATCTTGACGCCGGGCAGGTTGCTTCGCGTGATCGCCAGAGCCGCCGGTATCCCAAGCAGGACTGCAATCACTGTGGAAGCAACCGCGAGCGACACGCTGAGCCCGATCGCATCCAGATAGGAGGTGTCGGCGAGGAAGCGCTGATACCAGCGCAGGGTGAAGCCCACCGGGGGAAAGGTCAGATACTCGGTCTCCGTGAAGGAGACCGCGACGATGATCGCGAGCGGGATCGTCAGGAACGCCAAGCCCGCCCAGACGAAAATCAGCAGGAAAACACGGCCGATTCGTTCCGAGAGCGTCATCATGCGCGCACTGCCTGGCGGCCAGTTGGCTGCCGTTCGATGAAGAACAGATAAAGTGCGATCAATACGAGCGTGACGACGAGCAACCCGACCGCGAGCGCAGCTCCGAAGTTGAAGTCGAAGAGCGAGCCGTATTGCTCGAAGATCGACATCGCCATCACGACGGTGCGACCGCCGCTCATGATGCTCGGAACGACATAGGCGCTGACGGCGAGGGTGAAGACGATCAGCGATCCCGCGACCACGCCCGGCAAGCTGAGCGGGAAGGTGACCTTGACGAAGGTGACAAACCGGCTCGCTCCCAAATCCAGTCCGGCTTCCACCAGCGATTTGTCGATGGTCTGGAGGACCCCGGCGACTGTCAGCACCATGAAGGGCACGAGGATGTAGGTCAGCCCGATGATGATGCTGAGTTCCGTGAACAGGATCGGGATCGGCCTGTCGGTGAGGCCGAATGCCATCAGCGTCGTGTTCACCAGCCCCTGGCGCCCGAGCAGGATCATCCAGCCGAAGGAGCGCACGATGTTGCTCGTGAACAGCGGCATGAGGACCAGAACGTAGCAGATGCGCCTGGCCCCGCGGCTGCGGACCACGTTCACGATGTAATAGGCGATGGGATAGCCGATCGCGAAGGAGACCAGCGTCGCGATCAGCGAGAGCTTGAAAGTCACGTAGAGGACGCCGGGATAGTAGCTGTCGCCGAGAATGCGGGTGTAGTTAGCCAGGCTCCAGACGCCATCCTTGGTCTGGAAGCTCGCGATCACGACGACAAAGAAGGGCACGAGGAAGAAGGCTGCCATGAAGGCCAGCGGTAGGCCGATCAAAAGGGCGGCCCAGCCATTGCGGATTCTCATCGCACAGCCCCTCTCGGTCTATGGTGGGCGGCGAGCGCGCTCATTTCGTCAGCACTCGACCACTGTCACGATGCCAGGACAGCACCACGTCGTCGCCGACCGTGATCGGTGTATCTCCAGCGAGCGATGCCTGCTGAGCGACGATCTCTTGCCCCTCGGCCGTGACGGCGTAGATTCGAACGATCCCACCGGCAAAGACGATCTCCCTGACGCGCGCTGACGTCGAGATCAGGTTTCCAGAAGGGGCGGGCGGGTGTTGGACGCTGACGGCTTCCGGACGCAAAAGATAAGTCGCCGGCGTGCCGGGCCTGGCATCGTGATGCGCCGCAATCGAGAGCGCCCCCACGGACAGCGAGCCATCCGTCGCGACGGTCGCGGCCAGCAGGTTGGCGTCCCCGATGAAGTCGGCGACATAGCGCTCGGCGGGCGCGTGATAGATGTCGCGGCCCGAGCCGATCTGGGCGATGCGGCCGGCATCCATCACGGCGATGCGGTCGGCCATCACCAAGGCTTCCTCCTGGTCGTGCGTGACGAAGATGAAGGTGATGCCGAGTTTCTGCTGCAAGGCCTTGAGTTCGATCTGCATCTGCTTGCGCAGCTTGAGATCGAGCGCGCCGAGTGGCTCGTCGAGCAGCAGGACCTTGGGCCGGTTTGCGATGGCGCGAGCCAGGGCGACGCGCTGCTGTTGCCCGCCCGAGAGCTGCGACGGGAAGCGCCCAGCATAGGCGGCCATGCCTACGGTCGAGAGGCAATCCTCGATGATCGAGGAAACCTCGCGGGCGGCCTTGCCCGCGCGCCGCGGGCCGAAGCCCACATTCTGGGCGACGGTCAGATGCGGGAAGAGCGCGTAATTCTGGAAGACCGTATTCACGGGCCGACGGTTGGGCGGCAGGCGCTTCATCGACCGGCCATCGATCATGATGTCGCCATCGCTGAACTCGACGAAGCCGGCGATGGTGCGCAACAGGGTCGTCTTTCCACAGCCGCTGGGGCCCAGCAAGGCCAGGAATTCGCCTTCCGCCACATCCAGCGAGATGTCGTTCAGCACCACGAGATCGCTGTAGCGTTTCGTCAGGTGCTCGACTCTGATGTAGCTGTTGTTCATCGATGTTCCGGGCCGCTCGCGCGCCATCTCAAGCTACGGGGATCGGCATGTTCATCAGCGGAACATGCTGCTGGCAGCCATACATGTCGCCCTCGCCAGCCGATCCCTGCGCGCGGGGGCGTTTGATCGTGATCTTGATGGCGTTCGCCATGTCGATCTCGAAAAAGGAGGAAATATCCGAGACTGAAAGGCCGTACGCCTTCGCGACCGTTTCGGGAGTGATCGCGCCGGAGGAGCGGATCACCTCGTAGTTCGCCTTCTCCTTGCACAGGATGTCGAAGGTGATGCGATAGGGACCGGCGTTCTTGCTGCGGACGATGTCCGCGATTTCGCGGAGGGGACGGGCGCTCATCTCACAGCTCCTCGATGCTGACGGGGAAAAGCTCAGTCGGCGAATCCACCTTCATCAGGTGATAGGCGCTGAACTCGTAGACGGGGCCGACGTCGAGGTCGGACGGCGAATAGGGGAAGGCCAGATTGCCCGACGGATTGATGATGCCCTCGTAGTGATGGTGCAGCATTGCTCCGCTGAGCTGATGGCAGGCTGCGTGGGCAAGCTCCTGGCTGGCCGCGGTAACCTCGATCACAAGCCCGACCTCGCGTTGCAAGGCCTTGTCCCGTTCCAGCTCCTTCATCACGCCGTCGCGCCCGTAGACATGGAATTGGATAGCGATCGGAGATGGCGCAAAGTAATCCATCGCCTTGTATTTGAGCTGGTCCAGAATACCGTCGAGTGCAGCGATCGTTGTGGGACAACGAATGCCTGCGATCGAGATGGAACGGTAGCCTGCCAGCCGCGCACCTTCCAGCTTGACGTAATAATCTTCAGTTTCTGTCAGTTTCGCGCCTTTGACACGGACCTGCCTGTCGCCGAGCTGCTCGAACGAGCAGGCAGTCAGGTCGATCTCGTGGCCGGGGCCCCCCTGCTTGAAGGGGTTCTCGCGCTCATAGAGCGAATGCGCGGAGACTGACTTGACCGAGGCGCGCCGACCGGTGCTGCCGGGCTCGAGCACGAAGCTGTCTTCGTGAATGGTTCCGAGCATCACGTCCATGGCGAAGGGCTCGGCGGAGAACGCGCCGCATTCCAGGATTTTGCCCATATGGATCGCCAGCGCGGGATCGGCGCCTTTCCAGATCGGATAAGCGGCGATCACCGAGTCATCGCAGGCGCGGCCGGCGATGATGACGTTTGCACCGGCGTCGAGCGCTTCGCAGATCGGCTCGTGCCCCATCTGGGCCACAAGGGTGACCGTCTGGTCGAGCGCTTCCTGCGTCAGTGGATGCCCGGCCTCGAAGTCGATCACCTCGCCCGCTGCGACCGCGCGCTTGGCCCGCTCGATCGGGATATCGGAGCGAATGGTCGCAAGCTTGAGCTTTAAGCCAGTCTCTTTGGCGATCTCGCGAACCAGAGCGGCAGTCCGATCGACCTGAACCCCGGAACCGGCTCCGCCCACGCTACCGACGATGACGGGGATGCCAGCCTTCTGCCCCGCGCGGATCAAGGCCGTCAGCTCTCGCTTTATGCTGACATCCGAGACCAGCGGCTTGCCTGAGCCAAGGTAGTGAGGCCCGGGATCGGTCGAGCCGGCATCGACTGCAATGACCGCGGGATTAAGGGACATGCCCCGCGCCAGGGCTTCATCACCGAAGCCGTAGCCCAGAGTTCCCGTGGGGGTGAGCACGGTAATGGCAGACATCTTTGACATCGATCTTTCGCTCGGCCGGAACTGTCGAATTCGCCGATTTGTGGCGAAATCATCGGCTTCTATTGAGCGAGCGACCTCCGCAGCGGTCAAATTGCTTCTGGCGGGTCAGCCATAACCGCTGGATATGCCCCAGCGGAGATGCCCGGACTATCGCGTTGCTCGACGTCAGATCTCGTCGCCGATTGCAGCCGACATCGCCGCAATCTTCGTCGTCAAATTCGATCGGACATGCTCCGTGAGCGCCTTCGTTGCGAGGGAAGGTTCGCGGAAGCTCGGCATCACGACCCACACGTTGAAATTCACCGCCGGACGAAACGGCCTGACGACCAACTGATCTCTTGTGAACCCTTCCGTGCTGAGCGGGTCCACGATCGAGACGCCCACGCCAGCCGCGACAAACGAACAGCACGCTTCGGTGAGCTGGACCTTGATGACGATGTTTCGCTCGGAGCCACTTTCGGCGAACACCCGGTCGATTTCCAATTGTGCCCGGTCTTCGTCGACCATGCCGATAAATCGCTCGCCATGCAGGTCGCGGGCATGGATCACCTCGCGCGATGCCAGGGGATGGTCAGGCGCCATCGCACAGACGGCCCTCATCGAGCACAATATCTCGAAGTTCACACCAGCGCGGTCCGGGGCGAACATCCCGAAGCCCAGATCGAACCCTTGCGTGGCGACAGCCTCCACAAGGAGCCAGGAATTCCGGCTGGACATCTCGATCCGCAGACCGGGTCTGGTTGTCAGAAAACCGCCCAGGATAGGAGGCAGGACTCTCGCCGCCAGCGATGGATAGGAAACGAGGTTGATCTCGCCGTAATCGAACTGCTTGATCGCTCGTGCCCGTGCGGAAACGGATTCCACGCTCAGAAAAACCCGTTCGACCTCGGAATAGAGCATCTGCCCTTCCGATGTGGGCACAACCCCGTTTTTCTGCCGATGAAACAGCGAGAAGCCGCATTTTCGCTCGAGCAGGAAGATCAATTTGCTGACGGCAGGCTGCGACAGGCTGAGCTTCTCCGCCGCTCTGGTGAAGCTGCCCAATTCCATGATGGTTTTGAAGGCTTCGAGCTGTCGGATGTTCATAGCGAAAAGTTATCTCAGAGCCTTCGATTTCAATTTGATGCCGAACTCAAGCCGAGTCCTCATACCTCTCTCAGGGGAAATAAGCCAAACGGCGAAGGAGAGGCCATGACGCATTTCAAGGCAAAGCTGCTTGCGGGCACGATTGCGTTCGCCGCGCTTGGCGGCCTGGCAACCGTTGCCGCTGCGGAGGATTCCATCACGGTCGCCACCTATGGCGGGGAATGGGGCGCTGCCATGCAGGCTTGCATCATCGATCCTTTCACGCGCGACACCGGCGTGCGCGTCACGCCCGAGCCCGGGGTCTCGGGTGTGACGCTCAGCAAGCTTCGCCAACAGAAGGAAGCCCCATCGCTGGATGCCGTCTGGATCGACGGCGGCGTGTCCGAAATCGCGGCTGCCGATGGCGTGCTTGCAGCGGTCGATCCCGCGAAAGTCACTGCCGTGGCTGGGATGGTGCCCGAGGGCGTCTACAAAGGCGCCGACGGCAAGATTTTCGCGCTGAGCACGGGCTTCTACTCGCTTGGGCTTGCCTACAACACCCGCGACATCAAGCAGGCACCGGCCTCCTGGCTCGACCTGTGGAAGCCTGAATTCGCCGGCGCGGTCACGTTCCCGAGCCCATCGAATGCCATGGGCGTGCCCTTCATCGTTCATCTCGCCGGGCTGCTCGGCGGCAATGCGGATAACGTCGCCCCGGCTTTCGAGAAGCTTAAACAGCTCAAGGTTTCCGCCTATTTCGACACTGCAGGAGCGGGAACCAATTTGTTCCAGAGCGGCGAGGCCATCATCGGCGCACACTATGCCAGCTCGGCCTATGCGATGCGCGACCAGAAGCTTCCGATCGAATTCGTCGTGCCGAAAGAAGGAGCGATCGGTGGCGATATCCGTCTGCATCTGGTCGCCAACAGCAAGAAGCAGGCTCTGGCGGAGAAGTTCATGAACTACGCGATCGGCAAGGCGCCGGCGCAATGCATGGCGGAGAAAATCTACGTCGGACCGGCAACGTCCGGGGTGGACCTGACAGACAATGCCAAGCAGCGCATGCCATGGGGCCCCAACGGCTCCATCAAGAGCCTTGCGCTGCCCGATTGGAACAAGATCAACACAAACCGAGCAGCTATCATCGAGGCCTTCAACAAGACGGTGGTCGCCAAGAAATAGTCGGGAGGGGCGCCAGAACCTTCAAGCGTCGAGGTAAAGGCGGGCGACCTGATCGCCCGCCTTCAACAGTCCCTGCCAAGCTCGTCTGCGAAACGCTGCAGTTGTGCCAGGGCATGCTCGACGAAGCGATCAACCAGGTTGAACGAGCGCGCCGCCTTCGGCCGAATGAGCCAGATGTCGAATTCCACCGCCGGCTCGAATGGTCTGGCCGTGATGCGTGCGTCGGTATTGTTGTAAGCGCTGATCGGGTCGACGACCGCGATGCCCGCCCCAGCGGCGACGAACGAGAAAGCTGTCTCCGACTGGCCCACTTCGAGCCGCAACCTGCGTGAGATTTTTCGCTCCTCAAAGAGCCGGTCGATCATGAAGCGGGAATGGTCTTGCGGGCCCAGCGAGATGAAGTCTTCTTCGACAAGATCTTCTGCCCGGACGCACGTGCCTCCTGCAAGCCGATGTCCGCTCGGCATGATGCAGAGGCCGCGCAGCCGATGCAGACGGGTGCTCTCAACCTCGGGACGGTCACCGGGAAGAATGCTGAATCCAACATCGACATGCTGAGTAGCTACAGCATCGATCAAGCTGCGCGAGCGCATGCTTTCAAACCGGAAGCGTGTGTCGGGCCGGCTTTCGCAAAAAGACCAGATGATCTCCGGCAGAACGCGGCGCGCGATGGCGGGAAAGGCCGCGATGCTGAGCGCACCCCAGGATTGGTCGCGCAGCGCTGTCGCCACCCGGGCGATCTGGCCGACGCCAACGAACATGCGCTCGACCTCGGAGAACAGCGCCTGTGCCTCCCGGGTTGGTGCCAGCTTATTGCCTTGCCGCTCGAAGAGGCGAAAACCGCAATGGCGTTCGAAATGGGCGATGAGCTGGCTGACGGCCGGCTGTGAGATGCTCAATCTCTCCCCGGCGCGCGTCACGCTGCCAGTCGTCATGACGGCACGGAAAGCCTCGATTTGGCGGACATTCATGCGAGCAGCATAAGTTTGAGTTATTCTGTGACGATAATTTTCTATTAGATTATTATATTCTGCAAGAGGATGATCACCTCAAGGACGCGCGAGGATGTCTGCAGGGCATTCCGGGCAAGCGTCCGGACAATGGGGATCGTCATGTTCGAAATCGCTCAGCTACGTGTCCGCTCCATGGTGTTCGCTGCAGCCGGCATGGTCCGCGGTGCGCGCCTCCTGACCGGCGCCTCGCTCCTGGCGCTAGGCCTCGCAGCTTCGCTCGGAGCTGCGCAGGCCGACCAGCTCGACCGCGTGAAGCAGCGCGGCAAGCTCATCGTCGGCATTCGCAACGACTACGTGCCCTTCGGCTACCTGGATCCCAAGGGGCAGAACACCGGCTTCGAGGTCGATCTGGCACGGGCCGTCGCCAAGGATGTCCTGGGTTCCGAGACGGCGATCGAGTTCGTGCCCGTGGTCGCCTCCAACCGGATCGAGTTCCTCAATGCCGGCCGCATCGACGTGATCTTCGCGACGCTCGGCGTCAATGCCGATCGCGGCAAGGTCATCGATTTCACGCAGCACTATTATTCCATGGCTGGCATCGTGCTGCTCGCGCCGAAGGAAGCGACCTACAAGAGCTGGGACGACATCCGCGGTAAGAAGATCTGCGGCAGCCAGGGCAATCTCTATAACCGGACGCTGAGCGAGAAGATGGGGGCTGAGCTGGCGCTGTTCACCGGCACCGCCGAGATCTTCAGCGCTTTCCAGGGCGGCCGTTGCGACGCCATCGCCTATGACGGCCCAAACCTGAACATGAAGGTCACGGAGGACGGCTGGAAGGACAAGTACAAGATCGCGCTCCAGACCTTCGAATATGTTCCGATCGCCGGCGGCGTGCGCAAGAACGAGCCCGGCTTTCTCAAGGCGGTCGATGCGGCCATCATCAAGGCCGAGGCGAGCGGGCTCATGGTCGAGGGCGAGAAGAAGTACAGCCTCGGTGAGAGCGAATACGTCCAGAAGCGGTCTGCCGAAGCCAAGAAGGCGCAGTAGCGCGAGCGCGGAACGAACCAGGCGCAAGCAGGATCGGATCGATCATGTACGCGAAGGTCGAGCCCCCCGGCGAACGCCGTGTCATCGACGACGGCGCCGGCCTGGCCGGTCTCGACGCCGCCGTGCGGCGCGTGCTGCCGCCGGCGCTCTACCACTATGTCGCCGGCGCCTCTGACGACGAGGCGACGCATGCCCGCAACCTGCGCGCCTTCGGCCACTATGCGTTCCTGCCGAAGGTTCTCGTCGATGTCTCCCGGCGGTCGCTCGCGGCTTCGCTGTTCGGAGTCGATAGAAAACTGCCCTTCGGCATCGCGCCGATGGGCTTCAGCCGACTCATCGCGCCCGACGGCGATATCGCCCTCGCGCGTGCCGCCGCGGATGCCAAGATTCCCTTCATTCTCAGCGGCGCCTCGCTGACGCGAATGGAGGAGGTCAGGGCCGCCGGCGCCACGAGCTGGTTTCAGGCCTATGTGCCCGGAGACATGGATCGCATCGCGGCGCTGGTCGATCGTGTCGAGGCTGCCGGCTTCGATACGCTGGTGATCACCGCCGATACCGCCGTGCATCCCAAGCATGAGCGCGCCGCACGCCATGGCTTCCGCTCGCCAGTGAGGCCGAGCCTGGGTCTCGCCTGGCAGGGACTGTCGCGCCCGGGTTGGCTCCGGCGCGTCCTGCTGCGCGATCGCCTGGCTGCCCTGAGGTTCCGCTTCGAGAACATGGATGCCGGCCAGGGCCCACAGGTCTTTTCCGCGACCCTGACCCGCGACATCGGCAGGCGGGATGCTCTCTCCCTGGCAGCATGTCGAAGCCGTGCGCAGGCGCTGGAAGGGCAAGCTCGTCATCAAGGGCATCATGGCGGCCGAGGATGCGGCAACCGCCGCGCAAGTCGGGGTGGACGGCATCATCGTCTCCAATCATGGCGGCCGGCAGATCGACTGCGCCGCGAGCTCGCTCACGGCATTGGAACGGATCGCCGAGCGCGGCCTGTCGCCGGTCCTGATGTATGACGGAGGCATCCGGCGCGGGGCGGACGTGCTGAAAGCCCTGAAGCTCGGCGCGGACTTCGTTTTCCTTGGGCGGCCGATGCTGATGGCGGCTGCCATCGGCGGCCAGCGCGGCGTAGCCGATGCCATTGCGCTGCTCGCACAGGAGATCGACATCGCGATGGCCCTGCTCGGCATCGACCGGCTTGCCGGCCTTGCCGACGTCGCGCTGCTGCGGGACCTGAGAGCCGCATCATGAGCCTCGACTACAGCTGGCTTAGCGATGGTCTCTACCAGACATGGCTGCTGCGCGGCCTGGGGACGACGGTTCTGATGAGTCTGCTCGGCATCGCGCTGATGCTGGTCATCGGCGTGGCGGGTGCTCTGTGCCTGCATTTCCGCCTGCCCGTGCTGGAAACCCTGATCACCGTCCTGGTCGAATTCTTCCGCAACACGCCTCCGCTGGTGCAGCTCTTCTTCCTGTACTTCATGCTGTCGGAAGTCGGTCTCAAGCTCACGGACCCGACGAGCGGCCGCAGCGTACCCCTGTTTTCGGGCTTCACCTGCGTGGTGCTCTCGCTGGGGCTCTACAACGGCGCGATTGCGGTCGAGATCATCCGCTCCGGACTGCTCGCAGTGCCGTCCCAGACAGTGGAGGGCGCGCGCTCTCTGGGCTACACGCGCTTCCAGGCTTTCCGGTACGTTGAGCTGCCGATCGGCTTCAGGCTGTCGATGCCGGCGATGACGAACAACGTGGTCAGCCTGATCAAGACCTCATCGCAGGCGGCGCTCGTCGCGGTGCCGGACATCATGTACGGCGCGACGCAGATCTCGCTCGAGACCTTCCGCAACCTCGAGGTCATGCTGCTGATCTGGATCCTCTACGTCGCCCTGGCGAGCCTCGCCGTCGTCGTCCTGCGCCGGCTCGGCGAGGCCCTCCGCATTCCCGGATATGGAGTGCAGGCGTCATGAGCAGCGAGTGGCGCGCCTTCCTGCTCGGCATCATCGGTGTTCCAGCCATGCTCGCGGGGCTGCTCGTCGCCGTCTATGGCGCCGAAACCGAGATCATCTTGACGAAGATCTGGCTGCGGACGCCGCTGCTGCTGTCCGGCTCGGCGGACTTCAGCAGCTATAGCGGCGGCTTCGCGGCCAACATCATCATCAGCCTCTGGGCGATGGCGATCGCCCTTGCCGTGGGCGTCGTCCTCGGCATCGGCTTGATCGCCCGCGGCGCCCTTGTCCGCGTCCCATCCGAAATCCTGATGAACGTGCTGCGCAACTCGCCCTGGCTGGTGGTGCTCTACGCGATGCTCTACCTGCTGCCCTTCGAGGTCACCGTCTTCGGCGTCACGGTTTTCCTGTCGCCGATGGTGAAGTCGATCGTCGGGCTCGCCCTGCCGGTCACGGCCAATATCGCTGAAGTGTTCCGCGGCGGCGTCGAGGCCATTGCGAGCGGACAGTGGGAATCGGCGCGCTCGCTCGGCTACCGCCGGCTGCAGATCCTTCGGCACATCGTGGTGCCCCAAGCACTGCCGCTGATGACGCCCAATCTCATGACCATCTATGCAATGTTGTTCATCGGCACGAGCCTCGTCGTGGTCACCGGAACCTCCGACGTCCTTTCCGTCGCACGCACGGTCATCGGCAGCGACGGCGATCACATCGCCACAGCCGTCTACATCATCGTGCTGCTGCTCTTCTTCCTGTTCAGCTTCCCGATCGCGATCCTGACACGCTGGCTCGAACGGCGCGTGAGAGCGAGGTGACCATGACGAATGCCGTTCCGAAACCCTTCATCGAGCTCAGCGACGTCCACAAGTCGTTCGGGGCGTTTCCCGTGCTCAACGGCGTCTCGCTCTGCGTCCGGGATGGCGGCGTGGTCTGCATCATCGGCCCCTCCGGCTCGGGCAAGTCGACGATCCTGCGCTGCATCAACGGGCTGACGCCGATCAACCAGGGCCGCATCCGCGTCGGCGAATTCCAGGTCGAGAAACTGCGGACCGATCGTGAATTCATCCCTTTGCGCCACCAGGTCGCGATGGTCTTCCAGCAGTACAACCTGTTTCCGCATCGGACCGTTCTGCAGAACCTGACGATGGCACCCGTCCAGGTGCTCGGCGAAAAACCGGCTGAGGTGACCGAGCGCGCCCGTTCGCTGCTCGCCAAGGTTCGGCTGACCGGCAAGGAAAACGCTTATCCGGGCGAACTTTCGGGCGGCCAGCAGCAGCGTGTCGCGATCGCGCGGGCGCTGGCCATGCAGCCTCGCGTCATCCTCTTCGACGAGGTCACCGCCGCTCTCGATCCGGAAATGGTCAGCGAGGTGCTGAGCGTCATCCGCGATCTCGCGCGCGAAGGCATGACCTGCGTGCTGGTGACGCACGAGATGCGCTTCGCGCAGGAGGTCGCCGACGAGGTGTTCTTCACCGACCGCGGCGTCATCGTCGAGCACGCAGCGCCCGCAACGCTCTTCAAGACTCCCTCCGACCCCCGCCTGAAAGACTTCCTCGACAAGGTTCTCTGAACACCCGCGACCAGGATCGATTGCAATGACGACCCTCAACGTATTGGTTCCCGATGCGCATTTGCGCGATCTCGACGTCGAGCGCGGCGTCTCGGGCGACAGGCTCGACTACACCGTCTTCGACGAGACCGACCCGGCCGCCATCCCGGACGAGATCTGGCGCAACTGCGATGCCATCCTTGTCTGGCATCGCATGAAGATTACAGCCGACGTCGTCGCCAAGCTCGACCGCTGCCGGCTGATCGTGCGGGTGGGTGTCGGCTTCGACAATGTCGACGGTGCCGCCTGCCGCGCGCGCGGCATCCCTCTCTCCAACGTCCCGAACTACGGCACAACCGAAGTTGCCGACCATGCGCTCGCGATGCTGCTGTACCTCGTTCGCGGCCTCGGAAGCTACGAGGCGCGCCTGAAGGCCGATCCGGTTGCCGGCTTCGTCGCCGAAAACGTGCCGGTCGTGCGCCGCATCCGCGGGGCGACGTTCGGTGCGATCGGCATGGGACGCATCGGTACCGCGATTGCCCGGCGTGCCGCCGCTTTCGACATGAAGGTCATCTATGTCGACCCGTACCAACCAGAGGGGCATGATCTCGGACTGGGGATCGAGCGCGTCCGTGCGCAGGAGGAGCTGCTGCGCCGGGCCGATATCGTCAGCCTGCATGTCCCGCTCTCCGACGCCACGCGCAACCTGATGGGCACCGCCCAGTTCGCCGCCATGAAGCCGGGCAGCATCTTCATCAACATCGCCCGCGGCGGCCTCGTCGACGTCGATGCGCTGCATGACGCGCTGAAGAGTGGCCATGTCGCTGCGGCCGGCCTCGACGTGCTGCCCAAGGAACCTCCCGTGCCGACGCCAGCGCTGATCGAGGCCTGGCGCAGCAATGCGTCCTGGCTCGCCGGGCGCTTCGTCGTCACACCGCATGCCGCCTTCTATTCGGAAGCCGGCTACCGCGACATGCGCACCTTTTCCGCCGAGATCCTGCTCGAATTCCTGTTCGAGGGACGGCTGCGGAACCACGTCAATCCCGGCTGGGACGCCAAGGCGGCGTAAGCGGGCTCGGTCTTCACAAGCACGGATACAGCACATGGCATTCCAGCAGAGCGATATCGCCTTCCCGGCGCTGAGTGCAGCGCAGATCGAGGCTTGGCGGGCCATACCCCCCGCCGTCGCGTCAGATTGCATGAATCGCACGCAGGTCATGAAGGCGGCGATCAAGCCGATTTCTCCGGACACGATCTTGTGCGGCCAAGCCCGCACCGTAACGACGATGGTCGGTGATTGCGGCCCGATATGCGCGCTGATCAGCAGCGCCAAGCCCGGAGAAATCATCGTCGTTGACGCGGGTGGTGTGGAAGACACTGCAGTCTGGGGTGGCGTCATGACCGAAGAGGCGGTTCAGCGCCGACTCGGAGGCGCGGTTGTGGATGGTGCCATCCGCGACGTGTCAGACATGAGAAAAGCAGGATTCGCGATGTTCTGCCGGGCAATCGTGCCTCGCGGCCCGCATCATGGTTTCGGCGGCACGATCGACGGGCTCGCATCCATTGCCGGTGTACCCGTGCGCTCTGGGGATATCGTTCTCGCTAACGATGATGGTGTGGTCGTCGTACCGCTTGAAAGATCCGAAGAAGTGTTGGCGGCTGCCCAGGCTCACCTTCTTAAAGAGGAAGGCTGGATCCGAGACATCCGCGCCGGGCGCAGAATACCGGAGATGTTTTCAATCCCGGCCGCCAAATAAGCAGACCGCAAACGACCTACGACAGGATCGACATCAGACCGATCCAGGCCGATCGGGCCTTACCGAAAACTCGCTGTTCGCATGGACAATCATCGGTTGTCGGCTTAGTCATATTCTGGCATAATGTATGCCAGTTTACGGCCACGCTTGGCGCGGCGTGAGAGCGGGAGGGACTGGATCGTGAGAATCCATGAGTTCCAGGCGAAGCATCTGCTGGCCCGCTACGGGCTGATCGTGCCGGAGGGTGGTGTCGCGATCACCGCCCGGGAGGCCGGCGAGATCGCGCATCGTCTCGGCGGCCCTGTGGTGGTCAAGGCGCAGATCCATGCTGGCGGCAGGGCGCGCGCCGGCGGAATCCAGCGGGTGGAGAGCCCTGCGGCCGCTGAGGCTGCCGGCGCGGAATTGCTCGGCAAGGCGCTCGTGACTGCCCAAACGGGGCCGGCGGGCCAGATCGCCAGGCGCGTCCTCGTCGAGAGGGCGCTGCCGGCGCGGCGCGAGCTGCATCTCGCTTTGCTGGTCGATTCCACCTCGGGCGAGGTGATGCTGATTGGCAGCGAACGGGGCGGCGCCGATATCGAGGAGCAGGCGGCGCGCGGCGAGCTCCAGATCCGCGAGCTCAGGCTCGGCACCGGCGGCGAGGCGCGGGCGCAGGAGGTGGCAGCCTTCGTTGCAACGCTCGGTCTGGAGGGCGCGCTGCACGAGCAAGGCTGCGCGCTTGTGGATGGCCTGCGGCGAGCCTTTGTCGAGCTCGACGCCAGCCTGATCGAGCTCAATCCGCTTGGGATCACCGAAGACGGGAGGTTGGCCGCGCTCGACGCCAAGATGACGCTCGACGACAACGCCCTGTTCCGGCATCCAGAGCTCGCGGCGCTGCGCGACGAGGACGACACCAGCGCCGCCGAATTGCAGGCCCAGCGCCATCAGCTCAACTATGTCCAGCTCGACGGCGATATCGGCATGGTGGCGAATGGCGCAGGCTTAGGTCTCGCCACGCTTGACATGGTCGTCGCCGCCAAGGGCCGGCCAGCCAATTTCATGGACATCCGGACCACCGCCAAGAGCCTCGACATCGCCCATGGCTTCGGGCTGCTGCTCGACAATCCGGCGACGCTCGCCATCCTGATCAATGTGCATGGCGGCGGCATGCAGGCCTGCGACACCATCGCCGAGGGGCTCGGCATCGCCTTGCGCCGCACCGGCCGCTCGTTGCCGCTGGTCGTGCGCCTTGCCGGCAACAACGCCGATTTCGGGCGCTCGCGCCTGCAGAACTTCGGCTGCGCGGTGATCGACTGCCCGGACATGTGGACTGCGGCCACGAAGGCGGTCGCGCTGGCGCAGAAGGGAGCCTGAGCCATGGCCGTCTTTCTGAATCGCGAGACCCGCGTTCTCTGCCAGGGCATGACCGGCTGGGCCGGCACTTATCATGTCGCGCGGATGATGGAATATGGCACGCAGGTCGTCGGCGGCGTGACGCCGGGCAAGGGCGGTCGCTCGCATCTGAACCTGCCGGTCTATGAGCGCGTGGCGGAAGCGCGGCGCGAGACCGGCGCCAATGCCAGCATCGTCTTCGTGCCGCCGGCCAATGCCGCGGCTGCCATGATCGAGGCGATCGAAGCCGAGATGCCGCTGGTGGTGACCGTCACCGAGCGCGTGCCGACGCTGGACATGGTCAGGGTACGCGCCGCGCTGAAGGGCGGGCGCACCACGCTGGTCGGCGCCAATTCGCAGGGCATCCTCGTGCCCGGCATCGGCAAGCTCGGCGTCATGGCGACCGGCAGCGAGCGCCCCGGCGGGGTCGGCATCATCTCGCGCTCGGCCTCGTTGACGAGCGAGGTGGTGGCGCAGGTCACCGCGGCGGGGCTCGGCCAGTCGGCGACGATCGGCGTCGGCGGCGATCCGATCCATGGCATCGGCATGCGCGAATGCCTCGAGCTCCTGCTCGACGACGCGGATACCGAAGGCGTGGTGCTGATTGGCGAGATCGGCGGCACGGAGGAAGAGGAGGTCGCCGCCTACCTCGCCGGCACTCCGGCGTCGAAGCCCGTCGTCGCACTGATCGTCGGCCGCGAGGCGCCGCTGGAGCGCCGCATGGGCCATGCCGGCGCGCTCACCCTGCGCGGCAAGGGCGATGCGGCGGGCAAGATCAGGGCGCTGGAAGCCGCCGGCGTTCGGATCGCCCCGAGCGCTCATCTCGTTGGCGAGACCATCAGGCAGGCGCTCGCCGAGCGTGGGTAGCGCACTTCTTCCCCTGCGGGAGAAGGGCGGGAGCGCCTCACTCCCGCTTCGGCAACCGGCCGCCGATCGAGCGGGTGATCTCGTCGGCGGCGCGGCGCACCATCGGGCCGTAGTCATCGAGCTTGCGCGGCGTCACGCGCACGGTAGGCCCCGACACCGAAACGCCCGCGATTGCTTCGGCATGCTCATTGAAGATCGGCGCGGCGACGCAACGCATGCCGAGGGTGCGTTCCTCGTCGTCGAGAGCCCAGCCGTTCCGACGCCCCTGCGCGAGCTCGCGCAGGAACTCGCCGAGATCGGTGATCGTGTGTTCGGTGAAGCGTTCGAGGCGCCTGAGCGCGCAGATCTGGCGCACGCGGTGCTCGGGCAACTCAGCCAGCAGCGCCTTGCCGACACCCGAGGCGTGCATCGCGCCGCGGCTGCCTGCCCGGAAGAAGGCGCGCAGCGTGTCATGGCTCTCGACCTGCGAGATGAACACCACCTCGCCATTGTCCTCGATGCCGAGATTGACGGTCTCGCCGGTCGCCTCCATCAGCCCATGCATGGTGGCGCGCCCCATGCTCGCGACGCGGCGGTTGCGCAGGAAGGCCGATCCGGTCTTGAAGGCGCCGACGCCGACCAGCCAGATGCCGCGCTCCATGTCGTGCTGGACGTAAGCGCGGTTCTCCAGCGTCAGCAGGATGCGATGTGCTGTCGAGGCCGAAACGTCCGAGCGGCGACTGAGCTCGCTGAGCGTCAGCCCGTCCTCTTCGGCCAAGATCTCCAGCAGCGCCAGCCCACGATCGAGCGCCTGTACCGCCCCGCCGGCGATCGCGGCCTTCAGCGAGCGCGGCCGCCCGCGTCCCTTGCGTTGCTCGATCAGGCTCATGCGCATCCTCCACCAGCGGGATGGTAGCAGAGGATGGACGTTGTGTCTGGTGAATTTAATGCGGAGTGATTTTCCAAAATCCAGATCGAGCTCGATTCGGATAATATCAAGCTATTGATTTTAAGTATGAAATTATAATTCAGATCAAAATGAAAAAACATTCTGAAATAAATTGACCGAGGCTCGCGTCTGGAATTTGGTATGCCAGTACACGGTTTTCTCACGGGAGAACGGGCCATGCCGAAAATGAGAGCCGTCGAGGCCGCGATCAGGGTTCTGGAGCGGGAAGGCGTGACACAGGCCTTCGGCGTGCCGGGTGCGGCGATCAACCCGCTCTATGCGGCGCTGAAGAGCCGGCAAAGCATCCACCATATCCTGGCGCGCCATGTCGAGGGCGCCTCGCATATGGCGGAGGGCTATACCCGCGCCAAGGCAGGCAATATCGGCGTCTGCATCGGCACTTCCGGCCCGGCCGGAACCGACATGATCACCGCGCTCTACTCGGCCATTGCCGATTCAATCCCGATCCTGTGCATCACCGGCCAGGCGCCACGCGCCCGCCTCTACAAGGAGGATTTCCAGGCCGTCGACATCGAGGCCATCGCCAAGCCGGTGACCAAATGGGCGGTGACGGTGCGCGAGCCGGCGCTGGTGCCGCGCGTGTTCCAGCAGGCCTTCCACATCATGCGCTCGGGCCGTCCCGGACCGGTGCTGATCGACCTGCCGGTCGATGTCCAGATGGCCGAGATCGAATTCGACGACGAGACCTATGAGCCGCTGCCGGTCTACAAACCCGCCGCCTCGCGCCGCCAGATCGAGAAGGCGATGGCGATGCTGGACGCGGCCGAGCGGCCGCTGATCGTCGCCGGCGGCGGCATCATCAACGCCGATGCCGCGGAGCTGCTGGTCGAGTTCGCCGAGCTCACCGGCGTCCCGGTGGTGCCGACACTGATGGGCTGGGGTGCGATCCCCGACGACCATCCGCTGATGGCGGGCATGGTCGGGCTGCAGACCAGTCACCGCTACGGTAATGCGACGATGCTCGCTTCCGACTTCGTGCTCGGCATCGGCAATCGCTGGGCCAACCGGCATACCGGCTCGATCGAGACCTACACCAAAGGCCGCAAATTCGTTCACGTCGATATCGAGCCGACCCAGATCGGTCGCGTTTTCGACCCGGATTTCGGCATCGTCTCGGACGCGAAGGCCGCGCTGGAGCTCTTCGTCGCCGTGGCCCGCGAGCGGGAAGGCAAGGGGTTGCTGAAGAACCGGACAGGCTGGGCCCAGGACTGCCGCGACCGGCGTGCGACCATGCTGCGCAAGAGCCATTTCGACACCGTGCCGCTGAAGCCGCAGCGGGTCTACGAGGAGATGAACGAGGCCTTCGGACGCGATGTCTGCTACGTCTCGACCATCGGCCTGTCGCAGATCGCCGGCGCCCAGTTCCTGCACGTCCATAACCCGCGCCACTGGATCAATTGCGGCCAGGCCGGACCGCTCGGCTGGACCCTTCCAGCGGCGCTCGGTGTGCGCGCCGCCGATCCGGAGCGCGAGATCGTGGCGCTGTCGGGCGATTACGACTTCCAGTTCCTGATCGAGGAGCTGGCCGTCGGGGCGCAGTTCAAGCTGCCCTACATCCACATCGTCGTGAACAACTCCTATCTCGGCCTGATCCGCCAGGCCCAGCGCGGCTTCGACATGGATTTCCAGGTCGGGCTCGCCTTCGAGAACATCAACGCGCCTGATCTCGACGGCTACGGCGTCGACCATGTCGCGGTGGCCGAGGGGCTCGGCTGCAAGGCGATCCGGGTGAAGAGCCCGAACGAGTTCAAGGCTGCCTTCGCCCAGGCCAGGGCCTGGCTCGCGGAATACCGCGTTCCGGTGGTGATGGAGTTCATCCTGGAGCGCGTCACCAACATCGCCATGGGCACCGAGATCGACAATGTCGTCGAGTTCGAGGAGGTGCTCGATCTGCCGGTGCCAGCGCCGGAAGCCGTGTTGCAGCCGGCGCAGTAAGCCCGACCAGCCCTACGCCATCAGGGGAGAGCCTCATGCCTCGCTTCGCCGCCAATCTGACGATGCTGTTCAACGAACTGCCCTTCCTGGAGCGCTTCCAGGCGGCGGCCGAAGCCGGCTTCCAGGGCGTCGAGTACCTGTTTCCCTATGGCTACGACAAATACGAGTTGGCGGGCCGGCTGAACCGCTGGAATCTGACGCAGGTGCTGCACAATCTGCCGGCTGGCGACTGGGCGGCCGGGGAGCGTGGCATCGCGATCCTGCCCGACCGGATCAGCGAGTTCCAACGTGGCCTGTTCGATGCGATCGACTATGCCGTCAAGCTGGGCTGCCGGCAGGTCAACTGCCTCGCGGGCATTGCGCCCCAAGGCGTCGAGCGGGCCAGGCTTCACGAGACGCTGGTCAACAATCTGCGCTTTGCCGCCCATGAGCTGTCGCAGGAAGGCATCGCGCTGCTGGTCGAGCCGATCAACACCCGCGACATGCCCAGCTTCTTCCTGAACAGCACGGCGCAGGCGCTGAGCCTGCTCGACGACGTCGATTCAACCAACCTCTTCATCCAGTACGACGTCTATCACATGCAGGTCATGGAAGGGGATCTCGCCCGCACGATCGAGGCCAATCTCGACCGGATCGCTCATATCCAGATCGCCGACAATCCGGGCCGCAACGAGCCCGGCACGGGCGAGATCAACTTCCCCTTCCTGTACCGGCATCTCGACGCCATCGGCTACGCCGGCTGGGTCGGCTGCGAATACAAGCCCGCCCGCAGCACCCGCGACGGCCTGACCTGGCTGCCGGGGCACCCGCAGGCGGCGTGACGGGAGACGGTCGAACGGAGGCTACGAAAAGCATGGCGAGTATCGGCTTCATCGGCCTCGGCATCATGGGCCGCCCCATGGCGGAATACCTGATCGCGGGCGGCCATACGCTGCACGTCTCGAGCCATCACAAGGCGCCGGATGCCGAGCTGCAGGCCAAGGCGGTCACGGTCCACCCGACGCCGAAGGCGGTCGCGGAGGCGAGCGAGATCGTCATCCTGATGCTGCCGGACACGCCGCAGGTCGAGGATGTCCTGTTCGGCACCAATGGCGTCGCGCTCGGCCTGAACAAGGGCAGCATCGTCGTCGACATGAGCTCGATCTCGCCGATGGCGACCAAGGAATTCGCGCAAAGGATCGAGGCTGCAGGCTCGTCCTACCTCGACGCGCCGGTCTCGGGCGGCGAGGTCGGCGCCAAGGCGGCAACACTCACCATCATGGTCGGCGGCCCGCAGGCGGCCTTCGACACGGTCAAGCCGCTGTTCGAGCTGATGGGCAAGAACATCACGCTGGTCGGTGGCAATGGCGACGGCCAGACCACCAAGGTCGCCAACCAGATCATCGTGGCGCTGACCATCGAGGCGGTCGGCGAGGCCTTGCTCTTCGCCTCCAAGGCGGGGGCGGACCCCGCCAGGGTGCGCCAGGCGCTGATGGGCGGCTTCGCCTCCTCGAAGATCCTCGAGATCCATGGCGAGCGCATGGTCAAGCGCACCTTCAATCCGGGGTTCCGCATCGGGCTGCATCAGAAGGACCTCAACCTGGCGCTGCAAACCGCGCGCGCCATCGGCGTCTGCCTGCCGAATACGGCGACGACACAGGAGCTGTTCAACGCCTGCGTCGCCCATGGCGGCAAGGACTGGGATCATTCGGCCATGGTGCGGGCGCTGGAGATCCTGGCGAACCATCAGGTCGCGAATCCATAAGAGCAAGAAAGGGACGGCCCATGAAGATCTGCATCTACGGCGCCGGCGCGATCGGCGGCTATATGGGCGTGATGCTCAAGCGCGGCGGCCTCGACGTCTCGCTGGTGGCGCGCGGCGCCCATCTGGAGGCGATCAAAACCAAGGGCCTGACCCTCGTCACCAAGACCGAGACGATCACCGAGCAGATGCCGGCAAGCCGGGATCCGAGCGATCTCGGCCGCCAGGACGTGGTGATCATCGCGCTCAAGGCGCACCAGGCCTGGGAGGCGGCGGAGAGCCTGAAGCCACTGCTCGGGCCGGATACCGCCGTCGTTACCGCGCAGAACGGCGTGCCGTGGTGGTATTTCCACGGCTTGGACGGGCCGCATGCCGATTTGCGCCTGCGCAGCGTCGATCCGAGTGACCGCCAGTGGAACGCAATCGGCCCCGAGCGTGTGATCGGCTGCACAGTCTATCCAGCAACCGAGATCATCGAGCCCGGCGTCGTCAAGCATATCTATGGCGACCAGTTCGGCCTTGGCGAGCCCAATCGCCAGGAAAGCGAGCGGCTGACGCGCTTTGCCGACGCAATCGCCACCGGCGGCATGAAGCCGAGGCTTTTCACCGATATCCGCGACGACATCTGGCTCAAGCTCTGGGGCAATCTCTGCTTCAACCCGATCTCGGCGCTGACCCATGCGACGCTCGACGTCGTCGCCACCGAGCCCGGCACACGGGCGCTGGCGCGCAGCATGATGCTGGAGGCCCAGGAAATCGGCGAAAGGCTCGGCGTCAACTTCCGCGTTGATGTCGAGCGCCGGATCAATGGTGCGGCCGGCGTCGGCGCGCATCGCACCTCCATGTTGCAGGATCTGGAGAAGGGCCGGCCGCTTGAGATCGACGCCCTGCTCGGCGCTGTTCAGGAGATGGGGCGGCTGACCGAAACGCGTACGCCCTTCATCGATGCCGTGCTCGGACTCGTCCAGCAGATGGCCGGCGTGAAGGGGCTCTATCCGACATTCCCGCCAGAGGCGCTCGCTGGGGAGGGAAGGGCGGCTGAACCCGCACAGGAGCGGCCGCGCCGGTTGGCGGCTTCGTGACGAGCGGAGGCGGGGTCATGTTGAACGCGACACTCAGGCAGGCAGTGCAGACAGAGAGCAGCCAGGCGAGCGCGCATTGGGTGCGCTTCGCGTATGCGGATCGCGACGGCTTCGGCACGCTTACTGGGGAGACAATCGCGATCCACAGCGGCGACATGTTCGCCGGCGCGCAGCCGACGGGTAAGACGGTGCCGCTCGACGAGGTCACGCTGCTGGCGCCGAGCACGCCCTCCAAGATCATCGCGCTCTGGAACAACTTCCACGCGCTCGCCGGCAAGCTGGCGATGCCTGTGCCGCCGGAGCCGCTCTATCTGCTGAAGGCGCCGTCCTGCGTGGCGGCGCCGGGCTTCACGGTGAGGCGCCCGCCATCCTATGCGGGCAAGGTGGTCTATGAAGGCGAGCTCGGCATCGTCATCGGCCGCAATTGCAGCCGGGTGAGCCCACAGGCCGCCGGCGAGTTCATCTTCGGCTATACCTGCGTCAACGACATCACGGCGCAGGACCTGATCGCGGCCGACCCGACCTTCCCGCAATGGGTGCGTGCCAAGAGCTTCGATGGCTTCGGACCTTTCGGGCCGGTGGTGGCGACCGGCCTCGATCCGTGGGAGCTCACGGTCCGGACGCTGCTGAACGGTCAGGAGCGCCAGAACTACCCGGTCGCTGACATGATCTTCCAGCCGCATGAACTGGTCAGCCGGCTCTCCCACGATATGACGCTGCTGCCGGGAGACCTGATTTGCTGCGGCACCTCGCTCGGCGTCGGTACGATCAAGGATCCGGTCAACACGATCGAGGTGACGATCGAAGGCATCGGCACGCTGGCGAACGCCTTCGTGCAGGACGGTTGATCGGGAAGGGGTCTAGTCGAAGATGTCGGCGTGCTCGTCGACATAGGCTGCAACGCCGAGCGTGTGGTCGCGCGACAATTGCTCGGCCAGCGTGACGTCGCGTCGCTCAAGGGCCTCGATGATCCGCAGATGCTCGACGATCGAGCGGCTGGCGCGGTCGTCGCGGCCGATCGTCATCTGGCGGATGCCGCGCACATGCAGCAGCAGGTTGTCAGTCATCTCGACGAGCAGCTGCGACTTGCTCAGCCCGATCAGGGTCTGGTGGAAGACGAGATTGGCTGACGAGTATTCGCCGACATGGTCAGACGGCTTGTGGGCCTCGTCGAAATCCTTGAACAGCGTGCGCAGCTTGCCGATCTCGGCGTCGCTGGCGCGCTGGACGACGAGGCGGGCGGCCATGCTTTCCAGCGCCGCCCAGGCCTGGATCATCTCGACGATCTCGTTCTTGGTCTTCTTCAGCACCATGATGCCGCGGCGCGGCAGCGACTTCACCAGCCCTTCCTGCTCGAGCATCGCGACGGCTTCGCGCACCGGCGTGCGGCTGACGCCGAGCTGCTCGGAGAGCTGGCGCTCGTCGATCCAGGTCGGCTCCCGCGAGCTATAGATGTCCATGGTGATGATCGCCTGCTTCAGCGAGGCATAGACCTTGGTCTTGAAGGTCTCTTCGGGCGCGAAGCGTTCGAGGACGAGCTTCTGTGTCGCGCTGTCGGGCGGGGTCGTGGCGCTGGGGGCTTTCAAGGTCGCTGCTCCTGCTTCCTGCAGCGCATAGCGCTCGTCTGACGCTACGTCCATGCAGGAGTCGCCGCTGATCCTCGTGGGGCGATCCCAAAAAGGCCTCGTGACCAGGGTGTCGCGGGGCCTTCAGGGATAGGAGGCCGGTTCAGCCGGTCACCGTGAGCGGTCAGAAGGACCACTCGATCTCGGCGCAGCGCTTCTGGATGCCGACCTCGCCGTTGAGCAGTTCCATCAGCGTCTTGCCGAGACGCGCCGGCGAGGGCGAGACCGTAATGCCGGCCGCTTCCATCGCCGCGATCTTGTCTTCAGCGCCGCCCTTGCCGCCGGAGATGATAGCACCGGCATGGCCCATGCGACGGCCGGGAGGCGCGGTGCGGCCGGCGATGAAGCCGACCATCGGCTTCTTGCGGCCACGCTTGGCCTCGTCCTTGATGAACTGCGCCGCATCCTCTTCGGCCGATCCGCCGATCTCGCCGATCATCACGATCGACTCGGTTGCGGGATCGGCCAGGAACATCTCCAGCATGTCGATGAACTCGGTGCCCTTGACCGGATCGCCGCCGATGCCGACAGCCGTGGTCTGGCCGAGCCCTTCACAGCTGGTCTGGAACACCGCCTCATAGGTCAGCGTGCCCGAGCGCGAGACGATGCCGACCGAGCCTGGCTTGAAGATATTGGCCGGCATGATGCCGATCTTGCTCTCGCCCGCCGTGACGATGCCCGGGCAGTTGGGGCCGATCAGCCGGGACTTCGAGCCGCTCAGCATGCGCTTGACCTTGACCATGTCCATCACCGGGATGCCCTCGGTGATGCAGACGATCAGCGGGATTTCGGCGTCGATCGCCTCGCAAATTGCGTCGGCGGCGCCCGCCGGAGGAACGTAGACGACGGACGCCGTGGCGCCGGTCTTCTCCTTCGCCTCGACGACCGTGTTGAAAACGGGCAGGTTGAGATGGCTCTGGCCGCCCTTGCCGGGGGCGACGCCGCCGACCATGCGGGTGCCATAGGCGATCGCCTGCTCGGAGTGGAAGGTGCCGTTCTTGCCGGTGAAGCCCTGGCAGATGACCTTCGTAGTCTTGTCGATCAGAATGGACATGGTCGCTCCCCCTGGATCACGTTGCATTGGTGGATTTTCGTCCCAATGCAGGAAGCGTGATCGTTTTTGGTTGTTCTGAGCATTTCCTCTACGGGAAACCTGTTCCCGCGCTGTCGCGCAGTGCCCTAGTTCTTGCGCACGGCGGCAACGATCTTCTGGGCGGCGTCGTCGAGATCGTCGGCGGGAATGACGTTGAGGCCGGAGGAGCGGATGATCGCCTTGCCCTCCTCGACATTGGTGCCTTCCAGCCGGACGACGAGCGGGACCTCAAGTCCGACCGTCTTCACCGCCGCGATCACGCCGCGCGCGATGACGTCGCATTTCATGATGCCGCCGAAGATGTTGACCAGGATGCCCTTCACCTGCGGGTCGGCGGTGATGATCTTGAACGCCGCGGTGACCTTCTCCTCGGAGGCGCCGCCGCCGACATCGAGGAAGTTCGCTGGGCTTTCGCCGTAGAGCTGGATGATGTCGAGCGTCGCCATGGCGAGGCCGGCGCCGTTGACCATGCAGCCGATCGTACCGTCGAGCGCGATATAGGCGAGGTCGTGCTTCGACGCCTCGATCTCCTTGCTGTCCTCCTCGCTCTCGTCGCGCAGCTTGTAGACGTCCGGATGCCTGTAGAGAGCGTTGTCGTCGAAGGAGATCTTGGCGTCGAGGCAGCGCAGCTTGCCGTCCTTGGTGACGATCAGCGGGTTGATCTCGAGCATCGCCATATCCTTGGCGATGAAGGCCGCATAGAGCTTCGCCGTCAGATCCTCGGCCTGCTTGGCGAGGTCCCCGGCGAGATGCAGCGCTTCGGCGACGGTGCGGCCATGCAGCGGCATGATCCCGGTCGCCGGATCGACCGAGAAGGTCTTGATCTTCTCGGGCGTATCATGGGCGACAGCCTCGATATCCATGCCGCCTTCCGTCGAGACAACGAAGGAGATCCGCGAGGTCTCGCGGTCGACGAGCATCGAGAGGTAGAATTCGCGGTCGATCAGCGAACCGTCCTCGATATAGAGGCGGTTGACCTGCTTGCCGGCCGGGCCGGTCTGGACGGTGACGAGGGTGTGGCCGAGCATCTGCTGGACGAATGCCTTCGCCTCATCAACCGATTTCGCCAGGCGCACGCCGCCCTTCTCGCCGGCCTCGGGCTCCTTGAAGCTGCCCTTGCCGCGGCCACCGGCATGGATCTGCGACTTGACCACCCAGACCGGGCCGCGCAGCTGCTTTGTCGCGGCTTCGGCATCGCCCGCCGTCAATATGGGAAACCCGTCCGGGACGGGCACCCCGAATTCCCTGAGCAACCCCTTCGCCTGGTATTCATGGATGTTCATCGCGATCTCTCTCGGATTTCGGGGAGAGCGACCGGGCCTTTCCGCGGCGCCGGCCATTCGGAACAGAAGCCTTGAATGATTTCGTCAGGGCCGCTCCCTCCTGCCGGATGGGGAGCGGTCACGCGATGCGTGCAGCCTGCGACGCTGGACGGAGTCCGGGCGTCGCAGGGAAACAGAGCCTGGCGCTCAGCCCTTGATCAGGCCGGCGGCGCGCGCCCATTTGTACTTGGCGCCGAGCACCTCGACGGGCGTCTCCGTGGTGTACGGATAGGCCACGATGCCGTGGTCGTAGAGCTTCTCGCAGGCCTTCTCGACCTCGACGTCGCCGACCAGCGACGCGACGATCGGCTTGTCGATGCCCTTGGCGCGGGCCTCGGTGACGACCTCGATCATCTTGTCGGCGAAGACCAGCGGCGGGGTCACGATCGTGTGCCAGTAGCCGAGGATGAGCGCGTGGATGCGCTCGTCGTTGAGGCCGAGGCGGACCGTGTTCTGGTAGGTCAGCGGCGGCTCGCCGCCGGTGATGTCGACCGGATTGCCGGCCGCGCCGAAGGGCGGGATAAACTTGCGGAAGGCCGCATCGAGATCGTCCGGCATCTTCATCAGCGTCAGGCCGTTGTCGAAGCAGGCGTCCGAGAGCAGCACGCCGGAGCCGCCGGCACCGGTGATGATCAGGACGTTCTCGCCCTTCGGCGCCGGCAGGACCTGCACGCCGCGGGCATATTCGAGCATGCCGCGCAGCGACGGAGCCCGGATGACGCCCGACGCCTTGAGGATGTCGTCATAGATCTTGTCGTTGCCGGCGAGCGCGCCGGTATGCGAGGCGGCGGCCTTGGCGCCATAGGCGGTGCGGCCGGCCTTGAGCACGATCACCGGCTTCTTCTTCGAGACGCGCTCGGCGACCTCGGAGAAAGCACGGCCGTCCTTCAGGTCCTCGCAGTGCATCGCGATCACCGAGGTGTTCGGATCCTGCTCGAAGAAGGTCAAGAGATCGTCCTCGTCGAGGTCCGACTTGTTGCCGAGACCGACGATCGCCGAAACGCCCATCTTGGTCGAGCGGGCAAAGCCGATGATCGACATGCCGACACCGCCGGACTGCGAGGACAGGGCCGCCTTGCCCTTGACGTCGAAGGCCGTGCAGAAGGTCGCGCAAAGGTTCTCCGGGGTATAGTAGAAGCCGTAGATATTCGGCCCCATGATCCGGACATTATACTTGCGGGCGGTCGCCAGCAGCTCTTCCTGCAGTTCGGGCTCGCCCGATTCGGCGAAGCCCGAGGGGATCATCACTGTGCCGGGAACGCCCTTGCGGCCGACCTCGTCCATGGCGCCATTGCAGAGCTTGGCCGGCACCGCGAAGACCGCGACATCGACCTCGCCCTCATAGTCCAGGATCGACTTGTAGGCCTTGATGCCCTCGATCGTGTCGGCCTTCGGATGCACGGGAACGATCGTGCCCTTGTAGCCGCCATTGATCAGGTTTCTCATTACCGAATTGCCGATCTTGCCGGCTTCGTTCGAGGCCCCGATCACCGCCACGGCCTTCGGATGGAAGATGCGGTTCATCGCCTTGACGATGCTGTCCTGATCCGGGCGGAAGCGCTCCTTGAGCGCCTCGAAATTGCAGACGATGCGGGCATCGACCGCGGTCGCGCCGGATTTCGTCGCGAAGACTGGGTTGAGGTCGAGCTCCTCGATCTCCGGGAAATCGTCGAGCAGCGCCGAGACCTGGACGAGGATCGAGGCAAGCGCGCCGCGGTCGACGGCTTCGCTGCCGCGCACGCCATCGAGCATCTCCTGGGCCTTGATCGAGCCGATCATCTCGAGCGCCTGCGCCTCGTTGACCGGCGCCAGGCGGAAGGTCAGGTCCTTCAGCACCTCGACGAGGATGCCGCCGAGGCCGAACGCCACGAGCTTGCCGAAGGAGGGATCGGTGATCGCGCCGACCAGCGTCTCGGTGGCGCCCGTCGGCAGCATCTGCTGGACCTGGATACCCTCGATCTTGGCGTCAGCCTTGTATTTGCGGGCATTGGCCAGGATCGTGTCATGAGCGGCGCGGGCCTCGGCATCGCTCTTGACGCCGACGATCACGCCCCCGGCATCGGTCTTGTGCAGGATGTCGGCGGATACGATCTTCATGACGACGGGATAGCCCATGCCGCCAGCGAGTCTGGCGGCCTCGTCGGCCGATTTGGCGAGGCCTTCCTTGGGCAGCGGAATGTCGTAGGCGTCGCAGACCAGCTTGGCCTCCGGGGCCGTCAGGCTGGTGCGGCCATCGGCCTTGACGCCGTCCAGGACCTTGCGGACCGTTGCCTGATCGACGGCCGTTTCGCGCGGCTTAATCTTGAGGGCTGCCTGGTTCGCCATGATTGCACTTCCTCCCATGGAATTTTCTTTTGCTGAGCCATCGTCGGGCTGTCCGCGTACTTCGGCGCGTTGGCCCGGTCGGGTTCTTGTTGGTATTTGGCATGCCAATTCGGGCCGCTGTCAAGAGGGGGAATGACGGCGTGAATCCGCGGAGCCGAGGAAGCGTATGCGGTTCACGGAAGGTGGTTGTTACAATCTGGTATTATGCATGCCAGAGGTTGGCACCTTAGAATCTTTCGGATAATCTCGCGTTTCGCCGCAAGTGCCGGATAACAGCACGAGGCAGACGGGATCCCGGTTCCGGTGAGGGAGGACATTTCGGCCGATGAGTGGGCAGCACGACCAGCGCAACCATAATGTCCACGCCTTCGAGCATCCCGGCCTTGGCCGGAAGCGCGCCAGATCGACACCGAAGGGGCGCCAGGTCGAACCTCGCGCACTGCAGGAGATCGCGGACCTGCTCGGCGAGCGCCCACGCCGGCGCGACCTCCTGATCGAGCATCTTCATCTGATCCAGGATCGCTACCACCAGATCTCGGCCGCCCATCTGGCGGCGCTCGCCGAGGAGATGCGGCTATCCTTCGCGGAGGTCTTCGAGACCGCGACCTTCTACGCCCATTTCGACATTGTGAAGGAGGGCGAGCCCGCGCTCCCGCCACTGACCGTGCGCGTCTGCGACAGCCTCACTTGCGCGATGCACGGCTCGGAAGAGCTGCTCGCAAGCCTGACCAACGCCGTCGGACCGTCCGTCCGGGTCGTTCGGGCGCCCTGCGTCGGGCTGTGCGACCAGGCTCCCGTGGCGGAGGTCGGCCATCATTTCATCCATGCCGCGACCACGCAGAGCGTCCTCGCCGCGATCGAGGCGGACGATACCCACCCGCATATGACCGATTACGTCGACTATGACGCCTATCGCGCCGGTGGCGGCTATGCGCTGCTCGACAGCCTGCGCTCCGGCGAGCGCAGCGTCGATTCGATCCTGTCCGTCCTCGACGATTCCGGGCTGCGCGGGCTTGGCGGCGCCGGTTTCCCGACGGGGCGCAAATGGCGCGCCGTGCTCGGCGAGCCGGGTCCGCGCCTGATGGCGGTCAACGGCGACGAGGGCGAGCCCGGCACGTTCAAGGACCGGTACTACCTCAACACCGATCCGCACCGCTTCCTCGAGGGCACGCTGATCGGCGCCCATGTCGTCGCGGCCACTGACGTCTACATCTATCTGCGCGACGAATACCCGCTGGCCCGCGAGATCATGGCGCGGGAGGTCGCGAAGCTGCCGCCGGGCGGGCCGGCGATCCATCTGCGCCGCGGGGCGGGGGCCTATATCTGCGGCGAGGAATCCTCGCTGCTCGAAAGCATCGAGGGCAAGCGCGGCCTGCCGCGGCACAAGCCGCCCTATCCATTCCAGGTCGGCCTCTTCGGCCAGCCGACGCTGATCAATAATGTCGAGACGCTCTACTGGATTCGCGACATCGTCGAGAAGGGCAATGGCTGGTGGAACTCCCATGGCCGGAACGGCCGCACCGGCCTGCGCAGCTATTCGGTCTCGGGCCGGGTCAGGGAGCCCGGCGTCAAGCTCGCCCCGGCCGGCGTCACCATCCGCGAGCTGATCGAGGAATTCTGCGGTGGCATGCAGGACGGCCACCGTTTCCGCGCCTATCTGCCGGGCGGCGCCTCCGGCGGCATTCTGCCCGCCGCGATGGACGACATCCCGCTCGATTTCGGCATGCTCGAGAAGCATGGCTGCTTCATCGGCTCGGCAGCCGTGGTGGTGCTCTCCGAGCAGGACGACATGCGCGCCGCCGCGCTCAACCTGATGCGCTTCTTCGAGGATGAGAGCTGCGGTCAGTGCACGCCCTGCCGCGCCGGTACGCAAAAGGCGGTGATGCTGATGCAGCACCCGGTCTGGAACCAGGAGCTGCTCGGCGAGCTCTCGCAGGCGATGCGCGACGCCTCGATCTGCGGGCTCGGCCAAGCGGCGTCGAACCCGCTGACCTGCGTGATGCGTTACTTCCCCGAGGAATTCATGACGAGGGATGCTGCGGAATGACCCAGAGCATCAGCTTCGAACTGAATGGCGAGCGCGTCGAGGCCGCCTATGGCGAGACGATCTGGCAGGTGGCGCAGCGTCTCGGCACCGCGATTCCGCATCTGTGCTACTCGCCGGAGCCCGACTACCGGGCCGACGGCAATTGCCGCGTTTGCATGGTCGAGATCGAGGGCGAGCGCGTGCTCGCCGCCTCCTGCATGCGCACGCCGACCGTCGGCATGAAGGTCCATACCGGGACCGAGCGGGCGGAGAAGGCCCGCAAGATGGTGATGGAACTGCTCGTGGCCGATCAGCCGGCGCGGGCGACCTCCCATGATCCGACCTCCAAATTCTGGAACTGGGCGGACAGAACCGGGGTCACCGAAAGCCGTTTCCCGGCCGTCGAACGCTGGAGCTCGGATGTCAGCCACACTGCGATGAGCGTCAATCTCGACGCCTGCATCCAGTGCGGCCTGTGCGTGCGGGCCTGCCGCGAGGTCCAGGTCAACGACGTGATCGGCATGGCCTATCGCAATGCCGGCGCCAAGATCGTCTTCGATTTCGACGATCCGATGGGCCAGTCGACCTGCGTCGCCTGCGGTGAATGCGTACAGGCCTGTCCGACCGGGGCGCTGATGCCCTCTGCCTTCCTTGACGAGAACCAGACCCGCACTGTCTGGGCCGATCGGAAGGTCGATTCGCTCTGTCCTTATTGCGGTGTCGGCTGCCAGGTCACCTACAACGTCAAGGATGAGGCGATCGTCTACGCGGAGGGGCGCGACGGGCCGGCCAACCGCAACCGGCTCTGCGTCAAGGGCCGCTTCGGCTTCGACTACATTCATCACCCGCACCGGTTGACCAAGCCGCTGGTGCGGCTGCCGAACATGCCCAAGGACGCCCGCGACCAGGTCGATCCCGCCAATCCCTGGACGCATTTCCGCGAAGCCTCCTGGGAGGAGGCGCTTGATCTCGCCGCCAAGGGACTGAACCGCGTCCGCGACGAGAAGGGGCGCAAGGCGCTCGCCGGCTTCGGCTCGGCCAAGGGCTCGAACGAGGAGGCCTATCTCTTCCAGAAGCTGGTGCGCACTGGCTTCGGCTCGAACAATGTCGACCATTGCACCCGGCTCTGCCACGCCTCCTCGGTGGCGGCACTGATGGAGGGCGTCAATTCCGGCGCCGTCACCGCGCCGTTCGCGGCCGCGCTCGACGCCGAAGTGATCATCGTCATCGGCGCCAACCCGACCGTGAACCATCCGGTCGCGGCGACCTTCCTCAAGAACGCCGCCAAGAAGGGCGCTCAGCTCGTCATCATGGACCCGCGGCGGCAGTCCCTGTCGCGCCATGCCTGGAAGCACCTCGCCTTCAAGCCGGGCAGCGACGTCGCGATGCTGAACGCGCTGCTGCACACCATCATCACCGAGGGGCTGACCGACGAGCAGTACATCGCCGGTTACACGGAGGGCTATGAGCGGCTGAAGGAGAGTATCCAGGCCTTCCCGCCGGAGAAGATGGCGGCGGTCTGCGGCATCCCGGCCGAGGAGCTGAAGGAAGTTGCGCGTGCCTATGCCCGTTCGCGCGCTTCGATCATCTTCTGGGGCATGGGCATCAGCCAGCACATCCACGGCACCGACAATGCCCGCTGCCTGATCGCGCTCGCCATGGTCACCGGCCAGATCGGCCGGCCCGGCACCGGCCTGCATCCGCTGCGCGGCCAGAACAACGTCCAGGGTGCCTCCGATGCCGGCCTGATCCCGATGGTCTATCCGGACTACCAGTCGGTCGAGAAGGCCGAGGTCCGCGCGATCTTCGAAGATCTCTGGGGCCAGTCGCTC
This sequence comes from Bosea vestrisii, assembly GCF_030144325.1. Classification (NCBI taxonomy): domain Bacteria; kingdom Pseudomonadati; phylum Pseudomonadota; class Alphaproteobacteria; order Hyphomicrobiales; family Alloboseaceae; genus Allobosea; species Allobosea vestrisii. Next base: position 2,064,445 of record NZ_CP126307.1, on the reverse strand, counting down.
GATCCGAAGAAGGGCCTCACCGTCGTCGAGATCATGAACGCGATCCATGCCGGCGAGATCAATGGGATGTATATCGAGGGCGAGAACCCGGCGATGTCGGATCCGGACCTCAACCATGCCCGCGGCGCGCTGGCGATGCTCGACCATCTGGTCGTGCAGGACCTGTTCCTGACCGAGACCGCCTTCCACGCCGATGTCGTGCTGCCGGCCTCCGCCTTCGCCGAGAAGGTCGGCACCTTCACCAATACCGACAGGCGCGTCCAGATGGCCCGCCAGGTCGTGCGCCCGCCGGGCGATGCCAGGCAGGACTGGTGGATCATCCAGGAGGTCGCCCGGCGGATGGGCTGCGACTGGCGCTATGACGGCCCGGCCGATGTCTTCGCCGAGATGGCGAAGGTCATGCCGTCCTTCCGCTACATCACCTGGGAGCGGCTGGAGCGTGAGGGGGCCGTGACCTACCCGGTCGACGGGCCGGACCAGCCCGGCAACGAGATCATCTTCGCCCGCGGCTTCCCGACCGAGAGCGGGCGCGCCAGGATCGTGCCGGCCCATATCGTGCCGCCGGACGAACTGCCGGATGACGAGTACCCGATGGTGCTGTCGACCGGGCGCGTGCTCGAGCACTGGCATACCGGCTCGATGACGCGGCGCGCCGGCATCCTCGACGATCTCGAGCCGGAAGCGGTGGCGCTCATGTCGCCGCGCGATCTGGGGCGCCTCGGCATCGCGCCCGGGGGCTTCGTCAGACTGGAGACGCGCCGCGGAGCGATCGCCGTCAAGGTGCGCTCCGACCGCGACGTGCCACAGAACATGGTGTTCCTGCCGTTCTGCTATGCGGAGGCCGCGGCCAACCTGCTGACCAATCCGGCGCTCGACCCCTTCGGCAAGATCCCCGAGTTCAAGTTCTGCGCGGTCAGGGCGCTCCCGGTCGAGGAAGCGCTGATCACCGCGGCGGAATGAAGCCCGGTGAGCTGCGCACTGCGCGAGATGCCATGGGGCAGGGCGGTCTCGCCGGGTGTCACCATCGACATGGTGGACGCGTGGGGAGCGGTTCTGGTCGGAATCGACACTATCCGGTGACGGCCTATCGGGCAGGCCCGTCGGCCAAAGCATCTCGTTGTCCGAAAAAGATCAGGCGGGCCGGGCGTTGCAGCGCCCGGCCCGCCTCTGCTGTGCGGTTAGGAAGGATCAGTAACCGAGGGCGGCTTCCAGCGGCCCCTTGGGCAGCGGCACCAGGAACCAGACCTCGAACATCATGAAATTGACGATCGCGATGCCGAGCGAGACGGCCAGGGCCTTCCACACCGGAAACTTGCCGAAGAAGACCATGAAGGTCCCGATATAGATCGCGGCCGAGACGTAGATGCCGATATAGTTCGTCGCCAGCACGAAGAGGACGGCGGGAACGAAGATCGCCGCCATGCGCTTGATGCCAGGTATGGTCGTCGCAATCCTCTCGCCCTCCGGCGTGCGTGGCAGCGCATTGGCCAGATTGACGAGGGAGGCAATGCCCATCGCCACGACGATGTAGAACGGGAACAGGCCGGGTTGCGGCCCCTCGTTCGGCTTCCAGGCGATGCCAAGACGCAGGCTGTCGGTTATCACGATCGCCGCGACGATCAGGAAGAAGATCGCGACCGAGATATCCAAGGTGCGATAGCTGACGAGTGGACGGCCTTCGGCTTCTTCGTTGCTGCTCATTATCTTGCTCCTGCTGCCGGCGCGCCAGCTCCGTGATGGTGGCTGATCGGAGCGCGGTCGCTAGCGCCGCGCTCCGGTGTCGAACTCACTGCGTCGCGAGGAAGCCGGCCTTCTTCATCAAGTCGGAATGCAGCGTCTCGGCGCTCGTCAACCACTTCTCGTAGTCGGCGCCGGTCATCACGGTCTGGTTGAAGGCGCCCTTCTCCATGAATTCCTTCCAGTCCGGCGTCGCCATCACCTTCTTGAGCAGGTCGACATAGAAGTTCACCTGAGCCGGCGTCGCGTTCTTGGTGGTGAAGATGCCGCGCAGCATCTGGTACTCGACCGGCAGCCCCGATTCCTTGCAGGTCGGGATATCGCTCCAGGCTTCCTTCTCGGTGACCTTGGCGGTGTAGGTCGAGCGCTGCGCATCGAAGATGCAGAGCGGCCTGAGCTGCCCGGCGCGCCATTGCCCGACGGCCTCGATCGGGTTGTTCACGGTCGAGTCGACATGGTTGCCGACGAGCTGCACCGCCACCTGTCCGCCGCCCGCATAGGGCACGTAGGTGAATTTCTTGCCGTCAGTCAGCTGCTCGACCGCCGCCGTGACGATCTGGTCTTCCTGTTTCGAGCCGGTGCCGCCCATCTTGAACTGGCGGTCCGTGCCGGCCTTGACCGCGTCGACATAGTCCTTCGCGGTCTTGTACGGCTTCTCGCTGTTCACCCACAGGACGAACTGGTCGAGCGCCAGCATTGCGACCGGCTTCATGTCCTTCCAGTTGAACGGCGAGCCGGTGCCGAGCGGGGTCGTGAACAGGTTCGACAGCGTGATCGTGATCTTGTGCGGGTCGCTGGCGCTGGCCTTCATCTCCAGGAAGCCTTCGGCGCCAGCACCGCCGGCCTTGTTGATCACGATGAGCGGCTGCTTCATCAGGTTGTGCTTCTGGACGACGCCTTGGATGAAGCGCGCCATCTGGTCGGCGCCGCCGCCGGTGCCCGCCGGGATGACCAGCGTCACGGGTTTGGTCGGTTCCCAGTTCTGCGCCCAGGCGGGCGAGGTAAGGCAGGCGCTTGCCGCCAGCGCTGCCGCAATCGTCTTGACCTTCGACACTTCTCTCCTGATCATCACGCTTCCTCCCATTATAGGCGGCTTTGTCGCCGCATTGGTAAAGTCATGAAGGCGAATATGTTGCGGGAACCGGGCCGGGCGGACGTCAGGCCGCGCGGGTAATGGCGCCGTTGCTCGAAAGTTTGACGCGCAGCGCCTGCAGCATCGGCCAGAACGCCATCACCAGGCCGAGGGTCATGATGCTGCCGCACAGCCAGTTCGACCAGAAAATGCCGACATGGCCCTGCGAGACCAGCATGGCCTGGCGGAAGGAGCTTTCCGCCTGGTCGCCGAGCACCAGTGCCAGCACGAGCGGCGGCAGTGGGTAACGCAGCTTGTTGAACAGATAGCCGAGCACACCGAAGGCCAGCATCAGCCAGACGTCGAACATCGCGTTGTTCACGGTGTAGGCGCCGATGGCGCAGACGAAGACGATCGCCGGGGCGATGATCGAGAAGGGCACGCGCAGGATCGCGGCGAAGAAGGGCACGCAAGTCAGCACCATGATCAGGCCGACGACGTTGCCGAGATACATCGAGGCGATCAGGCCCCAGACGAAGTCCGGCTGTTCGACGAAGAGCAGCGGGCCGGGCTGAAGGCCCCAGATCAGCAGGCCGCCGAGCAGCACTGCTGCGGTCGGCGAGCCGGGGATGCCGAGCGTCAGCATCGGCAGCAGCGCGGCGGTGCCGGCGGCGTGGGCGGCGGTCTCCGGCGCCACCACGCCCTCGAGTTCGCCCTTGCCGAAATTATCGCCCCGCTTCGACAAGCGCTTGGCGATGCCATAGCCCATGAAGGAGGCGGGCGTCGCGCCGCCCGGCGTGATGCCCATCCAGCAGCCGACGATGCAGCTGCGGAGGAAGGTCAGCCACATCCCGGGCAACTGCTTCCAGGTGCGGATGACCGCATCCATGCGCAGCTTGGCGGTGGCGCCATTGAACTTCAGCCCGTCTTCCATCGAGCAGAGGATCTCACCGATGCCGAAGAGGCCGATGACCGCGACGAGGAACTTGAAGCCGTTCAGCAGTTCGTCCTGCCCGAAAGTCATTCGCAATGTGCCGGTTACGCCGTCCAGGCCGACGGAAGCCAGCGCGAAGCCGAGGCACATCGAGGCGACGGTCTTGAACGCCGAGCCCCGGCCCATGCCGATGAAGCTGGCGAAGGTGAGAAATTGCACCGCGAAGAACTCCGCAGGGCCGAATTTCAAGGCGAATTTCGCGACCACCGGCGCAAGGAAGGTGATCAGGCAGACGGCGAAGATGGCGCCGACGAAGGAGGCCGTGAAGGCGCCGACGAGCGCCTCGTCGGCCTTGCCGTTCTGCGCCATCGGGTGCCCGTCGAAGGTCGTCGCCACCGACCAGGGCTCGCCGGGAATGTTGAAGAGGATCGAGGTGATCGCGCCGCCGAACAGCGCGCCCCAATAGATGCTGGTCAGCAGGATGATCGCCGAGGTCGGCGGCATGCTGAAGGTCAGAGGCAGAAGAATAGCGACACCGTTCGCGCCACCAAGCCCCGGCAGGACGCCGATGACGACACCGAGCGTGATGCCGATCACCATGAGCATGATGTGGTAGGCGCTGAGGGCAACGGCGAATCCGCCGAACAGGGCGTTCAGTTCATCCATAGCGCTTCGTCCCCATAGACTGGCCTTGTTCAGGGACCGCGCAAGTGACCAACGCAGAACCGACTGGCCTTGTTTGAGTTAGCCTAGGATGAAACTTCGTGGCATGCAATATGCCATATTTGGATGCGCTGCAGCATAATTATTGCGGGATTTCGGCCGTTGCGCGGCCTTTTCTTTCATTATATGGTATGCCAGAAACCACCGCTTCCGAAGCGCATGCTGCGCGCCGGTGGCGTCGCAAAGGCAACACGGAAATCGATTTCGCAATGGTCAAGGCACAGCTTGAAATTCAGCCCATCGAGGAGGTTCAGAGCCTCAAGAGCCGCACCTATGAGGCGCTGAAGGCCGCGATCGGAACGATGAAGATCTACGACGCCGGTGCCGAGCTGCGGCTCGACGAGCGCGCGCTGTCGCTTCAATTCGGTGTCAGCCGGACGCCGTTGCGCGAGGCACTCGCCCAGCTCGAGCAGGAAGGCCTGGTCCGGATCGCGCCGCGCCGCGGCATCTTCATCGTGCGCAAGACCAAGGCCGAGATTCTCGAGATGATCACGGTCTGGGCCGCGCTTGAAAGCATGGCTGCCCGGCTCGCCACCGAAGTCGCCTCCGATGCCGATATCGCCGGGCTGCACAACCTCGTCGACACCTTCGACAGCGCCGACATCGAAGAACATCTGGGCGAGTACTCGGACGCCAATATCCGCTTCCACGCGGCGATCGTCGCGCTCTCCGGCTGCAAACTCATCACCGAGATCACCACCGGCCTGTTCACGCATGTGCGCGCCATCCGCCAGCGCACGATCTTCGAGCGGGACCGGGCCCGCCGTTCCATCGTTGATCACAAGGAGATCGTCGAGGCGCTGGAAACGCGCAACGGCGAGCGCGCCGAGCGGCTCGTCCGCGAGCACACGCTCAAGCTGAGGCAACATGTCGAGCAGTTCGTCCAGCTCGACTGAGTGGGGCCAAGGCCAGCAACAAGAATAGCCAATAAGAAACAATCGACTAGGGAGAAAGCGGGATGTCCGCAGTCGTACAAAGCATCTCTTCTGCCGCGCCCGAAACAGAGCGCGAGCTGACCGACGGCTTCAACCTCATCATCGATGCGTTGAAGCTCAACGGCCTCGACACGATCTACGGCGTGCCGGGTATCCCGATCACCGATTTCGGCCGCATGGCGCAGGCGGCGGGCATTCGCGTGCTCTCGTTCCGCCACGAGCAGAATGCCGGCTACGCCGCCTCGATCGCCGGCTTCCTCACAAAGAAGCCGGGCGTCTGCCTCACCGTTTCGGCGCCCGGCTTCCTCAACGGCCTGACCGCGCTCGCGCATGCGACCACGAACTGTTTCCCGATGATCCTGATCTCAGGCTCGTCGGAGCGCGAGATCGTCGATCTGCAGCAGGGCGATTACGAGGAGATGGACCAGCTCGCCGTCGCCAAGCCGCTCTGCAAGGCGGCGTTCCGCATCCTGCACGCCCAGGATATCGGCATTGGCCTTGCGCGCGCGATCCGCGCCGCGGTCTCCGGGCGGCCCGGCGGCGTTTACCTCGACCTGCCGGCCAAGCTGTTCGGCCAGGTGATCGACGCCGAGGCCGGGGCGAAGTCGCTGGTCAAGGTGATCGATGCCGCGCCGGCGCAGATTCCGGCACCGGATTCGGTCCAACGTGCGCTCGACGTGCTGAAAGGCGCCAAGCGGCCGCTGATCATTCTCGGCAAGGGCGCGGCCTACGCCCAGGCCGACGACGCGATCCGCCAGTTCGTGGAAAAGAGCGGCGTTCCCTTCCTGCCGATGAGCATGGCCAAGGGCCTGCTGCCGGATCTCCATCCGCAATGCGCCGGCGCGGCGCGTTCGACGGTGTTGAAGGATTCCGACGTCGTCATGCTGATCGGCGCGCGACTGAACTGGCTCTTGTCGCATGGCAAGGGCAAGAGCTGGGGCGATCAGCCGAAGCAGTTCATCCAGATCGACATCGAGCCGAGGGAGATGGACTCCAATGTCGAGATCGTCGCGCCCGTGGTCGGCGACATCGGCTCCTGCGTCTCCGCGCTGCTCGCAGGCATGGGCAACGCATGGCCGGCGGCGCCAGCGGACTGGACTGCGTCCGTCGCCAAGAAGCGCGACGAGAACGTCGCCAAGATGGCGCCGCGCCTGATGAACAACAACGTGCCGATGGACTATCACGGCGCGCTCGGCGTGCTGCGCACGATCATCAAGGAGCGGCCGGACGCCATCCTCATCAATGAAGGCGCCAACACGCTCGACCTTGCGCGCGGTGTCATCGATATGCACCAGCCGCGCAAGCGCCTCGATGTCGGCACCTGGGGCGTGATGGGCATCGGCATGGGCTACGCCGTCGCCGCCGCTGTTGAGACCGGCAAGCCCGTGCTCGCCGTCGAGGGCGACTCGGCCTTCGGCTTCTCCGGCATGGAGGTCGAAACGATCTGCCGGTACAATTTGCCGGTCTGCATCGTCATCTTCAACAATAACGGCATCTACCGCGGCACCGACGTCAACAGTGGCGGCGACGATCCCGCCACGACGGTATTCGTCAAGGACGCGCGCTACGACCGCATGATGGAGGCCTTTGGCGGCGTCGGCGTCAATGCGACTTCGCCCGACGAGTTGAAGCGCGCCGTCAACGCGGCGATGGACAGCGGCAAACCCACTTTGATCAACGCGGTGATCGATCCGACCGCAGGCAGCGAAAGCGGCCGCATCGGTAATCTCAATCCGCAAAGCGCACTCAAGAAGAAGTAAGGGAGGAGGCAAAAATGAAAGCGCTCGAAGGCGTCAAGATACTCGACTTCACCCATGTCCAGTCGGGACCGACCTGTACGCAGCTCCTCGCCTGGTTTGGCGCCGACGTGATCAAGGTCGAACGTCCCGGCACCGGTGACATCACGCGCGGCCAGCTCTGCGACGTGCCGGATGCCGACAGCCTCTATTTCACGATGCTGAACCACAACAAGCGCTCGATCACGCTCGACACCAAGAACCCGAAGGGCATGGAAGTGCTCTGGGAGATGGTGAAGATCTGCGATGTGATGGTCGAGAATTTCGCCCCGGGCGTGCTTGATCGCATGGGCCTGACCTGGGCGAAGGTCCACGAGGTCAATCCGCGTATGATCGTCGCCTCGGTCAAGGGCTTCGGCCCGGGTCCCTACGAGGATTGCAAGGTCTACGAGAACGTTGCGCAATGCGCCGGCGGCGCGGCCTCGACCACGGGCTTCCGCGACGGCCTGCCATTGGTCACAGGCGCCCAGATCGGCGATTCGGGAACCGGCCTCCACCTCGCGCTCGGCATCGTCACGGCGCTCTATCACCGCACCCATTCCGGCCTCGGCCAGAAGGTCGATTGTGCGATGCAGGATGGGGTGCTCAATCTCTGCCGCGTCAAGCTGCGCGACCAGCAACGCCTCGGCCATGGTGCGCTCAAGGAGTACAGCCAGTTCGGCGAAGGCCTGCCCTTCGGCGACGCGGTGCCGCGCGCCGGCAATGATTCCGGCGGCGGTCAGCCGGGCCGCATTCTGAAATGCAAGGGCTGGGAGACCGATCCCAACGCCTATATCTATTTCATAACCCAGGCCCCGGTCTGGGAGAAGATCTGCGACGTCATCGGCGAGCCGACCTGGAAGACCGATCCGAACTACGCCAAGCCGCCGGCGCGCCTGCCCAGGCTGAACGAGATCTTCGGGCGCATCGAGCAATGGACGATGACCAAGACCAAGTTCGAGGCGATGGACATCCTCAACGAATACGACATCCCCTGCGGGCCGATCCTGTCGATGAAGGAGATTGCCGAGGAGAAGTCGTTGCGAGAGACCGGGACCGTGGTTGAGGTCGATCACCCCAAGCGCGGCAAGTACCTCTCGGTCGGCAACCCGATCAAGCTCTCCAACAGCCCGACCGAGGTCAAGCGATCGCCATTGCTCGGCGAGCACACCGATGAGGTGCTGCGCGACGTGCTGAAACTCGATGAGGGTCGCATCACGGCGATCATCGAGTCGGGCGCCACCGGCGCGTTGACACGGGCGGCGGAGTAACTTTCAAAGCCCGTCGGAAATTTTCGGGTGGCGCCTCGGCAGCGAGGCGCCACCTTTTTCGTGTCAGGCGGGAGCGTCCGACGAGGCCTCGATCGCCTCCGCGTCAGTCACTGACGAGCTTGCGTGCCTTCAGCAGCGCGAGCAGCCCTTCATCGCGGCGCTGTTCCAGTTCGGCGATGGAGCGGCCGGCCGCCTCTTCCGCCACGCCCGTGACGATCCTGGCTTGAACCTCTGCGTCCAGTGAAGGACTGCCCAGCGATTGCCAGCGCCGCACCTGGCTCGGCCCGAGATGGGCGAGATAGCCGGCGATGCCGCTTTCGCCGCCACCGAGGTGGTAGGTCATGTGTGGGCCCATCAATGCCCAGCGCAGGCCAGGGCCGTTGCATAAGGCTGCATCGATATCGGCGACGCTCGCGACACCCTGTTCGACGAGGTGGACCGCCTCGCGATAGAGCGCCGAGGCCAGCCGATTGGCGATATGCCCAGGCATTTCGCGGTTGAGCACCACAGGCCGCCTGCCGAGCGAGCGGTAGAATGCCGCGGCCCGCGCCACGATCCCGGTGTCGGCGCCGACGATCTCGACCAGTGGCACGAGATGCGGTGGGTTGAAGGGATGGGCCACGACGATGCGCCCAGGCCGGGCGCAATCGGCGACGATGGCGCTGCGGACGAGCGCCGAGGTCGAGCTGGCGATGATCGCCTCTGGCGCGGATAGCGCGTCGATTTCGGCAAGGAGCTTACGCTTGACCGCCTCGTTCTCCGGCCCGTTCTCCTGGACGAAGCCGGCCCCATCCAGAACTCTTTCGAGGTCGGTGGAGAAGCTGACCTCCGCAGTGCCCTCCAGACCCAGTTCCGCGAGCTGGTGGCGCGAGCGTTCCACATGGTCGAGGAAACGCCGCTCGGCTTCCGGATTGGGATCATAGGCACTGACTGGCAGGCCATGGGCGCAGGCGAGTGCGGCCCAGCTCGCACCAATCAGGCCAGCGCCCACAATCGCGAGACGTTCGATTTCCATCGTCATCATCCAAACCGGCTTGCGAGCAGGGTCATTCGGCCTTCAGGCCGGCGGCCTTGATCAAGTCGCCCCACTTCGCGATTTCGCTGTCGATCAGCTTCGCCGCTTCGGCAGGGGTGCTCGGCTTCGGATCGACGCCCTGCAGCGCGAGCGCTTCTTTCACCTTCGAGCTCCGGAGAGCCTTGTTCAGCTCCATATTGAGCTTGTCGGTGATCGCTTGCGGAGTGCCTGCCGGAGCAAGCAGGCCGAACCAGGACGAGACCTCGAAGCCGGCGAGGCCTTGCGATATCGCGGTCGGCGCCTCGGGCATGAACGGCGAAGGTTCGACACCCGTGGTTGCGATCGCTCGCAGCGAGCCCGCCTTGACGTGCTGCAGCACGGCCGGGATCGTGTCGAACATGACCTTGACCTGGCCCGCCACCATGTCGGTCATCGCTGGGCCGGAGCCGCGATACTGGACTGGGGGCATCCTGGTGCCGGCTTTGATGTTGAAGAGCTCGCCCGAGAGATGCTGGGGCGAACCCTGCCCGGACGAGGCGTAGGAGTAGCTGTCCGGGCTCGCCTTGATCAGCGCGATCAGTTCCGGAACCGTCTTGGCGGGGACGGAAGGATGGACGACGAGCGCCAGCCCGACATTGCCGGCGAGGCCGGCCGGGATCAGGTCCTTCTTCAGATCGAAGCCCGGCTTCGCCTGCAAGCCCATATTGATCGAATGGCTGGTGAGTGCACCCAGCAGCAGGGTGTAGCCGTCGGGCTGGGCGCGCGCGACCGCTGCTGCCCCGACGCTGCCGCCGGCACCTGCCCGGTTCTCCACCACCACGCGCTGGCCGAGGCCGTTCGACATCTCCTCGGCAACAACGCGGCCGATGATGTCCGTCGCGCCGCCGGGCGCATAGGGCACGACCAGCGTGATCGGCTTCTGCGGATAAGCCTGTGCGAAGGACGGGATGGGCAGCGTCAGCGCAAGGCTGGCAACAACGCTCATGACAAGGCGGCGGTCGAACATGCGTTTCCTCCGGGATGATTGTCGCGGACTGGTAGCTCCAGTCTCTCGGCAGACGTTTGGGCCGAGGTACCCGGCCAACAGCGTTCGAAGTCATCGTATGGGATTTCTGGAGTTTACGCCGGTGCAAATTGCAAGCGCCAGATCATTCGCCGTCGTCGGCGTCGGCGGTCTCATGACTGCCTGCGGTGGCCTTTCTCATGCCGTGCCTGAGGGCTTGGACCCGCTGGTTGAGCTCGATCATCTGGGGGATGTCGAAGCCGGAGTTGCGCAGGAGCGCATCGGTGAGGCAGCCGGTCCTGGGGTGGAGCGCGGTGCCCTTGGCGGTCAGATGGACCTCGACCAGCCGCTCGTCGACGGTGCTGCGCCGACGGGAGAGGAAGCCCGCCGCCTCGAGCCGCTTGACCGCCGGCGTGATCGTGCTGGGCTCGAGCGCGAGGCGCTCGCCGATCGCGCTGATCGTCAGCCCGTCCCGCTCCCAGAGGGCGCTCAGCACGAGATATTGCGTGTAGGTGACGCCGAGGCCGTCCAGCATCGGCTTGTAGACGCGCTGGATCGCCAGCGAGGCTGAGTAGATCGAGAAGCAGAGCTGGCCGTCGAGCGGCAGCGTCGGGGCGTCGGGCTTGGGCGTATTGGCCATTGGGCGAGCTCCGGAATCGGTCAATGTCGAGAAAAACAATATCGCGATAAAGAAAGTGCTTTACAAGCCTGAGATGGGTCTGTACGAGAATGCATATCGCGATAATGATTATCGCGAATAAAACGAACGGGAGCCCATCATGACCAAGACCCTGATCGCCGCCGCCGCCCTTTCCCTCGCCGCCGCTGTCGCCGGCACCTCCGCACAGGCCGCCCCCGCCGCCAAGAATGTCGTCCTCGTCCATGGCGGCTTCGTCGACGGCTCCGGCTGGCAGGGCGTCTACGATGTCCTGACCAGGAAGGGCTACAACGTCACCATCGTCCAGAACCCGACCACCTCGCTCGCCGACGACGTCGCCTTCACCCGGCGCGCGATCGCCCAGCAGGACGGCCCGGTGGTGCTGGTCGGCCACTCCTATGGTGGCGTCGTCGTCAGCGAGGCCGGCACCGACCCGAAGGTCAAGTCGGTGGTCTACATCGCTGCCTTCGCTCCCGATGCCGGCGAGTCCGTCTCCTCGCTGATCGCCAACCCGCCCCCCGGCGCATCGGTCCCGCCGATCCTGCCGCCGGTCGACGGCTTCCTTGCCCTCGATAAGGCGAAGTTCCACGCCGCCTTCGCCGCCGACGTCGATGCGAAGACGGCGGCCTTCATGGCGCACTCGCAGGTGCCCTGGGGCGTCGCGGCTCTGACCGGCGCCGTCTCCAGCCCGGCCTGGAAGCTCAAGCCCTCCTTCTACCTCGTCGCAACCGACGACCGCATGATCCCGCCCCCGGCCCAGCGCCAGATGGCCAAGCGCGCCGGAGCAGCCATCACCGAGACCAAGGCCAGCCACGCCCTCTACGTCTCAAAGCCAAAGCTCGTCGCTGACATCATCGAAGCCGCCGCGAAGTGAGCCAAGGCCCCGCAAGCGCATCTGCGCTGGCAAGCGACGACACAATCAGAAGCGGGCTCGAAAGAGCCCGCTTCTTGCTGTTCGGAGACGGACTGTGGCTGGGTATCTGGCGGACGCCGGAGGGTCGCGATGCGGTCCCGCTGTTCGACGACGATGAGCCTGTTCTAAAGGCCCAAATAGGCGGCCCGGATACGCTCGTCCGCGATCAGCTCGGCCGCCGGTCCAGCCATCGTGATCCGGCCGGTCTCCATGACATAGCCGCGATCGGCAATCTTCAGAGCGGCATAGGCGTTCTGCTCGACCAACAGGACCGTGACGCCGAGCGACTTCAGATTCTTCACGACGTCGAGAATCTGCGCCACGAGGATCGGCGCGAGCCCCATGCTCGGCTCGTCGAGCAGCAGGCAGGCGGGCCGCGCCATCAAAGCGCGGCCGATCGCCAGCATCTGCTGCTGGCCACCGGAGAGGCCGCCGGCCGGCAGGTTGCGCTTCTCCTTCAGGATCGGGAACATCGCGAAGGCGTCGGCCATGTCGCGCTCGACGCGTTCGTCTGCGAAGAGATAGGCGCCGAGCCGCAGGTTCTCCTCCACGGTCAGGTTGGTGAAGATCAGCCGGCCTTCCGGCGAATGCGAGAGACCCAGGCCGACGCGGCGATGGGCCGGAATCGCGTTCAGCGCCTCGCCCCTGAAGATGATCGCGCCGCCGCTCGCCGGCTGCACCCCGGAGATGCAGCGCAGCAGCGTCGTCTTGCCGGCTCCGTTGGCGCCGACGACGGTCACGATCTCGCCCGAGCCGACCTCGAGGTCGACGCCGTGCAGGACTTCGATGCGGCCATAGCGCGAGCGCAGCCCCTCAACCGAGAGCATGGCCCGTCTCCGTCGCTTGCGTGCCGAGATAAGCCTCGATCACCTTGGGATCGCGCGACACCGTCGCCGGTGAGCCTTCGGCGATCTTCTCGCCACGGTCGAGGACGACGATGTGGTTGGAGATGCGCATCACCAGCTTCATGTCGTGCTCGACGAGCAGGACGGCGACGCCGGACTTGGCGACCTCGGCGATCAGATGGTCGATCTCCTCGGTTTCGACCGCGTTGCAGCCGGCGGCAGGCTCGTCGAGCAGCAGGATGCGCGGCTCGAGCGCCAGCGCGCGGGCGATTTCGAGGCGCTTGAGGGCGCCGTAGGAGAGCGAGGATGCCTCGTGCTCGGCGGCGCGCGCCAGACCGACGCGCTCCAGCAGCTCGCTCGCGCGCACCTTCGTCACGGCACTGCGGCGACGCGAGGAGGGTAGGCAGAGAAGATCGCTGAGGATCGCGCCGCGCTCCTTCAGATGGCAGCCGGTCATGGCGTTCTCCAGCACGCTCATGCGCTGGAAGATCTGCAGATTCTGGAAGGTGCGCGACAGGCCGCGCTCGGCCAGCCGGTTGGGCGCCATTCCCGTCACGTCGTGGCCATCCAGCGTGATCTTGCCGCGAGCCGGCAGGTAAACGCCCGAGATCATGTTGAAGAGCGTGGTCTTGCCGGCGCCGTTGGGGCCGATCACCGAGACGATCTCGCCCGGCGCAACCGAGAAGCCGACATCGTTGACGGCACGCAAACCGCCGAAATCGATGCCGAGGCCTTCGACCTGGAGAAGCGCCATCAGCCTCTCCCCTTCAGGCGGCGCATGAGCGAGGGCAGGAGCCCATCACGCATGAAGATCATCACCAGCATCATGATCAGGCCAAGGATGAGATTCTCGTATTGCTGCAGCACGGTCAGCGCCTGCGGCAGCAGCGTCAGTGTGGCTGCGCCGAGGATCGCGCCCGGCACCGAGCCGACGCCGCCGAACACCGTCATCGTCACCAACTCGACCGAGTGCAGGAAGCCGGCGACATCCGGCGTGATGAAGCGGTTCATCAGCGCCAGCAGCGAGCCCGAAAGCGAAGCGTAGACGGCGGAGATCACGAACGCCGAGAGCTTCAGCCTGGCGACGTCGACGCCGACGGTGCGGGCCGCGACCTCGGAATCGTGCAAGGCACGCAGCGCCCGGCCGGTAGGGCTGTCCTGCAGGTTGAGCGCGATCCAGGCGCCGGCGAGCATCGACAGGCCGGTGGCGGCGTACCAGAACTGTGCGTTGCTGAGGCCGATGCCGATCGTGGCCAACGCGCTGCGCAAGCCGAGCTCGGCGACCTCGCGCCCATCCGGGCCGCCGGTGATCTTCGCCTCGTTGGCGAGCACCATCGAGACGAGGATGCCGAAGCCGAGGGTGGCGACGGCGAGGTAATAGCCCTTGAGCCGCAGGATCGGCCGGCCGATCAGCCAGGCGACACCACCGGAAAGCACGGCGCCGAGCAGCATGGCGAGGCCGGGATGCAGGCCGAGATAGCCTGGTGCGAGCGCGCAGGCATAGGCACCGATCCCGGCGAAGCCGGCGTGGCCGAGGCTGATCTGACCGGCAAAGCCGATCAGCACGACGAGGCCGGTGACCGCGAGCCCGTTCACAAAGATCAGCGCGCCGATGCGGTAATAGAAATTCGACGGGAAGAGCGTCGGCGCCAGCGTGATCAGCAGCGCCAGCACGATGAGGGTCAGATGCTTGCGGGACAGGCGCATGTCAGACCCGGTCCATCGCCTTGCGGCCGAACAGGCCTTGCGGCATGGCGAACAGGACCGCGAGGATGACCACGAAGGCGACGGCGTCCTTGTAGACGGAGCTGACATAGCCGGCCGTGAACGCCTCGATCAGTCCGAGCAGCAGGCCGCCGGCCAGCGCGCCGGCCGGGATGCCCATGCCGCCGAGCATGGCTGCAGCGAAGCCCTTCAGTGCGATCGCCACGCCAAGATCATAGCTCGTCAGGGTGATCGGCGTGACGAGCACGCCGGCCAGCGCGCCGATGGCAGCCGAGACCGCAAAGCTCAGCGTCATCATATGGTTCGGATTGATGCCGACCAGGCTCGCGGCGATGCGGTTGTTGGCGGTGGCGAGCACGGCCTTGCCGGTCAGCGTATGGGCGAAGAACAGCCACAGGGCGAGGAAGATCGCGACCGCGCCCGCGATGACCCAGAGGCTCTGGGGCAGGATCGTCGCACCGAGGATGCGGATCGGATCGTCGCCGGAAAAACTCGGAAAGCGGTGCAACTGCTTGTCGAAGACGAGTTGCGCGCCGCCGCGCAGAAAGATCGAGGCACCGATCGTGATGATGATCAGGCTGGCGACGGGCGCGCCCCGAGCCGGCTCGATCGCCAGCTTGTTGAGCAGTACGCCGACGCTCGCAGTGGCGATGATGGCCAGGATCGCAGCGAGCGGCAGCGGAATACCGGCCTGCCAGGCGAAGAAGCTGATCATGCCGCCCAGCATGACGAACTCCCCTTGGGCGAAGTTCACCACGTCGGAGGCGTTGTAGATCAGGGTGAAGCCGAGCGCGACCAGCGCATAGACCGCGCCGACCGTCACACCCGACAACAGGTACTGGAGAAGTTCCGCCACTCTATGCTCCCCGTGGCAAGCCGTCCCTGGCTGCCGACCGATGGTGGTCGCTTCCTCGTTCTAACAACGGCTCTCCAGCGGACGAAACCGATATGGCGGGCGCGGGGAACCCTTCTCCCGCGTGGGAGAAGGGCAGGGATGAGGGCCCGCCCCAACCGCAGAAGGCGCAACGGCGCCGCCTCGCCCTAGCAATCAGCGGCAATCCCTCACCCCTACCCCTCTCCCATCCGGGAGAGGGGATCCCACGCATGCTCTGTCTGTCACCGCTTGAAGGTGTTCAACCAGTGCAGCTTTACTGGACCAGCGCCCAGTCGCCGCGCTTGATCTCGAGCATCCGGAAGGCGGAGAGGTCGAGGCCAAGATGGTCGCCTGCCGCCATGTTGAAGGTGCCGGTCACGCCGACGAAGCCCTTGGTGCTTTCCAGCGCGTCGCGGATCGCCTTCGGCTCGGCCTTGCCGGCGCGCTTTATAGCGTCGACCAGCAGCCGCAGGCCGTCATGGGCGTAGCCGCCGAAAGTGGACGCGGGCAGATTGAACTTCGCCTGATAGGCGCTCGTGTAGGCGCCGACGACCGCCTTCTGCGGGTCGTTCGCCGGCAGAAGATTGGCGACGAGGACGGCGGTGCCGGGCAGGCGCACGCCTTCGGAAGCCGGACCGGCAAGGTCGATGAAGCTCTTCGAGGCGACGCCATGCGACTGATAGAGCGGCGTCTTGATGCCGAGCTGGCCATAATTGCGGGTGACGATCGCCGGGCCCTGGCCGAAGCCGGGATTGAGGATCGCCTGCACCTCGCCCTTGGAGCGGATATTGGTGAGCTGCGGGGTCATGTCGGCGTCGTTCGGGCCGTAGGTCTCCTCGGCGAGCACGGTAATGCCGAACTCGCCGATGACCTGCAGGCACTGCTTGCGCATCGAGGCGCCGAAGCCGTCGGAGCCCGAGATCAGGGCGATCTTGGTCAGGCCCTTGGCCTTCATGTCCTCGAAGATCTTGCGGCAGGCCATGCGGTCGGTATGCGGCGTCTTGAAGACGAAGGGCTTGACCGGATCGATGATCTCGATCGCACCCGCCAGCGAGATGAACGGGATCTTGGCATTCTCGACCACCGAGATGATCGACATGGTGGTGCCGGTGGTCGAGCCGCCAACGATGGCGACGACCTCGTCGTCCTCGACCAGGCGCGTGGCGAAGGTGCGCGCCTTGTTCGGGTCGCCGCCGTCGTCATAGAAGAAGAGCTTGAGCTTCTGGCCGAGCACGCCGCCGGCGGCATTGATCTCGTCGACCAGCAGCTTGAGGGTCTTGGCTTCGGGATCTCCGAGCGACGAGGCCGGTCCGGTCTCGGAGACCGAGGCGCCGATCTTGATGTCCGCGAAGGCCGGGCCAGCGAGGCCGAGCGTCAGCGCGAGCGCGCTGCCGAAGACTTTGAACTTCATCGTTTCCTCCCGGTGCCACGCATTTTTATGTCGCTCGTCGTCGCGCGGCTGAACGCTCAGAGCGCGGTCGTCGTCGTTCCCGCATGGCGCGTGGTCGACCTCAGGATCAGGCTCACAACCTTTGCCTAAGACCAATTCGCGCCTTCGTTGGATTAATAATTGACCGACCGTTCGGACTATGCAAGGGATTTTTTGAAGCGACGGCTCAAGGCCGCGACTGCATGGGAGGAAAAGCAGATGTCCGATACGGTCAAGGTGGCGCTCGCCGACGGCCTGCTCAGGCTGGCGCTCAATCGTCCGGACAAGCTGAATTCCTTCAATGAAGAGATGCATCTGGCCCTGCGCGCCGGCTTCCAGCGCGCGCATGACGAGAACGAAATCCGCGCGGTCCTGCTGACGGGCGCCGGTCGCGGCTTCTGCGCCGGCCAGGACCTGGGCGATCGCGACCCGCGCAAGGAGACGGCGCCGGATCTCGGCCGCACGATCGAGACCTTCTACAACCCGCTGATCCGCCAGATCCGCAGCCTCGACAAGCCGGTCGTTTGCGCGGTCAATGGCGTCGCCGCCGGTGCCGGCGCCAATATCGCGATCGCCTGCGATATCGTGCTCGCGGCGCGTTCGGCGAAATTCATCCAGGCCTTCTCCAAGATCGGCCTCGTCCCCGATTCCGGCGGCACCTGGAGCCTCGCGCAGCTGCTCGGCGAGGCGCGCGCCAAAGCGCTCGCCCTGATGGCGGAACCGTTGACGGCCGAGACCGCCGCTTCCTGGGGCCTGATCTGGCGCGTCGTCGACGACGCCGAGCTGATGGACGAGGCCGAGGCGCTCGGCAGGAAACTTGCCGCCGGCCCGACCTTCGGGCTCGGCCTGATCAAGCAGGCGATCCAGGCCTCGGCCGGCAATACGCTCGACCAGCAGCTCGATCTCGAACGCGACCTGCAGCGGCAGGCCGGGCGCAGCGCCGACTATGCCGAAGGCGTGATGGCCTTCCTCGACAAGCGCCAGCCTGAGTTCACCGGACGATGAGCTTCGACGTTTCCGATCCGGATGCGCTCGCCCGCGCCGTCGCCCAGGCGATGTGGGACAAGGATCTGGCGTCCCGCAGTCTTGGCATGAGCCTCGATTCAGCCGGCCCGGGCACGGCGACGTTGTCCCTGACCATCACGGCGGTCATGACCAACGGCCACAAGACCTGCCATGGCGGCTATATCTTCACCCTGGCGGACTCGGCCTTCGCCTTCGCTTGCAACAGCTACAACCAGAATACCGTGGCGCAGCACTGCTCGGTGAGCTTCCTGCGCCCCGCCTTCGAGGGCGACCGGCTGACTGCCAGCGCCCGCGAGGTCTCGCGGATCGGCCGCGGCGGCATCTACGACATCACGGTGACCAATCAGAACGGCGAGCATGTCGCGGAATTTCGCGGCCACTCCCGCACCATCAAGGGCACGCCGATCGCCGAACCAGGCTGAAGGCGCCGGCCGAGCCAAGAACAAAGCGGAGGAAGCCTATGGAAGACCTTTCGCCCCGTCCGGGCGATCTCGATCCCATCGAAACCGCCTCGCGCGACGAGATTTCGGCGCTCCAGCTGACGCGATTGAAGACGACGATCGAGCACGCCTATCGGAACTCACCGCATTACAGCGCGCAGTTCGACAAGGCCGGCGTGCATCCGGGTGACCTGAAGACGCTGTCCGACCTGTCGAAATTCCCGTTCACGGTGAAGCAGGACCTGCGCGACACCTATCCATTCGGCATGTTCGCGGTGCCGCGCGAGAAGATCGCCCGCATCCATGCCTCCTCTGGCACCACCGGCAAGCCGACGGTCGTCGGCTATACGCAAAACGACATCGAGATGTGGGCAACTTGCGTCGCGCGCTCGATCCGGGCGGCGGGCGGGCGAGCCGGCGACATCTGCCATGTCGCCTATGGCTATGGCCTGTTCACCGGCGGGTTAGGGGCGCATTACGGCGCCGAGAAGCTTGGCTGCACGGTGATCCCGATCTCCGGCGGCATGACCGAGCGCCAGGTGACGCTGATCCAGGACTTCAAGCCGCGCATCATCATGGTGACGCCGTCCTACATGCTGTCGATCCTGGACGAGTTCCGCCGCCAGGGCATCGATCCGCGCAGCTCCTCGCTCGCGGTCGGCATCTTCGGCGCCGAGCCCTGGACCAATGCGATGCGCGAGGAGATCCAGCAGGATTTCGACATGCACGCGGTCGACATCTACGGCCTGTCCGAGGTGATCGGCCCCGGCGTCGCCAGTGAATGCGTCGAGACCAAGGACGGGCTGCACGTCTGGGAGGACCATTTCTATCCGGAGATCATCGATCCGGAGACCGGCGACGTCCTTCCCGATGGCGAGCTCGGCGAACTGGTCTTCACTTCGCTGACCAAGGAAGCGCTGCCGATCATCCGCTACCGCACGCGCGACCTGACACGGCTTTTGCCCGGCACCGCGCGCGCCATGCGCCGGATCGAAAAGATCACCGGCCGCTGCGACGACATGATCATCCTGCGTGGCGTCAACATCTTCCCGACGCAGGTCGAGGAGCAGCTGTTGAAATGCGCTGGGCTTGCCCCGCATTTCCAGATCGAACTCGTGCGTGCCGGGCGGATGGACGACATGGTCGTGCATGTCGAAGCCATGCCACATGCCACTGATACGGCGGCGCGCACTGCGTCCGGCAGGGAACTTGCACACCACATCAAAAGCGTGGTGGGAGTCAGCACCAAGGTGGTGGTGGGCGATCCTGATTCGGTCGAGCGTTCGGCTGGAAAGGCGAGGCGCGTCGTCGACAACAGGCCGAAAGGATAGCAGGCGATGGCCCGGACCAGGGCTGCCGACTTCGACGAGAAGCGGCGCAGCATACTCGACAGCGCCGCGGCCGTTTTCACCAAGCTCGGCATGGAGCGCGCCTCGATGGCGCAGATCGCTCAGGAGAACAATGTCTCCAAGGCGCTGCTCTACCATTACTATCCGAGCAAGGACCTGTTGATCTTCGATATCGGCCGCACCCATCTCGTCGAGCTGGAGGCGGCGATCATCGAGGCCGACCGGCCCGACCTGGAACCACGGGCGCGCTTGCGCCACCTGATCGGCGGCGTGCTCGAAAATTACCGCACCGCCTCGAATTTCCACCAGGTGCTGCTCAACGGCACCGGCTCGCTCACCGAGCCGCAGAGGCTGGAACTGCGGGAGATGGAGCGCCGGATCGTCAAGGCGTTCTCGGATGTACTGATCGACATCAACCCGGCGCTGGCGCAGAGCCGCGCCGGCGTGACCCCGGTCACCATGTCGCTGTTCGGTATCCTGAACTGGGTCTACACGTGGTTCCGGCCGAGTGGTGCGCTCAGCCGCGAAGGCTATGCCGACATGGTCACCGCGCTGTTCCTCGACGGCGCTGGCGCGATAAAATAGGCCAGCGCAGCGATCGCGAAAACGCGGGTCAGGCGGCTTCCTTCGTGACCGCCACCGGGGCCTCGTTCAGCAGTTTCTCCACCGTCGCCTTGACCTGCATGACGGCAGCGTCCTTCACCGGGCCGTAGCCGCGGATGTCCATCGGCGCCTTGGCGAGCGGCAGCAGAGCGTCAGGCGCCTGCGCGGGCAACCGCGCCACCATCTCGTCGATGAGGCCTTCGTACCAGCCGATCAGCGCACGCTCCATTGTCCGTTCCGCCGTGTAGCCGAAGACGTCGAAGGCCGTGCCGCGCAGGCCCTTGAGCCTGGCCATCAGCCGCAGCGGCGTCTGGATCCACTGGCCGAAACGGCGTTTCAGCGGCCGGCCGCGCGCATCCTTGTCGCCGCCGAGGAAAGGCGGGGCAAAATGATAGTTCACCTTGAAGTCGCCGGCGAAGTTGCGCTTCAGCTCGTCGAGGAAGCCGGTCTGCATGTGGAGACGCGCAACCTCGTATTCGTCCTTGTAGGACATCAGCTTGAACAGCGAGCGGGCAACCGCATCGGTGAGTACTTCGCTGTCGAACGGCTTTTCCGCCGCGCGGAGCTTGTCGACACCAGTCCGGTAACGCTGCGCCCAGGCCGCATCCTGATAATCCACGAGGAAGCGCTCGCGCCGTGCGATCACCTCGTCGAGGCTCTCCGTCGCGAACGTAGCCGGGGGTGGCGCGAAGGCGGACGGATCGGCAGCCGCGAGCCGCCCCGCGGCAAAAGCCTGCCGATTGCGCTCAACCGCGATGCCATTGAGGTCGATGGCGCGGTGGAGAGCGTCCAGCTCGACCGGAATCAACCCCTGCTGCCAGGCATGGCCGAGCATGACGATATTGGCGAAGACGGCATCGCCGAACAGGCTCTCGGCCAGCGCATTGGCGTCGATGGCACGAACGTTTTCGGGACCGGCCACCTGTTCGATCTCCTTCAGCCGGCGGCGTGTCGCGAGGTCGGCGTCGCGCCGGCGTACGATGTCGCCCGTCGGCATCTCCGCCATGTTGACGATCGCGCGCATGCCGACCCGGTAGGTGGCGGAGGCCTTGGGCGAGGACGATACGACGATGTCGCAGCCAATCAGTGCATCGGTCGAACCGTTGTCGATGCGAACCTGATTGACCGCCTCTGGCGTTCCGGCGATCCGCAGGAAGGACAGCACCGGCCCGAATTTCTGGGCGAAGCCGGTGAAGTCGAGAACGGAGCTGCCTTTGCCTTCGAGATGGGCCGCCATGGCGATCAGCGCACCGATGGTGACAACGCCGGTGCCGCCGACGCCGGTTACGAGCAGATCATAGGGCCTGTCGAGCGTCGGCAAGGCGGGTCTCGGCAGCAACGCCGCCCGCCCGACGAAATCGCTTCCGCTCGCCTGGCGCTTGCGGCGGGTGGCGCCTTCCACCGTCATGAAGCTCGGGCAGAAGCCATCGAGGCAGGAGAAGTCCTTGTTGCAGTTCGAGAGGTTGATCTGCCGCTTGCGGCCGAACGGCGTCTCCTTCGGCTCGACGCTCAGGCAGTTCGACGCCACCGAACAATCGCCGCAACCCTCGCAGACGAGGTCGTTGATGTAGGCGAAGCGCTGCGGGTCGGCCATCGTGCCGCGCTTGCGCCGGCGGCGCTTCTCGGTGGCGCAGGCCTGTTCATAGATCAGTACCGAGACGCCCTTGATCTCGCGCAGTTCACGCTGGACCGCATCGAGCTCGCGGCGGTGGTGGATCGTGACGCCGTGCGGCAGGCCGGCGGGCGCGAATTTCTCAGGCTGGTCCGAGACCAGCGCGATGCGCTCGACGCCCTCGGCGCGGACTTCCTGCGCGATCGCGTGGACGCTGATCGGCCCGTCGACCGGCTGACCGCCGGTCATGGCGACGGCGTCGTTGTACAGGATCTTGTAGGTGATGTTGGCCTTGGCGGCGATCGCCTGGCGGATCGCCATCGAGCCGGAATGGTAATAGGTCCCTTCGCCGAGGTTCTGGAAGATGTGCCCCCTGCCGGTGAACAGGGAGGACGCCGCCCAGTTGACGCCCTCGCCGCCCATCTGGATCAGGGAGGTGGTCTCGCGGTCCATCCAGCTCGCCATGAAATGGCAGCCGATCCCCCGCCAGCGCCTTCGAGCCTTCGGGGACCTTGGTGGAGGTGTTGTGCGGGCAGCCGGAGCAGAAATAGGGCGTCCGGGTCGCGCCCGGCACCTGGATGAGCCGCCCTGACTCGGGGCTCAGCGTCGCAGCGCGCTCGGTCAGGTGAAGATCGGGGAACAGCGCGTCCAGTCGTTTCGCCACGATCGGCGCGAGCAGGCGCGGCGACAACTCCCCAATCCATGAGATCAGGCGGTTGCCGTCCTCGTCGCGCTTGCCGACCATGGAATGCGGCTTATGGCCGGGATAGTCGTAGAAATATTCCTTGAGTTGGCTCTCGATGATGCCGCGCTTTTCCTCGACGACGAGGATCTCCGTCTTGCCGCGCACGAACTCCAGCGCGGACCGGCGGGCCAGCGGCCAGACCATGCCGACCTTGTAGATGTCGATGCCGTGACTGCGGCAGGCCTCCTCGTCGAGGCCGAGCAGGCGCAGCGCTTCCATCAGGTCGAGATGCGCCTTGCCGGTGGTGACGATGCCGAAGGATGCGTCGGTGATATCGTAGATGCGCCGGTCGATCGGGTTTGCTTCCGCGAAGGCGAAGACGGCCATCTTCTTGGCCTCCATGCGCTCCTCGATCTGCGGCCCCGGCAGATCCGGCCAGCGATAATGCAGCCCTGTGGCCGGCGGCGTGTAGTCTGGCTCCTCGAACAGCCGCGGCTCCGGCAATTCGACCGACTGGCCGCTCTCGACCGTTTCCGAGATCGCCTTGAAGCCGACCCACATGCCGGAATAGCGCGACAGCGCGTAGCCATACTCACCGAAAGCGAGATACTCACCGACCGAGGCGGGGTTCAGCGTCGGCATGAACCAGGCCATGAAGGCGACGTCGGACTGGTGCGGCATCGACGACGAGACGCAGCCATGATCGTCGCCAGCGACGACCAGCACGCCGCCATGCGGCGAGGAGCCATAGGCGTTGCCGTGTTTCAGCGCATCGCCGGCGCGGTCGACGCCCGGACCCTTGCCGTACCAGAGACCGAAGACGCCCTGCACCGTCCTGTCCGGATTGGTCTCGACCTGCTGCGAGCCGAGCACGGCGGTCGCGGCCAAATCCTCGTTGACGGCCGGCAGGAACTCGATGCCGTGCTGCTTGACCAACTCCGTCGCGCGCCACAATTCGAGATCGACGCCGCCAAGCGGGGAACCACGATAGCCGGAAATGAAACCGGCGGTGTCGAGGCCTGCGGCGCGGTCCCGCCGGGCCTGGTCGAGCGCGATTCTGACCAGCGCCTGCGTGCCGGTCAGGAATACGCGCCCGGAGGTCCTGGTATAGCGGTCACTCAGCGCATACTCGGCAAGCTGGCTGGTGGACGACATATCGGCCATGGCATGGGCCTCCCGACAAGATTCATTCGGAAGATTCTAAACTCGGTCAGCTGGAAAGATTTGCCTGGTTTGCCGTTTCTCGTTGCCGCTTCGGTAAAATTGACCGACAATACCCTTGATTTGGGATAATATTTGCAGAGCGAGGTGATGCAGCTTACCGAACTGGACCGCAAGCTGATCACCCTGCTGCAAGCGGATGCTCGAATCTCCAATCAGGAACTGGCCGATGGTGCGGGCATGTCGGCCTCCGCCTGCTGGCGGCGGGTGCGGGCGCTGGAGGAAGCCGGCGTGATCTCGAGCTACCGCGCGGTCGTGGATCCGGCCAAGGCTGGGCTTGCCTTCAGTGCGATGGTGCATGTCGCGCTGGTGCGCCATGAGGCCGACCACGTGACGACGTTCATCTCACGTGTGGCGGCGCGGCCGGAGGTACTGGAATGCTTCGCGACCACCGGCGAGGCCGACTACCACCTGCATGTCGTCTGCCGCGACAAGGACGCCTACAACGATTTCCTGGAGCATTTCCTGTTCAGGCTGCCGGGCATCGCGAATGTCCGCACCAACCTCGTGCTGAGGGAGATCAAGGTGCACGGGCCGGTGCCGGTGTGACCGGCACCGTTTGTGCGACATCAAGGCTACTGCGGCCAGCTCTTCGCCACCATCGTCAGCACATCATACTGCGCGACGAGCTGCGCATCCTGATTGCTGACCGTGCAGTCCCAGCGCACCTCGCCATACTCTTCGGTTTCGCGCGGGTTGATCTGCTTGCAGGTCAGCGTCACCTGCAGCGCGTCGCCTGGATTGACCGGGGTCAGGAAGCGCAGCGCGTCGACGCCGTAATTGGCGAGCACAGGGCCCGGCGCCGGATCGACGAACAGCCCGGCCGCGAACGACACGATCAGATAGCCATGCGCGACGCGCCCGTCGAAGAACGGGTTCGCCTTGGCGGCCTCCTCGTCCATATGGGCGTAGAAGGTGTCGCCGGTGAAATGGGCGAAATGCTCGATGTCCTCCAACGTCACCATGCGTGAAGCCGTGACGAGCTGGTCACCGATCTCCAGTTCGGCGAGCGACTTGCGGAAGGGATGGACACCGTCCTGGCGCGTCTTCGCGCCCTGCATCCAGCGGCCGGTGACCTCCGACAACAGCCAGGGCGCGCCCTGGACGGCGGTGCGCTGCATGTAGTGTTTGACGGCGCGCATGCCGCCGAGCTCCTCGCCGCCGCCGGCACGGCCCGGGCCGCCATGGACCAGGACCGGCAAAGGCGAGCCATGGCCGGTCGAGGACTTCGCGCTGACGCGATTGCCGAGCATGACGCGGCCATGCCACGGCCCGAGCGCCTCTACGGCCTCGCGGGTGAAAGCGGGGTCATTGGTGAAGACAGAAGCGACGAGACTGCCCTTGCCACGGCGCGCGAGCTCCGCGGCCTCCTCCGCGGTCTCATAGGGGATGATCGTGCTGACCGGGCCGAAGGCCTCGACATCGTGCACCGCCCGGGCGGCACCCGGCTTGTCGCAATAGAGTAGCACCGGGCTGAGGAAGGCACCGGCTTCAGCATCGCCCGACATCAGCTTGGCTTGGCTCGGATCGCCCACGACGATCTCGGCATCCCCTTGCAGTTCGGCGATGCGGGCCCGCACCTCTTCGCGCTGGGCGAGGCTGGCGAGCGGGCCCATCCGCGTCGCTTCTTCGCCGGGATTGCCGAGCGCAGTCTTGGCGAGCCGGTCGCCGAGCGCCTTGATCAGCGGCTCGACCGCGGCGCGTGGCGCGATCACGCGGCGGATCGCCGTGCACTTCTGCCCGGCCTTCACGGTCATCTCGCGGGCGACCTCCTTGACGAAGAGGTCGAATTCCTCGGTCCCCGCGACGGCGTCAGGTCCGAGGATGGCGGCATTGAGCGAATCCGCCTCCATGGTGAAGCGCACCGAATTCTCGACGATCGCCTTGTGGGTCCGGAGCTTGCGCCCGGTCGCGGCCGAGCCGGTGAAGGTCACGACATCCTGGCAATCGACATGGTCGAGCAGGTCGCCGACCGAGCCACTGATCAGCTGCAGCGCGCCCTCCGGCAGGATGCCGGTCGCGATGATCCGGCGCACCATCAATTCGGTCAGATAGGCGGTCTGGCTTGCCGGCTTGATCAGCGCCGGCATGCCGGCGAGCAGCGTCGGCGCCAGCTTCTCCAGCATGCCCCAGCACGGGAAGTTGAAGGCGTTGATGTGGATCGCGACGCCTTCGAGTGGCGTCAGAATGTGCTGGCCGGAAAACGTGTTGTCGCGCGACAGGAGCTCGACATCGCCATCGACGAGCGTTCGCGTGTTCGGCAGCTCGCGCCGGCCCTTCGAGGCGAATGACAGCAAGGTGCCGATGCCGCCCTCGATGTCGATCCAGCTGTCGGTTCGTGTCGCGCCGGTGGCGGTGGAAAGGGCGTAGAACTCCTCCTTCGCCTCCATCAGCGCCTGGCCGAGCGCCTTCAGCATCAGGGCCCGCTCATGGAAGCTGAGCTTGCGCAGCGCCGGCCCGCCCGCCTCGCGGCCATGGTTCAGCGCACGCTTCATATCGAGGCCGCTGGCGTCGATCAGCGCGACTTCCGCCCCGGTCGCCGCATCGAGCAGCGGCACCGCCTTGCCGGCGCCGCGGACCCAGTCTCCGGCGATGTAGGATTCGAGCTGGCGGACGGTCTTCACTGGCGCGTTCATTCCTTGGAATCCCCTGTCGATCACGGGTGCGGCTTGTCGCCGTCCTCGGTTAGGTGTGTGGGTCAGGCCATGCCGATGGCGCGCAGCAGTTCGTCCACCTGCCGCTCCCAGGCGGCGGCGAGCTCGGCATTGCCGGTGTGGCGCAAGCCGAACTTCTTCTGCGTCGCGAAATGCGCCGAGCTGCCGCTGCCGAAGCTGGCGGCGACGCGCGGGCGCCAATAGGCGAGCGCCGCGACGACCAATAGCCGGTTGCCGGCGTCCTCCAGCAGCTTGCGCAAGCCTTCCTCGCCGAGCTCGGTATGCCGGCGCTCGCGCGGCAGGATGGCGCGAAAGATCTCGCCGAGCGGCTGGTAGGAAAGCCCGGCGAACTCCTCGATCTGGATCGTGACGGCCTGGCCCATCAGCACGTTCATTACGACCGCGTCGAGCCAGCCCTGCAGCGGGTAATGCAGCACGGCGAGCCGCATGTCGGAACCGTGCCGGGCGGCGCCGAGATCGCTGTCGCGCGCCACGCGGTCGGCCCAGGGATGATGGTTGGCATAGCGCGAGATGTCGGCGCCGAACTCGCCCATCACAGCGAGCACGCGCTCGGCATGGTCGAGCTTCTCCAGCACGATGCGGGAGGCGGCGATGCGCTCCTTGATGCCCGGCCCCTGGTTGATGATGTCGGCAAAGCCCGCGGCTCCGGCGAGCTCGCTGTCGACGAAGGTCGCCATCAGCCTGAGCAGTTCGCCGCGATAGCGCGGCGGCGCGTTCTCGGGCGTGGTCAGCTTGCCGCCCTGCGCGAGATAGGCCTCGAGCGGCATGGAGTCCGCGCTGTCGGTGGTGTCACTGGTCATAGGTCACCACCACGCGGTCCGAGAGCGGGTAGCACTGGCAGGTCAGCACATAGCCTTGGCGGACCTCGTAATCCTCGAGGGCGTGATTGGTCGCCATCTCGACCTCGCCTTCGACGACCATGGCGCGACAGGTCGAGCAGACACCCGCCTTGCAGGCATAGGGTGCATCGAGGCTGGCGCCGAGCGCGGCCTCCAGGATGGTCTGCCCGGTCTTGGCCATCTCGATCACCCGCGTCATGCCGTCGAGCGTGATCGTCGCGGTGCAGGTCGCGGCCTTGCCGTTGTCAGCAGCGGTCTTGACGACGTGCCTGGCGCGGCGCGGCGCGGAGGCGAACAGCTCGAACTTGATCTGGTCGTCGCGCAGGCCGTGCTCGCGCAGTGCCGCCGCGATCGCTAGCATCATCGGCTCGGGCCCGCAGATGAAGGCCATGTCGATGGCCGCGATATTGATCCAGCCCTTGAACAGCCTGGTGCATTTCTCGGCGTCGATGCGTCCGGAGAAGAGCTCGACGTCCTGCGCCTCGCTCTCCAGCACATGGACCACGTTGAAGCGGCCGAGATGGACGTTCTTGATGTCCTCCAGCTCTTCGCGAAACATGATCGAATGGATTGAACGGTTGCCGTAGACCAGCGTGAAGCGCGATTTCGGCTCGCGCGCCAGCGTCGTCTTGATCAGCGAGAGTACCGGCGTGATGCCGCTGCCGCCGGCGAAGGCGAGATAGTGCCGCTTTTCGCCCGGCTTCAGTGGCACATGGAAGGCCCCCATCGGCGACATCGCCTCGACCACGTCGCCGGGTTTCAGCTCCTCGTTCGCCCAGGTCGAGAAGGCGCCGCCGTCGACGCGCTTGATGCCGACCTTGAGCACGCCTTCGTCCCTGCCAGCGCAGATCGAATAGGAGCGGCGCAATTCTTCGCCCTCGAAGCTGCGGCGGAAGGTCAGGTACTGGCCTTGCGTGAAGTCGAAGGCGGCGCGGTCCTCGACCCGCGGTGCGAGCGTGACGACGACCGCGTCGCGCGTCTCGCGGCGGATATCGGCGACCTCCAGCGGAAAGAAGCGTGCCATCAGATGCTCTTGAAGTAATCGAAGGGTTCGAGGCAGTCGGTGCAGCGGAAATGTGCCTTGCAGGGCGTCGAGCCGAACTGGCTGATGCGCTCGGTCCGCTGCGAGCCGCAGCGCGGGCAGGACACAAGCAGCGGGACCAGCGCACCCGCGCAGGCGGCCGTGCCCTCGATCGGCGGCGCGATGCCGTAGTCGTGCAGCTTGACGCGGCCTTCGGCACTGATCCAGGCGGTGGTCCAGGCCGGTGATAATTGCCGCTTGAGCGAAATCTTCTCGATGCCGCGCTCGCGCAGGCCGCGATCGATCTCGAAATTGATGACGCCGGTCGCCGGGCAGCCGGAATAGGTCGGCGTGACCGTCACCTCCAGCACATCGCCCATCCAGGCGACGTCGCGGATGATGCCGAGATCGACCAGCGAGATCACCGGGATCTCGGGGTCCGGAATCTCGCCCAGCCAGGACCAGATTTCGGAGATGGCCGGGCGCGAGAGGATGACGGCGTCCATCAGCGCCTCCTCACCAGCGTGCACCGGGATAGGCGCGCTGCAGGAACTGCATTTCGGCAAGAATGAAGCCGAGATGCTCGGAATGGACACCACGCCGGCCGCCCTTCTGGGCAAAGCTCTTCTCCGGCGCCTTCAGCGTCGCATCCGCGAAGGTGCGGCCGACGTGCTCCTGCCAGGCAGCCTTCAGCGAACCGGGCTCCGGCGCGAGGCCTGAGGCCGCCAATTCCTCGTCGAGCGCATCGGCGATGAACATCTCGCCGGTATAGGGCCAGAGGAAGTCCACAGCCGCTTGCATGCGGTCATGGCTCTCCTTGGTGCCGTCGCCGAGGCGGATCACCAGATCGGCGCTGCGTTCCAGATGATAGGCGACCTCCTTGGAAGCCTTTTCGGCGATCGCGGCGATACGCGCATCGGCCGAGCTCATCAGCGCCTTCAGCAGCGGCAGATGCCAGGCGTCGAACAGATATTGCCGCATCACCGTGCGGCCGAAATCGCCATTGGGCTGCTCGACCAGGAGGAGGTTACGGTAGCCGGAGACGTCGCGCAGGAAAGCGAGCTGGTCGGATGTCCGGCCCTTGCCCTCGGCCTCGCAGGTGAGCTCCAGCCAGAGCTGGGTCTGGCCGATCAGGTCGAGCGCGGTGTTGGCGAGCGCGATATCCTCTTCCAGGGCCGGAGCATGGCCGCACCATTCCGAGTTGCGATGGCCGAGGATCAGGCAGCTGTCGCCCATGCGCAGCGCGAATTCGGCGATGGCCGGCGATGGGGCCAGGGCGCTCATCACATATGTCCCACTTCGTCGGGCACGTCGAAGAAGGTCGGGTGCCGGTACACCTTGGCATTGGCGGGATCGAACAGGGGCCCCTTCTCGGAGGGCGCGCTGGCGACGATGTCCGAGGAGCGCACCACCCAGATGCTCACGCCTTCATTGCGGCGCGTGTAGACGTCGCGCGCATTATGGATCGCCATCTCGGCGTCCGGCGCGTGCAGGCTGCCGACATGCCGGTGGTTGAGGCCGTGCTGACCGCGGATGAAGACCTCCCAGAGGGGCCATTCGCTCGACATCGTTTCGCTCCTTCCGCTGGCGCGCTATTCGGCGGCGATACGGGCGGCCTGACGCCGCGCCGCCTGTTTGTTCGCATGGGCGGTGAGCCCATCGCGGAACCAGGCGCCGTCATCCCAGGCCTTGCGCCGCGCCTCGAGCCGCTCGCGATTGCACGGGCCCTCGCCGGCGATCACCGCGAAGAACTCGTTCCAGTCCGGCTCGCCAAAGTCATGGCCACCCTTCGCCTCGTTCCAGGCGAGCGCCGGATCGGGAACGGTGAGGCCGAGGAATTTCGCCTGCGGCACGGTCTGGTCGACGAACTTCTGGCGCAGCTCGTCATTGGAATCCTGCTTGATGTTCCAGGCCATCGACTGCGCCGAATGCACCGAGGCGTCGTCGGAGGGGCCGAACATCATCAGCGACGGCCACCACCAGCGGTCGAGTGCGTCCTGCGCCATCGCCTTCTGCTCCGGCGTGCCCTTGCAGAGCACGCTCATGATGTCGAAGCCCTGGCGCTGGTGGAAACTCTCTTCCTTGCAGATGCGCACCATGGCGCGGGCATAGGGTCCATAGGAGCAGCGCTGCAGCGGCACCTGGTTCATGATCGCCGCACCATCGACCAGCCAGCCGATCGCGCCGATATCGGCCCAGCTCAGCGTCGGATAGTTGAAGATCGAGGAGTACTTCGCCTTGCCGGAATGGAGCTGCTCGTACATCTGGTCACGGCTGATGCCGAGCGTCTCCGCCGCGCAGTAAAGATAGAGGCCATGGCCGGCTTCGTCCTGCACCTTGGCGAGCAGGATCGCCTTGCGCTCCAAAGTCGGCGCACGTGTGATCCAGTTGCCCTCCGGCAGCTGGCCGACGATCTCGGAATGGGCGTGCTGGCTGATCTGCCGGATTAGCGTCTTGCGGTAGTCCTCCGGCATCCACTCCTTCGGCTCGATCTTCTGGCCGGCGTCGATGCGCTCCTGGAAGGCGCGCTCCTGCGGCTCCATCTCGTCGAGGCTGCGAACCCGCTTCGCCTCGGTCTTGACCATCTGGGCATACATCGGCCTGCCTCCTGTTTCGGTTCGCGCGTCAGACGCGCTCGAGGATCACTGCAATCCCTTGCCCCACGCCGACGCACATCGTGCACAAGGCGAAACGCCCACCGGTGCGCTGGAGTTGCCACATCGCCGTCGTCGCCAGCCGGGCGCCGCTCGCGCCCAAGGGATGGCCGAGCGCGATCGCGCCGCCATTCGGGTTCACCTGCGGGGCATCGTCCGGCAGGCCGAGCTCGCGCAGCACGGCTAACCCCTGCGCCGCGAAGGCCTCGTTCAGCTCGATCACGTCCATCTGCCCGAGTTCCAGCCCGGCGCGCTGCAGCACCTTGCGCACCGCCGGCACGGGGCCGATGCCCATGATGCGCGGTGCGACGCCGGCCGCCGCCATGGCGACGACGCGGGCGCGCGGCGTCAGGCCGTTCGCCTTTGCGGCAGCCTCGCTCGCCACGATCAGCGCTGCAGCACCATCATTGACGCCGGAGGCGTTGCCGGCGGTCACGCTGAGGTCGGGTCCGTTGACGCCCTTGAGCCTGGCCAGCTGCTCGAGCGTAACATCAGGGCGCGGGTGCTCGTCGCGGTCGACGATGACGGGATCGCCCTTCTTCTGCGGCACGGAGACCGGCGCCATCTCATCGGCGAAGCGGCCGGCGGCCTGCGCTGCAGCCCAGCGCTGCTGGCTGCGCAGCGCGAACGCATCCTGGTCGGCGCGCGAGACGCCGAAATCGGCTGCGACATTGTCGGCCGTCTCGGGCATGGAATCGATGCCATGCGCCTTCTTCAGCTTCGGGTTGACGAAGCGCCAGCCGATCGTCGTGTCGTAGATCGCGTTCGAGCGGGAGAAGGCGGCCTCCGCCTTCGGCATCACGAAAGGCGCGCGCGACATGCTCTCGACGCCGCCGGCGATCATCAGCTCGCAGTCGCCGGCGCGGATCGAGCGGGCAGCCAGGCCAAGCGCATCGAGCCCGGAGCCGCAGAGCCGGTTGACTGTGGAGCCGGGCACATCGACCGGCAGGCCGGACAAGAGCACGGCCATGCGCGCGACATTGCGATTATCTTCGCCGGCCTGGTTGGCGCAACCGAGAATGACATCGTCGATGGTTGCCCAGTCGACGGAAGGATTGCGCTGCATCAGCGCCGTGAGCGGGACGGCGGCCAGGTCATCGGCACGGATACCCGCGAGCGCCCCGCCATAACGACCGACGGGCGTGCGAACCGCATCGCAAATGAAAGCGTCCGCCAAGGTGCCTCTCCCTGAAATTCGTCGTCTCTTTTTATCAACCGACCGGTCGGTCATTTAATTGCATGAATTGATTCAAAGATCAACCGGGACTTCTCGCTGGAATCTCAGTTTTGCGGCGCCGCTGCCATGCCATACCGTGCCCCGCATTCTACGGATCGGGGTTCAAGCCGGGCCTACGGGCGCAGAGGAACGGAAAGCGAGAGGGCCTTCAGCAATCGCCCCAACCTGCCCAGGCCGGAAAAGCAAAAACCGCCAGGCAATAGGCTGATCTTGCTCCTCGGCTGCGAGGACGAGATCATGTCGATACGACGAGCGTTTCGGTTCGCTTCAAGGGCGACGACAGCCTGGTGCGGTTCGATCCACAGTTTGCCGGGGTAGAGACCACCTACCCCGCTGCGCCCGCTGAAGGCTTCGGCCAGGGGCGGGCGCCAGACCTGCCGCTGCCGCCAAGCCGCGCGTCTCAGTGCTTGGTCACCTTCGGTTCGGCCGGCCCTGCGGTTGAAGGCACGTGCCCGAGTGGGAAGCCGATGCTGATCAGGCCGATCGTGCCTTGCGGCCGATTCTCGACGCTGACCTCGCGCAAGATCTTCAGGCGGGCCGAGACCGGGGTTCCGGCGACGTTGAAGCTGTAGCCGATGGTGCCGCCGACCGCGGTGACCCGGCCCTTATAGGGGCCGAGCGAGGCGCCGCTGCCGCCGTCGCCGCTGACCTGTTGGTAGTGCGAGGCGACGACGCCGATCGACAGCTCCTTGCTCAGATACTGACTGATCGCGAGATCGGCATGGACGGCGTTGCCCGTCGAACTCTTCCTACATCAAGTTCCAGTACGATGCCGTCGGCGCGGCGCTCGCCAGCTCCCTGATCCTGATCTCGATTGTCGTGATGGTCGTCATCGACCGGCTCTCAGGTCTGCGTCGCGTGCTGCGTTGAGTTCCGGCGATGCCCGACCCGCAGAGATTTCGCCAATCCCGGATGCTCGAGGCGTGATCGAGCGCGCGGTGCTGAATAAGGAAGGACGCATCTCTGGTCGCTGCAGGCTCCGTTTGTGTTCGAGCAGAGGGCGAGCGGGTGACTTTCCTCGCTTCTCGGATTATCCGTGATCGGGTGTTCCGCCGTGTCGCGGTGCGGGCTCACGATGAACGCTACGCGATCACAGGTCTCAAGCTCATCAATGGCGGCGGTCGAGCTTCTTCGGCTAACGTCGAAGCAGGCTTCCTATGTTCCCTACCAATTGGCCTTTGGCCGCAAATGCGTGTTCGGTTTGACGCAGAATATAACCTGTCCTAGGCGCGGCAACCTCTACCGCGGCCGCTGATCGGCCCGAGGTTGGATGCAACCGAGCGACGCATTGGCCCTTCTCGACGTGGTCCCCGAGCGACATGCAATGCTCTACAAGGGCGGAAAATGGTGCCAGATACTGCCCTTCAGGGCCTGCAGTAAAATGCACCCCGGTAAAAGCGGACGGCTCTAGCTGCGGCTCGATCGCGCCGAAATTGGCCAGAGCGCGCAAGAGGCCTTCTTCCATGATCGCCAATTCTGCTGGCTTCATCCGTCCGCCGCCACCCTCGACCTCTATCGAGGCCAAGTCGGCGAGCTTGGCAGCGCCGCAAGCCGTCTCGTCGATGCCATCCACATGCTGGACGAAACGGTAGCCCCAAGCCTCCATCAGCAGATTGAGCCGGGCATCGTCGACCATGCTCTTTGCCGTCGCGAAACCGAACACCATCGGTACCACCGAGACGTCACCGCCACCGGCATGGACATCGATCAGAAGGTCGACGGCGGGGAAAAGGCGCTTCGTCACGAACGCGCAGAGCCGTTCCGTCGGCGTGCCGTCCTCCTTGCCGGGGAAACAACGGTTCATGTTCTGGCCGTCGAAGGGGGAGAGGCGCTTGCCTTTTTGCGCTGCTGGGAAATTGAGCGCGGGAATGATGATGACGCGTCCGGTGACGTCTGCGGGCTCCAGACGTTCGGCCAGCCGGCGCAGTACGATCTGGGCCTCGTACTCATCGCCATGGATGCCGCCGAGGAGCAGTACAGAAGGCCCTTCGCCATTGTTGATGCAGCAGAGGATTTCACCCTCGACCCCATCCAATGAACCCGCGACCGGGCCGAGATCGTAAACGGATTTGCCGGGGCGGGCAGCGTCGAAGTCGGTGAGCATGAAATCCATTTCCTGTTCGGCGGGAGATGCGGACAGCGCCGCATCTCCCGGTCTGAGCTTGACGATGTGGGAAAGTTCAGGCCGCTGCGCGGCCCAGAGCTGCGGCTTTGAGCAGTTCGGCCGGCTTGTGGAAGCGCAACGGCGAGAACGGCTCCAGCGCTTCCGGCTTCTCGTCCGTCTTGATCCAATCGGCCAACAGCTTGGTGAAGCCGAGCGAGATCGCGAAGCCGTGGCCCGACCAGCCATAACCGTAGATCAAATTCGACACCGCCTCCGCCTGTCCGATCAGCGGAACCTGATCGACGGCGACGGTCTCCACCCGCGATGCATCGGCGCTCAGGAAACTGGAATTGTCGATGAAGGGTAGCGTGAGAAGCGCGTCGGTGACGTTCTGCGTCATCGAACTCAGCGAACCCTTCCACAGCCCTTCCGGCGTGTAGCCGACATGGGCTCCACCCGAGAGCATGATCACACCGTCGGGAAGCTGCTTCACGGCAAGGCGGCGATGAGCGTGGGAGAGCAGATGGTTGATCGTCTTGTTCAGCGGATTTGAGACGAAATGCATCTGCGGCATGAGGTTCCAGACAGGGCCAAGTTCATGCGGCTTCAGAACTGGCTTCAGCAGGGCCTCGGCACCGGCGTTGGCGACGACGACCAGCCGCGAGCCGACCGGAATTATCTCTCCGCTCGCGAGCTTCACGGCCGTTGCTATACCGCGCGCCTGCACGATCTCGGCGACCTTGGCGCCGGTGCGGATGACGGCACCAGCCTTGGCGGCCTCCTTGGCGAACTGGCGCGTCGCAAGGGTGTGGTCGCCAACGCCGTCATGGGGGCACCAGATCGCGCCAAGGATGCCGGGAGCGAGCTCGGGCTCGCGCGCCAACGTCTCGTCACGCGAAAGAACTTCGGACGGCGAGCCGAGACTCGACTGCGCAGCCGCCGTCGCCTCCATGCGCCCGCGCACCTCATGCTCGCGATGGCCGTAGGATACGTCATAGATCTTGAGACCGCCGACGCGCCGGTAGCCGACCCCGCCCTCGAACTTCGCCTGATAATCCACCCACAGCTGCTGGGCGACAGCACAGACCGGCAACTCACGCAGATCGCGACCATTGGCGCGCACGCCGCGCTCGCCGGGACCCCCCGAGGCACCACCGGCGATCTCGGCAGCTTCAAGCAGAGTGACGCTGCGGCCGGATTTCGCGAGCTGGTAGGCCAGGCTCGTCCCATAGATGCCGCCGCCAACGATGACGACCTCGGAGGCGCTATTATGATCGGACATCGATCCTATCCTTCGTCTTTCAGCTATCTTGGACATGAGGGCGTTGATCCGCGAAATGGCAGCTCGCGGCACTGCGGCCCCCGGGCGCAGGGTGGAGAGCAGGGGTTTCTTGGACGCAGCGGCGTGGCAGGAGCCCGTCCGGGGTAGCGATGCTCGGTGTTCCCTCGGCGGCGCGCTGCCTGGCTAGAGGGCAGCGTGTGTGGAAGCTGCACCCGCTCGGGATGGCAAGCGGACTCGGGATTGAGCCTTCCAACAGGGCGAGCGATTGCCCTCGCCCCGACGGCGTCGCGGCCGCGGCGATTGCCATGAGGCTGCGGGTGTAAGGATGACGCGGCGCGCCGCAGACCTCCTCGACATCGCCCTGTTCGACGAAGCGGCCGAGATACATGACCCCGACCGCATCGGCCATGTGGGCAACCAAAGCGAGGTCGTGCGTGATGACGATGTAGGTCAGGGCGAGCCGCGCCTGGAGCTCTACCAGCAAATTGATGATCTGCGCCTGGACCGAGACGTCGAGAGCGCTCACCGGTTCATCCAGGACGAGGATGTCCGGCTCGCAGATGATGGCGCGGGCGATAGCGACGCGCTGACGCTGGCCGCCGGAAAGTTCATGCGGATAGCGGGCGAGATGGGCTGTGTTCAGCCCCACCATCGCTATAACGGCGTCCATGCGTTCGGACCGGGCGACACGCTCGCGGTGCAGGTCATGCACGGTCAACGCCTCCGCAAGCGTGTCGAACACGGTCATCCGGGGATCGAGCGAGGCGCGTGGATCCTGCAGCACCAGCTGAGCCTTGCGTCGAAGCGCGCGCAGGCCCGGTTTATCGAGGGTCGAGAGGCGCGTGCCGTCTACGATGACCTCACCGGCCGTCGGCCTCAGCAAGCCGACGATCAACCGAGCGAGCGAGCTCTTGCCAGAACCCGATTCGCCCACGATAGCGAAACAAGTTCCATGCGGGACGCTGAAGGACACGCCGTCGACAGCACGCACGACCGGCGCCGCCACACGGCTCAGCATTCCCTTCCGGCCGCCAAAATGCCGGCCGACACTGTCGACAACGACCACGTCGTCGATCTCGGCGGACGGATGGCGCCGCGGCGGGCGGAAAGCTGCGGTCATTGCAAGCCCTCCTCAGCGAAAGCGCAAGCAACGACCCGGCCAGCCAGCGGACGCGGTTCCGGCTCCTGCGCCGCGCATGCGGGACGGCCCTGCGTGCGTGGACAACGCGGACGGAAGGTGCAGCCATCGGGAAAGCGACCGACCAGCGGCGGCTCGCCGGGGATGCTGCGCAAGGGTTGGCCACGGCTCTCGCCACTGCCTGGAGCGGAGCTGCGCAGCGCCAGCGTATAAGGGTGTAGCGGCCGCTCCAGCACGGTTGCGACCTCGCCGCTCTCGACGATACGGCCAGCATACATCACCGCGACGTCGTCGGCGAAGCGAGAGACGATGCCAAGATCGTGCGTGACCAGCAGCACGGCCATCCCGCGTTTTTCCTGAATCTCACGGAGCAGGACGAGGATTTGCTGCTGGATCGTGACATCGAGGGCGCTGGTCGGCTCGTCGGCGAGCAGCACCTGCGGATCCTGGGCGAGCGCGATCGCGATAACGATGCGTTGCTTCATGCCGCCCGAGAACTGATGCGGGTACATGTCGAGACGCCGCTCGGGATCGGCGATCTTGACGTCCTTTAAAAGCGCGATGCAGCGCTGACGGACGGCTTGGGTGTCAAGACGCGTTCCCGTACGCACCGCCTCGGCGAGTTGATCCCCGATCGTCAGCACAGGGTTGAGCGCGCTCGCCGCATCCTGGAAGACAACGCCGATCTTGAGACGACGCAATTCGCGCAATGCCGTGGCGGAAAGTCCCAACGTCGGCTCGCCACCCACGCTGATGCTGCCTTGGGTGATCGCGATCTCCTGCGGATTGGCGAGGGTGCCAATCGCACGCAGCAAAGTCGATTTGCCGGAGCCGGATTCGCCGACCAGCGCAAGCGTCCGACCGGATTGGATCGCCAAGTCGACGCCACGAACGACATCAAGCGGCCCATCGCTGGTCTGGAACGCCATGCGCAGTGCCTTGACCGAAACAGCGCTCGAATCCGCGGAAGGCTCACCGTCGACGGCAACGGGTGCCATTACGGGACGGCGGCGCAGAAAGGCGAACAGGGGCGCCCGCCGGCCGCTTCGCCGGCTGGTGGGGTCGTAAATCACACGCAGCGCCTCGCCGAGCAGATTGAAGGCGAGCGCCGAGACGGCGAGAAACAGGCCCGGAAAAGTCGCCAAATACGGGTGGCTGCGAATGTAGGAGCGGCTTTCGCCGAGCATCGTGCCCCATTCCGGGAAGGGCGGCTGCGTGCCGAGCCCGAGAAATCCGAGGCCTGATGCCGAGAGCAAAGTCGAGGCGAAGAGCAGAGTCGAGAGTGTCAATAGCGTGCCGGCGATGTTCGGCAGCACATGGCGCAGAATGATGCGCATCGGACTCGCACCTAGGGCCGCTGCGCCCTCGATATAGGGCTCGGCCAGAATACTGAGCGTCACGGCGCGGGCCGTACGCGCGAAGACTGGAATCGCGACCACGCCAACCGCGATGATGACGTTCTGCGTATTGGCACCGAGGATCGCCACAACCGCCAATGCGAAGACGATGTCGGGAAAGCTCAGCATGATGTCGATGACGCGCATCAACAGCGCCTCGATCCATCCGCGCCGCCAGGCGGCGAGGATGCCGAGCGGCACGCCGATGAGGAACGCGACCGTAACGCCGCCGACGCCGATACCGAGCGTCGCGCGCGCTCCGATCAGCACGCGGCTGAAGACGTCCCGCCCAAGCTGGTCCGTTCCGAACCAATGCGCGGCAGAAGGTGGCCGAAGCGTCTGTGCGAAGTTCTGACGGAAAGCATCATGCGGAGCCAGCATGGGTCCGAGGATCGCGAGCAGCAGGTAAAGCACGACCAATGTCAGCCCGATCGCGCCCTTGGGCTGGACGAGGATGCGCCGCAGCAAAGTCCATCGCGGGCGTGGTGCGAGCGCTGCCGGGGCGGGAGGATGGCGCAGAGCGGCAGGCGCCATGTCCTGGAGCACGCTCATGCCGGCCTCTCTTGGTCCCGCGTGCGCGGGTCGAGCCATTGCGTCAGCAGGTCGGTGACGAGATTGATGAGGACGAAGAAGACCGCGAACATCAAGATCGCGTACTGGATGACCGGATAGTCTGCGCGCGATACCGCATCGACGAGCAGCCGCCCGACGCCGGGGATGCCGAAGACGGTTTCGGTCACGACCGAGCCGCCGAGCATGCCGCCGAACTGCACGCCGGCGACGCTGACCGCCGCGATCAATGAATTGCGCAGCGCGTGGGCGAGTACGACACGGGTCTCGCTGAGCCCCTTGGCGCGGGCCGTATCGAGATAGTCCTTGCCCATTGCCTCGGTCAGGCTCGCCGCGACAAGGCGACTAAACATGGCGGCGGGGCGCGTAGCGATCACAAGGATCGGCAGGACGAAATGCAGGGGCGTCGAGGCGCCTGCTGCCGGCAGCCAGCCGAGATTGACGGCGAACAGCCAGATGCAGAGCAGTCCTAGCCAATAGATCGGCATCGAGATGCCGGCGAGCGTCAGCACGGTGATTGCCGCATCCGCCGCCCCGCCCGGACGCATGGCGCTGACAATGCCGGCGAGCGTGCCGACGAGGACGCCGATCGCGAGGCCGCCGATCGAGACGATCAGCGTGTTCGGCAAACGCTCCGCCAGTTCAACCACGACCGGACGATGGGTGCGAAACGAGGTCGCGGCAGCCGGATCCCAGATGCCGCGGACGAAATGCCCGTAGCGTGTGAGCAGCGGCTCGTTGAGACCGAGGAACTTGCGAATGCTCTCGATCTCTTCGTTGGAGGCGGTCGGCCCAGCCAGGATCTGCGCCGGGTCGCCCGGAATGAGGTCGACGAAGAGAAAGACGAGGAGCGAGACCGCAAACAACGTCGGCAGCGCTCCGCCAATGCGTCTGAGAACGACCATCGTTCTGTCTCCGCTTCCGACGCTACTTGAGGGTCACCCTGTCGAAGACCAGCGTCTCGTTGGGCTGGACGGCAAAGCCCTGCACGCGGTTCGCAACGCCGATCGCCTGGGTTTGGTACCAGAGGAAGAGGAAGGGCTGATCCTTCCAGACGATCTCCTGGATTTCTCCGTAGATCTCCTTCTGTCTGGCCGGATCAGTCGTAGCGCGGCCTTCCTTCAGAAGGCCGTCCACGCGCGGATTCGAGTAGCCCGTGCGGTTGGCGCCGACGCCGGTGAAGAAGAGCCGGTAGAGGGTGTAATCCATCCCGGCCGTGGCACGCCCGACCATGCCCATATTGTCGGTGCGTTGGGCCGGCTCCATGCCGACCACCTTGGTCCAGGTGCCGCGATCGACGACGAGCGGTGTCGCCTTGATGCCGACATTCTCGAAGGACCCCGCCAGCGCCTGGCAGACCTGGACATCCTTGATGTAGCGCCCGGTCGGGCAGGTGAAGCTGAGAGCGAGCTGGCCCGGCTTGTAGCCGGCTTCCGCCAGCAGCTTCTTTGCTCCTTCGGGATCGAACTGGATCAAGGGGAAGGTCTTGCGCAATTCATCCTGCGTGCCGGGCCCCACCATACCGACCGACGGCGTGCCGAGTCCGCCGAGGACGCCCTTGGCGATGCCGTCACGATCGATCGCGAGGTTCAAAGCCTTTCGGACCCGCGGATCGGCGAGCGGACCGCGCAAGACCATCTCCATGTTGATGGAGAACATGCTCGGTGGCGTCACGACCTTCGCGCTCTTCAGAGCGTTGATCGCCTCAATCGACTCTGGTGGCACGCGCTCGACGATGTCGGCTGCGCCGGTTTCCATCAAAGCCATGCGCGATCCGTCTTCCGGCACGACGCTGAAGTCGATCGCTTTCAGGGTCGCGGGATAGTCGCCTGCATATTTCGGGTTCGGCACGAGCCTGAACCCTTCACCGCCGACGAAGCGCTCCACCATATAAGGACCGGAGCCGACCGGCTTGCGGCCGTACTCTGCCCCCATCTCCTTGAGCGCTTTGACGTTGACGATACTCGCTGCCGTGTTTGCGAGCAGCATCAGGATATGGCCGTTGGGTTCGGCGAGATGAAACTCGACGGTATCCTCTCCGACCGCCTTGATCGTGCCGAGCGAAGCGTAGAGGCCGCGATAGATCGAGCCTGTCTTCTCGTCGAGCATCCGATTGAAGCTGGCGGCGACAGCCTCGGCATTGAGCGGGTCGCCGTTGCTGAAGGTCCTGCCGGTCTTGATCTTGACGGTAAACACTTTGCCGTCTGGCGAGAAAGACGAATCCGTGGCCAGGTTCTTCTGGGCGTTGTTCTGCAGGTCAAGCCGGTAGAGCCCTTCGAGCACGGCGAGATCGACCGCGTTGCCCACGGGCAGATCGTTGAAGGCGGGATCAAATGTCGCCGGGTCGGCGCCCACCGCCACCCGCAGGACACCCGCGGGCTGAGCAAAGGCTTGCGCGGTGGCCAGAGACAGACCGGCGACGAGTGCCGCCACGGTGCACGAATGACGAAGACTGCGCATGTTCGCTGTTCCCCAAGCTGGCAATTTCGGCGGTCGCGCGAGCGCAGACGAACGCCTTTGCGCTCGCCGCTTTCGCGATGCGAAGTCAGTCTTTGGTTTTTTGGTCGCCTTCTTGCTCATCCTGTCGAGAGGCGATGGCGGCGACGAAAGCCAGCAGATCACAGTCTTTGATCTATCTCAAATTCATAAATTTACGATCTATATGAATTGAAGTTATGCTCGCCCCATGCATTACCGTCAGGTCGAAGTCTTCAAGGCAATCATGGATTCCGGCTCGATCACCGAGGCGGCCAACATCCTCCACATCTCCCAGCCGGCGGTCAGTAAGGCTCTCAAGCTGCTGGAGGCCGAACTCGGCCTGCGCCTCTTTGCCCGCACGACAAAAGGCATCGCGGCTACGGAGGAGGCTCGGTTGCTCTATACCGAGGTCGAGCGAACCTATTTCGGCATGCAAACCTGTCGCGCTTCGCCGCCAGTTTAAGGGATCGCAAGCAGGGGCGCATCGTCGTCAGTACGATACCCGCGCTCGGCATCGCCTGGCTTCCTGCAATGGTCGCGCGCTTCTCCGCGGCGCATCCGGATGTCTCGATCACGCTGCATTCGAGCAATTCCGTCGACGCCGCGCGCCTTGTTGGGAGTGGCGAGATCGACCTCGGCATCGCCCAACTCCGAAGCGAGGAATACAACCTCTCGCGCCGTAAGCTCTTCGATCTCGAAGGCATTATTGCTCTGCCCGAAGGGCACCCGCTCGCACGCAAGCCGGACATCGAGGCTCGCGACCTCGATGGGGAGACGATCGTCGCCCTCGGTCCGGAAGACGAATTCCGCCGCAAGTTGACCCAGGCTCTCGAGACAGCCGGGCAGCATCCGCGGACCGTCATCGATGCGAGCCTCGGCCTCACGGTCTGCGCGCTCGTCGCCGCGGGATGTGGCATCGGCATCGTCGACAGCGAGGCTGCTCGAGAGCGCAACAACCGCGGCCTCGTATTCCGCAGCTTTCGGCCTGCGATACACGTCCCGATCTTTCTGTTTCGACAGCGAGGCCGGCCGACCGGCAAGCTCGTCGAGGCGTTCAGCGCGGGCCTGAAGCCTCCGCCGCCGTTTTCCAACGCGCCGGACTAGGTCATCCTATTCGGAGCGGCATCAAAACGGCTCCGGGTCATCCACCTCCGCCCGTAACGCTACTTCCTTGCGGGGCGGGTTTCAGCGAACATCGCCTGCGCCGAACCTCGCAACCCTGACCACAAAGATGCGGCGGCCACATTCCTGCGAGGGGACCGATGACGATAAATCTCAGGCATGTTGAGCTTTTCCGCCACATCATGCGCTTCGGGACGCTCACCCAAGCGGCCGAGATGATGTCCGTTTCGCAGCCCGCCGCCAGCAAGATGCTGTATCAACTCGAGCGCGGAACCGGCATCATCCTTTTCCAACGTACGAAAGGGCGGCTCAGGCCGACGCGGGATGGCGAGCTGTACTTCGCCGAGGTTCAGCGTACCTGGGAAAGCGTCGAGCGTCTTGAGCGGATGACGAAGGACATCCGCGAGCTGCAATTTGGCCGTCTCAATCTCGGCGTCATGCCGATGCTGGCCGGGACGATCGTGCCGCCCCTGTTAACGCGCTTCTGCCGAAAGCACGAAAAAGACGGCGGTCAAGCTGCATTCGCGCAGTTCCGATCGCATTATAGAATGGGCCATTGCCGGGCAGATCGACCTCGGAATCACCGAGCATTCCACGCCGCATCCGAACGTCGTCTGCCGCATGATCGCACGCGTTCCCAATGCCTGCGTCTTTCCCGACGGTCACCGCCTGGCGACCCGGCAGAGAATCCGCCCAGAGGATCTCGACGGCGAGAGTTTCGTATCGATCGGATCGGTCGACCGCCGCGCAGCCGTTGAGAAGGTGTTCGAGCAAGCAGGCATCCTGCCGCGCATGTTCATCGACGCACCGATGGCCAACGTCGCTTGCGCCATGGTCGCCAGCGGCGCCGGAATTGCCCTCGTCGATGAACTCAATGCGCAGCAGTTCATCGGCCGTGGCCTCGTCGCCAGGTCCTTCGCTCCAGAGATATTCTCGCCGGTCTGGCATGTGCGCCCCAACAGCCTGATCAGTTCCTCGCTGGCCGAGGCGCTGATGCGGGACATCGAGGACGAGTTCGAGCGCCTTGGCTACCGCGTTGATCCGTGAGGTGGCTGCTCGCTACGGCGGCAGACATCATAACCTCAGGGAATGAACTGGCAAAATCATATTCTTTGACGCCCCGATTTTGCGTCCATACGCTGACCGTCATTGACTTAGATCAAGCAAGCCGACCGGTTTTTGGACGTGCCGAACAGCATATCCAGATCAGAGGCGATCTATTGTCAAAATTGAAGCGAGGATCCTTTTCGGGATGCGAATCGTCATCTTTCTTGCCAGAAGGTTGATCTTTGCGATCTTGCTGATGCTGGGCGTCAGTGCAGCAATATTCTTCCTCGTTAACGCCATCGGCAATCCGATCGAGCTTATGATGGCGGAGACGCCAGGCATGACTGGCGAGGTGATCGAGCGGATGAAGGCCTATTACGGGCTCGATCATCCTCCATTCACCCGCTATCTGCTCTGGCTCGGACGGCTGGTTCACCTCGATTTTGGCACCAGCATCGTCTACAACCAGCCTGTCGGATCGATGATCATGACCTGGGGCTGGGAAACCCTCAAAATCCAGCTCCCTGCCATCTTGATCGCTCTCGCGGTCGCAATCCTCTTCGGGGTCACAGCCGCACGCCGCCAGCATTCGCGCGCCGATTTTGCAGTGATGGGCACCGCGCTGCTTGGCCAATCGCTGCCCGCGTTTTTCCTCGGCATCCTGCTTATCTTCGTCTTCTCGTACACGCTCGACTGGCTGCCGAGCTATGGCGCCTATTCGACACGTAACCCGATCGGCGGAAGCCCCGTGCTCGACGCGCTCTGGCACATGGTGCTGCCGGTGGCGATGCTGACCTTCTTCAACACCGCCACGCTGACGCTGCTGATGCGCTCGAACATGGTCGACGTATTGAAGAGCGACTTCATCGCGGCGATGCGCGCCAGCGGCATTCCCGAACGACGCGTCATCTTCGTCCATGCGTTACGGGCGGCCTTCATCCCGATGCTGACCTATCTCGGGTTGCTGATCGGCCTGATGCTCGGCACGGCCCCGGTGACGGAATCCGTCTTCACCTGGCCGGGCCTTGGCTACCTCTACATCTCGGCGATCCATCAGCTCGACTACCCCGTGATCATGGGTGCGAGTGCGGTCATCGCCTTCATGCTGATCTGCACGACCCTGCTGACGGACGTCATCTACGTCCTCATCGACCCCCGCATCAGTCTGGAGTGAGCAGCGTGACCGATCAGACGATCACGAGCCGGCCATCTGTCGCGAGGCGGGTCGCCAAGCCCGCCAGGGGCATCTGGCGGCAGGGTTGGCAGCGCTTCACCAAGAGTCGCACCGGCATGCTCGGGCTGATCCTCGTGATGTTCGTCGTCGCGACCGCGGTGCTCGGCCCCTTCCTCGCGCCCTTTGATCCGCAGGACCAGAGCCCGATGATCGACCCCGGCTCCAAGGCACCGCCGAGCTGGACCCATCCGCTCGGCACGGACCGGATGGGCTACGACGTGCTCAGCCGGCTCATCTACGGTGCGCCGACAGCGCTCGCGGTGGGGCTGGGCGCCATGTCGATCGCCTCGCTGATCGGCGTTCTGGTAGGCGGATTCGCCGGCTATCG
This sequence comes from Bosea vestrisii, assembly GCF_030144325.1. Classification (NCBI taxonomy): domain Bacteria; kingdom Pseudomonadati; phylum Pseudomonadota; class Alphaproteobacteria; order Hyphomicrobiales; family Alloboseaceae; genus Allobosea; species Allobosea vestrisii. The sequence goes on along the minus strand of NZ_CP126307.1, from coordinate 2,019,474 downwards.
CGGGGGTACAACGGATGAAGTGCTGATGCGCTTCACCGACTTCTTCCTGGTTATTCCGGTCTTCGTCGTCATTCTGGCGGTGGTACGGCTGCTCGGGGTCGCGGTCGTCAACACGCCATTCGAGAGCATACCTTATCTCAATCTGAGTGTGATCATCCTGCTGATCGGCGTCTTTTCCTGGGCTCCGATCGCACGGATGACCCGTGCAGAATTCCTGCGGCTCAAGAATCAGGAGTTCGTCGAGGCAGCACGCTGCATCGGCGCTACCTCTGGCGACATCCTGTTCCGCCATATCCTGCCGAACGCTCTGCCCTCACTCGTCGTCATCATCGCGCTCGGTATCGGTGGAGCCGTGCTGTCGGAGGCGATGATCGGCTTTCTCGGCTTCGGTGACCCGGCTGCAGTGAGCTGGGGCCAGCTTCTCTACTTCAACTACGAGGCGCTGAAGGTCGCTCCCTGGGCCTCACTCAGCCCCGGCGCGGCGATCTTCGTCACGGTTCTCGGTTTCAATCTTCTGGCGGATGGGCTTACCGACGCCTTCAACCCGCGGGCGAAAAGCTGATGACGAGCCTCGCCGCCGAAAGACAGGCCCCAGCCGCTTCTTCTGAACGGCCCGAAGCCTCAAATTCACGGGCGCCAGTCCTGATCTCGGTCGAGAATCTTCGTATCCAGTTTCCGCCCTGGAGCGCGCCGGTCCGGATCGTCGACGACGTCAGCTATCAGGTCCGCGCCGGCGAAACGATGGGCATCGTGGGCGAGTCCGGCAGCGGCAAGACGCTCTCGAGCCTGGCGATCCTGAATCTGCTTCCACCTCCGGGACGGATCGCGGGCGGACGCATCGTCTTCGAAGGCCAGGACCTGGCGGCCAAGTCGCAGCGAGAGATGCAGAAGCTGCGCGGCCGGCGCCTTGCCATGATCTTCCAGAACCCCGGCTATTCGCTCAACCCTCTCTTGACGGTCGGTGCCCAGCTTGCCGAGATCCTGAAGGTTCACGAAAAGCTGCCGCGTGCTGCGGCATTCCAGCGAGTCGAGGAGCTGTTCCGCCTCGTCGGCATCACGGACCCCGGCCCACGCCTGTCGCAATATCCGCACGAAATGAGCGGCGGTATGAAGCAGCGCGTCTGCATCGCACGCGCGCTGCTGTGCAATCCCGCTCTGGTGCTGGCCGACGAGCCGACTACTGCCCTCGATGTAACCATCCAGGCGCAGATCCTCGACCTGCTGGATGAGTTGAAGCAGCGGCTCGGCATGTCGATGATCTTCGTCACCCACGACATGGGCGTGGTGGCGCGCATCGCCGATCGAATCACGGTGATGTACGCCGGGCAGGTCTGCGAAACCGGCGACAAGCATGCCGTCTTCGCTCGTCCGTCCCACCCCTACACGCAGGCCTTGCTCGCCTCGACGCCACGGATCGACAAACGCTACGTAATCGATGCCGAGGGGCGCCGCGAACGACTACCGACAGTCGGCCTCGCTGCAACCCCGGGCCAACCGCTCAGCGGCGGCTGCCGTTTCGCTGGCCGCTGCCCTGAAGCAATGCCGGAATGTTCCCGTCTCGTCCCGCAAGCAGCGGCGATCGAGCCCGGCCGTGTCGTCCACTGCCTGAAGCGCGGCAGCACCGGGGTGCCCGGCCATGGCTGAAACCTTGATCGAACCGATGGCCGATATTCGCCAGCGCGTCGCACAAAAGCCCCTGCTCAGCGTCGATGGACTCGTGAAAAGCTATCCGCTGCATCGACGCGGCCTCTTCCGCCAGACGGTCACGGGCGACATCCGCGCCGTAAACGACATCAGCTTCGATCTTGGCATCGGCGAGACACTGAGCATCGTCGGCGAGAGCGGTTGCGGCAAGACAACCGCCGCCCGCTCGATCCTGCACCTTGTCGCGCCCACATCCGGGACGATCCGACTCGGTGAAACCGATGTATGCGCGACCTTCGCCCGGGATCGCAGGCCCGACGTCCTCGCACTGCGCCGGCAGATGCAATACGTCTTCCAGGATCCCTATCTCTCGCTCAATCCACGCTGGAACGTCCGACAGATACTCTCCGAGCCGTTGCGGGTCCACCGCCTTCTCCCGCAGTCGCAATGGGACGGCGCGGTCGAGGCGCTGCTGGAGCGGGTCGGTCTCCCGGCCGAGCATGCCGAGCGCTATCCGCACGAGTTTTCCGGCGGCCAGCGACAGCGCATCGGCATTGCGCGCGCGCTGGCCGTCGAACCGCGTCTGCTGATCTGCGATGAGCCGGTATCCTCGCTCGATGTCTCGGTGCGCGCCCAGATCCTCAACCTGCTCGCCGAGCTGCAGGAGGAGCTGAAGCTCTCCTATCTCTACATCTCTCACGATCTGAGTTCGGTGCGGTTCCTGAGCAACCGCATCGCCGTGATGTATCTCGGCAATCTCGTTGAGATCGGGGAGGTCGACGAGATCTTCGCGCGTCCACGCCACCACTATACCGCGGCTCTCATCTCAGCGATCCCCGTGCCCGATCCGGCGCGACAAAAGCCACGCGACGCAATCAGTGGCGAGATTCCGAGCGTCCTGAAGCGGCCGCCCGGCTGCGTCTTCCATACGCGCTGCCCGGCTGCACTGCCGGTTTGCTCCCAGCAGGTTCCACCGCTGTCCGCTCCGGACGGCACCCACGCCTTTGCTTGCCACAACCCGCGCTGAATGCGGGCCAGACTACAGGACATGCCATGATGAACGTCATCGTCGTAGGAGCCGGAATCGTCGGCAGCTCGATCGCCTACCGCATTGCGCAGGGCGGTGCGAAGGTCACGGTGCTGGAGGCCGACCGCGTCGGCGGCGGCACCTCTGGTGTAAGCTTCGCCTGGACCAATTCCAACAACAAGACACCACGTCCCTATCACGACCTCAATGTCGCCGGCATGCGTGCCCATGCGGCGCTAAAGGAAGAGTTCGGCACCACACCCTGGTTCCACCAGAGCGGCAGCCTGGAATGGCGGATCGCACCGGCGGAGGTCGCCGCCCAGGCTGAGAAGGTCGCAAGGCTGCGCGCATGGGGTTACGACGCCCAGATCATCGATAAGAAGCGGCTCGGCGAACTTGAGCCCGAGATTGCGCTGGATGCGGTCCCGGATACCGCCCAGATCGTCTTCTGTCCCGAGGAAGGTTGGATCGATCCGGTGCTCTACGCCGGCACGATGCTGCGCGCCGCGCGCCAGCGTTATGGCGCTGCAATCAGGACAGGAGTCAGGATCACTGGCCTGGAGACCCGCAACGGCCGCGTGATCGGCGCACGCGATGATAGCGGCGCACTCCACGAGGCTGACCTCGTCATCAACTGCACCGGGCGCTGGTCGAACGAGACGGTCAACCAATCCGTGCCGAACATTCCGCTGGCACCAACCGTCGGCTTCCTGGTTTTCACGCCGCCGGTGGGTGTCGAGCTACGCCGACCGTTCCATGCCCCTGATGTCGATGTCCGCCCGGACGGCGCCGGACGGCTGATGGTGCGCAAGGACTCGCTCGACGACCGCTTTGCGGCTCTCGAAAGCCGCACGCCTGACTGCGAGGAAGCGCGGATCGCAATGGAAAGCGCCGCCGAGATCCTGCCGGGCCTGAAAGGCGTCAAGGCGGAGGCCGTGCGGACGACGGTGCGGCCCATTCCGGCCGATGGGCTCTCGACCGTCGGGCCGGCACGCGGTGTCGACGGCTACTACGTGGTCGTGACCCATAGCGGTGTCACGCTCTCCCCGTTCCTCGCCCAGGCTGTCGCGGACGAGGTGCTTCACGGACGCACGAGAGTCGAACTCGAACAGTTCCGTCCGGCCCGTTTTCAGGCCTGAGCCGCCAGCTTCCACTGCCGATCACACAAAAGAAGGGGAAAGCGATGACTGAGAAATCGACGCGACGTGACGTTCTCAAATGGACCGGCGCCGGAGCGGCGGCGCTCGCCGCTGGCGGGCTGCCGGAGCCAGCCTTGGCCAAGCCGCCCTTCTTCAAGCTCTATCTGATGATCTTCAACAACCTGCAGTCGCGGATGATCTGGACCGACCTGATAGGCAAGCAGTTTGCGCGGCTGGGCATCGACGTCAACGCCAGCTACCAGCCTCCATCGGTCGTGATCGCCAGGCGTGCGAACGACAGCGGCAAGACCCATGTCGAAGGCGGTTTCGACATGTATTCCGAGCGAATCTACTATAGTGGCCTGTCGCCAAGCCCGGAAACACTGTTTCACAGCAAGAACATTCCGCCCAACGGGCAGAACTACTACCGTGTCGCGGACAAGCAGATCGACGAGTCGATCGAGAGATACTCCCGCGCCGTGACGGCGGAAGACCGCAAGGCGGCGATGGGCGCGTTCGCGAAGCGCTGGTACGAGATCGAGCCGCTCCATATGGTCTTTTACCCGGAGGAGGTGATCATCACCAATCCCAAGCTGAAGGGCCTGGAATCGACGACCTACAACCCGGTCTTCTATCCGCGCCCGGAGGATTGGATGATCGAGGGGGCCACCGGCGACGTCACCGCCACTTTCGCTTCCTGGCAGCCCCCGAGCCAGCTCATCCCGATGTATGGCAGTGGCTATAACGAGGCCAACATCTTCGGCCCCGCCTACAACGCGCTGATGGAATATGACAGCTGGGCCAATAAGAAGCTGGTTCCGGCATTGGCGGAATCGGTCAAAGGTTCAGACGACGGCACGACCTGGGTGCTGAGCCTGCGCAAGGGCGTCAAATGGCATTCTGGCGAGGAGTTCACAGCCGAAGACGTGAAGTTCACCTGGGATACCATCATCGATAAAGCCTATGCGAGCCTGTTCCAGGCGCCACTCAGCACGGTGATGGGCTCGTCGGACGCCTACAAGATCACCGGCACCCACGAGATCACGGTTACGCTGCCGCAGCCGAACGCGATGTTCCTCGACTTCCTGATGCCGGTCATCGCGATCATGCCGAAGCACGCCTACAAGGGCCTCAAGCCGGAGGAACTGCGCGGCCATGTGATCAGCACCTGGTTGGGCACCTTCCCGGTCAAGACCTCGGACGGGACAGTCTTCGAAGCAAAAGGCGCCGTCGGCACCGGGCCGTGGATCCCGCAGGGTTTCGATCCTTCTCGCAAGGCTTACAAATACAGCAAGAACGAGAACTACTGGAAAAAGACGGAAGGCAACGTCAAGACCTTCTATGTCGTCAACATCCAGGGCGCGGATGCCCTGCTCAGCGCCATCAAATCCGGCGCCATCGATGCTCACGACCCGATGTACGACGTCGGCGGCCTGCTCGATACGGTCGATGCGTCCTGGGGCAAGGTCAATCGCTTCGACTCGTTCAAGTGGATGCAGACCTGCCTCAACATGGACCATCCGGTCTTCGGCACCGGTGTGGAGACGCCGCTCGGCAAGCAGGATCCCAGCCGCGCGGCCGAGGCCGCCGTGTATGTCCGCAAGGCGATGAGCCACATGATCCCGCGCGAGCAGATCATCAAGAACGTGGTTTCAGGGTTCGGCAAGCCAGGCACGGTGCCTCTGCCATTTACCTCCGAATACTACGATCACGACGCGCTAAAGCCGATCGCCTACGACTTCAACCTGGCCAAGCAGTATATGGAAAAGGCCGGTTACAAGTATTGACGCAAATTGCGTCCAGCATGACAGGCCGGACATGCATGCCCGGCCTGATCCGAAACCGCCAGCAACTCCCAAGGATCAGAACGATGCGTGTCGCAGTGCTCGGTGCGGGCTCGATTGCCTATGGCAATGCCGCTCTTCTTTCTTCTCTCGGCCACGAGCCGGTTCTATGGTCGCCGTCCGGGAAGAGCGGCCAGAGTATCGCCAAGGGCGAAGCGCTGACCGCGACAGGCAGCCTCGCAGGCAGCTTCAAGGTCGCCATGGCGGCGAGCGCAGCCGAGGCTGTTACCGGTGCTGGCGCGGTGCTTTTTGCCCTGCCGGCGAACGGTCACCGCAAGGCCATGGACGCCGCAGCGGCCGATCTTGTCTCCGGGCAGGTTGTGATCATCAGCTCCCATACGTCGTTCAGCGGGCTCTACATCGCGCGCCAGATCGCCGAGCGCGGCTTGGATGTGCCAGTCGCCGTCTGGGGAACGACGGTGACCGCCGGCCGCAGAACCGGCGATGCCAGCGTCAACGTTTCGACGATCCGCTCGAAGGTCGACATCGCCACAATCCCCGTCTCGGCTTCCGAGCGCGGCATGAAAATCTGCAAGGAGCTGTTCGGCGACCGTTTCGTTCAGCGCGACGACGCGCTTGCGATCTCGCTGTCGAATCTCAATCCGCAGAACCATCTCGGCATCGCCTTGTGCAACTTCACGCGCATGGAGCATGGCGAAACCTGGGGGCAAAACGAAAACAACACCGATTCGGTCGGGCGCCTCCTCGAAGCCCTCGACGCCGAGCGCCTCGCGATCGCGGAGGCGGCCGGCTACAAGGTGCGTACCATCCGTGAACACTACAACCTCTCCTTCCATGTCGAGCCCGCTCCCGTGGGCGAGATGGCCCGCCAGCTTGCCGCGCGCGGAAATGGTGGCAACGGGCCGAGCAGCATCGACACACGTTACGTGTTGGAAGACGCACCGTTCGGCCTGCACCCAACGGTGCTCCTCGGCAAGATGGCCGGCCGGCCCGCGACGCTGCACCAGGCAGGCGTGGACATCTTCTCGGCGCTATACGCTCGGGATTTCGCAGCCGAGAACGATTTGCTCGCTGAAATCGGATTGGAGACGATGTCGCTCTCCGAGCTGAAGTCGCTCGTGCGCGACGGCTGGGTCGCGAAGCGCGCGGCCTGAGGCCGGCATTTCCCTTCAAACGGATACGGATCATGACTGAGATCATCGTAGTCGGTGCCGGCGTCATCGGGACGTCGGTCGCCTATCGGCTGGCGCGTGCCGGCGCAAAGGTCACCGTGCTGGAAGCGACCCGTGTCGGCGGCGGTACGTCCGGCATTTCCTTCGCGTGGACGAACTCCAGCAACAAGTCGCCGCGCGCCTATCACGACCTAAATGTCGCCGGCATGAAGGCGCACGCCGCTCTGAAAGACGAATTCGGCGCGACGCCTTGGTGGCACGGCGGCGGCCGCGTCGAATGGAGGGCCGAATCCGAACAGGCCGCCTTGAAGGCCAAAGTCGAGCGACTGCAGAGCTGGGACTATGCGGTCGAGTGGATCGATCGCAAGCAATTGCTCGAACTGGAGCCGGACATCGCGCCCGAAGCGGTCGGCGATGCACCGATCGCGTGGTGTCCGAATGATGGCTGGCTCGATCCCGTGGTCTATGCCCACGCAATGATGAGTGCGGCCCGGCTCCACGGGGCGACGCTCCGCACCCAGACGAGGGTTGCCGGCCTGATCGTCGAGAGCGGCAAGGTTAAAGGCGTGCGCAGCGAAGGTGGTGAAAGCTTTTACGCCGACCTCGTTGTAAACTGCACCGGCCGTTGGTCAAATGATACCGTCGGCTCGGATCTCCCAAATGTGCCGCTGGCACCGACCGTTGGCTTTCTCGTTTTCACCCCGCCCGTACCAGCCAGCATCCAACGTGTCGTCGCATCACCGGTCTGCGATTTTCGCCCGGATGGAGCCGGTCGTTTGATGCTGCACTGGGGAGCTGCCGATGCGACCGTCACGCCGGAAATCGGCGTCAATCCTGGAATGGAACAGGCTGCCGATCTCGTCGACCGCCTCACCCGCATCCTGCCGGGCATCGCGCCGGTCAAGCCGGAGGCTGCGCGTGTAACTGTGAGGCCCATCCCGAAGGACGGTCTTTCAGCCATCGGGCCGGTCCCAGGCGTGGAAAACTATTACGTCATGGTGACCCATAGCGGCGCGACACTCTCCCCCCGCGCTCGGAGCTATGGCCGCGGATGAAATTATCAACGCGATCCAGCGGCCTGAGCTTGAGAACTTCCGGCCAGCACGCTTCTTTACTCAAGCGCGATAAACCGAGGCGGCGGCCGTAGAGCGCGACCCAATCGCACTCTACGGCACTCTGGTTACGGGATTTGCTCTCCAAGGGAGCAGTTCGTGCGCCGTGGCCCGTGCTCTCGTCACATCCCCGTGACGCAAGCTCTCGGCCGAAGATTTCGAAACGCGGGTGAGCAACCTGTCGGCGAAGAGCACACCGTTCGGCGCTTGCCACCAAGTCTATCCACCATGCATCCAGCTTGCAGCGCCTACCTCGGAAGTCGACCATGGTGTGTCGCGGTTAGTGCCTATCTGCGCGTCTACCCGCGTTCCACAGGCCTGGACATCGCCACGTCGCCACCTCAACCGCCGCCGTCGATTTTTGGATTCCTATAGCGCCAATTTATAATTATCGACGGCCATCTATAGCGGGTAGCATCATAAAAGCTTATCTACTCTCGATTCTGTAAAATCGTATTTTGCCGCCAAAATAAATGAATTGTATCGAAATATAACCGCCCTCATCTAAAACCTGTTATGATGTTTTACGGAAGATTTCTTCCGGTTCGGGAAGTCCGACATCATGAAAATTCCAGCAGAACTGAAGCCGGCCGCCTGGGGCGCCGTCGGCGGAGCTGTTGCACTCGCCGTCGTCGGTTTCACCTGGGGCGGCTGGGTGACGCAGAGCACGGCGGAACGTGAAGCCAAGGCACGCTCGAATACCGCCCTCGTCGCCGCTCTCTCGCCGATCTGCGTGGTGAGATTCCAGCAGCAGAACAATGCGACGGAGCAGCTCGTCGAGCTCAAGAAGATCAGTTCCTGGCAACAGGGCGACTTCATCGCAAAAGGGGGATGGGCAACAATGCCGGGCAGCTCATCGCCTGACTCGGACGTAGCCAAGGCCTGCGCGGCAGCTCTCGGTGTTCCGAAGACCTGAGATTGCTCGCCAGTCGCGCGGTTTGATGCCAGGCGGCTCCTCGTCGCGCGAAGCGGTTTCTCCGCATCGCGCGACCGGAGACCCCGGCCCGCCTAAGATACGCGCTTGAACTCGATCAGCTCCTTCGAGGATGATCTCATGAGTCTCCACTTCCCCAATCCGATCCGACGGTATGACGCCGCTCGAAACTGCGTCTGTTTCTGGGGCTCCGATTCCGCGCTGGAGATTGCATTCGAGGTCGAACTCGCGGCGTTGCACGGTATCGACGCTTCAGCCGGTCCGGACGAAGCGTCGACGCTAAGGGCGTATGATGGGCACCTTGCGACCATTCATAAAGCCGCCGGGGCCGCTTATTCCCGCAAGCGCCAGAGCTACCATCGCTTGACGGCCTCCGACTTCTAGTCGCGCTCGGGCTTTTCTGCCGACGAGGGACCAGCGGGTTTCTCTGAATCCCATGGCCGTCGCCTTCCGATCTTCCCATCGTCGTCAGCCGGCGCCGGCTTGGTTGGCGTGGCTGCCGTTTGCGGGGCAATGACTGGCTTATTGGTGTTTGCAGCCGGTTTCGGCTCGATCGTCCTGAAGCGGATCATCACTGTCCTGTCGGTTGGTCGAAGGCCGCAGCGTGCGCCTGGTCCCGGGGACCGCTGCCGAAAAGCACAAGACGCTATTTCTTTTTCGAAGCCGGAGCCTTCGCGACCGCAGTGGGAAGGCTGGCGGGGGCTGCGACTGCAATTTTCGGCTTTTCCTGCTTTGGCTTCTTGGTCTCGCGGTTTCCGCGTCGTTCGCCTTTTGACATGCCGTTCTTGTCCTTGTTCGGAGATCGCGATCGCGATCTCTCGGGTCGTACCGGCCGGAGCTGGCGCTTCGCAGGGCGATCGCCCATCGCAATGCGCATGCGTGGTTGAAGGCGCAGATGTCTTGCAAGGAGAGGCGAGCAGGTGCTCGTGTCAGCGCGGCCGGCTAGCAGCTGCCTGGGAACGGATCCAGGCAAGTCATGTCGAAGCAGAGTCGTAGCCTAGGCCAGGGCCGAGGAGAGCGCACGCCGTTTCTTTTGCATCTGCCTGCCGGGAGCGCCCGGGCCTCATCCGAGGATGGAGCGATACAGCTCGAGATAATGATCGGCCATGCGGTCGACGGTGAAGCGCGCCGCGACCGCTGCCCGGCAGGCGGCGCGGTCGATTTCGGAGAGGCGCGCGATCGCAGCCACGGCTTCCTCGGTGCTGTCGACCAGGAAACCGGTCACGCCGTGCTCGATCAGCTCCGGCATCGACCCGCGCCGTGAGGCGATGACCGGCGTTCCGCAGGCGAGCGCCTCGATCACCGACAAGCCGAACGGCTCCTCGAAGTTGATCAGGTGAAGCAGCGCCTTGGCCGAGCCAAGTGCATGCGTGCGGACGCTGCCGCCGACGGGGCCGAGATAGACGACGCTCTCGCCAGCCAGCGCGGGGGCGACCTGCGCGTCGTAATAGCCTTGGTCCTGGACGATACCGGCCATGACCAGCCGCCGCCCGGCGCCGCGCGCGGCGGCGATCGCCTCGGCCGCGCCCTTGTCGGGGTGGATGCGGCCGAAGAACAGCAGGTCGTCGCTCCCAATCGGATCGAACGGGAAATCCTCAAGCCGGATGCCGTGGTGGATCGTCGCCGCATAGCGCAGATCGGGGTGCCTATCGGCAGCGCTGATGGCAACATAGTGGACCAGGTCCTCATAGGTCTTGAAGGCCGGCAGGATGCGCTCCGAGGAGAAGCCGTGGATCGTCGTCACCACCGGCGTATCGACCAGGCGCGAGAAGGCGAGCGGCACGAAATCGGCCTGGTTGTGGATCAAGTCGAACTCGCCGGCGCGCTCGAAGACATGGGCGACGTGCAGCAGCTCCCAGACCTTGGCGTCGATCGTCGGATCCTCGGAATAGGGCGCAGGGCAGACGCCGGCCAAGGTACCCGCCGTGAGGCTGTCTTTCGTGGCGAACAGGGTGACGTCGACGCCGCGCGCCACGAGCGCCTCGGTCAGCAGGCTCGTCACCAGCTCCCATGGGCCGTAATGGCGCGGCGGCGTGCGCCAGGAGATCGGCGCCAGCATGGCGATGCGCAAAGCGTTCGTCCCTCCCTGTGGTCAGTCGGCGAGCGTCAGGATCACGCCCTCATCGGGCCGCAGCAGCAATGCGCCGTCCTGAATCGGCGTTACGTCGGCAAGCGTGGAGAGAAGGGGGCGGCAATCATGCGCCCATTCCGGCAAGGCCAGGCGCTGCGGCCGCGCCCCGAGATTGAGCGCCACGACCAGCCGGTCCGCACCATGCCGACGCTCATGGGCCAGGACGTCGTCCTCGGCATCCAGCAGCGCGAAATCACCTATCGCCAAGGCAGGATGGCTGCGCCGGGCCGCGAGCAGTTGGCGATGCAGCGTCAGCATCGAGCCAGGTTCGGCCAGCTGCCGCGCCACGTTCCGCGCCGGCCAGTCGGCGTTGAGCGGCAGCCAGGGCGGGGCCGTGCTGAAGCCGGCCTGCGCGCTGCCGTCCCACGGCATCGGCGTGCGGACCGGATCGCGCCCGAGGCCCTTTCCCGGCTCGCGCAGCTCGCGCGGATCCTGGGTCTGATCGAGCGGGATCGGCACATCATTCAGGCCGAGCTCATCGCCATAATAGAGGGTGGGCGTGCCCCGCAGCGTCAGCAAAAGCATCGCCGCGACCCGGGCCTGGCTTTCCCCGAGCCTGGTCGCGGCGCGCGGGCGGTCATGATTGCCGAGCACCCAGTTCGGCCAACCGCCGGGCGGCAGCGCCGCCTCGTATGCGGCGATGAGCGCGGCCAGAGACCGTGCCTGCCAGGGCGCCTCGATGAGCTGGAAGTTGAAAGGCAGGTGCACACCGGCCCGATCCTCGCCGTAATAGCGCATCAGCCGCTCGACCGGCAGGTAGATCTCTCCGATCAGCACACGTTCGCCTCGCCCCGCCGCGCCATACGCGTCCGTGAGTGTGCGCATGTCGGCTGCGATGCCATGGACCTCGGGCTGGTCGGTCGAATGCAGCTGGAGCAGGCGGTGCATCTCGCCGAGCGCAGGCCGATAGGCCGGGTTCGGCGGGTTGTCGGGAAAGTCGGCGGCCTTGACCAGGTGCCAGAGCACGTCGATGCGGAAGCCGTCGACGCCGCGGTCGAACCAGAAGCGCAGCACTTCGTGCATCGCGGCCCGCACCGCAGGATTGCGCCAGTTGAGGTCCGGCTGCTCCTTCAGGAAGGCATGGTAGTAATACTGGCCGCTGGCCTCGTCCCATTCCCAGGCCGGGCCGCCGAAATCGCTGATCCAGTTGTTGGGCGGCCCGCCTCCGGGGGCCGGATCACGCCAGAGATACCAGTCCCGTTTCGGATTGCTGCGCGAGGACCGGCTCTCCGCGAACCAGGGATGCCGGTCGGAGGTGTGGTTCGGCACGAAATCGAGCAGGACCTTGAGCCCGCGCGCATGGGCCTGCGCCAGCAGATCGTCGAAATCGGCGAGGGTGCCGAAGCGGGGATCGATGTCGCAATAGTCGGAGACGTCGTAGCCGAAATCGGCCATCGGCGAGGGATAGATCGGTGAAATCCAGATCGCATCGACGCCCAGCTCGGCCAGGTAGTCCAGCCGCCGGGTGATGCCCTTGAGGTCGCCGACCCCATCGCTGTTGGCGTCCTGGAACGAGCGCGGGTAGATCTGGTAGATCACGCCGCTCTGCCACCATGGCGCGATCATCGCCGCGTCACCGCATGCGAGGGCGATGCCTGAGAGCCGGCGGCGTGGGCTGGAATTCTATCCCCCTCTTCTCCGAACAGGCCCCGCACTGGACTTGTCGCCTTGGCTCGGAACAAAAGGCCTCCGGTGACGGTTGGTCTATTATGCCCATTTCCAGGACCATCCCGCCGACACCGCCTGTCGATCACGACATGGAACTGTCGCTTCCCGCAGATGCGCCGCGCAATATCGTCAGGAAGCGGCAGCAGCGGAAGGCGCGCTCGGTGGCGGGCAGCCATATCGATGAAGCGCTTTCGGGGCTTCCGATTTCCGATCAGGCCAAGGCCTCGCGCAAGGCGAGGCTGATCGACCTGCCGGATGACACTCCGCTCAAGCGGCGCGCCAAGGGTATTGAAGTCAAGCCGATTTGATCCGCGCCAGAGCGGAGCCGACCGGCCTTGCTCAGTCATCGGCAGCAGGCCCTTCATCTGCGGACAGCCGCCGGCAGGTACCCCGCGTAAAACGCTCGATCTCGGCTAGCGCGTCATCGAGGGATTTGAAGGGCCCCCGGCGCATGGCCTCCATCGTGTGCAGTGCCTGGCCCGCCGGATAAACCATGAACTCGCCCGCCGCTCTGTCCTCGATATATCCCATGTCGCGGCCGAGCAGATCGGTCAGCAACCAGGCCGTTCCATCCGACTTCTGGGTGACGTCGATATCCAAGCGAACTCCATGGGTTGGAACCCGCGATCAGCGGGTTCAAGGTGCGGGCTTCAGCCAGCTGGGAAAGCGGTCTTGTCGTCGAGGCTCCCGGAAATGGACATTGAGCCGGTCAAACAGTCCGTTTGCGCTTGGCCTTCGGTGGCGCAGACGCTGCAGCGGCGCGCTCGGCCTCTTCTTTCTGCAGCCGCAGCGCTTTCAAGCGCGCCGTGTTGGCGTCGCGCGCCTGGTTGATGGTCTCCGTTTCGGAAAGGACGCGGTTGCGCGTCAATGATTGGGTTTGCGTTCTCAGGAACGCGGCATCTGCCGTCACGCGGGACTTCGAGTTCTCAGCCAAGTGTCTTCTCCAGAAAAGTCGGCTTGCGGGATGAGATTAGCCTCGCAGTGAGCAATCATCCGGCGGGGCTGCGCACCGATTCTAGGCCGTCCGAAACAATCTGATCGTGCCCGATCGCCCGTTCATGGCCGTCGGCGCCGCGAACGCGATATTCACGCTCGCCGCTCGCCCGCGTCGGCATGATCCGCACGATCTCATACTCGCCGCTACCGGATTGATCGGCGAAGCCGAAGGACAGCCGGACCACATCCCCAAGCTTGATCGAGCGCTGGATTGCAGACTCGTGCTGGGTCATTTTCATCTTCCTTTCAATGAGCGGCGCCCTGCCGCAGATCGTGGGTCTCTTCCGCAGCAACGGGATCCAGGGCCTGCAGTAGCGCCTCGATCCTGATCGTCGCGAAATTGCAGTAGGTGTCGGAGACCGCGTAGGGCAGGACGATCTGTCCGCCATGACGCATCGCGCCGCAGGTATAGACGACGTTGGGAACGTAGCCCTCGCGCTCGGACGGCTCCGGTCGGACTAGAGGTTCGCGTGAGCGCGCAAGCACCCTCGACGGATCCTTCTTGTCGAGAAGGACGGCGCCGATCGCATAGCGCCGTACCGGCCCGACGCCATGGGTGAAGAGCAGCCAGCCCTCATCGAGCTCGATCGGCGAACCGCAGGTCCCGATCTGAATGAACTCCCAGGGATATTGCGGCTTCAGGATCGCGACCCCGCCGTCCCAGTTCATGAGATCGTCCGAATAGACGAGATAGAGGTTCTCGTTGTCCTGCCGCGCGATCATGGCGTAGCGGCCGCCGATCTTGCGCGGAAACAACGCCATCCCCTTGTTCACGGCAGCGCTGCCTCGCAGCGGTGACATCCGGAACGACAGGAAGTCGGTGGTCTCGATCAGCTCGGAGCGTATCCCCCTGCCGTTATAGGCCGTGTAGGTCGCGCGGAACACGGTTCGCCCACCCTCGTCGAACGCGACGAAGCGCGCATCCTCGATGCCATTCGACTGAGAAGCCGTGATTGGAAAGATCACCCGCTCGCTGATGTCGCCATCCGGGGAGAACACCACCTCGACGTCATCGCCATCGAGGCGCACCATGCGGTTGCGGAAGGTGGCAATCGTCGCGAGACGGGAGGTCGGATCGACGCTCAGGCTGCCGTCGGCGGCGACCGTGCCCGAGCGGAAGGTCAGGGATGAGATATGCCCCTCGCCGACCGCGCGCACGCTGAGAATGAAACGACACCCGCCTGGCGGAGCACCGGACTGGTCGGGGTGCAAGACGATGCTCGGGTTGAAGAGTGCCGCAGCCTCGAACGAATACTCGTGCAGGAAGTAAGATCCGACCAGCCGGCGCTGCGTTTTGGTGAACGCGCCGTGGACCGTGAACACCTCTTCCATCTCGTCGGCGCGCGCCTCGAAGCGCTCCAGCAGGTTCCGGTGCCGGCCGTTGAAGTTCTCCAGCACCTCGGCGAGCTGGCTTGCTGCCGCCTCATGGTCCAGTCCCATCACGCGAGCGACGATGTGGTTCGCACGCAGCTTGTCGGTCGGGTTCATGTCGCGCGGATCGGGCGAAGGCCCGAAACGGCGCACCACGACCCGGGCGGGATCCGGATGCAGGTGCAAGGCCTGCCGGTTCAGGAAGGTGGCTTGCGACACGTCGCCCCCAAGTCGGTTTGTGCGGATCGCCGGAGGCTCAGGCGTGCAAGACCCGAAGCGGCGCCAGTTTCGGGCGGTCCCCGCTCATGCGGGAAAGCTGGCGAATCTCGGCGAGGCTGAGAAGGTAGGATACCACGGATTCGCCGCCGCGGTTCTCATTGGGCCGATCGCGGTGCAGGCCGTCGCGGCAGGCGCCGGTATCCAGGTCGACCAGCGGGGTCGACAGATCGTTCTCACCCATGAACCAGGCGAAAGCTCTCACTGCTTCTGCCCGCCATTGCGGGTCGCCATCGGCACGCCAGGCAGCGAGGCAAGCCGAGATGGTCGCAGTGGCCTCCAGTGGCTGCTGGTCGAATGCCTTCGGCGGGCTAAGCCTGTCGCTGAAGCTGTCCGAGCCCACGGGCCTGAACAGACCGGCGGGCGTGCTCTGCACCCCGACCAGCCAGCGCAGCGAGCGCAGGCCAGCCTCGACATAGACGGGAGCCTGCATCGAAAGCCCGGTGGCGATCAGTGCCTGGGGCAGCCGGGCATTGTCGTAGGAGAGGCCTTCCTCGAACCAGGCCCAGTCCGGCGTCTCGACCGTCGACAGCAAGCCGAGCAGGCGGTCCGCCAGCAAGGAGCGCAGCCGGATGGTCGAGGGCGGCGCCGCGACCACGGCGCAGTAGGCATCGAGGCCGAGCAGTGCGAAACCCCAGGCACGGGGTGAGCTGAAGCTCTCGACGACAGGCAAGGCCTCGGCGAACAGCGCAGTCGCCCAGCGCCGCCGCGACGGGCTCGTGTCGCTGCGCGCGCACTCGCCAAGAGCCCAGAGCGTGCGGCCATGGCTGTCTTCCGAGCCGACCTCCTCGAGCCAGCGTCGATCGAAGCTCATGAAATTGCGGAAACGCTGCGCCTGCGGATTCCAGGCGTGCTGGACGAAGGACGCGAAGCGCGCCGTCAGCGGCTCGGGCAAGCGTTGCTCGCCGCCTCCGCCGAGAGCGCAGGAGAGCAGCAGTGCGCGGGCATTATCGTCGACGCAGTAGCCATGCGTGCGGTCGGGCACGGAATGAACGGCATGCTGGAACAGGCCGGTATCGTCGCACATGCAATGGAGATGCTCGGTGCGCAGCTCCGGTGGCGCCGAAGGCTGGAGGAACGGCCTTGCCTGCGCCGGTCCGGCGACCACGTTCAGCACGCGGCCGCGGCGCACCGTCTCGAATGTGGCGAGGTAGCGCTTTGCGGTCTGTTCCCAGGTCATGGAGCGGCTGCTGGCATAGGCGCGCCGGCGCATGGCCTGCCGCCTCTCGGCATCGGTCAGCAAAGCTGCGATCTCGTCGCCGGTCGCGACGACGTCGCCGAACGGCACCAGGACGCCGCGGCCGTCGGCAAGCAATTCCTGGGCATGCCAATAGGGCGTCGAGACGACCGCCTTTCCGAGGCCGAAGCTGTAGGCCAGCGTGCCCGAGGTCATTTGCGCCTCGTTGAGATAAGGCGTGACGTAGACGTCGCACATCGAGATGAAGCCGAGCAGCGTCTCGCGATCGACGAACTGGTCGAGGAAGACGACATTGTCCTCGATGCCGAGCTCGTGGACACGCTTCTGCAAGCCGATGCGATAGGTTTCGCCCTGCTCGCGGACGAGATGGGGGTGTGTTGCACCCAGGACGACGTAGATGGCGTCGGGCCGCCGTCTCAGGATCGACGGCATCGCATCGATCATTACCTCGATGCCCTTGTTGGGCGACAGCAGGCCGAAGGTCAGGATGACCGAGCGGCCGGCGAAGCCGTGCCTGGCCTTGGCGTCGTCCGGTTCGACAAAGGCGAAATCGGGAATGCCGTGCGCGATCACCTCGATCTTGTCGGCGGGAAGCCGATAGATTGTGCGCAGCAAGTCGCGCCCTTTCTCGGCCATGACGACCACCCGGGAGGAGGAATCGACGATCCGCTCCATGACGCTGCGCTGTGCCGGGCTTGGCTCCGACAAAACGGTATGGAGCGTGGTGACGACCGGCATCGTCAAACGCGACAGCAATCCTGTGACATGCGCGCCCGCTTCGCCGCCGAAGATGCCGAATTCGTGCTGCAGCGAGACCACGTCGAACCGGCCGGCATTCAGGAAATCGGCAGCGCCCGCATAATCCTGTATTTGGTCTTCGCGGATCTGGAAGCCGACGGAGCCTGGATAGTCGTAACCGTCACCATCGTTCATCGCCACGATGGAGGTTGCCAGATCGGGGTCCGATGCGGCGACCGCCTGCTGCAGATCCGTGGTGAAGGTCGCGATGCCGCAGCGGCGCGGCAGCGAGTTGCCGATGAAGGCGATGCGGTGAAGCGGGTTCAAGGTCGTGCCTCCATGAGGGGAGTGGGCGAAACGGCTGGTGCGGTGAGCTGGCGTTGCTGGCGAGATGCGGCACTCATCGGTGTGAGGGCGTCATTGGCCGCAAGGGGGCGAAGAAGGTCTCTGCTGGGTGCTGCGGCCGCGTAGGCCACGAGGCAGGTGAGGCCTTCTTCTCCTGCCTCGATGGAGAGGGTCTCGTTCTCAGCGAAGCAGCCCTCGCCGACACCAGCCTGCGCGGGGCCGAGCCACCCATCGCCGGCGATCACGATCAGCCAGGTCTCGGGCCGGGCACGCAGTTTCCACACGGATCCCGCTGTGAACTCGAGCCGTTCGAGCACGAAGAAGGGGCTCGCCACGAGCAGGGTCCTGGCGTTACCGAGCCGCCGCGGCGGCGCCTGCTCCGCAGCTGGGCCGGCATTGGCGGCAGCAATGCCGGATTCGACGTGGAGCTCGCGACCGCGGCCGTGATCGAACAGGCGGAAGGTTGTGTCGCTGCGCTGCTGGATCTCGGCGAGCACGAGGCCCGGACCGATCGCGTGTATCGTCCCCGCCGGCACGAAGATGACGTCTCCCGCCGCGGCGGTTCGCCAGGACATCTTCTCAACGATCGAGCCGTCCTCGATCGCGACTCGCAACTGCGCCCCTGAGAGCGATGCCTGCAGGCCGACCGCCACCGTGGCGCCGGGCTCGGCAGCAAGCACGTACCAGGCCTCTGTCTTGCCGCGTGTCAGCCCCATCGCCCGGGCGGCATCGTCACCCGGGTGTACCTGGATCGACAGGGCTTCGCATGTGAACAGCAGCTTGAGCAGCAAGGCTGGCTCGAAAGCCGGATCGTGACGCTGCAACCAGATTTCACCGATGGCGACGCCTTGATGATCAATTCCGCTCCACGGCAGGAGGTCGCGTGAACCCCAGGGTTTAGGTACGGCCTGTAAGCGAGCCGGTTCGAGAGCCATGGAGAACTCCAAAGTCGCCGGGCTTCGACAAGTTCGACAGAATTGTCGAACGACGCTGCGGCGGGGCCGGCAAGGCATTGATGTCGGCGGGAGACATCGGGTTCCCTCCGGGCTCGGTCTCTTGTGGGAACGAGTTCGAACCCAGGACTTTTAGTTCTCGACGATCACGGCAGCCGGCAGCTCTTCTCGAGGGCTGCAGTGAGGCTGCCAGCGTGCCTCGAAGTCCGGCAGCAGAAATGGCGACGAAAAGCGGACGGAAATTTCCGTGGCGCGATTGGTCGCGACGACCTCTTTCCTCAGAGCACGATCTCGAAGCGTCAGTGATTTCCGACAAACCGGGAAAGCGCTGCACGCAATAACCCGGCACTCGCGATCAGCGATTTTATTGCTGGTCGCCAAGGATCGGATATGGGTTCGACTCGGCTTTAAACAATGCACGAAAATATTTTTATTTTTAAGGCGACTCAAAATTGATCTTCAACAATAATTTTCTTACCTAAATCATTCTAAAAGGCTGATTACGTGCAGGTATTATTTTTTTCACAAAATCAATTGTTGATATTATTCTGCTCTTTGCCGCGTTCACCTTAGGCAATTTCGCTCGCACGATAAACAATCAAGGCCCGCCGAGTGCCGCTTGGCGGGCCCAATCGCAAGTAAAAGAACTCAGGCCGCTTTCGCGACGGCGGCCGAGTTCGTCGATTTGCTGATTTTGGTCAGCAGCTCGTCCGTCTTGGTCTCCTCGGCAAGGGTCGCGTCGAGCAAAGTGACGGCCTCCTTGTGGCCAAGCTGTTGGGCCCAGGATTTGAGGGTGCCATAGCGGGTCATCTCATAGTGCTCGACCGCCTGCGCGGAGGCCACCAGGCCGGCATCGAGTGCCGGGCTGCCGGCGTAGTCTTCCATGACGGCCTTGCCTTCCTCGAGAATGCCGAGGATGGCGTCGCAGGTCTTGCCGCGGGGCGCCTTGCCGATCGCCTCGAAGACGTCGCCGAGACGCTCGACATGGCCTTCGGTCTCGGTGCGATGGGCCTCGAAAGCCTTCTTCAGCTCGGCGGAATTGGCCGCCTTCGCCATCTTGGGCAGGGCCTTCAGGATCTGCTTCTCGGCGTAATAGACGTCCTTGAGCATGTCGTGGAACAGGTCGTCGAGGGCTTTGGGTGTGTTCGTTACCATGGGTCTCTCCGGCTTTTGAGGGATGTTGCAGGCTTAGTGATCAGACGTCGGCCCTGTCGCGTGCACGGCCACCGACGGTTGCGCCGTAGCTCGACGCCAGCGCGCCGATCAGCATCGCGATGAAAGAAGCCAGGGCGAACGAGGCAGCACCTTTACGGGCGGTATCTGCCGCCTCGCGGGCGGTTTGCTCCGCCTTGGCGGCGGTCTCCTTCGTCTTCGCGATTGCATCGTTGATGCGCTTTTCGGCGTCGGGCTGGCTGATGCCAGTCTGGGCCGCGATGACAGTTGCGACGTAGGTCTTGTCGGCCGGCGCGATGTCTCCATTGCGGATGCTCATGGCGACGATGCGGCCGACCTCGGCGCGAGCCGGAGCGGTGTCGGTCGACGCCGGAGCCGGGCGATCGGCGCGGAACAGGGTGTCGGTCACGTAAGCGGACGGGTCGAGGTTCGACAGGTCGACGCGGCCGGCTGCCTGACTTGCTGCACCGGAGACGGCCGAACCGACGCTCGATGCGGCATTGGCGCCAAGCCGGGCGGTGCCGCCAATAATCGCCGAGGCAGCCGAGGCCAGAAGAACGGCGCTGACAATCGCGCTGACGGCCCAGGTCATGAAGCCGTGAGCGGTATCGCGGAACGCGACCTCGTTGGTGTGCACGCCGACGCGCTTGGTCCGAAGCCGACCGGCGAGGTAGCCGCCGGCACCCGCAGCGATGAGATGAACGAGGGCCAGCCAGATCACGGCGGCGATGCCGAAGGTCGTGGCGGTGACGCCGGCGTTCGTCCATGGCGAGATCGATGTGAAGCCAAGGCCTGCGCCTGCGGCGAGGAGCATCAGGGATATCGACGCGCTTACGACAGCGCCTCCCAGGACCGCACCCCACGATACAGCGGAGGACGCGCGCGCAGTCGTGCCATCGGCGAGGCCGCTAGCGGTATAGTCTGTCATAGCTGAAGCACTTTAAGGGCGTCGCCTACTCGGCAATCGCGTTGCGGACGACCTGTTGGCCGTTTTATGTCGGTGCAACTGCCGAGCGCGTGAACAGTTCCGGATGACCCATCAGAAAGCTGTCGCGCCATCCGCGGATCCGACGTGTCGCCGAGAGATATCAACTACGACCTCGATCGATCGAGCCTTACGGGTTCTGTCTGCAGAGCATCGCGGTTAAATCTTGAGGGTGCGGGCGGCGCTCTTCGCAGGATAAGCCAGCAGGTTAGCAGAACGGTTAGAAGAACTATTGCGTAAAACCATTCGGTGCGATTTGGATTTCGGCGCATTTAAGCGTACTCATGCAGGCACCAGCCGAGCGAATAACACTTCTTAATTTCAGTTGTTCCGTAGATTTATTTATGGTGAGCAATTTAAAATTTAGGTTGAGTTTGGTTCTTTAAAAACTGCCATTGGAGGGAGGCCAGCCTCCTTCGTCTGATAGCCGTTTTCCGATCTCGTATGCGGCACGCAGGTGCGGCAGATCGGCTAAAGGCTCCGTCAGGAACCCACCAGGCGCGCAAGGTCAGCTTTCCACCCATTGCAAACGAACGCGGCTGAGCAGGCCGGCGCGATATTTGCGCCTTGGGCTCAGTCCGATTTCTGACGGCGGCGATCTCTTAAAAATTGATCGGTTCAGACAGTGCGCAATGGTCAACGCTGTTCCGACCGCAACAGCCAATGGCTGTCCGCCGCGGCCCGATTGATGACATTGCGAGCCGATCCCGAAGGACTCTGTCGGCGTTCACAATGTGAGTGGCAGTCACAGGGTAAGAGCCGCAATGGAAACGGGAGCCGGAAAATGATCAGGGCAACTCTCGCCAGCTTGGCCGGCGCCTGGGGCGCACGTGATATTGAGCAAGGAGATATCCCAGAGGGATTCTCAATGCCGCTCACGCTCTTGGTCGCCCGGCTTCCAGCACCTGTGCTCATCGCCGGGGCGATAGGTTACGGCATCTATCGCATGAATATCGAAGGCCGAGCGAAATGGGCCAAAGACATAACTCCAAAATCGCGTGCCAAGCCTCCGGTTCGAAAGGGAACCTCGAAACCTCGATCGCGCGCCAGGTAACTCCCCGGCGAAGTTACGCAGCCCCTGAGTGATCTGCAATCTGTCCAGAATCGCGAACTCAGCGCGAAGGGCCCTCGGGAAAGACCGTTTCAAGATCGTCAGCGAGTACGCAGAACCGCCTCGTTAGAGAGGCTGCGATTTTCAGAAGGTCAAGCTGGCCGTCGATCAAGACCGATTGAAGATCTCGATTGTCGAAGTCGCTGCCGCGGTTCGGAAGCTGCTTTTCAATCTCGAGATAGATCGCTTCTGCCAGCCGTTCGCAATCGCACGACATGCGTAATCCGGTCCTTCGATTTCTGCCTTTGCTACAGATGGGATCGGAATTTTTGAATGAAACCCCGGGGAGGCGCATGTACGGGAAACCGTATTGCGATACGCATTCCCCCGCCGACGCCATCCGCGTCGCAATGCCGGCCGCCGAATTCGCCGGCCTCGGCCAAAACCGCAAAAGCCTTCAGCGAGCGGTGAGGATCACGCATCCAGAAGGAATCCTAGTCGATCTCGCGCATTGCGAGTGAATTGCCTGGATTTGATGTCGTATAGACGGCGACAGCCGTTGCTTTTGGGGTCAACGCTCACTTAAAATGACAGTGTCTATTCTGAGGTCAAAAGCGTAATGTCAAGAAATTCAACGGAATTGCTCGAATTGTCTGCGATGGTAGTCGCGGCCTTCGTTCGCCATAACCGCCTTCCCCTGGCCGAGCTTGCCGGTCTCATTGAACAGACCCATGCAGCGCTGGGCCGCCTCGGCCAGGAGCCGGCAGCCCCGCCGGCCGAAAAGCCTGTTCCGGCGGTCCCGATCAGGAAATCCGTGACGCCTGACGCCATCTACAGCCTGGAGGACGGCAAGCCGTTCAAATCGCTGAAACGGCATCTGCGCTCGGCCTACGACATGTCCCCGGACGAATACCGCGCCAAATGGGATCTGCCGGCCGATTATCCGATGGTCGCCCCGAACTACGCCGAAACGCGCTCGCAAATGGCCAAGAGCCTGGGCCTCGGCCGGAAGAAGGGGCAGGCCGCCCCGCAAAGGCGAGAGAAGAGGGGCTGACCTAAGCTCCTGCGACAGCAGCGCCCTCGTCCGAGCGATGACTTCAATGCGGACGTGACCGCTTCCTCCCTAGCTGACATCCCGCCAGGTCACGCGTATCTTCCGCTTTGCCTCCTCGATGTCGTGACAACGGCCAAACTCGGCTGGCGACCGATGTTTGCCCTTTGACATCGCCCAGTGCCATCGCGGCGAGCCGTCCGGAGCGTACTTGTCGTGCGTGATGACGGCGATTTTCTCACCGGTTTCGTCTTCGACATGGAAGAGGTGATCGATTTCCGGCCACGTCCGCCGAACCCAAATTCGCGCCGCCATTGTTTGCCTCCCGCCAACCAGATGTTCTTAGTTTGTTCCGGAGAGCGAGATCAAGAGCATATCCGGACACAAGGCAGCGCACGTGCGGAAAGCAGACGAAATGCAGCCGATCGGGGAGCACGACAGTAAGCGAACGGCACCAGGCGTGCTGGGCGACGTTTCACATGCCCTGGTGGATGGAGCGGGTTACTTTTGGACGGTCAGTTAGGGGTTTCAGGCTCGTCAAGCATTTCGTGTATCGGCTCGGCCGCCTTTTCCGTCGAGATCGTCGTGACGCCCGAACTCGCAAGCCGGTCGAACATTTTCGCCACCGCTGCGATAGCGTCGCGCTCAGCTGAGATGGCCAAAGTGGCCTGAGCTAGGGCCGTGTCTCGATTGGCAAGAACAATCGGAGTCGACGACGAATGCAGCGTCGTCGCCATTTATGCGTCTAATGATCCCCAAACAGATCAACTATCTTGACGCGGCGTGTCACGACGCAAAGGCGATTGCCTGCGCAGAGGCGCGCATTGCGTCCGCAACGCCTCTGAATCTCCAGCCGACAAGCCAAATTTTTGCTGCGCCGCACAACGCGGCAAATGCTTTCTGCTGCTTGCCCTGCTTCCCGGCGGCGCCAGAGGGGCGGAGAAGCAGAAAGCGCCCCGAAGGGCGTACGCTAAGCGCTTGATTCTGTTGAGATTGTCTGGAGCGGGCGAAGGGATTCGAACCCTCGACCCCAACCTTGGCAAGGTTGTGCTCTACCCCTGAGCTACACCCGCATCCGAGACAGCCGCGCCGGTGGCGCGGCCGGGTTATTGCCCCAAAGCGGCGGCAAGCGCAAGCGCCTTGTTGCAGGAATTTCACACAGACCCGCGACGGGGCCAATTCTGCCCGTTGGAATCTGGACTTCCCAGCCTGTCGTTCCGATCTTCCCGCTTCAGCGATGAAGCGGGATCGGCATGGCGAAGGCGGCGGTAAGAGGCAGGGGCGAACGATTCGCGCGCGGGATGCTCCGCGTTGCGTTGATCTTGGTCGCATTGGTTCTCCTCTCCGCACTAGCGATCGTCGTTGGCGCCATTCCGCTTGCTTCCGGCCCGGCCCAGCCCGGCGAACGAAATGTCACGATCTATGTCGCGAGCAATGGCTTCCACAGCGACATCGTGCTGCCGACGGTAAGCGCAAATAGGGATTGGCGGCCGCTGCTGGCGGTCCCGCCATTGACCAAGCCCTATCGCGACGCGCCCTTTGTCGCTTTCGGCTGGGGCGCCGAGACGGCCTATACCGAGCTTGGCACCCTGGCCGATCTGTCGCTGGGCCTGATCCTGAAGGCCACCGCCTTCGATCGTTCTGTCGTGCATGTCCAGCCGGTGGCGGCGGTCCAGACAGGGATGGATCTGCGCAGCTTCACGATCAGCGAAGCGGGTTATCGCGCGCTCGTCGGCCATGTCGAGGCAAGCCTTGAGCTGGACGAGGCGGGCGGGCCCGTGATCCTGCCCGGAATCACGCATGGCGCCGGCGATGCTTTCCTGCGCGGGCGCGATCGCTTCTGGCTGTTGCGCAGCTGCAATGTCTGGGTCGGGGAGGGCCTGCGCAAGGCAGGCCTGCCGGTCGGGCTCTGGACGCCGCTCGTGCAATCGCTCATGTGGTCGCTCGGCCCTGGCGATGCCGGGGAGCGCTGACCAGAAAGCCCGAGCTGCCCGGATGAACTTCGCCCTGCCGATCGATATACCAAAGCCGGCGGCACCCGCCGACCTGATCGCCGCACTTGACGCGCTCGGCCTCGCGACCACGCGCATCGACCATGTCGCGGTCTTCACCGTCGCCGAATCGAAGGAATTGCGCGGCAAGGTCCCCGGCCACCACACCAAGAACCTGTTCCTCAAGGACAAGAAGGGGAAGCTCTTCCTGGTCTCGGCGCTGGAGAGCACGCGGATCGACCTGAAGCGGCTGCACGAGACGCTCGGCGCTAGCGGCCGGCTCTCCTTCGGTTCGGCGGAGCTCCTAATGGAGACGCTCGGGGTTACGCCGGGCTCGGTCACGGCCTTCGCCGTGATCAACGATCGCGGCAGGCGCGTTACCATGGTGCTCGACGCCGCCTTGATGGACGGGGATCGCATGAACTTCCATCCGCTGATCAACACGGCGACGCTCGGCATCGCACGCGACGACATGCTCGCCTTCCTGCGCGCAACCGGGCACGAGCCGCAGATCGTTGAACTTCCAGTGCCGTCGGACGATGGACAGAATGGCTGAAGCCACCCATCTATGGGACGGCCCGCTACGGCGGACATCCGGTTTCCCGGTTTTCAAGTCGACAGATTGCTAAGCGAAGGACGAGCCATGCTGGTCAATGGCGACGCGGCCCCGGACCAGGGGCTGATCAAGGATACGACGACGCAGGGCTTTCGCCAGGATGTCGTCACCGAATCGATGAACCAGCCGGTGCTGGTCGATTTCTGGGCGCCCTGGTGCGGCCCGTGCAAGCAGCTCACCCCGGTGATCGAGAAGGTGGTCAACGAGGCCGGCGGCAAGGTCAAGCTGGTCAAGATGAACATCGACGAGCATCCGGCGATTCCGGGCCAGCTCGGCATCCAGTCTATTCCCGCGGTGATCGCCTTCCAGCGTGGCCAGCCGGTGGACGGCTTCATGGGCGCTCAGCCCGAGAGCCAGGTGAAGGCCTTCATCGAGAAGCTCGTGGGGCCAATTGGCCCCGGGCCGATCGAGGAGGTGCTGGCAGCTGCGGCGGAGGCGCTGGAGGCAGGCGACGCCGCCGGTGCGAGCGAACTCTATGCCGAGGTTCTCGCAGCCGAGCCGGAGAACGTCGTGGCGATCGCCGGCCTGGCACGCTTGCATCTCGACGCCGGCGACATCGAGGGCGCCAAGGGCTTCCTCGCGATGGTGCCGGAAACGAAGACGCAGGAATCGGCCGTGGCTGCGGTCAGGGCCGCGGTCGAGCTTGCCGAGCAGGCTGCCTCGCTCGGCGACACGGCAGAGCTCGAGGCCAAGCTCGCTGCCAACCCGAAGGACCATCAGGCCCGTTTCGATCTGGCTTTGGCGCTGAATGGCCGCGACAGGCGCGAGGAGGCGGTCGATCATCTGATCGCGATCATCAAGGCCGATCGCAAATGGAACGACGACGGCGCCCGCAAGCAGCTGCTGCAGCTGTTCGAGGCCTGGGGGCCGATGGACGAGCACAGCGTCGCCGGCCGTCGCAAGCTGTCGGTCCTGCTGTTTTCGTGAGCTGAAGAGGAGCGCGAGCCCATGGGCATGAACGCGGTCTATTCCGGGCCGGAAGACTGCCCGGCGGTGATCCCGCTGTTTCCGCTCGCGGGTGCGCTGCTGCTGCCGCGCGGCCAGATGCCGCTCAACATCTTCGAGCCGCGCTATCTCACCATGATCGACGACGCGCTGCGCACGCATCGCGTCATCGGCATGATCCAGCCCGAACCGGAGAACGGGCGCCAGTCGCAGGTGCCGGCGCTGCTCCAGGTCGGTTGCCTCGGCCGCATCACCCAGTTCGCCGAGACCGGGGATGATCGCTACGTCATCACGCTCACCGGCGTCGCGCGCTTCCGGCTGGAGGAGGAGCTTTCCGTCACCACGCCCTATCGCCAGGGCCGCATCGCCTATGATGGCTTTACGCTCGATTTCCAGGCGCGCGCGGGTGAGGAGGGAGGTCGATCGCCCCGGTCTCATCAAGGCGCTGCGCCGCTTCGCCAAGGCGAACGAGCTCAAGATCGACTGGAAGGGCGTCAACGAGGCGCCGAACGAGGCGCTGGTCAACGCGCTCTCGATGATGTGCCCGTTCGGCCCGCCCGAGAAGCAGGCGCTGCTCGAGGCGCCGAGCCTGAAGAGCCGGGCCGAGGTACTGGTCGCGATCACCGAGATCGAGCTGGCGCGGGGCGGTTCCGACCCGGAAACGACGCTGCAGTGAGCGTCGTTTCCCTGCCTGCTTCCGACGAAGCGTCGGCGGTCTACCCGCCGCGGCGCTCGATCGTCGCCTGGATCTTTTTCGACTGGTCGGCCCAGCCCTTCTTCACCCTGGTCACCACCTTCGTCTTCGCGCCCTTCTTCGCGTCGGCGCTGGCGAGCAATCCGGCTGAGGGCCAGGCACTCTGGGGCTATGCGACGGGTCTCGCCGGGCTCGCCATCGCACTGGTCTCGCCCCTGCTCGGCGGCATCGCCGACAAGACCGGGCCGCGCAAACCCTGGATCGCGGTGTTCGGCGCCATGCTCGTCATCGGCTCGGCGATGCTCTGGTTCGCCAGGCCCGGTTCGCCCTGGGCGGTGCCGATCGCACTCGCCGGCTTCGTCATCGGCACGATCGGCGCGGAATTCGCGACGACCTTCAACAATGCGATGATGACGCGGCTGGTGCCGCCAGAGAAGCTCGGGCGGCTCTCGGGCACGGGCTGGGCGGTCGGCTATCTCGGCGGCCTGGTCTCGCTGGCGCTGACGCTCGGGCTTCTCGCCGCCGATCCGCAGACCGGCAAGACCTTGGCGGGCCTGTCGCCCCTGTTCGGGCTCGATGCCGCCGCCCGCGAGGGCGATCGCTTCTCGGGACCGCTCACCGCGCTCTGGTTCGTGATCTTCGTCACGCCGATGTTCCTGCTGACGCCGGATACGCCGCGCACCGGCATTCCGCTCAAGGCGGCGGCGGCTGGTGGCTTCTCGCATCTCAAGGCGACGATTGCCGAACTGCCCTCGCTGCCGGGGCTCGGCCGCTTCCTGCTCGCCAACATGATCTATCAGGACGGGCTGGTCGCGCTCTTCGCCTTCGGCGGCATCTACGGCGCCGGGGTGTTCGGCTGGCAGACGATCGAGCTCGGCGTGTTCGGCATCCTGCTCACCGTCACCGGCACGTTCGGCGCCTGGCTCGGCGGCAAGCTCGACGATCGCCTCGGTGGCAAGCCGGTGATCCTCGGCGCCATCGCCTGCCTGCTCTTCGCCTGCATCGGCATCCTCTCGCTCGGGCCGGGACAGGTCGCCTTCGTGATCGAGGCGGCGCCGGCGACGCTCGGCGACGGGCTCTTCGCCTCGTTGCCGGAGAAGGTCTATCTCGGCCTCGGGCTGCTGATCGGCCTCGTCGCCGGCCCCTTGCAGGCCTCCTCGCGCAGCCTGCTCGCCCGGATCGCGCCGCCAGCCCGGATCGGCGAGTTCTTCGGCCTGTTCGCGCTGGCCGGCAAGGTGACCTCGTTCCTCGGGCCGACTTTGGTTGCGCTGGCGACGACGATCTTCGCCAGCCAGCGCGCGGGCCTGGCGGTGCTGATCGGGTTTTTCCTGCTGGGCGGCTGGCTGCTGGCAGGGGTGAAGGTGAAGCGGCCCTAGTCTAACGCTGGGCGCATGCCTGGCATCGCTGCCGACTCCGGCTGGCAGCAGGCGCGCTATCGTTGCCCGCAAGCGGGTTCAAAGCCTGACTGCGCGGGAGGATGACAGTGCGGATCGTGGAAATGGACGCGCCCGCCGGGCAGGGCGCCCAGCTGAAACGGGTCGCGATCGGCGACAACCTCGTCGCGCCGCAAGCGGTGCTGAAATGGTATGAGATCGCCGAGGCGGGCATCGAGGCTGCGATCGTCGCGCTGGCGCGGCAGGCGGCGGAAGGCTTTGCCGCCGGCCGGCACGGCGAGGTCGGTTTCGCCATCCTGCACCGCTGCGGCGAGCACTTCCATTTCCTACTGCTCTGCACCTGGCGCGGCACTAACGAGCTCTGGGAAACCGTGCAGTTCATCGATGAGGGCATGGCGGCGTTTGCGCCCTTCGACGCGCCTCATGCCCATCGCGGGACGTTCTGCATCTGGGAGATGACCGCGGTTTCGCACGAGACCGCGGCATGGCGGAGGTTCCTGCTCTCGCCACGCCGCGAGGCCGATCTCGAAGACTATCTGCGCAATCGCTACGCCGGCGAGGCGTGAAAGAGCGTCATTCCCGGGCGGAGCGAAGCGCAGACCCGAGAATCTCGTGACCAGTGAGAGCTGGTTTCCGAGATGCTCGGGTCAAGCCCGAGCATGACGGCCTGCCTTACGGCAGCGACTTCAGGTATCTTACCGGCCGGCCCGGCGCCGCGGCGTTTGCCGCGTGCACGATCGCGTTCGCGTCGATGCCGAAATGGCGGTAGAGGTCGGCGACCGTGCCGGTCTGGCCGAAATGCTCGACTCCGAGCGCCTTTTGTCTGTGGCCATGGACGCTGCCGAGCCAGGCCAGCGTCGCCGGATGGCCGTCCAGCACCGAGACGATGCCGCAATCGCGCGAGAGCTCGCCGAGCAGGCGCTCGACATGGCTGGTGGCGGCCTGGTTGCCGCGCTGGCGCGCCCGCTCAGCCGCCTGCCAGCCGGCATTGAGCCGGTCGGCCGAGGTGATGGCGAGCAGGCCGACGTCGCGGCGGTCCTCGCCGAGCAGGCCGACGGCCTCGATCGCTTCGGGTGCGACGGCGCCGGTATAGGCGATGACGACCGAGGCGTTCGGGCCGGGCTTGCGTAGCCAATAGGCGCCGTCGATGATGTCGCGCTCCAGCTCCGGCGTCATGGCGCGCTTGGGTTGCTCGACCTGGCGGGTCGAGAGCCGCAAGTAGACCGAGCCGCCGGTCTCGTCGCGCAGCCAGGTGCGCTCGTCCGGGTCGCCCTCGCCATCCTTCTGCAGGTACTCGAACGACCAGCGCATCATCACTGCAAGCTCGTCGACGAAGGCGGGCTCGAAGGCGCAGAGACCGTCCTGGCTCATGCCGATCAGGGGCGTCGCGATCGACTGGTGCGCGCCGCCCTCGGGCGCGAGCGTGACGCCGGCGGGCGTCGCGACGACCATGAAGCGCGCGTCCTGGTAGCAGGCATAGTTCAGCGCGTCTAAGCCGCGCGAGATGAAGGGATCGTAGAGCGTGCCGATTGGGATCAATCGCTCGCCGAAGATCGAGTGTGACAGCCCAAGCGCCGAGAGGTTGATGAACAGGTTCATCTCGGCGATGCCGAGCTCGATATGCTGGCCCTTGGGAGAGAACTCCCATTTCTGCATCGAGGGGATGCGCTCGTCCTTGAAGGTGTCGGCCATCGAGGCCCGTGCGAACAGGCCGCGCCGGTTGACCCAGGGGCCGAGATTGGTCGAGACGGTGACGTCGGGCGCGGTGGTGACGATGCGGTCGGCGAGCGGCCCGCCGAGCTTGGCCAACTCGTCGAGCACCTTGCCGAAGCCCATCTGGGTGGACGTCACCGCCTGGATGCCGGCTTCCAGCTTGGCCGGGACAGGCAAGGCGGGCGACGAATGGCGCCGGCGGCCCTTGGCGAAGAAGGGCACCTTGTCGAGGAAGGCGCGGATCTCCTTCTCCGGCAGCGTCAGCCCTTCGAACAGATCCCATTCATGGCCGGGGCGGACCTTGTTGGCGGTCTTGAAGCCCTCCATCTGCTCCTTGGTCATCAACCCGGAATGGTTGTCCTTGTGCCCGGCCAACGGCAGACCGAAGCCCTTGACCGTGTAGGCCAGGAAACAGACCGGCCGGTCGTGGTCGATAGCCTCGAAGGCTTCGAGGATCGAGGGCAGGTCGTGCCCGCCGAGATTGCACATCAGCGCCGAGAGTTCGGCATCGGAACGCTTCTCGATCAGCTTGGTCACCGGGCCCTGATCCCCGAGATCGTCCATCAGCCGCTTGCGCCAGGCTGCGCCGCCCTGGAAGGTCAGGGCCGAGTAGAGCTGGTTCGGGCAGGAATCGATCCAGGCCTTCAGCCGCTCGCCGCCCTTTTCCTTGAAGGCGGCCTGCTGCAGCGAGCCGTATTTCAGCGTCACGACATCCCAGCCGAAATTCTTGAACATTTGCTCGAAGCGGTCGTAGAGGCCCTCGCGGATGACAGCGTCGAGCGACTGGCGATTATAGTCGATCACCCACCAGGTGTTGCGCAGGCCGTGCTTCCAGCCCTCCATCAGGGCCTCGAAGATGTTGCCCTCGTCGAGCTCGGCATCGCCGATCAGCGCGACCATGCGCCCTTCCGGCGCGTCCTTGGCCCAGCCATGGGCCTTCACATAGTCCTGGACCAGCGAGGAGAAGAGCGTCTGCGCCACGCCGAGGCCGACCGAGCCGGTCGAGAAATCGACGTCGTCGATGTCCTTGGTGCGCGAGGGATAGCTCTGCGCGCCCTTGTAGCCGCGGAAGTTCTCAAGCTTCTCCTGCGTCTGCAGTCCCATCAGATAGTTGATGGCGTGGAAGACCGGCGAGGCGTGCGGCTTCACCGCGACCCGGTCCTGCGGCTTCAGCGCGGCCATATAGAGCGCGGTCATGATGGTGGCGAGGGAGGCCGAGGAGGCCTGGTGGCCGCCGACCTTCATCCCGTCCTCATTGGCACGGATGTGATTGGCGTTGTGGATCGTCCACGAGGCCAACCAGAGGATCTTCTTCTCGAGCTCGGCGAGGATGGGTAGACGGGGATCGGACATGATGGCCTCCAGCGCAGGTCATCATGCATGGTTCGCGTGGTGAAAGCAGCTAAAGATCAGCTCCAACGTTGCCGGATTTGGCGGAAACCACCAAGATTGCCGGCAGTTCCTATTAGGGTGGCTGCTGCGGCAGGAGCCAATTCCTGTAGTCCTCGGCAAAATTGCCCGTCAACCGATCGATCGGCGCTGCCAGGAAGGCAGCATCGACGAGCGTGCCGCCTATGCCCTCGCCGGCGCGCGCGATCGACCGCTGCCCTGGGTGGGACAGGATCGGCACGCCGGTCTTGGCGTCGATGATCATAACGCCCGCAGTCATCTCATGCGGGCCTCCGACGAGGATGCGCTGAATGATCGAGGTCAGGCGGAGCTCGCGCAGCGCCACCACGACCTTGACCGGTCGCTGACCGACGAGCACAGGCCTGAGCTCGTGTTCGAGAGCGCCGGAGATCTTGTCCGAGGCGGCCTTGGCGATGAAAGCGCGGGCTTCCGGCGTCTTCGACAGCTCTTCCGAATTCTGTTCCGGCAGGCCCTTGCTGCGGGCATAGGCCCGGTCGCCATCGCCCCACCACAGGGTCGTCGCCGGGGTGATCTCGACGGTCACTGTCGTCAGGCGCAGTGTCTCGACCTGTTGCGGCGAGAGCGGATTGGGAACGGTGGCGCAGCCCGCGAGCGCGGCCGCGAGAAGGCAGAGCGAAAACAGGCGGTTGAGCATGTCGGAATCCGAGAGGAGGGAGCCCGACTAGACCTGAGTCGGGCTCGCAAGCCAGCGCTCGCCAACGCTGAAAACGCAGCAAAATTGCAACCGTGACGGGAATGTCACAATCATTGCCTGCACTTCCGCTTTTGGCGGCTTCCGCTAAGTTCGCAGTGTAAGGCGAGGGAAAATGCCAGAATTCAAACTTGACGAGATCGATCGCCGCATCGTCCAAGCGCTGCAGGCGGACGGGCGGATCAGCGTGCAGGAGCTGGCGGGGAAAGTCGGGCTTTCGCCGAGTCCCTGTGCCAGGCGCGTGCGCCTGCTGGAGGAAGCCGGGATCATCGAGGGCTATGTCGCCATCGTGAACCAGGAGAAGCTCGGCCTGCCGGTCTCGGTCTTCGCCTCGATCAAGCTGGAGCGCCAGCGTGAGGAGGAACTCGACCGCTTCGCTGCGGCCGTCTCGCGCTGGCCCGAGGTCGCCGACTGCTATCTGATGACCGGGCAGCGCGACTATCTCCTGCGCATCATCGTCAGCGACCTTGCCGCCTATGAGCGCTTCCTCAAGGACAAGCTGACAAGGCTCGACAATGTCGCCTCGATCGAATCGAGTTTTGCGCTCGGGCGGGTGAAGCGCTCCTATTCGGTGCCGGTGGAGCTGGGGCGGAGCTAGCCGGCCCCTCCGTTTCCGAATCGCATCCGATACTCGCCCGGCGCGACGCCATAGCGGCGCAGGAAGGCGCGGCGCAGGCGCTCGTCGTCGCCGAAGCCGGTACGGATGGCGATCTGCTGGATGCCGATATCCGTTTCTTCGAGCAGGTCGCGGGCGAGATCGAGCCGGACCGCCTCGACGGCCTTGGCCGGGCTCATACCGGTCTCCTGCGTATAGATCCGGGCGAAATGGCGCGGGCTCATCGCCATGATGCGGGCGAGTTCCGGCACGGAGAGGTCGCCGGCAGCGTGCTCGCGCATATGAGCGTGCAGGCGTTCGAACCGGCCCGACGCATCGCGTGACTGGCGCTGCAATTCGCCGCTGAACTGCGACTGGCCGCCCGGGCGCTTGAGGTAGAGCACGAGGTCGCGCGCCAGATTGAGCGCCGCCTTGCGTCCCAGGTCCTCCTCGACCATGGCGAGCGCCATGTCGATGCCGGTTGAGACGCCCGCCGAGGTCCAGATCCGGCCATTGCTGACGAAGATCGCGTCCGGCCGGACAGTGGTCGCCGGGTGGGCCGCGCCGAGCCGCTCGGCATATTGCCAATGTGTCGTCGCCTCGCCGCCATCGAGCAGGCCGGCGGCAGCCAGGATGAAGGCGCCCAGGCAGATCGAGCCGAGCCGGCGCGTCTTGCCGCTTTGATCGCGCAGGAAGGCGAGCAGTGCGGCCGAGCCGGCCGCGTCCAGCGCCGAGCGGCCACCTGAGACCAGTAGCGTATCGATCGGCTGTGCTGCGGCTTCGGCCAGTGAAACACTCGGCAGCGGCACGCCGGCATCGGTCTCGACCGGGCCGCCATTCTCCGAGGCAAGGGTGATCTCGTAGACAGCGCTGCCATCGGCGCGCTTCGCGTCGTTGAAAACCTGCAGCGGCCCGGTGACGTCGAGCAACTTGGTGCGCGGGAACAGCACGATCACGAGGCGGATCGGCGTCGTGGCAGCCATGGCAGGAAACGAGGTCATCTTGTCATTTATGACATCGCCTGATCATGGCATCCATTCCCCGTTAGGAGAGGAACGACGCCATGCTGCAACTTCGGCCGAACTGCGAACTCTGCGACTGCGACCTGCCGCCAGCCTCGCTGGAGGCGCGCATCTGCAGCTATGAGTGCACTTACTGCGCGGAGTGCGCCGAGAAGACGCTCGAAAATGTCTGCCCGAGCTGCGGCGGCGGCTTCGTGCAGCGGCCGGTCCGCCCGGTCGGCGATTGGGGCGGGCTCGGGCTCGGGCTCGCCAATCGGCCGGCCGCGACCGAACGCCATCACTCGCAGTGGACGGAGCAGCAGCGGCGCGAGCGCACCGAACTGCTGCGCAACGTGCCGCCGCAGGAACGCTGACGGGGCTGTGGCTCAGCGCCGCTCGAAATCGCGGTGGACGTCGTGGGTGACGATGCCGGCTCCGTCCGGCGGGATCGTCAGCCAGTCCTTGCGGGTCAGCGTCTGCTTGGTGTCCTCATAGCCGGAATGCCAGTGATCCTTCATCGAGGTGCGCGAGAACTCGTGGTCCTTGGCGTGGCTCTCATAGGTTTTCTGCTGGTAGATCAATTGCAGGATGGTGTGCTCGGGGATCAAGGCGAGTTCGTCGCGGAGCTTGCGGTCCTCCTCGCTCAGGGCGTCCTCGGGGATATGGGTCAGGGCTTCATGGGTCTTCTTCTTCCAGCCTTGCAGCGTCTGGAAGAGGTCGGTGACCATGCGGGTGCGCGAGGAGTACATGATGTCCTTGTGGCGGCCCATTACGTCCTGCATCGTGCGCGGGATCGGGCCACGCGACGAGAACAGATCGACCTGGAAGATCAACGAGTTCAGCGTGTCCTCCTGGGCGAGCAGATGCGACAGCGGCGTGTTTGAGACGATGCCGCCATCCCAATAGTGCTCGGTGCCGATCTGCACGGTCGGGAAGGCCGGCGGCAGGGCGCCCGAGGCCATGACGTGCTCGGGCGTGATCTCTTCCATCGTGTTGTCGAAATAGACAAAATTGCCCGAGAGCGCGTTGACGGTGCCGACGGAGAAATGCGTGCGCTTCGCGTTGATCAGGTCGAAGTCGACCAGCTCCAGCAGGGTCTCGCGCAAGGGCGAGGTGTCGTAGAAGCTGGTCGCGTCAGTGGCGCCGGCCGGTGCGAGCCAGGCGCTGGTGCGACGCGGCTCGAAGAAGCCGGGCTGCCCGAGCACCGTGGTCATGAAGGACGAGGTCGCATTGCGGGCCGGGCGAAAGACGTCGCCCTCGGGCGTGAACCACCAGACCTTGCGGTCGGTGATGCGGTTCCAGAAGGTCTCCAGCCGCTCGAGTCGGCGATCGCGCGGATTGCCGGCGATCAGCGCGGCATTGATCGCACCGATCGAGACGCCCGAGACCCAGTCCGGGGCGATATCGGCCTCGTGCAGCGCCTGGTAAACCCCGGCCTGGTAGGCGCCTAGCGCTCCCCCGCCCTGGA
This sequence comes from Bosea vestrisii, assembly GCF_030144325.1. Lineage (NCBI taxonomy): Bacteria > Pseudomonadati > Pseudomonadota > Alphaproteobacteria > Hyphomicrobiales > Alloboseaceae > Allobosea > Allobosea vestrisii. The sequence continues at coordinate 1,984,166 of NZ_CP126307.1, read as the reverse complement.
GCACGAGCGCGACGCGGTCGCAACGCTCCGGGCGCCAGCCGAGATGGCGCTCGGAGGAGGACGGGGACGGCGCAAAAGGGGCGTTCATGGCGCGGTTTCCGTTCGCTCGGTCTTTGGGGAGAGCTGGATTTCACCCATGTCTGAGGGGTGGGCGGTGACAGGCATGTGACGCGGGCAGGGTTGGATATCGGTGTCACGTCCCCGTCAGACAAGCTTCATCGCCCCGTCAGCTTGCTCTTCCACCTCAGCGGCATGGACCTTGCGACGAAGCATCGCGTCGTGTCCTCGCGGCTGGGAGATCAGAGCATGCTCAAGGGCAAGACTGCCGTCGTCACCGGCTCGACCTCAGGCATCGGGCTCGCGATCGCCCGCGCCTATGCAGCCGAGGGCGCCAATATCGTCATCAACGGCTTCGGCGAGCCCGCTGCGATCGAAAACGAGCGCGCCGGCATCGAGGCCGATTTCGGGGTGAGGGCGCGCTATTCGCCGGCCGACATGGCCCATGGCGGCGCGATCGCCACGATGATCGCCGAAGCTGAGGCCGAATTCGGCAGCGTCGACATCCTGGTCAACAATGCCGGCATCCAGTTCGTCGCGCCGGTCGAGGAGTTCCCGGTCGAGAAATGGGATGCGATCATCGCGATCAACCTCTCCGCCGCTTTCCACGCCATCCGCGCCGCGTTGCCGGGAATGAAGCAGCGCAAATGGGGCCGGATCATCAACACGGCTTCAGCCCATGCGCTGGTCGCGTCGCCGTTCAAATCGGCCTATGTCGCCGCCAAGCACGGCATCGCCGGGCTGACCAAGACGGTCGCGCTCGAGGCGGCGACCTTCGGCGTCACCGCCAATGCGATCTGCCCCGGCTATGTCTGGACGCCCCTGGTCGAGAAGCAAATCCCGGAGACCATGGCGGCGCGCAATCTCACCAAGGAGCAGGTGATCAACGACGTGCTGTTGCACGCCCAGCCGACCAAGCAGTTCGTCACCAGCGAGGAGGTTGCGGCGCTCGCTGTCTTCCTCGCCTCCGATGCGGCAAAGTCGATCACCGGCGTCATCCTGCCGGTCGATGGCGGTTGGACCGCGCAGTAAGGACGTCGCCATGAACCGCAAAGACATCCTCGACCTGCCCTCGATGCCGCTCGCCGGGCCGAGCTATCCGGCCGGGCCCTACCGCTTCATCGACCGCGAATACATGGTGATCAGCTACGAGACCGATCCGGAGCTGATCCGCCATCACCTGCCCGAGCCGCTGATGCCGATCGCGCAGCCGGTCGTGCATTACGAATGGATCAAGATGCCGGATTCCTCCGGCTTCGGCACCTATACCGAGACAGGTATCGTCATCCCCTGCCTGTTCGGCGAAGAGGAGGTCAGCTTCGTCTCGCAAATGTATCTCGACATCGAGCCGCCGATCTCGGCCGGCCGCGAGATCTGGGGCTTCCCGAAGAAATACGCCCATCCCAGGCTGGAAGTGGTCAAGGACACGCTGACCGGCACGCTCGAATATGCCGGCCAGCAGGTCGCCATGGGCACGATGGGCTACAAGCACGAGAGCCTCGCCGGCAACGGCGTCAAGACCACCGCGATGCTGACCAAGACGCAGGTCAACCTCAAGATCATCCCCGGCGTCGATGGCGAGCCGGAGATCTGCCAGCTCGTCGCGCTCAACCTCACCGACATCACGGTTAAGGGCTCCTGGATCGGTCCGGGCCGGCTGCACCTGATCCCGCACGTCAACGCGCCGGTCGCCGACCTGCCGGTGCGCAAGGTTCTGGGTGCGCATCATTTCATCGCCGACCTGACGCTGCCCTTCGGCCGCAAGATCCACGACTACATGAAGGGTTGATACCGCGGGTTGCGCTCGCGGCTCCGCCCACTATCTTGCCGCGCCGGGGGCGCGAAGGATTTCAGGGCGCGCATGATTGTCTCCTGGCTGGCGAAATTGCGCCAAGCGGTCGGTTCGAAGCTCACAATCGGGATCGGCGGATTGCTGGCGCTCGCCATCACCTCCGGCCAGAGCCTGCTCGAGGCGCTGGAGCCTCCGGTCCTGCCGGCGCTCGTCGCCGGCGCGCCGCTCGATGCCGGCCGCTGGCGCATCGCGCTGCACGAGGCCAAGCTGACGACGCAGTCGCGGCCAGATGGGCCGCCGGCGCCCGATGGCACGCAGTTCCTGGCGCTCGATCTCGACATCGCCAATCGCAGCTCGGAAACCGACAATACCTTTGCGCGCATCCTCACCGTCGATCCGCAGGTCGAGGGCCTGCAGCCCAGTCCGACCTTCTGGCTGATGCGCGACAAGGCGATGCTGAGCGCGCTGCAGCCCGGACTGCCGGAGCGCGTGCGAGTGATCTGGCGGCTTGCGCCTGGCGCGAAGGCGCCGGAGCGATTGCGCCTCGTCGTCAACGGCGAAACCTTCAAGCCGCGCGACAACCTCTTCGCGGCACCGGGCTGGTTCAATCGCAAGCCGATCGCGGCTGCGACCTTGCCGGTCGTCCGTGCCGAGGTGAAGCCGTGAGCGGCGCTTTCGCCAAGCTCGGCGCGCTCATGCTGGCCGCGATGCTGCTGGTCGGCATGCAGCGCTACACGCCGGGCTATGCCGAGATCACCGGTCCGATCCCGCTCAAGGGCGATCTCGGCGAGACGCTGGCCGGCCGTGGCTTCACGGTGCGGGGCGACAAGGTGCTGCTCGCCGAGACGCTGCGCTTCATGGCCTATGGCCGTGAGGTCGAGCGCAATACGGGCGGTATCTTCGCGCTGGTGATCGCAAGGCTCGAAGCGCAACCCGCCTCGGTCACGATCGGCAGTGCGATCTGGCGCAGTGCGCAGGGGGCTCGTTTCGTCGTGAGCCCGCGCTTTCAGGGAGCGCCACGGCTGCTCGGAACCGACCGGCTCGAGCCCGGCCTGCCGCAGCGCGGTGTCTTCATCTTCGAAGTGTCGCGCGAAGCTGTTGCAGGCGCGACGCTGTTGGTGGCGGCCTCGCGCTGGCCGCGGCTCGATACGCAGGCGGAAATCGCGCTGCCCGCGACGCTGGAGGCGCCTGCGCCGGTCCTCGACCTGAGTGAGCTCGCCTATGAGTGACATCGTCTTTTCCCCCGGCGCGGCGCGAGCGCGGCGTCTCGGCCTATGGGCGCTGCTGCCGGCGCTGGCTCTCGGTCTTTTCCTGCAATCCTATGAGAACGCCTGGGAGTGGTGGCGCTCGCGCGAGCTGTTCGCGCGGCAGGTCCCGGCCAGTGCCGCGGCGAACCTCGGAGGCGCCGAGTGGAAGCTGGTATCGCTGCGCCGCGTCGGCGAGCGCTCGGACGGCCGGGCCGTGATGCTGCTCGACATGGAAGCGGTGGTGCGTGATCCCGCAGCCTCCGCGGTACTGCCGTGCAAGCTGGTGCTGGAGGCGCAGGATGGCAGACGCTGGTCGCCGCAATTCCTGACGCCCAGCGAGGTCAACCGGTTGCCCGAGCGCCGCGGCCAGACCATTCCAACCTGCACCCAAGCGCTGGCGAGCAAGCCGGCGGCCGGTGCGACGCTCAGGATCAGCGAAGGCTTCGTCCTCCCGGCCGGGATGGCCGGAGAGGTCAGGCCGGTGCTCAGCCTGCCGGCCGGGCGGCCGGATTATCTGCGCTTTGAGGTTCCGGGCTAGCGCTGTCCCGGCTTTGTGCGGCGACGGCGCTCTCCATCACTGCCGCAAGCAGGCAGATGCGCAGGCTCTCGACCAGGATGCCGCCGCGGATCTCGCTGGGGCCGCCGAGCAGGAAAGCGATGAGGTTGGCGATCAGCTGCCAGCTGTCGAGATCGAGCGGGCCGATCAGGCGGGTGAGGCCGATCCAGAGCCAGGCGGCGGCGAAGCCGATGAAGCGATAGCCGATGACGAGTGCGATCAGCACGGAGAGGCTGGCGCCGAAGGCGAGGCGGACGCTGTTCACGACCGGCAGATAGCGCGAGCGGTAGCCGCCGATGAAATGCTCGGCGAAGTCGCGGGCGAATTTCGGGGCTGCCTGCCAGCGCGCCAGGGCTGCAGCGGCGCGCCGGTCACGGGCCAAGGCCGAGGGATCCTTGGCGTCGTAGCCATAGATCGTCGCGGCCATCAGCAACCAGACCAGCGGCAGCAGAGCGTAGAGGAAGAGGCTCTGCAGGCTGGTACTCAGCGCTGGTTCGGCGAGGTCGATCGCCTCCGGCATCGCCGCCTGCGCCTTGCCGACCAGCGCGAGCGTCCAGTCGTGCATAAGCCTAAGATAGGGCAGCGCGACGGTCTTGAGCCAAGTCCAGGCCGTGTCCTTCCAGCGCGACAATGCGTAGAGGCCGACGAAGATCCAGTTGGCGTCGCAGGCGATCACCAGGAACTGCCAGAAGGGAGAGGGCCGGTGCCCCTGAGCCGCCTTGGCGAGCTTGCGCACGAGCCAGGCCAGGCCGATGGCGAGCACGAACCAAAGCGAGAGCGGGACGTCGAGGACATTGACGCGCTCGCCGAGGCCGGCGGCGGCGAGTGCCCTGACCGAATAGTCGCGGACGGTGTCGCCGAGAAAACCCCAGGCAGCGTAGTAGGCGAAGAACGGGACGAGGGCGAGCGAGACCAGGCTGATCACGGCGCGCGCTCCGGCCGGCTGCGGCGCGTCGGATTGCGGGCCGGAGCCGGCGACCTGCAAGGCCGCCACCGCCGGCAGACAAGGCCGCAAGGCGACGAACATCAGCACGGTGACGATAAGTTTGGCGAGCACCAACAGCGCCAGCACGGCGAAGCCGGCGAGACTGTTGAGGTAGCCGAGCTTGACCGCAAGCGGCAGTAGGAGCTCGTTGGCGATCGAGCCGAGCGTCGCGAGCAGCAGCAGGACGGGCCAGGCCTGGCGCCAGAGCCGGACGAAGAGGCGGGCGAGGCCGGCGATCTCTTGCATGGGCTGCGTTTTACAGGCTCTGCCCCGAAGAGAGAACCCTCCGGGACCGATCAGGGCCTATCGCTGCCGCTCCATGCTGCGGCTCCAGCGCGAGAGCGCAAAGCAGATCAGCCAGTAGAGGCCGCCGGAGAAAACATAGGCCTCCATGTTCATGCCGACCCAATTGGGATCGGCGAGCGAGGCCTGGGCGATGCCGAGCAAATCGAGGATCGAGACGACGAGGACGAGCGTGGTGTTCTTGACCAGCGCGATGAACTCGTTGGTGATCGCCGGCAGCGAGATGCGCAGCGCCTGCGGCAGGATGATGAACCAAGTCGCCTTCCAGTAGCTCAGGCCGAGCGCGGTCGCGGCCTCGCGCTGGCCCTTCGGCAGCGCCTGCAGGCCGCCGCGGACGGCTTCGGCCATATAGGCGGCGATGCAGAAGCCGAGACCGATCACGGCGCGCGCCAACCGGTCGACGCCGATGCCGGCCGGCATGATCAGCGGCAGCAGCAGCGAGGCCAGGAAGATCACCGCGATGATCGGCACGCCGCGCCAGAACTCGATGAACAGCACCGAGATCAGCTTGACCACCTTGAGCTCGGATTGCCGCCCGAGCGCGAGCAGGATGCCGAGCGGGATCGCGATCAGGCTGGCATAGATCGAGATGAAGACGGTCAGCATCAGCCCGCCCCATTCGCGGGTCTCGATCGCACGCAGGCCGAAGCCGCCGCCGAGAAGCCAGACGCCGAGCGGCGGCAGGACGACGAGCGCGGCGAGGCCGAGGCTCAGCTTCAGCCGCTTCGGCGCGAAGACGATCGCTGCGCCGGACAGCGCGAAGGCGAGACCGGCGAGGTTCGGCCGCCAGCGTTCCTCTATCGGATAGAACCCGTACATGAACTGGCCGAAGCGCGCCTTGACGAAGACCCAGCAGGCGCCGGTGCCGGTGCAGTCGTTGCGAGTCTGGCCGTTCCAGGTCGCGTCGATCAGGGCCCAGCGGATGATCGGGACGGCGATCCAGGCGATCAAAGCGGCGAGCAGCAGCGTCACCACGGTGATGGTCGGCGTGCCGAACAGGCGTTCGCGCCAGCTCGTGGAGAGGGTTGCGGCGGCTCTCATCGGGTCACCAGCGCGATGCGGGCATTGTACCAGTTCATGAAGGCGGAGACGGCGAGGCCGATGACGAGATAGACAGCGAGCGTCATGGCGATGATCTCGATCGCCTGGCCGGTATTGTTGAGCGCCGAGCCCATGAACAGGCTGACCACGTCGGGATAGGCGATGGCGGCGCCGAAGGACGAGTTCTTCAGCACGTTGAGATACTGGTTGGTCATCGGCGGCGTCATCACCCGCAGCGCCTGCGGAATGGTGACGAGGCGCAGTGTCTGGGCGGGACGCAGGCCGAGTGCGCCCGATGCCTCGATCTGGCCGTGCGGGACCGACTGGATGCCGCCGCGCACGATCTCGGCGATGAAGCCGGCGGTGTAGGTCACGAGCGCCGCCAGCAGCGCGACGAATTCGGGAATGACGACGAAGCCGCCGCGATAGTTGAAGCCGCGCAGTACCGGGATGTCCCAGCGCGTCGCCAGCGTCGCCCAGGCGAGTGCCAGCACGGGGACGAGCAGGAGCAGGAAGAGGCCGACGCTCAGCACAGGCGCGTCCTGGCCGGTCGCCTCTTTGCGTCGCCTGGCCCAGCGCAGGAAGAGCCAGTGCAGCAGGCAGGAGATCGCGATCGCGATGAAGGCGTATCTGAAGCTCGCGCCGGCATCGGGGAGCGGGATGGTCAGGCCGCGATTGTTGAGGAAGGCGACGCCGAAGACCGAAAGGCTCTCGCGCGGCGCCGGCAGTGCGGCGATGACGCCGAAATACCAGAACAGCACGAAGAACAGCAGCGGGATGTTGCGGACGAACTCGACATAGGCGCCGGCGATGGCCTGAACCAGCCAGATCGAGGAGAGCCGGGCGATGCCGATCAGGAAGCCGAGTGCCGTCGACAGCACCAGCGCGATCACCGTCACCAGCATCGTGTTGGCGACGCCGGCCCAGAACAGCGCGAGGATGTTGTCCGACTGGGTGTAGTTGGTCAGGACGAAGGGCACCTCGATGCCGGAGGTGCGCCAGAGGAAGTCGAAGCCCGAGGCGATGCCGGCCTGGACCATGTTCTGCGAGGCGTTGCGGATGAAATAGACCAGCAGCGCCACGAGGCCGATCAGCAGCGCCGCCTGGTAGAAGACGTCGCGGACGCGCTTGTCGTTGATGAAGGCGAAGGCCTTGGCCACGGTGCTGGAGCTCGCTGGGATCGCCTGAGGAGCGGCCGTCATTCCGGCCGGAGCGAAGCGGAGTGCCGGGAATCCGTCGTAGGATTCCGGCGCTCTACGATGGCTTCCGGAGCTGTGTCGCCTCGCGGCTTGTCCGGAATGACGGCGGCTCAGATGTCGAGGCCGAGCCGCCGCTCTGCTCTCACTGGAACGGCGGGGTGAAGAGCAGGCCGCCCTTGGTCCAGAGCTGGTTCTGGCCGCGCTCGAGCTTCAGCGGCGACTCGAGGCCGACGGTGCGCTCATAGCTCTCGCCATAGTTCCCGACCTGCTTGATCGCCTTGTACATCCAGTCGTCGGCCAGGCCCATCATCGCGCCGAAGCCGCCCTCGGCGCCGAGCAGGCGGCGGACCTCGGTGTTCTTCGAGTTGGCCTTCATCTCGTCGACGTTCTTGGAGGTGACGCCGAGCATCTCGGCGGCGATGGTGCCGTTCAGCACCCAGCGCACGATCAGCTGCCAGCGCTCATCGCCGTAGCGGGTGACCGGGCCCTGCGGATCGTTCGAGATCGGCTTGGTCAGGATGGTGTGGTCGTCCGGAACCTTGAGCTTGGCGCGCTGGCCGGCGAGGGCGCCGACGCCGGCGGTGTAGGCGTCGCAGCGGCCGCTGTCATAGGCGGTGATGGCGTCGTCGTTCTTCTGGAAGTTGGTGATGGTGACCTTGAGGTTGCGCTCGCGGAACCAGTCGGCGGCGTTCTTCTCCTCGGTCGAGCCGGCGGCGACGCAGACCGAGGCGCCGTCGAGCTCCTCGGCCGACTTCACATTGGCCTTCTTGCGGACGATGAAGGTCTGGCCCTCGTAGAAGTTGATGCCCTGGAAGTTCAGGCCAAGCGTGGCGTTGCGCGAGAAGGTGATGGTCGAATTGCGCGAGAGCACGTCGACCTGGCCCGATTGCAGGATCGGCCAGCGCTGCTGCACCGAGGTCGGCGTGTACTTCACCTTGGTGGCATCGCCGAGCACGGCGGCGGCGAGCGCGCGGCAATAATCGACGTCAAGACCGGTCCACTCGCCCTTGTCGTTGGCGAAGGAGAAGCCGGGCAAGCCGAGATGGACGCCGCATTCGAGATGGCCGCGTGCCTTGATGGCGTCGAGCGTCGGGCTCGGGGCCAGCTGCTGCGCGGAAGCGGCGAGGGTGCCGGCGGCGAAGAGCGCCGCGGCGAGAACAAAGGTCTTCATGTGCGTTCCCCAGTCTGCGTCGGCGTAGCGCCGCGTTGGGGGCGACTATGCAACAGCCTGACCGGGGAAGGTAAGGGGGTGTTTGCTGTTTCCTGCCAAAGGCTGACGTCAGCAGCGCCTGCGGTCTACCAGCCGCGCTGGGCCTTGATCGCCTGCTTCTGCATGTCCTTCTGTTGGCGCCAATAGTCCTTCTGCGTATCGATCTGCATGCGCTGCCAGTCGCGAATGCGGTCCTTGCGCGAGGTCGCGTCGCGATAGTCGTTCCAGTCGTAATGGTCGTCATGGACATCGTCGTCGCCCAGCGCATCGAAGAACTTGCGCAGCGCCGAGCGGGCGGGCTCGACCGGCAGGGCGGAGGCTACCTTCGGCAGCGGTGTGAACGCCGGCGCGGCCGAGGCGTTGGAGCCGATGGCAAAGGCGATGGCAAGCAACGGGATAGCGGTACGGATCATGATGATGCTCCTCCTGTCACTGGGCCGCGCGGGCGAAGGAATGCGGCAGTTCAGGGCTGAGCCAGCGCATCTGCCCGATCTTGCCGGCAGCGTCGGTCTCGAAGCGCAGCCGGGTAAGGGGCTCGCCGCCGGACATCTCGGCCGGCGCGACGAAGGCCCCGGTCGGCGCCAGCCGCGCCTGGAACAGGTAGGGGTCGTCCCTGTTCGGCTCGAGCAGGATCTGCGCCTCGGTCTTCTCCAGCGTGAGGTTAAGCTTGCCCTCGGTGAGCGCGACGGTGGCGTCGCCGAGGATCGGCGAGGCGTAGCTGCCGGCGAAGGCCGCCGCGATCGGCGACAAACGCCCGGGCACGAAGCCCGCCGCCTCGGCCTGCGCCGCCTCTCGACGGCCTTTTGCACTGGCGGCCGCGAGCGCGATGTTATCGACGGCCGGGTTACCGAGCACGCGATCGTAGAACCACATCGCCAGCGCGTCGGGCATGCCGCCATTCTCGAGATTGGTCAGGATGACGATGCCGGTCCTGGCGTCGGGCAGGAAGCCGGCATGGGCGCCGAAGCCGGCGGTGCCGCCATTATGCCAGATGATCCGGCCGCGCGGCGTCGCGGTCGCGACCCAGCCGACGGCATAGCTGGTGCGCTCGTTCATGGCGACGCGCGGCATCCAGGTGATGTCGAGATTGGCCTCGGAGACCAGGATCTTGCCCTCGAACTGGCCGCGGCCGAGCTGCAGGCGCAGCCACTTCGCCATGTCGGGGATGTTCGAATTCAGCGCCCCGGCCGGGCCGAGCGCATAGGGGAAGGACGGGTGGAAGGGCACCGCGACCGGCTTGTCGGCGAGGCGATGTCCCTGGGCGTGGTTCGGAGCGGCGGTGATCGCCTCCGCCGTAGCCGTGGTCGCGTTCATGCCGAGCGGGGCCAGCAGGGTCTTCTGCAGCGAGTCGAACCAGGACGGCGCTGCGTTGACCTTGGCGATGATCTCGCCACCGACGACATGCGGGATGTTGAGATAGCGGAAATCGGAGCGGAACAGGCCGAGCTGCGGGGCGGCGCGCAGCGAGCGGATCAGCGTCTGCTTGTCGTAGCCGAGCATTGTGAGCGCGTCGTTGACGTAAGCCGTCAGGCCGGAGCGCTGGGCGGCGAGGTCGAGCACGCGGAAATCGCGGGTGACCCAGGGGTCGGCGAGCTGAAACTCGGGGACATGGTCGATGACCGGATCGCTCCAGCCGAGCCGGCCGGCATCGACCGCCTGCGCCAGCGTCGTGGCAAGGAAGGCCTTGGTCGTCGAGCCGATCTGGAAGATCGTCTCCGGCGTGACCTGCTCGGGCTTGCCGAGTTCGCGGACGCCGAAGCCCTTGGTGTAGATCAGCTTGTCGTCATGGACGATGCCGACGGCGACGCCCGGCACCGAGAAGGCCTTCATGCCCTCGGCGACCTGCTTCTCGAACTCCGGCAGCAGCGCTTCGATCGCGGCTTGCGCCGGCTGCTGTGCCTCCGCTTTCGTTACGCCGGAGAGGGCCGCGATGCCGAACAGGAGCGCGGCTCCGATAAAGCGCTTCATTCAATATCCCCCGGGGCATCGACAAGGCCAACAGATCACGTGACCGGAAGCGGGCCCGCCCGCCGGCGGCGCGACGATCTCACGCCATGTTCTGACCCTAGGTAAATCGGATCAGGAGATTGTGACGGGATTGGCGCCTTCGCCGGGGCGCCGCTCAGCCCGGCAGGAAGGCGAGGCGGCGTTGCGAGTGCCGAGGAAACTTAGTGTCTCGACATTGATCGAGCCGCCGAGCCCGGTCTCGAGCCCGCGCGGGCCTCGGGCATAATAGACGCTCGGGCGCTTCTCGGCGGGGATCGCGGCGATGCGGTCGCGGATGGTAGCGAAACTGTCCTCGCACCAGCGCGCCAGCGTCTCGGCGCGCGCGCTGCGGCCAGTGAGCTGGCCGAGGATGCGATAGCTCGCCGGGGTCTCGCTGAAACGGCCGTCGAGCAGGGCATAGGGGATCCCGGTCTGCTGCTGCACGCGCTCGGCGAGCTCGACATAGGTGCGGCCGGTCGAGCCGGAATCGATGATCAGGTCCGGCTTGGCCTGCAGCACGGCTTCAAGATTGGCGCTGTTGCCGCGGCCGGTGATGCGGCCGATCTCCGGCCGGTCGCCGATGCCGGGCAGCAGGAACTCGCGTTCCTCCGGCCGGTTGGCGCGCGGCCAGCCGATGAGAAGATCGGGAGCGAGCGTGTAGATCAGGATCGCCGCCGGCGGGCCGGCCGGAAAGATGCGCTCGACCTTGCCGGGAATCGGAATGTCGCGGCCGGCGCCGTCACGGATGGTCGCGGCACGGGCAATGCGAGGGGCGGCGATCGTCGCGCCGAGGCCGGCGAGGACGCTGCGGCGGTCAGGATGCGGCATGGGAGGTTTCCGTCGTGCCGTGCGAGTGGCTGCAGCGATGCGGCTTGATGTCGATGAGCGGCGTGCCGTCCAGACAGTCGAGCCCGCGCACCAGCAGGGCGCCGTCCTCGACGCCTTCGAGCTTCACCCGCGACAGCGCGATCGGGTTCGGGCGCACCGGCGAGCGCAGCGCAAAGGTGCCGAGCGTGCCGCCCCCGCGCGGCGTCTGCGTCAGCAGATCGCGCCTGGCTTCGTGCATCCAGTAAAGCAGATCGAGTTCAGCGAAAGCTTCGATGCCCTTGAGCGCCGCCTGCCAATGCGGGTCGATCTCGACCCGGCAGAGTGGCCCGTCCTGATCACCCTGGCGCGGGCAGTCGTCGCGCGTCGCGAAGGGCGTGCGGATGCGGCCGATGAAGACGAGGCGGGCATCGCTGCGCTCGGGCAGGGGCGCTTCGGTTTCGCCCGGCCGGGTCGCTTGCCAATCCATGATGGTGCCCTTCCCGCTATCTCGCGCGCGGCAGGCCCGGCGCGGCGAAGCCATGCCGGGCCAGGATCGCCTGCCCCTGCGGCGAGAGGATGTACATGGCGAGCCGGTAGCCGTTCGGCGAGGCCCTGTTCAGCACCGTCAGGCCGTAGTCGGCGTTGACTGCGAGCTGTTCTGGCAGGCGCAGCATCGCGATCCCCGGTTGTTCCTTCGCAAGCGGCTGGGCGTTGGTGCAATAGGCCAGGAAGATGTCGGCCTCGCCGCTCGCCAGCTTGTGACCGTAGACGTTGTGCCCTTCCGGTGCCGGCAGGCACTCCGGTCCGCCGGTCAGCTTCAGCGCCTTGGTCTCCAGCGCGGCCTTGGCGCCGGGCTTTATCGCCTCTGCCCTGGAGAAGACGGCGAAGGCGTAATCGCCTGATGGATCGGCTTTCGGCGTCGAGGTGCCTAGCTTGATCGTGGGGTCGAGCATCAGTTCGAGCAGGTCGGCGCTCGTGGCCGCCAGCCCCGGCCGCAGGAAGGCGCAGAGCTCGTTGCGGGCGAAGAGCACGGCCGGGCCGGCTAGCCCGGCGCGTGCCAGCGCCTGCGGATGCTCCAGATTGGCCGAGGCGAAGACCTCGCCGGCCTCGCCTCTGGCAAGCCGGTCCCTGAGCAGGCCGGAGGCGCCGAATTGCGAGGAGACGGGAACGCCCGTCTCGTTTTGGAAAGTGTCGGCGATATCGAGCAGGGCGCCGCGCAGGCTGCCGGCGGCGTGCAGGCTCACCGAGGCTGGCGCAGTCAAGATCTCACTTCCCCTCGCGTGGCAGGCTAGGCGCGACGAAACCGTGCCGCGCCAGGATGCGCTGCCCGTCGGGCGAGAGGATGAACATCGCCAGCCGGTAGGCGTTCGGCGAGGCGCCGTTCATCACCGTCAGCCCGTAATCGGCGCCGACCAGCAGTTTCTCCGGCAGCCGGACCATGCGGATGCCCGGCTGCTCGCGGGCGATCGGGTCGGCATTGGTGCAATAGCCCAAGAAGAGGTCGGCGGCGCCGGTCGCCAACAGATGGCCGGTGCCGTTGCGGTCGGGCGGGGTCGGGGCGCTGTTCGGGCCACCGACGAGCTGCAGCGCCTTGGCCTCCAGCGCCGCCTTGGCGCCGGCTTTAAGCTTCTCGGCCTTGGCGAAGACCTGCCAGGCATAGTCGCCGGACGGGTCGGCCTTCGGCGTCGAGGTGCCGAGCTTGACCTTGGGATCGAGCATGCGCGCGAGCAGCGTGTTGCTGGTCACGTCGAGCCCCGCACGCGCGAAGGCGCAGGTCTCGTTGCGCACGAAGAGCACGACCGGGCCGGCCTTGCCGTCCTTCGCCAGTGCGAGCGGATGGTCCATGTTGGCGGAGGCGAAGACCTCGGCCGGCTCGCCCTTGGATAGCGCCTCGCGGAGCAGGCCGGAGGGGCGGAAGCTGGTCGTAACCGGAATGCGTGCCGAGGCTTCGAAAGCCTTGGAGACCTCGGTCAGGGCATTCTTCAGGCTGCCGGCGGCATGGAGCAGCACCGGCTTTTCAGCCTGTTGCGGCGGGGCGAGCGCCGGCCACAAGCTGACGAAGGCGGCGAGTGCGAGCCTGCGCATCGGCTCAGGCGCCCGCCTGGCCGGCGTTCGGGAAGAAGAGCTGCTGGCCGTCGATCTTGTAGTCGGCGATCGCCTTCTGGCCTTCCGGGCTGGTCAGCCAGTCGGCGAAGAGCTTGCCGTCGGCGACCTTTACATGCGGGTGCTTGGCTGGGTTCACCGACATCACGCCGTACTGGTTGAACAGGCGCTGGTCGCCTTCGACCGAGATGACGAGATCGCCGCGGTTCTTGAACGAGATCCAGGTGGCGCGGTCGGAGAGAACATAGGCGCCCATCGCGCCGGAGGTGTTGAGCGCCGCGCCCATGCCCTGGCCGATCTCGCGGTACCAGGGGCCCTTCTGCGCGGCGATGTCGATGCCCGCGACCTTCCAGAGATTGAGCTCGGCGGCATGGGTGCCGGACTTGTCGCCGCGCGAGACGAAGGGCGCGGCCTTCTCCTGGATCTTTTTCAGCGCCGCGACGATGTCCTTGGTGCCGGCGACGCCGGCCGGATCGCTCTTGGGACCGATCAGGACGAAGTCGTTGTACATCACCGGGCGGCGCTCGGTCGAAAAGCCCTCCTCGACGAATTTCAGCTCCTGCGCCCTGGCGTGGACGAAGACGACGTCGGCATCGCCGCGGCGGGCGGTATCGAGCGCCTGGCCGGTGCCCTGCGAGATGACGCGGACCTCGATGCCGGTCTTGGCCTTGAACAGCGGCAGGATGTGGTTGAACAGGCCGGAATCCTGGGTCGACGTCGTCGAGGCCACGGTGATGAAGCGCTCGCCGGCCGGCGCCTGGGCGAGAGCGATGCCGGTCAGGCCGAGGAAGAGGCCGGCGGCGAGGAGGGAGCGGCGGGGCAGGGCGGTCATCGGGCGTTTCTCCTGTTATTGTCGTTGTGGTTCACCAGAGCAGCTCTCCTGCCAGGAAGGCGCGGGCCTCGGCCGATTGCGGGCCAGCGAAGAAATCCCTGGCGCGCGTGTCCTCGATGAGGCGGCCGCGATGCAGGAAGAGCACGCGGTCGGCGAGGCGGCGGGCCTGGCCGAGATCATGGGTCGACATCATCACGGTGATGCCCTCGGCGACGAGGCCGGAGAGCAATTCCTCGATCTGGCGCGTCGCGGCAGGGTCGAGCTGCGAGGTCGGCTCGTCCAGGAAAAGTAGCTCCGGCCGGAGCGCCCAGGCGCGGGCGATGGCGAGGCGCTGCTGCTCGCCACCGGAGAGCAGGCGGGCCGGCTGGCTGGCGCGCTCGGCGAGGCCGAAGTGCTGCAGCGCCTGGGCTGCGCGAGCCTTGCGCTCGGCGCCATTGCTGCCGGCGGCAGCGAGTGCATGGGTGATGTTGGCCTCGACCGAGCGGCGCAGCATGATCGGCTTCTGGAAGACCATGGCATGCCGCTTGGCGCGGCCGTCGGCTCCGGCGGCCCAGCGCACCGCGCCGCGGCTTGGCGCCAGCAGGCCGTGACAGAGGCGCAGCGTCAGCGACTTGCCGGCGCCGTTCGGCCCGAGCAGCACGGTCAAGCCCCCGGCCGGGATGGTGAAGCTGTTGGGCTCGACCAGAAGCTTGCCGTCGCCGGAGAAGGCGGCGGCCTCGACGGTGAGCGGCAGGATCGAGGTTGCGCTCAGCATGACGGCTCACCCGGCATAGCGCGCGCCGATCCGGCTTGCGCCGAAGGCGATGGCGTTGATGGCGAGGGTCAGCGAGAGCAGGACGAGTCCGAGGCCGAGCGCCAGCGGCAGGTCGCCCTTCGAGGTCTCCAGCGTGATCGCCGTCGTCATGGTGCGGGTGTAGCCGGCGATGTTGCCGCCGACGATCAGGACGGCGCCGACCTCGGCGCTGGCCCGGCCGAAGCCGGCGAGCAGCGCCGTCGCCAGTGCAAAGCGCCCGTCGAAGAGCAGGGTCGGGATGGCGCGCAGGCCTTCAAGGCCGACCGAACGCAGATGGTCGCGATACTCGCTCCAGAGGTCCTCGATCACCTGCCGGGTCAGCGCGATCACGATCGGCAGGACGAGGATTACTTGCGCGATGATCATGGCGGTCGGCGTGAACAGCAGGCCGAGCGGCCCAAGTGGGCCGGAGCGCGAGAGCAGCAGGAAGACGGCAAGGCCCGCGACAACTGGGGGCAACCCCATCAGCGCGTTCAGGCAGACGATGATGGCGGAGCGGCCCGGAAAACGCGCCAGTGCCAGCGCCGCGCCGAGCGGCAGGCCGATCAGCGCCGCGATCAGCACGGCGGTGAGCGTCACGCGCAGCGACAGGAAGACGATGCCGAGGAAGCCGGGATCGAGCCCGACCACCAGCGCAAATGCCGCCTGAAAGATCGCGCCGACGTCCAAAGCCTGCTCCCGCGCGCTCGCCTTGAGATTGCAAGCATTTGCAATTGGTAGAGTTCAATGCGACGAAATGCCAACAACGTAACCAACGCAGGCAAACGCAGGCTGATGCAGGATCAGGTCTGGCTTACGACAGAAGAAGCGGCCTCATACCTCCGCCTCAAGGACCGCAAGCTCTACGAACTGGTCGGGCAGGGGGCGGTGCCCTGCACCAAGGTCTCCGGCAAATGGCTGTTCCCGCGCGCTGGGCTGGATCGCTGGCTCGAAGCAGGGCTGGCGTATCCCGCTGGGCTCGAAGCGGCCTCGCCGCCGCCAATCGTTGGCGGCAGCCAGGATTCGCTGCTGGAGCTCGCCATCCGCGAATCCGGCTGCGGCTTGGCGCTGCTGGCCGAGGGCTCGCAGGCCGGGCTCGACCGGCTGGTGCGTAACGAGGTCGCGATCGCCGCGCTGCACCTGCATGCCACGCCGGATGACGACGCTGCCAATCTCGCGGCGATCCGGGCGGAGGTCTCGCTGCACGATGCGGTGGTGATCAATTTCGCCCGGCGCGAGCAGGGGCTGCTGGTCGCGCCCGATAACCCGCTCGGGATCGACGGTCTCGGCGCGGCGGTCGCGAAGGGCGCCCGCTTCGCCCAGCGCCAGCGCGGCGCCGGGGCGCAATTGCTGCTGCTGAGCCTGCTCGAACGTGCCGGGGTTCCGTCGGGGCGGATGGTCGTCGCCGACGGGACCTGCGCCACCGGCCAGGACCTGGCGCTGGCGATCCGCTCCGGGCGGGCCGATTGCGGCGTCGCCGCGCGCGCCATCGCCACGGCCTTCGGCCTCGCCTTCCTGCCGCTGGTCTGGGAGCATGTCGATCTGGTGCTGCGCCGGCGGAGCTATTTCGAGCCGGCGACACAGAAGCTGCTCGCCTGGATGCGTGGTCCTGACATGGCGGCGCGGGCGAGCGAGTTCGGAGGCTACGACCTCTCGATCAGCGGGAGCGTGCGGCTGAACCGCTGAGTTTCGGGCACTCGCGAAACAAGCTTGCAAATCGACCGGGCAATTGCAGCGCCTCTTGCGCCATCATCGAAATAGTGTTCGGGCCGGATACAGCAGGCGAGGACAGCCCGTGACGATTGATCTCGACACACTCGTGCAGGAGATGACCGGCTGGCGGCGCGACCTGCATGCCCATCCGGAATTCGGCTTCGAGGAGACGCGCACCAGCGCCTTCGTCGCGAGCAAGCTGCGCGAGTTCGGCTTTGACGACGTCGCCGAGGGCGTCGGCGGCACCGGAGTCGTCGGCACGCTGAAGCGCGGCAGCGGCAACCGGGCGATCGCGCTGCGGGCCGACATGGACGCCTTGCGTATTCCGGAGCAAGGCGAGCTGCCGCATCGCTCGCAGAACCCCGGCGTCATGCATGCCTGCGGCCATGACGGGCACACCGCCATGCTGCTCGGGGCCGCGAAGCTGCTGGCGACTGATGGCGGCTTCGACGGCACCGTGCGCTTCGTCTTCCAGCCGGCCGAGGAGTGGGGGCGCGGCGCGCTCGCCATGCTCGATGACGGATTGCTCGAGCGCTTCCCGTTCGAGGAGATCTACGGGCTGCACAATGCGCCGAGGCTGCCGGTCGGCCAATTCCAGACCCGGACCGGGCCGATCATGTCAGCGGAGGACAATTTCGAGATCGTCCTCACCGGCGTCGGCGGCCACGCCGCTCGCCCGCATGTCGGCAACGAGACCCTCGTCGCCGCCTGTGCCCTGGTCACCAGCCTGCAGACCATCGTCTCGCGCCGCCTGAGCCCGGCGCAGATCGCCGTGGTCTCGGTGACGGAACTGATCACCGACGGCACCCGCAACGCTCTGCCGGGACAGGCGCGCATCCTCGGCGATGCCCGCAGCTTCCACCCCGAGGTCAGCGCCGAGATCGAGGCGCAGATGCGGGTGATCAGCGAGGGCATCGCCCGCGCCTATAATGTCGAGCAATCGGTGAGCTACACGCGCGAATTCGTGCCGCTGCTGAACCAGCCGGCCCAGACGGAAGCGGCGCTGGAAGCTGCGCAGGCCGTGCTCGGCTCCGAGAATGTCTCCGTCGTCTCCGAGCCCTTCACCGGCTCGGAGGATTTCGCGCGCTTCCTCGCCCATGTGCCGGGCTGTTTTTCCTTCGTCGGCAATGGCGACAGCGCGCCGCTGCACAATCCGCGCTACGATTTCGACGATGCCGGCCTGATCCACGGCGCGCGCTTCCACGCCGAGATCGTCAGGCGACGGCTGGCGGTGGGGTGAGGTTGGAGGACGTGACGGACGTTTACGGTGCGATCCTAAGTTGATCTTGGTGCAGTCAACTTCTGGCCCTGCAGGCATCAGAACTGGTCAACTGACCACTTCGCAACCCCACCCGTCATAGGTTCCGCCCAGCTCCTTAACGCGGCGCGCAATGGGAACGACCACGTCATCAATGGCGTCGGGCTGATCAGCTCGTTCGAACCTCAGCATCACAGAGCCGCCGCCGACCTCCGGTTCAGAGACCGTGAAGCCCTGCCCGCCTAAAAGCTCTCGCAAGCTTGCTGCTGCGTGCGCGTTCGGCAGATAGGCGAGGTGATCGATAGGGCGCGCTTTAGAAAGCGCATCTCCGTGCTTTGCGAGATTGTCGGTGACCCTGCGGTTCAAGATGCGTTGCATGTCGTCAGCCGATGGATGGAGGAAGTTGAAGTAAGTCTCCCATTCGGGGTCGAGCCGCGCTCCCGTTTGAAATTCATAATCCGGGTAATCTGCCATCACCTCCTCAATGGAGGCCAAGAAAGCCGTCGTATCACTCGTATAGAAATAGAAGTCCCGATTGCCGCTTGATGTGTTTCGCCCGGTATAGGTTGTGATGCCGTTCGCAGCCACGCGCTCAATCAGAGCATCCTCCAATTTCAAGAGGACCGCGAACTCTTCGCTGCTCGACAGACCGTCCTCTCTTGGCTGCCGCATGAACACGCGCACATATCCCATATGCGGTTGATTCTTCACCGGCGCAGTCTTGGCCAGCCCCAAATCGGCATAAATTGAGGCAGGCTGGTTATCGATTAGGAGCGGATAGAAATCCCAATTATCGCTCACTGAATTTCTCCTGGCAGTGTCACCGCACCTTATTTGGAGGATTAGCCCATGTAATGTCGGCTACCTTCTCGAAGCGCCCCTCAGCCTCGCTCAAACCTCCGCCAAGCACAAACCCGATGCACAAACTCACGGTCGCGCTCGGCCTCGCCAAAGGGCGCGACCGGCCAGAGCCAGCTTTCGTCCTCCTTCGGCAGCTCGACGCCATAGGTCAGGTCGAGCCGGTCACGGAGCGCACCTTCGCGGTCGCGCTCGACCATCTCGACATCGCTGATCAGGCAGACATGGCCCTTGAAGCGGGCGAGGTCGTCGAGATGCCAGGCGATGCAGCGCGCCGGCAGGTTCGCAGGCAGCGCAGCGGCTCGGGCGGGATTGTCCTCGAGCCAGTCGGCCACCGGCCAGGCGAGTTGCGAGAGCAGATTGGCCGAGACGACAAGGTCGACGCTATCGTCGTTGACTAGATCGGCGAGCGGGTCCTGCCGG
This sequence comes from Bosea vestrisii, assembly GCF_030144325.1. NCBI lineage: Bacteria > Pseudomonadati > Pseudomonadota > Alphaproteobacteria > Hyphomicrobiales > Alloboseaceae > Allobosea > Allobosea vestrisii. The sequence goes on along the minus strand of NZ_CP126307.1, from coordinate 1,965,024 downwards.
CCGTCCGCCTTGCCGGCGAGCCAGGCCATCGCGCCGGTGAGGTCGCGGGTAAGGAGGCTGACCTTCGCTTGCCGCCAGAGCTTCAGGCGCAGCAGCGGCAAATGGACGATGTCGACCAGCACGACCTCGTCGAAGCTCGCGCAGAGCGCCTCCAGCGGGATGTCGCGTGCGGGGCCGGAGCCGAGCACCACCGCCTTGCGGCGGCGTGGGAGTGCGGCCGCGACCTCAGCGATGATGGCGCGGCAGCGGGCCTGATGCGGCTCCCAGGCCTTGCGCTGGCGCCGGCCGCGCGACCAGAGCGATATGCCTTCCTTCAGCAGGCCGAACCGGCGCGCCATTGGCGCGGCCGGGGTCAGGGCTCGCAGCGCCAACTCTGCCAGCACGACTAGTTGAGCGCCCCGCGCCCTGCGACAGGCCAGACCGCCTCGACATGCGCATCCGGCCCTGAGAGCCCGCGCACGCAGACATACCAGTCGTGCAGGTTGACGGTCGGGTCGCAATGGCCGGGCACGAGTAGGACTCGGTCGCCGCGATGGGGCACCGCGACGGGGTCGCCGGTCAGGATGCCGTGCTCGTCGGACGGCTTGGTGTAGATCACGCCGTCGCGCTGCCAGGGCACCGGCATGCCGGAATCGACCGCGGCCGCCTTGTGGCCGGCATCGACGATGGCGCGGTCCGGCACCGGCTTGCTCATCACCCCGGCGAGCACGAAGAGCGCATGCTGGAAGGTGTGGAAGGGCGTGCCGTCGGCCATGCGGTTGCGGGAGTAGTCGGCATCCATGAAGATGTAGGAGCCGCATTGCAGCTCGTTCCAGATGCCGGAGCGGCTCTCCAATTCGAACGTGCCGGTGCCGGCCCCGCCGACGGTTTCGCAGGCGAGTCCGGCCTGAGCGAGGCGCTCGATCGCATTGCGCGTGAGCAGGCCGGCGCGCTCGATAGCTTCGCTGCGCTCGTCGATCGAGCGCATGTGCTGGGCCGAGCCGTGATAGGCCTGAACGCCGTGGAAGCGCAGCGTGTTGCTGCGTGCCACCGCCTCGGCGAGCCGCACCGCCGCCTCGCCGGGGGCGACGCCGCAGCGCCGGCCGCCAATGTCGAGCTCGACCAGCACATCGAGCACGACGTCGTTACGCGCCGCCGCTTCGGCCGCCTCATGGACTCCGTCGAGATGGTCGACGCAGAGCCCGATGCGGGCGTCGCGGGCAAGCTTCGCCAGCCTGTCGAGCTTGCTGGCCCCGGCGATCTCGTTGGTGACCAGCACGTCGGTAACACCGCCGGCGACCAGGATCTCGGCCTCGCTGACCTTCTGGCAGCATTGTCCGACCGCGCCATGGGCGATCTGGCGCATCGCGATCTCGGGGCTCTTATGCGTCTTGGCATGCGGGCGCAGGCGCACGCCGCTCGCCTCGGCGAAAGCCGCCATGGTGACGAGATTCCGCTCGAAGGCGTCGAGATCGATGATCAAGGCGGGGGTGTCGATCTCGGCGAAGGACTGTCCGGGCCGAGCCGGCGGGGTAAGGGGCATGGGCGCTCATATCTGGGGAATCAATCTGCGGCTATCGGACGTCAGGTTCTTGTCCGGAGCAAGACCGGCAGTGGCGCTCGCATGGCGGCCATGTTAGGCCGCGCCCCATGAAGATCGGCCGCGTCACCGACGACACCCTTGCGCTCTTTGCCCGAGTCTGGCGCGAGCGCGGACGGCAATACCTGCCGCAAATGCTCACCATCCTCGCCCTCGTCGTGGTCATCGCGGCGACGACGAGCTTCTATCCGCTCCTGATCAAGGCGGCCTTCGACGCCTTCGCCGACCCGATCGGGGCCGAGGCGACCGGCTTCGTGCGCCGGATGGAGCGGCTGGTCTCGAAGTCGATCAATATAGAGATCGGCGTCGTCAATGCCGTCGCCGTGGTCGTGGTGATCGTCACCGCGATCAAGGGCTTCTCGCTGCTGACGCAGACGGTGATGACCAACAGCGTCGTCAGCCGGATAGAAGCGGACATGCAGAGCGCGCTCTACGATCATCTGATCGACGCCGATCTGGCGCAGCTGCAGCGGGAGAACCCCGCCTCGCTGACCCAGCGCTTCACCACCGACTTCACCTTCGTCAAGGAGGCGTTGACGCGTCTGGTCAACATCGCGATCCGCGACGTGATGACGGCGATCGCGCTGGTCGGCGCCATGCTCTGGATCGACTGGAAGATGACCGCCGTCGTGCTCCTGATCGCGCCGATCGTCGCGCGGCCGATCGGCCGGATCGGCAAGAAATTGCGCCGGATGGCGGCCTCGCAGCAGGAGCAGACCGGCCTCATGGCGAGCCTGGTCACCGAGAGCCTGCAGGGCGCGCGCGTCGCCAAGACCGATTCGCTCGAGCCCTATCTGAAGGGGCGTGCCGCTGCCGCCTTCGAGACGATCCGGGCATTGAAGATGAAAGCGGCGAATGCGCGCGGCCGGCTCGATCCGCTGCTCGAGGTTGCCGGCGGCATCGCGGTTGCCGGCGTGCTCGCCGCGATCGGCGTGCGTATCACCTCGGGCAGTTCCACCGTCGGCGACTTCACCGGTTATGTCTCGGCGCTACTGCTGGCGGCACAGCCGATGCGCTCGCTCGGCAATCTCAACGCCATCGTGCAGGAGGCGGGCGCCTCGCTGAAGCGCTACTACGCGCTGATCGACGAGAAGTCGCTGATCACCGAGCGCCCCGATGCCAAGCCTCTGGCGGTCACGGGTGGCGAAGTCGCCTTCCGCGACCTGCGCTTCCGCTATCGCGACGACCAGCGCGGGCTCGAGGGCATCGACCTCGTCGCCGAGGCCGGCAAGACCACGGCGCTGGTCGGCCGCTCGGGTTCAGGCAAGTCGACCATGCTGGCGCTGGTGCCGCGGCTCTACGATCCGACCGAGGGCAAGGTCGAGATCGACGGGCAGGACACCCGCGACGTGACCTTGCACAGCCTGCGCAGCCAGATCGGCGTGGTCAGCCAGGACGTGGTGCTGTTCGACGATACTGTGCGCGCCAATATCGGCTTCGGCCGCCCCGGCGCCAGCGAGGCGGAGATCGTCGCCGCGGCCAAGGGAGCCGCGGCGCACGACTTCATCATGGCGATGCCCGATGGCTATGAGACGCGGGTGGGCGAGCGCGGTTCGCGCCTCTCCGGCGGCGAGCGCCAGCGCCTCGCCATCGCCCGCGCCATCCTCAAGGACGCGCCGATCCTGCTGCTCGACGAGGCGACGTCAGCGCTCGACACCCAGTCGGAGCGGCTGGTGCAGCAGGCGCTGGCCGAGCTGATGAAGGGCCGGACCACGCTCGTCATCGCGCACCGGCTCTCGACCGTGCGCGAGGCCGACCAGATCGTCGTGCTCGACGAGGGCAGGGTGGTCGAGACCGGCGATCATGACGGGCTGATCGCCCGCGATGGCACCTATGCGCGGCTCTACCGTTTGCAGTTCGCGGAGGGCTAGAGCCATTCGCCTGGAGACGGAACGCCTGATCCTCGATTTGCACGGCACCGAGCATTTCGAGCCGCTTTGCCAGATGTGGGGCGATGCGACGGTCGTGCATCATATCGGCCAGCCCTCGACGGTCCAGGAGGCGTGGATGCGGCTGCTGCGCTATCGCGGGCTCTGGCCGCTGCTGGGCTATGGCTATTGGGCGCTGACCGAGAAGGCGAGCGGCCGCTTCGTCGGCGATCTCGGCTTCGCCGATTTCCACCGGGCGGTCGAGCCGCCGATCCGCGGCATACCAGAGGCGGGCTGGGTGCTTGCGACATGGGCGCATGGCCGCGGTTTCGCCAGGGAAGCGCTGACGGCCGCGCTCGCCTGGCTTGATGGACAGACCGCGCATCAAAGCTCCGTCTGCTTGATCGCGCCGGGGAACGAGCCCTCGCTCCGGCTCGCCCGGGGGGCCGGCTTCCGCGACGAGCGCACGGTCGGCTTCCTGGGGCATGACACGGTGCTGCTCAGACGCGACCGGCCCGCGTAGCGCTGAGGTAGAGCTCCGGCACCAGCACAAGCATGCCGGGTATGCACAAGCGGCGGGCGGCTGCTGACAGGACCTGCCACATTCTGCAGGCAGTGTTCCGGCCTAAAAAATTGAAAAGAGATTTCGCCGTGACGACTTCGACTTCCGCCGCTGTGCCGGCGCGCAAGGCCACACGCCGCGAATGGCTGGGCCTGATCGCCATCGCTTTCCCGTGCATGATCTATTCGATGGACCTGACGGTCCTGAACCTGGCAGTGCCGACGCTGATGCGCGAGCTCAATCCATCGGCGGGGCAGCTGCTCTGGATCATCGATATCTACGGATTCATGGTCGCCGGCTTCCTGATGACCATGGGCACACTCGGCGACCGGATCGGCCGGCGCAAGCTCCTGCTGATCGGCGCGACTGCCTTCGGTGTGGCCTCGACCGTCGCAGCCTTTTCGACCAGTGCCGAGATGCTGATCGTGACGCGGGCGTTGCTCGGCATCGCCGGCGCGACGCTGGCGCCCTCGACGCTCTCGCTGATCGCGGTGATGTTCGAGGATGAGACCGAGCGCACTTTCGCGATCTCGATGTGGATCGCCAGCTTCTCGGCCGGTGCGGTCATCGGGCCGCTGATCGGCGGTGCGTTGATCGAGTATTTCTGGTGGGGCTCGGTCTTTCTGATCGCGGTGCCGCCGATGCTGGTACTGCTTGTGATCGGCCCGATCCTGCTGCCGGAATACAAGGCGCCGCAGGCCGGTCGGCTCGACATCGCCAGCGCATTGCTTTCCCTCGCTGCGATCCTGCCGGTGATCTACGGGGTGAAGCACTGGGCCGAGTTTGGGCTTTCGGTCTATGCCGTCGCCTTCATCCTCGCCGGGCTCGCGCTGGGCGTGGTCTTCGCGCGCCGGCAGAAGCGACTCGCCGATCCGATGGTCGACCTGACCCTGTTCGGGATTCCCGCCTTCCGGGCCGCGCTGGCGATCAATCTCGCCGGCATCATGGTGATGTTCGGCAGCTTCATCTTCGTGGCGCAGTACCTGCAGCTGGTGGCCGGGCTGACGCCGCTCGAAGCCGGTATCTGGTCTCTGCCGTCGGCGATCGCCTTCACGCTCGCGTCCTTCGCGGTCACGCCGCTCACCGTGCGCTTCAAGCCGGCGACGCTGATGGCCGGCGGCATGATCCTGTCGGGGCTCGGCTTCGTCTGGCTGGCCTTTGCGCCGAACCTTGTCCAGATCGTTGCTGCCTCGGTCATGTTCTCGATCGGCTTCACGCCGGTGATCGCGCTGACGACCGGGATCGTGGTCGGTTCGGCGCCGCAGGAGCGGGCCGGCGCGGCCTCCGCCATGTCCGAGACCAGCATCGAGCTCGGCGGTGCACTGGGGATCGCCGTCTTCGGTAGCCTCGGCACGGCGCTCTATCGCCAGAGCATGGCGGATATTTCGGTCGCCGGCGTCGACGGGGCGACGCTGGCACCGGCACGCTCGACCTTGGGCGGCGCGCTCGCGGCGGCGGAGCGGCTCGCGCCCGAGCAGTCGGCGCATCTGCTCCAGATGGCACGGGAGGCCTTCATGACCGGCTTCCACGCGGTCGCGCTGATCGCGATCGCCGGCATGGTCTTTTGTATCGCCGTGGCGCTGACCACGCTGCGTGATGCGCGGCCGACGGGCGCGCATTAAAGAGCGTCATTCTCGGGCTTGACCCGAGAGTGACGTGACGAGAAGGCGCTGAATGGTGACTCTTCCGGCCTGAGATGCTCGGGTCAAGCCCGAGCATGACGCCACTTATGGTTCGCGTTGCAATGCCTCGGCGGCGGCCGGGAAACCACGGAACGAGAGCGGCAGCGCGACCTCGCGCTTGGCGGCGTCGAGATATCGCATCTGGCCGGCCTCACCGAAACCGCGCCAGCGCTTGAAGACCTCGTCGCTCAAACTGGCTTCGGCGAAGCAGCCGCCGGGCAGGCAGCGCTGGAACACGGCGAGCGCTTCGTCCTTGTCTGCGACGGTGACGCGCACGCTCGCCTTGTCACCGAGCGAAAGGTTAGGCGGAACCTGGATCACGAGCTTGATCGGCTCGTCCTTGACCGGCCGCCCGATTGCGACCAGCGCGATAGGGCCGCGCTGGCCTTGCTGCTCGAGCGTCTGGACGATCTCGCAGACACGGGCCGCGACGCTCGCCTGACAGCGCATCACCCAGTCGCCATAGGTCGCGGTGGTGTTGTCGGGTTGGGAGACGGCGCCGGGGGCGGGCGCCGTCTGCGCCGGAGCCGGTGCGGTCTGCGCCTGGGCTGGCCGCTGCGGGGCAGGGCGCTGCGCGGGTGCCTGCGCCAAAGCAGCGCCAGCCGCCAGGACGGACATGGAGAAAGCGAGGATGGTCGGTCGGCTCATGGCAGGGCGTGTCCGGTCGCGGCGATAAATCGAGTTCAAGACCAGGATCGATCGTTGCGCAAGCCGGAGTTGTGAACTGCCGTCAAGGATGCCAGCCGGTGTCCTCAGCCGGCGCCTCATCCTTGGCCTCCTGGGCGCGCGCTTCCTCCACGATGGCAAAGACGGCACGCAGTGCCGCCTCGACGCCTTCGCCCGATGCGGCCGAGAGCGCGATCGGGGTGCGCCCGGCGGCGCGCTTGAGGCGGGCGAGCTGTTCCTTGCGCACTTCCGGCGTCAGCGCATCGACCTTGGAAAGCGCGACGATCTCCGGTTTCCCGTCGAGATCGGCGCCATAGGCGGCAAGCTCCTTGCGCACGGTCTTGTAGGCCTTGCCGGCATGCTCGGTCGTGCCCTCGACCAAGTGCAGCAGCACGCGGCAGCGCTCGATATGGCCGAGGAAGCGGTCGCCGAGGCCATGGCCCTCATGTGCACCCTCGATCAGACCGGGGATATCGGCGAGCACCATCTCACGAGCATCGACGCGCACGACGCCGAGGCCGGGGTGGAGCGTGGTGAAGGGATAGTCGGCGATCTTTGGCTTTGCCGCGGTGACGGTAGCGAGGAAGGTCGATTTGCCGGCATTGGGCAGGCCAACGAGGCCGGCATCGGCGATCAGCTTGAGGCGCAGCCAGACCCAGCGCTCCTCGCCCGGCAGGCCGGGATTGGCGTGGCGCGGCGCCTGGTTGGTCGCGGTCTTGAAATAGGCGTTGCCGAAGCCGCCATTGCCGCCCTTGCACAGGACAAAGCGCTGGCCGGGCTCGGTCAGATCGGCGACGAGCGTCTCGCCATCTTCGTCGAGCACCTCGGTTCCCGGCGGCACCTTGAGCACGATCGCGGTGCCATTGGCGCCATGCCGGTCCTTGCCCATGCCGTGCTCGCCGATCCGAGCCTTGAAGTGCTGCTGGAAACGGAAGTCGATCAGCGTGTTCAGCCCCTGGACGCATTCGATCACGACGTCGCCACCGCGCCCGCCATCGCCGCCATTGGGCCCGCCGAACTCGATAAACTTCTCACGCCGGAACGAGACGCAGCCGGCGCCACCGTCGCCGGCCTTCACATAGATCTTGGCTTGGTCGAGGAATTTCATGAGGAGTAGGTAGTCGCATGAGCGCTGGAGAGCAATGCGCTGCGACGCTTCTCGGGGCCAGCGGTGTCGCTCTTTTCCGAAATTATGTTGCAGTGCAGCAACGAATGACCATCTCGGACGTTGTCACCCGCCAGCGCCACTCCGGCAGCTCACGAAGCAAGGGCCATGACGATGCGAAAGCTCTCCGACACGATCGCCCGACTATCGGCCTACCGCACGCAGCTGGGGGCCGGGACGGGTATCGATGCGTCCGGCCGCCTCGGCACCTTGCCGGAGTTCGGCGGCAATCCCGGCGCGCTGCTCGCCCGGACCTATCTCCCACGCGAGCTTCCTGCCGGCGCGCCCCTCGTCGTGGTGCTCCATGGCTGTACCCAGACCGCTTCCGGCTACGATCTCGGCTCCGGCTGGTCGACCCTGGCCGACCGCGACGGCTTTGCGCTGCTATTTCCCGAGCAGCAGCGCGCCAACAACGCCAATCTCTGCTTCAACTGGTTCGAGCCCGGCGATACCCAGCGCGGCAAGGGCGAGGCGCTGTCGATCAGCCAGATGATCGAAGCCATGATCGCACGCCATGGCCTCGATCGGAGCCGCGTCTTCATCACCGGACTATCTGCTGGCGGCGCCATGGCCGGTGTCATGCTCGCGACTTATCCGGAGCTCTTCGCTGGCGGCGCGATCATCGCGGGACTGCCCTATGGCGTCGCAGCAAGCATCCCCGAAGCGTTTGACCGCATGCGAGCCCACGGGCTGCCGGACGAACAGCGGCTGCAGGATCTGGTGCGCTCCGCCTCCCGGCATGCTGGACCCTGGCCGAGGATTTCGATCTGGCAGGGCAGCGCCGATCGCACCGTCGCCCCTGCCAATGCCGCGGCGCTCATCGCGCAATGGCGTGGCGTCCACGGCCTGCCTGCCGAACCCTCGGCGAGCGAATCGGTGGCCGGCCATCGGCGCCGGGTTTGGCGCGACGCAGCGGGCCGTGACCTGATCGAGGAGTACAGCATTGCCGGAATGGGCCATGGCACGCCGATTGCTGGCGACGGCATCGGCCGACCGGGGCCGTACATGCTGGCCGCCGGTATTTCCTCGACGCAGCGGATCGCCGGCTTCTGGGGGCTGGCGGCCGGTGGGGCAGAGAAGGCCAGGCCGGACGCGAAAACGCCGGCCGCTTCCCTCCCGGTGAAAGAGCCCGCCATGGCTGCCGGTCCGGCGCGGCCGGAGCCTGAACGGTCGCGCGAGGCCGACAAGTGGGCTGCGCCGCCTGCAGCCGCCGGCGTGCGCAAGATCATCGAGGATGCGCTGCGGTCGGCCGGGCTGATGCGGTGACCAAATTGCCGGTCCCGCCCGAGGGCGGGACCGAGCGCGTCAGGCCATGCAGGGCTCTTCGCTGAAGCTCTCGGCCTGCTGCTGCTGTTCGGCAGCCGGCAGCGGAGCCCAGCCGGAGGCGCTCCAGCTCTTCAGCGCCGCCCAGGTCGAGCGGTCGAGCCGGAACTGCTCGCAGGGGAAGAGGCCACCGCGCGCCGGCAACGACTTGAGGAAGGAGCCTTCCTGCCGAAAGCCGCTCTTCTCCAGCACCCGGCGCGAGGCCGGGTTGATGACGCGGGTGTCGGCCTCGATCGCGTCGATCTCGACCAGCGAGAACATGGTGTCGATCAGTGCCTGCACCGCTTCGGTGGCGTAGCCCTTGTTCCAGTGGGGCGTGCCGAGCCAGTAGCCGAGGAAGGGCCGTCCGGTCGCCTGCTTGTGCGCGCCGATCATGCCGATGAGCTCGTTCGGCTTCTCGCGCGGGGTGATCGCCAGCACGAGATGCTCGCCGAGCGCATTGCCCTTGCGGGTGGCGAAGACGAAGGGGTCGGCCGCCTGCGTCGGATAGGGATGCGGGATCGAGGCCGTCATTTCCGCCACGGCCTTCTCGCCGGCAAGGCGCAGGATGGCGGTGGCGTCGGCGATCCGCGGCCAGCGCAGCCACAGCCGCCTGGTCTCGAGCCGGAAGACGTCGTCTCTCGTCAATTCGGGGAACATCAGGTTTCTCCGTCGGCGCAAACGAAAGGGGGAGATGGGCTTTGGTCCCATCTCCCCCTCGCTTGACCTTCGGGAAACCCGCTTGGGGTTCTTATTCCCTTGATCCGTCCGGTTCGATGGAACCGGCGGATCGAGAACATTCCCTATCCGCCGTTTACTCTGCGGCCTCTTGGGCCGGGACTACGTTCACGAAAGCTCGGCCGAGCTTCGTCGTGAATCGGACGCGACCGTTCGACGTGGCAAAGAGCGTATGGTCTTTGCCCATGCCGACGTTCACGCCGGCGTGCCATTTGGTGCCGCGTTGACGAATAATGATGTTGCCGGGCACGACCACCTGGTCGCCGAAACGCTTTACGCCGAGACGCTTGCTTTCGGAGTCGCGACCATTGCGCGACGAGCCGCCTGCTTTTTTGTGAGCCATAACGCCCTACCTCAAAAACTCTTCAGTCGATGTAACCCGAATCGGCGGCAAAAGCCACCCCGATCGGGCGTGAAAGCTGCGCGGAGCCTGTCAGCCCCGGTCAGTAGTCCTCGCCGGACGCCTGCTCGGCCTGGTCGGCCTTGGCACGCGGCGGCTTGCCGGCGAGCAGCTCCTTGGCCTGCTCGACCCACTCCTCACGGGTGGCGCGGCCACGAAGCTTGAGCTCCTCGTCCCACTTGGCGACATCGGCCTCGGTCCAGGCGGCGATGTCGTTCCAGGAGGTGATGCCGGCGGCACGCAACTTCTTCTCGATGGTCGGGCCGACGCCCGAGATCAGCGAGAGGTTGGAGGCGTCGAGGCCCTCGGCCTTGGCTTCAGCCTTGGCCTTCGCAGGCTTGGCCGCAGCGGTCTTGGCCGAAGCCTTGCCCTTGACGGTTTCGCTGCCGGCCTTGAGCGCGACGGGAGCGGCTTCGCCCTTCTTCATCTCAGGCTTCTTGCCGCCGGTGAGGATGTCGGTGATGCGCACAACGGTCAGCTCGGCGCGGAAGCCGCGCTTGCGCTTGGAATTCTGGCGGCGACGCTTCTTGAAGGCGATGACCTTCTCGCCGCGGGCCTGCTCGACGATCTCGCCGGCGACGGTGATGTCGCCGAGGAAGGGGGCGCCGATCGTCGATTTCTCGCCATCGGTCAGCATCAGGACGGAGCCGAAAGCGACGGTGTCGCCCGGGTTGCCCTCGATCTTGGCGACAGTAATGCGGTCATTGGCGGCGACGCGGAACTGCTTGCCGCCGGTCTTGATGACTGCGAACATCTTAGTGTTCTCCATGTTGAGCCCCGCCCTGTCATGAACCCCCTGAGGGGCGCACGCGGGACGGCTTTTTGGCAGTCGGTTGCGTGGTCGGGTTCGCTCTTGAAGCTCGCTGAGCCGTCCGCGTGGAGCGGCACCATCGGCAATAGCCAAAGAGATCAGGCGCGGGTTTCCCCACGCCGGATGCGGCTTCCTAGTCGCGCATGGGCGAGCCGTCAAGGAAAAGCAGCCTGGAGGCGAATGATTTCAGGGCCGCGACAGGCTCGTCACCGGATCGCATCGGAAAGGCTTGTGCGGAGGGGGCGCGTTGTGTAGTAACCAGCCCGCTTCGACCAGAGCGACCGCGGACAGGTGGCAGAGTGGTTGAATGCACCGCACTCGAAATGCGGCATACCCGCAAGGGTATCGGGGGTTCAAATCCCTCCCTGTCCGCCATTTTTTGATCTCACGCCAGTTCGATTCGCTCACGCCTCCGATGGCGCGGCCTGACTGGCCGACTGGCCGTCAGCTTTAAACGCTGCGCCTTCGATGCCCATGATCATGGAGCGTTCTGGCGAGCCCGCTCATTGCTGACCGCACCAAAGCTGAGCTGTCGGGCGCCTGATCAGGCATCCTTCCGCAGCTGCTCGCCGCGACGGAACTGTCTGATCCGTCGGCAGTTCTCCCGGCACTCGCCAAGCGCGAAAACCGGGAGAGCAGCAATGGACAGCATCATCTATCTGGTCGGCCTCGTGGTCGTGGTCATGGCGATCCTCTCCTTCATCGGCCTGCGATAGGAGCCTGCCATGGCAATCGAAACCACTGACATCATCGTCGCGCCGGCCGAACCCGCGGCGCATTCCGGCTCCTATCTCGAATGGAGCGCAATCCTTGGCGGGGCAGTCCTGTCCGCAGCCATCACGACTCTCCTCGCCACCTTCGGCTCGGCGATCGGGCTGTCCCTCGTCTCCGTCGAACCCTCGCGGTCGACAGGTCTGACCGCGCTGGCGATTGCCGGCGCGCTCTGGGTTCTGTGGGTGACCGTGATGGCATCCGGGGCTGGCGGTTATCTCGCGGGTCGGATGCGGCGTCCGGCCGCCGATGCCAGCATGCACGAACGCCACGTGCGCGATGGAGCCCACGGTTTGGTCGTCTGGGCTGTCGGGGCTCTGCTCGTCGCCGGGCTGGCGGCGTCCTCCGCTGTCGGACTTGCAAAGACCGCTGCAATGGGAGCCGCTGCCGCCACGAGCGCCGCTGGAACGGCACTGGGCCAGCAACCGGATCCGCTGGCGTCGGCGCTCGATACGCTGACGAGGACGAGCGGGACCGAGCCGGTGTCACAGGGCCAGCGCGAGGAAGCATCGCGCATCCTGTTGCGCAGCCTCGCGAGCGGCCAGCTCGATCAGGCGGATCGCTCCTATATTGCGAGCCGGATGGCGACCCGGATGAGCATTGCTCAGCCCGAAGCCGAGAAGCGGATCGACGACGCCTTCGCCCGTCTCAATCAGGCAAAGGAAACTGCCAAGCAAGCCGCCGAGCGCACCCGCAAGATGGGCGTTCTCTCGGCGTTCCTGACCGCAGCGGCGTTGCTGGTCGGCGCAGCCGCAGCCTGGATGGCGGCTCAGCTCGGCGGCAAGCACCGTGACGAGGAACTCGACCTGACGACCCTATGGGGCACGCGTTGAACGACAATCAAAGGAGCTCATCATGCGTGATGGACACGGCAATACATTGAGCCCTGAGCAGGAAGCGGACGTGAAATCCCGCCAGCCGGCGAAGCAGGACGCGGAGGGGCAATTCGCACCTTCGCAGGCGAAGCCGAATCCTGGAGGGTTGGTAAGCGCCAATCCGGTCGTGCTGTCGGGGGATGGCGACGCCACGCCCGGCAACGGTCATGGCCGCGATCGCGATCCGAGCGGGCCGCGCTCCGATTGATTGGAGCGAGCGATGGCAGCGCCGATGACGATTCTCGTCCTGCCCTTCGAGGAGCGCGGACCTATCCCGAATAATCCGCGCTTCCCGGCGCTCGTCTACCGGCAGGCTTTTCCTCGTGACCCGGCCGACCTCGCCAGCGCGATGGAGCGGCGTTTCGAAGAGAATGGCTGGCCGCCGGCCTGGCGAAACGGCATCTACGACTTCCATCACTATCATTCGAAGGGCCATGAGGTACTCGGCATCGCCAAGGGCTCGGCCGAGCTCGTCCTTGGCGGCGAGGGCGGCCGCGAGCTCAGCGTTTCGACGGGAGACGTGCTGCTGCTTCCAGCCGGCACGGGCCACCGCCGGCTCAGCGCCAGCAGCGACTTTCTCGTCGTCGGCGCCTATCCGCCGGGCAGAGCGGGGACATTCTGCGCGATGCCCCGAGCGGGGAGCTAAGGACGGCGATCAACCGCCTGGTCAGACCGGTGGCGGATCCAGTATCCGGGCGGGACGGACCGATGCTCGATCACTGCAGCGGCGGGCTCCAAGGATCGCGTTCAGACCGAACGCACCGCCCGGAACAGGAGTGAGCGGCTGGGCGTTTGCCGCGAGCATCTTCCGATGAATCTCGCGTTGGGGTCCGTGCCCGACACCTGGCTGAGGCGTGGCTATGAGCAAGCAGGCGAGACGCGCGCGTCAGCAAGAGCGCCCGGCGACCCGCATCGGTGTGTCAGGGTGGACGTATTCGCCCTGGCGCGGACACTTCTATCCGGAAGGATTGGTGCAAAAAAAACGAGCTCACCTTCGCGGCCCGGCAGTTTCCGGCCTTGGAGATCAACGGCACATTCTACGGGCTTCAAAAACCCGATGTCTTCGCGCGCTGGGCGCAGGCGACGCCCGACGGGTTCGTCTTCGCCATCAAGGGCTCGCGCTACATCACCCATATGCGCCGGCTCAGACATCGCGACGCCGCTCGCCAACTTCCTTGCGTCCGGCCTGCTTCAGCTTGGGTCGAAGCTGGGGCCGTTGCTCTGGCAGTTTCCGCCGAATTTCCGCTTCGATCCAGCCGTGATGGAGGATTTCCTTGCCTTGCTTCCGCAGGACACACAGGCGGCAGCGGCGCTGGCGCGACGGCATGACGAGCGTCTGGCGGGTCGAGCCTGGGTGCAGGCGGACGCGAAATGGCCGGTGCGGCACGCGATCGAGATCCGTCATGACAGTTTTCGCGACCCGGTTTTCATCGACCTGCTGCGTCGTTACGGTGTAGCGCTGGTTTGTGCCGACACGGTCGAGTGGCCCCGGCTGATGGATCTGACCGCTGATTTCGTCTACTGCCGGCTGCACGGTTCGGCGGAACTCTACCGCTCGCGCTACGAGAAGGCGGAACTGCAACGCTGGGCGGCGCGCATCGAGGCCTGGGCGGGTGGAGAGCCGATGCGGGACGGCGAGTTTGCCGGCGATGAAGGCGCTGCCCCCGCTCAGCCACGCGATGTCGTCGTGTTCTTCGACAATACCGATAAGCGCCATGCACCGGGCGATGCCGCAACATTGATGCGCATGCTGAAGCTGGTCTGGAATCCCGAGGCGGACAAGCAGGCCGCGTAAGACGACAGTCATCGCGGCCCGTTCTTTTGTCAGCTGCCGCTTTGGCACGATGCGGGAACAATCCCGTGGCGCGGAACGTTGCGCCGCCGTGATGAGCTTGTCCTCTCGTTTGAATGCCTTCTGGAAGGGCGATCGGCTGCAGCAGAATTCGGTGTCGCGGGCCTCGGCCTCGGTGCTCTGTCCCGGCCGCAACTGTTTCGATGTGGTGAAGGTGGAGCGCGCTGCCGTCCTCGTCGATGGCGCCGATTATTTCCGTCACCTCGAAAGCAGCCTTCGCCAGGCAAGGCGCTCGATCATCATCATCGGCTGGGATTTCGACGGTCGAATCCGTCTGCGGCCGCAAGCCGACGGCGAGGAATCGCCGCCTCTCGGGCAGTTGTTGCGCGCCCTTGTCGAAGCGAACCCGCAGCTTTGTGTTCACATCCTGATCTGGAGCGCTTCGGTGCTGCACGGCCCGAGCGCCATTGCGCCGGGCTGTTCGGCAGCGATTGGCGGGACCATCCGCGCATTGAGCTCAAATTCGACACGCAGCACCCGATCTATGGCTCGCATCACCAGAAGATCGTCTGCATCGATGGCGCGATAGCCTTCGTCGGTGGCATGGACCTCACGGTCCGCCGCTGGGATACACCGGAGCATCTGGCCAACGATCCGCGGCGGGTCGACTGCGATGGCAAGCCTTATCCGCCCGTCCACGATATCCAGATGGTCTTCGATGGCGGTGCGGCGGCTGCGATGTGTGCGGTGGCTGCCGAGCGCTGGCACTGCGCGACGGGCATGCCGCCGGGTGGTGCGGGTTCGTCAGCAGGCGCTGACGCAGGCGATGCATGGCCAGACGGCCTGATGCCGGACTTCCATCCTGCGGCTATCGCGATCGCGCGGACCGGACCGTCCTATGCCGGCCGCGCCGAGATTCACGAGTCCTCGACCCTGGCCCTCGACATGATCGCCGCGGCGAAGCGCGCCATCTACATCGAGGCGCAATACCTGACGGCGAAACGCATCGGTGCCGCTCTGTCGCGGCGGCTCAAAGCAGCCGACGGGCCAGACATCGTCATCGTGATGACGCAGGAATCCCGCGGTCTCCTCGAACGCCTCGCCATGTCGGAGAATCGCGATCGACTGATCCGTCGGCTTGCCCGGGCGGATCGCTTCGGCCGGCTTCGCGCCTTCTATCCGGTGGTTCCGGGCGCGAAGGCCGAGACCGAGGTCCTGGTCCACGCCAAGCTCATCATCATCGACGATCGGATGATCCGGATCGGCTCCTCGAACCTGAACAACCGCTCGATTGGCCTCGACACGGAATGCGACGTCGCAATCGAGGCGAACAGCCCGGCGGATCGTCGAAGCATCGCTGCTATCCGCAACCGGCTCCTGGCCGAGCATCTCGATTGCCCTGCCGGCGATGTCGAGACTGCCATCGCAGCCGATGGGCTCGCATCAGCCGTGGATCGGCTCAATCGCAATCCGCGCGGGCTCAGGCCATTCAAGATGAGCCCGACGGTAGGTCCGTTCCGATCGCTTCCAGGAACGCGGTTTCTGGATCCCGAGAGGATCTTGCGGCTGCCCTGGCCGTTCCGCTAGCCCTTGCGCCCGGACAGCAGGGGCGCGAGGAAGTAGACGGCGCCGCCACCACGGCCGAGCCCGAAATTCAAGAACGAGTGCGGAACGCGAGCCTTTTACAATGGAATCGTGGGTCGCTCCCGGTCCTGATTCCGAGAGCCTCTGGCCGATCTTCCGTTGTCGGAGAGTCGAATGAGCGAAGCTCCTGTAGGGCTCCGATTCAGCGGACAGCTTACGCGCCGAACAGCGGGATGCTCTTGGTCACGACGTAGGAATAGTAGCGCTCGATCCCGTTCGCCGGCTCCAGCAGCCGATCGATCAGGCGCTGATAGCTGTCGATGTCGGGCACGACCACCCGCATGATGTAGTCGATGCCGCCCCCGTGGCGTCGCAGGCGACGATGGCCGGCTCCCGGGCCATCGCCTCCTCGAAGCGGCGGAAATCCGCCTGCTGATGGCTCTTCAGGCTGATCTCGACGATCACCGTGGTGCGCGGAGCGTCGGGCTCCAGATCGACGATCGCGGTGTAGCCCTTGATCACGCCGGCTGCTTCCATCCGGCGCAGCCGCTCCCAGCAGGCAGCGGGCGACAGCGCCACCCTCTCGGCGAGCTTGAGCTTGGTCATGCGGCCGTCGCGCTGCAGGGCCGCGACGATCTTGAGGTCGATGGGATCGAGCTTCATCTTCGGTAGCCGCGCGTGCATAATGTCATGAACGATGCTTCTTAAGAACGAGACAATCTATGCGCCGTCAAGCCGACCAGTCTCCTGGCGCCCGACCTTCTCCGGCTCTGGAGAAAGCGGTCGAGTGGCAGCCGGTCCTGACGAAGCAGAAGGGGACGACCAAGCACGCCGCGCTGACCGAGCGCATCATCGCCGACATCGGCGCCGGCGTCCTGAAGCCGATGGACCGGATGCCGACCCATCGCGACCTTGCCCGCGAGCTCGGCATATCGGTTCAGACCGTCAGCCTCAGTTACAAGGAGGCCGAGCGCCTCGGCTATCTCAGCGGCGAGGTCGGGCGCGGGACCTTCGTGAAGAGCCGCGTCACCGAGCAGGCGGGGCGGCTCATGCTCGACCGCAGCCCAACGCAGGTCGTCGATCTCTCGATCGTGCGCGGGGTTTATCTCGATGCGCATGAGATGGCCTCGCGCCAGGCGCTGGCAGCGCTAGCAGAGGATGACAACGGCGCTTTCATGCGGCCTTGCCGACCGATCGCCGGTCTCGACCGCCATCGCGAAGCCGCTCGCCTCTGGCTGGAGCCGCTCGGCGTCGAGACATCGGTCGAGCGCGTCCTGATCACCAACGGCGCTGCGCATGCGCTGTTCCTGGCTCTGACCTGCGTGGTCCGCGCCGGCGACCTCGTCCTGACCGAGAATTTGACGGATCACGGTGTCATTGGCCTCGCCAACATCCTCGGCTTCAGCCTCAAGGGACTGCCTACCGACGAGGAGGGCATTCGCCCGGATGCGTTCGAGGCCGCCTGCCGTGCCGGCGGCGTGCGTGCCCTCGTCCTGATCCCGACACTCAATAACCCGACGAGCCATGTTGCCGGGCCCGAGCGTCGCCGCGCCATTGCTGAGATCGCGCAGCGTCATGGTGTCTTCGTCGTCGAGGACGAGGTCTACAAGCCGCTCATTGAGGAGCCGCTGCCCTCGATCACCGCGATGCTGCCCGAGCTCGGCTTCTTCCTCACCAGCTTCACCAAGACGGTGCTGACCGGCTTGCGCGTCGGCTATCTGGTCGTGCCGCCGCAATACTCGATCCGCGCCGCCTCGATCCTGCGTGTGACGAGCTGGAGCGGCACCTATCTGCCGGCCGAGATCGCGACGCGCTGGGTCGAGGACGGCACGGCGCAAAGGCTGCTCGCCGTTCAGCGCGAGGAAGCGAAGGCGCGCCAGCACATCGTCGCGGAGACCCTTGGGAAACACGTCGCCTCGAGCCATCCGCTCTCGCTCTGCGCCTGGCTCAAGGTGCCGGCGCATTGGACCGAGGACGGCCTCGTCCGCTCGCTTGCCGACCGGCGTATCGCCGTGACGCCGTCCGATCCCTTCGTGGCCGGCGCCGGCCATGGCGGCGGCATCCGCATCTGCCTGGGCGGGCGGATGAGCCATGATCTGCTGACCCGGACGCTGGCGAGCGTGCGACAAACCTTCGAACAGCTTCCGCCGGTCTTCGACATCGGCGCAATCGGCTGAATCTAGCGGCTTCGGACCGGCGCGGTTTTCCGCGTCGCCGTGGCATTCAACGGGCCAGTGTCATGATTGGATCATGACAATATAATAATTGACATGAATTTCTACCCCTCGCAGCATGACAAGCGAGAGGGGAATGACGGTGATCAAACCGCAGCTTGCCATCGTCGAGGCAAACCGACCGGCCGCGCCGCCGGCGTCAGTCGGCTTGCCCGACATCGAAGCGGCTGCAGCGCGCATAACCGGCAAGGTTGAGCGTACGCCGCTCGTCGCCTCGCCCTCCCTGAGCCGCCTGTGCGGCCAGCCCGTCCATCTCAAATTCGAAACCCGCCAGCCGATCGGCGCCTTCAAGCTTCGCGGTGCGATGAATGCGGTCCTGGCACTTGGCGAGGACCAGCGCCGGCGCGGCCTCGTGACCGCGTCGACCGGCAATCATGGCCGCGCGGTAGCTTATGCCGCCCGTGAGCTCGGCCTTGCCGCCGCCATCTGCATGTCGGCGCTGGTCCCGGCGAACAAGGTCGAGGCGATCCGCTCGCTGGGCGCTGAGATTCGCATCTTCGGCCGCTCGCAAGACGATGCACAAATCGAGGTTGAGCGGCTGGTTGCGGAGCGAGGGCTCATCCCGATTCCACCCTTCGACGATCCTGATGTCGTCGCGGGCCAGGGCACGATCGGCCTCGAACTGGTCGAGGAGCTGCCCGAGCTCGCCTGCGTGCTGATCCCGCTCTCGGGCGGCGGGCTTGCGGCCGGGATCGCCGTCGCGGTCAAGGCGCTGCGGCCCTTCGCGAGGATCGTCGGCATTTCGATGGAGCGCGGCGCCGCCATGGCCGCGGCGATCGTGGCCGGCCGCCCCGTCGAGGTGGTGGAAGAGGAGACTCTGGCGGATTCACTTGGCGGCGGCATCGGTCTTGCCAACCGGGTCACCTTCGCTCTGTGCCGTGAGCTTATCGACGAGGTCGTGCTGCTCAGCGAGGCCGAGATCGCCGCAGGCATCCGCCACGCTGCGCGCGAGGAAGGCGAGATCGTCGAGGGCGCTGGAGCGGTCGGCATCGCGGCCCTGCTCGCCGGCAAGGTCAGCCCGCAAGGCCCGACGGCGATTGTCGTTTCGGGCCGCAATATCGACGAGGCCGTGCACCGACGCATCGTCTCCGGAGCCGCCGCATGAGCCGCATGCTCGTCCTCACCGAAGCGGAACTGCGCCGCGTCGTCAGGCTCGATCTGAGCGCGATCGCCTGTGTCGAGGAGGCCTTCGCGGCGCTCGCGACCAAGGCTGTCGCCATGCCGCCGATCCTGCGGCTCGACATCCCCGAACATCGCGGCGAGGTCGACGTGAAGACGGCCTATGTGCCGGGCCTCGACGGGTTCGCCATCAAGGTCAGTCCCGGCTTCTTCGACAATCCCAAGCTCGGCCTGCCCAGCCTGAACGGGCTGATGATCCTGTTCAGCGCCAGGACCGGTCTGGTCGAGGCGCTGCTCCTGGACAATGGCTACCTCACCGATGTGAGGACGGCCGCGGCCGGAGCCGTCGCGGCGCGCCACCTCGCCCGGCCGGATGCGGCGGTCGCCACCATCTTCGGCGCCGGCATGCAGGCAAGGCTTCAGCTCGAAGCGCTGGCGCTGGTCCGGCCGATCCGCGAGGCGCGGATCTGGGCGCGTGACACGCAAAAAGGCCGGCAAGGTCGCGAGCGACCTCTCCCGGAAGCTTGGTTTTTCCGTCACGGCGATTATCGATCCTCGGGCGGCCGTACGAGGGGCGGATGTCATCGTCACCACGACACCCGCCGAACAGCCGATCCTGATGGCTGACTGGCTCGAGCCCGGCCAGCACGTCACCGCGATGGGTTCCGACAGCGAGCACAAGAACGAGATCGACCCCGCCGCCTTCGCTCGCGTGACCTATGTCGCCGACCGTCTCAGCCAGACGCAGCGCCTCGGCGAACTCGCCTCAGCGATCCGTGCTGGCGTCGCCACAGCCGATCAGGTTTTCCCTGAACTCGGCGAGATCATTGCCGGCGAGCACCCAGGCCGGACGCGGGCCGATGAGATCACACTGGCGGACCTGACAGGCACAGGTGTGCAGGACACCGCAATCGCCAATCTCGCCGCCGCGCGCGCTCGCAATGCCGGCGCCGGGCAGACCATCGACACCAAGGCCGAAGCGGGAGACGCCGCGTGACTGTGACCCTGAATTTCACGCGCGAGGAATATGCCGAGCGCCTCGCCAAGACCCGTACCGCCATGGAGCGGGCCGGCATCGAGCTGATGATCGTCACCGATCCCTCAAATATGCACTGGCTCACCGGCTATGACGGCTGGTCGTTCTACGTCCATCAATGCGTGCTGGTACCTCCCACGGGCGAGCCGATCTGGTATGGCCGCAAGCAGGATGCGAACGGCGCGAAGCGCACCGCCTATCTCGGCCATGACAACATCATCGGCTATCCCGACCACTATGTTCAGTCGACCGAGCGCCATCCGATGGATCTGCTGGCGCAGATCATCGCCGAGCGCGGCTGGGAGAGGCTCTCGATCGCCGTCGAGATGGACAATTACTATTTCTCGGCAGCGGCCTTCGCCTCGCTGCAAAAGCATCTGCCGAATGCCCGCTTCAAGGATGCCGGCGGGCTGGTGAACTGGCAGCGCGCGGTCAAGAGCACGGCCGAGCTCGACTATATGCGCAAGGCCGGCCGCATCGTTGAATTGATGCACCGGCGCATCGTCGAGGTCGTAGAGCCCGGCATGCGCAAATGCGACCTCGTCGCCGAGATTTACGATGCCGGTATCCGCGGCACGCCCGAATTCGGTGGTGATTATCCGGCGATCGTGCCGCTGCTGCCTTCGGGCGCCGATGCTTCTGCCCCGCATCTGACCTGGGACGACAAGCCGATGCGCTCGGGGGAGGGCACCTTCTTCGAGATCGCCGGCGCCTACAAACGCTACCACTGCCCGCTCTCGCGCACCGTCTTCCTAGGCAAGCCGACGCAGGCCTTCCTCGATGCCGAAAAGGCGACGCTCGAAGGCATGGAAGCCGGGCTTGCTGCGGCCAAGCCTGGCAATACCTGCGAGGACATCGCCAACGCCTTCTTCGCGGTGCTGAAGCGCTACGGCATCATCAAGGACAACCGCACCGGCTATCCGATCGGCCTGTCCTATCCGCCCGATTGGGGCGAGCGCACCATGAGCCTGCGGCCCGGTGACCGGACCGACCTCAAGCCCGGGATGACCTTCCACTTCATGACCGGCCTCTGGCTCGAGGATATGGGGCTCGAGATCACCGAGAGCATCGCGATCACTGAGAGCGGCGTCGAATGCCTGTCGAACGTGCCGCGCCAGCTCTTCGTCAAGGGTTGAGGGCATGCTGACCGCCTCGCCTCGTCCCTCGCCAGTGACGCCCACGGTCGATCTGTCGGTGCAGGGCGTCCAGCATGGCCATTTGCGCCTGCCTTATAGCCGCGACGACAGCGCCTGGGGCTCGGTGATGATCCCGATCTGCGTCATCGCAAACGGGGAGGGGCCGACCGCCCTCCTGATCGGCGCGAACCATGGCGACGAGTATGAGGGCCCGGCGGCGCTGTTCGCGCTGGCGCGCACACTCGACCCGGCTGAGGTCTCGGGCCGGGTGATCATCCTGCCGGCGCTGAACTATCCGGCCTTCCGCGCGGGAACGCGGACCTCGCCGATCGACAAGGGCAATATGAACCGCAGCTTTCCGGGCCGGCCGGATGGCAGCGTCACCGAGAAGATCGCCGACTACGTCACGCGCCATCTCGTGCCGCTGGCCGACATCGTGCTCGACTACCACTCCGGCGGAAAGACGCTCGACTTCCTGCCCTATGCCGCGGCGCATGAATTGCCGGACAAGGCGCAGGAAGCACGCTGCTTCGCGGCGGTCGCCGCCTTCTCCGCGCCCTACTCGATGAAGATGCTCGAGATCGACGCCGTCGGCATGCTCGACACCACCGTCGAGGAGATGGGCAAGGTCTTCGTCACCACCGAGCTGGGCGGCGCGGGAACCGCGAGTGCGCGCAGCATCGGCATCGCCCGCCGCGGCGCCGCCAACCTGCTCAGGCATGCCGGCATCCTCGCCGGAACCCCCGAGACTACGCCGACCCGCTGGCTCGACATGCCCTCGGCCGACTGCTTCAGCTTCGCCGGGGATGACGGGCTGATCGCCTTCGTGCACGACCTCGGCGAGTCCGTGCGCGCCGGCGAGGTGATCGCCCGCGTTTATCCCGTCGGGAAAACCGGGCTCGCCCCGGCAGAGTACCGGGCCGCCATGGACGGCATCCTCGCCGCCCGCCACGTCCCAGGGCTGATCAAGGCGGGCGACTGCCTTTCGGTGCTTGCCGTGCTGACGGAGGCGCCCTGACCCATTCGGCCGGGCGACCGGTCCAAGCCAATCCGCCGGCGCAAAGACGCCAGAGAAGCCGAAGCAATCGGCATGCGGAGAAACATCAACCAGAGGAGAATTGCACATGCCGTTTCTGAAGATCGCGGGGATATCCGCTTTCGCTGTCGCCATCGGCCTCTCGGCCGCCGGTGCCACCACGCTCAAGGACGTCAAGGACCAGGGCTACATCCGCGTCGCGACCGCCAATGAGGTACCCTATTCCTACATGAAGGATGACGGCACTTCGGCCGGCATCGGTCCCGACGTCGCCAACGCCGTGCTGAAGAAGCTCGGCGTCGCCGAGGCCAATTGGTCGGTGACGCCGTTCGGCACGCTGATCCCCGGCCTAAAGGCCAAGCGCTTCGACTTCGTCGCCGCCGAGCAGAACATCTCGCCGGAGCGCTGCAAGCAGGTCTCCTTCACCGAGCCGAACTCGTCCTATGGCGAGGGCCTGCTGGTGAAGAAGGGCAACCCGAAGAAGCTGACGACCTATGCCGACATCGCCAAGGATCCGTCGCTGAAGGTCGCGGTCGTATCCGGCGCCAACAATATCGACTTCCTGCGCGCCGTCGGCGTCAAGGACAGCCAGGTGATCTTCATCACCGCCAATGCCGACGCGCTCGCGACCGTGCAGAGCCGCGCCGACGCCTATGCAGCGACCGAGCTCACCGTCGCCTCGCTCGCCAAGGGCCAGGCCAATGTCGAGCAGGTCGCGCCCTTCACCGATCCGGTGGTCAACGGCAAGCCGGTTCGCAATTTCGGCGGCTTCGCCTTCCGGCCCGAGGACAAGGAGCTGCGCGACGCCTTCAACGCCGCCCTCGTCGAGTTCCGCAAGAGCGACGAGTACAAGAAGATCCTCGGCAATTACGGGCTGTCCGAGGCCAGCATCAAGGCAGCGGCGGATCGCAAGGTCGAAGACCTTTGCGCCGGCAAATAGCGCGCTAGCCGAATATCGTTCCGCTCGCCCAAGTGGCGGGCGGAACTCTGTGCCTGTTTCGACGCTCTTGCGGGAGTCTGCTGGATGGAGTGGCTGTCCTACCTGCCTGCGCTCTCGCGCGGCGCACTCGTCACCGCGGCGATCACGCTGTCGGCGATCGCAATCGGCGCGGTCGCCGCCTTCGTGGCCGGCATTGCCCGCGTCGAGGGCGGGCGCGTGCTTTCGACGGTTGCGCTCTGTTACACCGAGCTCTTCCGCGGGACGTCGCTGCTCGTGCAGCTGTTCTGGTTCTACTATGCCCTGCCTCTGGTCGGCGTCAGCTTCGAGCCCGTCGCCACCGGCATTCTCGTGCTGTCGCTGCATGTCGGCGCCTATGGCTCCGAGATCGTCCGCGGCGCCCTGCAGTCGGTCTCAGTCCAGCAGCACGAGGCGGCGCGGGCGCTGAACTTCGGCCGCGCCCAGACGCTCGTTCGTATCACCCTGCCGCAGGCGCTGGTCGAGATGATGCCGGCCTTCGGCAATCTCGCCATCGAGACCCTGAAGCTCTCGTCGCTGGTCTCGCTGATTTCGATCGCCGACCTGACCTTCCGGGCGCAGTCGATCCGCAACCTGACCCTCGACAGCGCCGGCGTCTACAGCCTGACGCTCGTCGGCTATTTCGCGATGTCGCTGGTGCTGATGCTGGTCATGCGCCTGATCGAGCGATGGGTCCGGCGCGGTGCGGCCTTCCCGCGCGCGGCGCATTCGTGAGGCTGACGGCATGATGTACGGCTTCGAATGGGACACGACGACGCCGCTGACCTATGCGGCCTCGATCCTGCCGATCATCCTGATCGGGCTTACCGTGACGCTGCAGGCGGCCGCAGCCGGCTTTGCGATCGCGCTGGTGCTCGGCCTCGTCTTCGCGCTGCTGCGCCGCAGCCGGCTCACGGCCGTGTCGTGGACCACGGCCATCGTCGTCGAATTCCTGCGCGACACGCCGCTGCTGGTACAGCTGTTCTTCCTCTATTACGTGCTGCCGGAATACGGCATCACGCTGCCGGCCTTCCTCACCGGGGCGCTCGCGCTTGGGCTGCAATATTCGGCCTATACCTCCGAGGTCTATCGCGGCGGGATCGAGGCCGTGCCGCGCGGGCAATGGGAGGCGGCGACCGCGCTGAATCTTTCCCGGCTGCAGACCTATCGCGACATCGTCGTGCCGCAGATCGTGCCGCGCATCCTGCCGGCGATGGGCAATTATCTCGTCGCCATGATCAAGGAGACGCCGGTGCTCTCCATCGTCACCGTGCTCGAGATGATGGGGCTCGCCAACATGATCGGCGAGCGCACCTTCGAATATTTGGTGCCGCTGACGCTGGTCGGCCTGATCTTCCTCCTCCTCACGCTGATCTGCTCGGCTGGCCTGCACCGGCTGCAGAAGGCGCTGCCGAAAGCAGGGATCCCGCTGCGATGACCGAGACTCCCAAGGTTGCCATTGACCCACAGCCGCCGATCATCGAGTTCGCCGGCGTGACCAAGCGCTTCGGCGCGCTGACGGTCCTCGACGATTTCAACTTCAGCGTCGCCCGCGGCGAGAAGGTCACGCTGATCGGCCCGTCGGGCTCGGGGAAATCGACGGTGCTGCGCATCCTGATGACGCTGGAGCCCTTCCAGGAGGGGCGACTGGCCCTCGCCGGCATGCCCTATCATGAGCCGAATGCCGGCGGACCGTTCAAGGCTTCGGACGCACATCTGCGCCAGATTCGCAGCCATGTCGGCATGGTCTTCCAGAGCTTCAACCTGTTCCCGCATATGACCGTGCTGCGCAATGTCGTCGAGGCGCCGCTGCGCGTGCTCGGCCTTCCGCGCGGCGAGGCCGAGTGCCGGGCGGTCGACCTGCTCGCCATGGTCGGGCTCGCCGACAAGAAGGACCACTATCCGGCGCAGCTTTCCGGCGGCCAGCAGCAACGCGTCGCCATCGCCCGCGCCCTCGCCATGCGTCCGCGCGTGCTGCTCTTCGACGAGCCGACTTCGGCGCTCGACCCGCAGCTCGTCGGCGAAGTGCTTTCGGTCATCCGCGGCCTCGCAAGCGAGCACGACCTCACAATGCTGCTCGTCACCCACGAGATGCGCTTTGCCCGCGAAGTCTCCGACCGGGTCTGCTTCTTCGACAAGGGTCGCATCTGCGAGCAGGGCGAGCCGGAGCGCATCTTCAGCGCACCCGAGCAGCCGCGGACGCGTGAGTTCCTGGCCTCGGTGCTGGGATGAACCGGCGCCGACACTCTATCGGCGGCGCCCCGAACTTCCGAGACTGTTTCGGCGCAAGGCCGGCACTTCAAAGACAGTCTCGCCAGTCTTCGACCTAGCCTCGTCGTCAACCGAGGGAGGATGGTCATGAACGCAATGACGGGTACAGCAAGGCGGGAAGCTGCGATCGCCAAGCTTGCTGAGCATCCCGGCCTCTTGCGCCTCGCCGATCGCCGCCTGCTCCGGCAGCTGTCCTATATCGGCGGACGCTGGACCGCCGCTCCCGACGGCGAGACCTTCCCGGTGACCGATCCCGCGACCGGCGCGCTCGTCGCGCAGGTCGCAGCGCTCGGCGCAGCCGAAGCGACGCGGGCGATCGACGCAGCCCACGCAGCCTTCCCGGTGTGGAAAGCGCTGCTGCCGCAGGAGCGTGCCGCGCTGCTGCGGCGCTGGCATGCCGGGATGCTCGCAGCGGCCGAAGACCTCGCTTTGCTGATGACACTGGAACAGGGCAAGCCGCTGGCGGAATCGCGCGGCGAGATCGCCTATGCCGCCGACTTCATCGCCTATTACGCTGAGGAGGCGCTGCGCCTGAATGCCGAGGGTGTGACCAGCCATCTGCCGGGCGCGCAGATGTCGCTGTCGCGCGAGCCGGTCGGCGTCGCAGCTTTGCTGACGCCCTGGAACTTCCCCTCAGCCATGTTGACGCGCAAGGCCGCGGCCGCGCTCGCTGCCGGCTGCACCATCGTCGCCCATCCCTCATCGCATACGCCGCTCTCGGCGCTGGCGCTGGCAGAGCTCGCCGATCGCGCAGGGTTGCCGGCTGGTGTGTTCAACATCGTCACCGGCGACGCCGCACCGATCGCCGAGACCTACTGCGCCGACACCCGCGTGCGGGCCGTCAGTTTCACCGGCTCGACCGAGATCGGCCGGATCGTCGCCCGCAATGCGGCGGCGACCGTCAAGCGGGTGGTGATGGAGCTCGGCGGCCACGCACCGCTGATCGTCTTCGATGATGCCGATCTCGATCGCGCCGTTGCGATCGCCATCGATGCCAAGTTCGCGACGTCCGGCCAGGACTGCCTAGCCGCCAACCGGATCTATGTGCAGCGCGGCCTCTATGAGCGCTTCTGCGCTGCCTTCGCCGAGAAGGCCGCGGCGCTGCGCGTCGGCTCCGGGCTGGAGGATGGCGTCGAGATCGGCCCGCTGATGCACGCCGCCGCCAAGCGCAAGGCCGAAGCCCAGATCGTCGATGCGCTGGTGCGCGGCGCAAGGCGGCTGACGCCGGAGCGCGCCATGCCCGGCCCGCTCTTTCTGGCGCCGACCGTGCTCGCCGACGTGCCGGACGGGGCTCTGATCATGCGCGAGGAGACCTTTGCGCCGGTTGCCGCCGTCGCCCCCTTCGACAGCGAGGACGAGGTCGTCACCCAGGCCAACGACACCGAATACGGCCTCGTCGCCTATGTCGTGACGCCCGACGGAGCGCGAGCCGCACGAATGGCCAGGGCGCTCGATTACGGCATGGTCGCGATCAACCGCGTCAAGATCACCGGCGCGCCGATCCCCTTCGGCGGGATGAAGCAGTCCGGCCTCGGCCGCGAAGGCTCGCGCCACGGCCTCGAGGCCTTCACCGACCTCAAATATGTCTGCCTCGATCTGAACTGAGGCGTCCTTTTTCCCGTTCCCGCGAAGGATGATTGCGATGCTCGACCAACCCGCCCGCACCGACAACGAACTGGACGCCTGGGACCGCGACCACTTCTTCCATCCCTCGACGCATATGGGCCAGCACGCCCGTGGCGAGACGCCGAACCGCATCATTACCGGCGGCGAGGGCGTCTACATCGTCGATCGCGACGGCAAAAGGAGCCTCGACGCCTTCGCCGGGCTCTACTGCGTCAATGTCGGCTATGGCCGCAAATCGATTACCGATGCGATCGCCGAGCAGGCGGCGAAGCTGCCCTATTACCACGCGTATGTCGGTCATGGCTCCGAGCCGTCGATCAGGCTCGCCAAGATGGTGGTCGAGCGCGCGCCCAAGGGCATGAGCCGGGTCTTCTTCGGGCTATCGGGTTCGGACGCCAACGAGACCAATCTCAAGCTGGTCTGGTACTACAACAACGTCCTGAAGCGGCCGGAGAAGAAGAAGATCATCTCGCGCTGGCGCGGCTACCACGGCTCGGGCGTGATGACCGGCAGCCTCACTGGCCTTGCCGCCTTCCACAATCTCTTCGACCTGCCGAAAGCCCCGGTGCTGCACACCGAGGCGCCCTATTATTTCCGCCGCGCCGATCGCAGCCTGAGCGAGGAGCAATTCTCGCAGCATTGCGCCGACAAGCTCGAGGAGCTGATCCAGGCCGAGGGACCGGAGACGATCGCCGCCTTCATCGGCGAGCCGGTGCTCGGCACGGGCGGCATCGTGCCGCCGCCCGCCGGCTACTGGGCGAAGATCCAGGCGGTGCTCCGGAAGTACGATATCCTGCTGATCGCCGACGAAGTCGTCACCGGCTTCGGGCGCCTCGGCAGCATGTTCGGCTCGGACCATTACGGCATCGAACCGGACCTCATCACCATCGCCAAGGGCCTGACCTCGGCCTATGCGCCGCTCTCCGGCGTCATCGTCGCCGAGAAATTCTGGCGGGTATTGGAGCAAGGTTCGGACGAGTTCGGCCCGATCGGCCATGGCTGGACGTATTCCTCGCATCCGCTTTGCGCGGCCGCCGGCGTCGCCAATCTCGAACTCGTCGACGAGCTCGATCTCGTGCGCAATGCCGGGGAGGTCGGCGCCTATTTCAATGCCGCGCTGAAGGAGGCCGTCGGCAGCCATCGCCATGTCGGCGAGGTCCGTGGCGAGGGCCTGCTGGCGGCGGTCGAATTCGTCCGCGACAGGGATGACCGTGTCTTCTTCGACACTTCGGAGAAGGTCGGTCCGCGCATCGGCGCCGCTCTGCTGGAGCAGGGCGTCATTGCTCGGGCCATGCCGCAGGGCGACATCCTCGGCTTCGCACCGCCGCTATGCCTGACGAAGCAGGAGGCCGATGAGGTGGTCGGTGCAACGCGGCGCGCAATAGAGAATGTGCTTTAACGTCGTCGCAGGCACTGCCTGATTCAGATCCGCTCCACGACGCCCTGCTTGAACAGCAATGACAGCTCCGGCGTCATGCCGTCGAAGACCGGCAGCGTCGCGGCGCCGAGGGCGGGCGTGTCCGGCCCCATCTCGGCGGCGATCAGGCGCGGCGTGTCGGCTGCCTTGTTGAGGCTGACGCTGCGCGGCAGCGGCTCGATCCGGGCGATCAGCGCCTCCAGCACGGGGCGGGGGAGCACGCCGCCGAGGATCACGGTCTGTGGGTCGAGCATGTTCTCGATCATCACCACAGCCTGGCGCAGGCTGGCTGCAGCCTCGTCCAGCCAGGCGAGCAGACGGATGTCACCATCTTCGAGCGCTTTGGCGATACGGTCCAGATCGCCGTGCCGGACGGTTGCCGCTTGGACATCGCCGAGCGCCTTCAGCGCGAGCGAGACCGAAGCGTAGCGTTCGAGACAGCCACGATTGCCACATGGGCACGGCCGCCCGTTGGTATCGACGACGAGATGGCCGATCTCGCCCGATTTGCCGTAGCCGCCGCGATAGGGCTGGCCGCGCAGGAAGAGCCCGCCGCCGATGCCGGCGCCGATATAGATGTAGGCGAAGTCGGTCAGAGTACGGCCGGCGCCATAGAGCCGCTCGCCGATCGCTGCCGCCGTCGCGTCGTTTTCGAGCAGCACGGGCAGGCCGAGCTTGTCCTGCAGCGATTGGCGCAGCGAGAAATCCTTCCAGCCGGGCAAGGCGACCTCGCCGAGCACCACGAGCCGGTCGTCCTGGAACAGGGCCGGGATGACGAGGCCGACGCCCCAGACACGCTGGCGCGCCACCTGCTGGCGCTCGAGCATGGCCGAGATCGTCGTCGAGATCTGGTCGAGCACCGCCTCGGGGGCATCGGAAGCAAGGTCGAGCTCGGCGCGATCACGCACCGTTCCGGCGACATCGGTGAGGATCACCAGCAGGACGCCATGGCCGAACGACACGCCGAAGGTGAAGCCGCCGTCCGGATTGATGTCGAGGTCGACCGCCGGCTGGCCGCGGGCGCCGCTGCGCCGGCTGACACTGCGCACCAGCCCGGCCTCGGTGAGCTCGCCGATGATGTTGGAAATGGTCTGAGGCGCCAGGCCGGTGGCGCGGGTGATCTCGGCGCGCGAGAGCGGCGCTTGCAATCGCACCGTCTCCAGCACGACCCGCCGGTTGAACCGGCGGGCATGATCCATGTTGGCGCCGAACAGCTTCATCTCAGCCTCTGAGTCATCGCCCCTGCCTACACCCGGGCGCTTGCCAGTCGAAGGGCTCTCTGATTAAATCACTTCATTGGAATAAATCAGGCGGCGGCGAAAGACCGCCCTGAACCAGCGGGGAACAGACCATGACGCAGCAGCGTGAAACGAAGAGTGGCCTGTCGCGCCGGACGGTGCTGGGCGCGGCCGGAACGATGGCGGCGAGCGCCTATGGCTTCGGCGCGCGGGCGCAGGAGATGAATGTCCGCTTCGTTGGCGAGCGCTACCCGGCTCTGGAATTCTACGTGAAGAAGCTTCAGAGCGCGCTGCCGAACGTCAAGGTCACCGCCGACCTGATGCCGAACGCGCCATTGAAGGAACTGCAGACGATCACGCTGTCGTCCGGTGCGGACTCGATCGACATCATGCTCGGCAACGATTTGACGATCGCCAATTTCGCCCAGAACGGCTGGCTCGAGCCGCTCGACGAGTACATCGCCAAGCACAAGGACGAGTACAAGCTCAACGACTTCGCCAAGACGGCGATGAGCTCGGCCTCGTTCGGCGGCAAGGTCTACGGCCTGCCGGTGCTGACCAACACCCAGCTCATGGCCTATCGGCAGGACCTGTTCGAGGCCAAGGGCCTGAAGCCGCCGACCTCCTTCGAGGAGTATATCGCCGCCGCCGGCGCGCTGAACTCACCCTCCATCGCCGGCACCGTGATGACGCTCAAGGGCGACGGCGTCCTCAACGAGGGTCACTGGTATCTGAATGCGCTCGGCGACGGCTGGTTCGACGCCAACAAGAAGCCGGTGTTCAACAGCCCGAAGGGCATCGCCGCGATCGAGACGATGAAGTCGCTGACGCGCTTCGCGCCGCGCGGCTACACCGCCAACGGCAACGACGAATCGACCATCCTGTTCCAGCAGGGCGCTGCCGCCATGGGCATGCAGTGGCTGACCCGCACCGCCGCGATGGACCGCCAGGACCAGTCCAAGGTGATCGGCAAGGTCAACTGGGCGCCGCCGCCGCGCGGCGGCCAGGTCGTGGTGGCCGACACCTTCGCCATCTCGAAGTTCACCTCGCGCAACAAGGACACGCTGTTCCGCCTGCTCGCCGCGACGCTGTCGCCGGCGAACCAGCGCGAGGGCGCGAGCCTCGCCTGTCCGACGCGCGTCTCGGTGCTGGAGGATCCGGAGCTGCGCCAGCGCTTCCGCTATTACAACGTGCTGGTGCCGGCGCTGGACAAGGGGGCGACCTTCCCGAAATTCGCCGAGTTCAAGGAAGTCAGCGAGACGGTGACGCGGCGCGTCCTGCAGGCCGTCACCGGCGAGATGCCGGTCAAGGAGGCGCTCGACACTGGCGCCAGGGAAGCCGAGGAATTCCTGACGCGCCGCGGCGTCTACAAGTGAGCAGGCTCGCTCCCGGAACGGTCCGGGCCTGAACCGGACCGTTCCAGCGCAAGGCAGATCAATGGCGTCGTCATCGGCGCGGGCCTATCCCCGCGAAATATCGCTCTGGCTGTTCGTGGTGCCGAGCGCACTCGTCGTGCTCGGCATACAGCTCTACCCGGTGCTCTACGCCGTTTATCTCAGCTTCTTCGACTACCATATCGGCCAGTCGCAGCCCCGTTTCGTCGGGCCCGACAACTACCTCGCTTTGCTTGGCCAGGACCGTGTCTGGGCCTCGCTCAGGACGACGGTGATCCTGGTCGCCTGCTCGCTTGCGGTCGAGTTCGCGCTCGGCCTGCTGCTCGCGCTCGGGCTCTACAAGCTGACGCGCGGCGCGCGCCTCTTCTCGACACTGATCTTCGTGCCCTATCTGATCACGCCGGTGGTCGCTGCGCTGTTCCTGCGCTGGATATTCGCGGCGCGCTGGGGGCTGGCCGACGCCGTCATCGCCTCCTTCGACATCTTCCCGCCGGACTGGCTGGGATCGCCCGTCTGGGCCTTCGTCACCATCATCGTCGCCGATGTCTGGCAGTTCACGCCCTTCGTCATGCTGATCCTCTATGCCGGCCTGCAGGGCATGGACGAGGCGTTGCTCGAAGCCGGCAAGATCGACGGCGCATCGGGCCCGCGCCTGGTCTGGCACATCATCCTGCCGTGCTTACGGCCGCAGATCCTGTTCGTGCTGGCGATCCGGCTGATGGATTCCTTCCGGACCTTCGACAGCATCTATGTGCTGACCGGCGGCGGCCCCGGCACGGCGACCGAGACGCTGACGATGTACACCTACGCCCTGGCCTTCAAGCAGCTCGACCTCGGTCGCGCCTCGACGCTGGGCGTCCTGACCATGCTGATCGTCACCGGGCTGACGCTGATGATCATCTCGCTGATGTACCGGCGCGAGCGGGGAGCGTTCTGATGCGCCGCCTCTTGGGCCAGCCGCTGGTCGTCTTCCTCCTGTCGCTGTTTGCGCTGTTCAGCCTGACGCCGATCATCTGGGCGGTGCTGATCTCGATCAAGCAGCCGGCCGATGCCTTCGCGATCCCGCCAAAACTGTTCTTCGAGCCGACCTTCCGTTTCCATTACGAGATCTGGGCCGAGCGCCGCTTCGTCGAGTTCTTCGCGAACAGCGCGATCATCGCGCTCGGCACCGTCTTCATCTCGGTGCCGCTCGGCACGCTCGCCGCCTACGGCCTGTCGCGGTTGGAGAGCAAGATGGCGCGCTCCTATCTGATGGGGCTCCTGGTGATCCGGATGTTCCCGCACATCCTGCTGCTGATCCCGTTCTTCATCGTGGCGCGCTCGCTCTCGATGATCGACACCTATCCGGCGATGATCGCGGCGATGGTGGCGATCAACCAGCCTTTCACCGTCTGGCTGATGCGCAGCTTCTTCCTGGAAATCCCGCGCGAACTCGACGAGGCCGCGACGATCGACGGCTGCAATGCCTGGACGACCTTCACCAAGGTGATCCTGCCGCTGGCCAAGCCCGGCATCGTCGTCACCAGCCTGTTCAGCCTGCTGCTCGCCTATAACGAGTTCCTGTTCGCGCTGATCCTGACCGGCAGCAACACCAAGACGCTGCCCGTCGCGATCGCCGAATATGGCGGCGAGGACCTGAACTACTGGTCGCTGTCGGCGGCCGGCGCGATCGGGATCATGCTGCCGATCCTGCTGTTCATGCTGTTCTTCCAGCGCCATCTCGTGCGCGGCCTGACCATCGGCGCGGTGAAGGGGTGACCATGGTCGACCAGAGCATCATCGACGGCTTCATTCGGGCGCAGGCGCAAATCGTGCCGGCGACGATCGTCGCCGTGCGCCAGCGACTGCGCGAGCTCACGCTTCCGCGGGCTGGGCACATCGTCCTCGTCGGCTCCGGTACTTCGCTCAATGCACTCATGGTGGCGAAGCCAGCGCTGGAAGCCAGCGGCGCCTTCGTCGAGGTGCTGAACCCGGGCGCCTTCCTGCAGCGAGAGCCTGTGCTCGGCCGCGAGACGCTGGTCGTCGCGCTGTCGCAGACCGGCACCAGCGAGACCACTGTCGCGGCGGTCAGGCGGGCGCAAGACAGCGGATTGACCACCCTCACCATCACTGCCGAGGCCGACAGCCCGATCGGGCAGATGGCGGCCGCGAAGATCGTGATGCCGATCGGGCCCGGAACCGGTTGGCCCGAAGACCAAGGGCTATGGCGGCTCGCTGGCGGCGCTGGCCGAGTTGGCGGCGGCGCTCGCCGGGCGCGATGGTGAGGATATTTCAGAACAGGCGATCGCCGGGCTGATCGAGGCGGCGACGCCGCCGGCCTTTGCCCTGGCGGCGGAGCTCGATGCGGTCGATGGGCTACTCTTCACCGGCGAGGGCCGCCATCTCGGCACGGCGCTCGAAGCCTCGCTCAAGCTCGCGGAGATGACCGGCGTGCCGGCGGCAGCCTTCCCGACCGAGGAAGCGATGCATGGCCGCCTCCATGGGCTGACGGCCAGGAGCCTGTGCGTCATGATTGCGGCGGACGCGGCCGAGTGCCAGCTTGCGGCCCATGCCGCGGGCGTGATGGCTGGGCTCGGCGTCGGTATCCTGATCCTCAATCTGACCGACGAGCCGACGCCGTTCGACTGGCTGCGGCTCGACGGTTTCGCGCCGCCCTATGACGCCCTCGCGGCGATCGTGCCGGTGCAGCGGCTTGCGCAGGCTATGGCAGCACGGCGCGGGATCCCGCCGCATCTGATGCGCTTTCCGGGTTTGTCCAAGAAGCTCGGCATCAAGATCGACCGGCTGCCATGAAGACCGTCTTCGCCTTCGATATCGGCGGCACTGCCGTGAAATTCGGGCTGGTGGCCGAGGGCGGCCGCCTACTGAAGCAAGGCGAGGTGCCGTTCGAGCGCGACCTGCCCTTCACAGCGCTCGGCGAGCGGCTGGCCCGGCTCTATGAGGACGTGATGGCGGGCGCCCCGGCCGACGCCCTGGCGGTCGCGATGCCGGGCTTCGCCTCGCCGGATAGCGGCATTGTCGTCGATGGCGGTGGCAATGTTCCGGCGCTGCGCGACGGCTCGATCGCGGGGGCGCTCGAACAGCGGCTTAGCCTGCCGGTCTGGTTCGCCAATGACGGTGTTGCCGCTGCGCTGGGTGAGATCAGGTACGGTGCCGGCCGGGCGCTCAGCCGCTTCGTCCTGATCACGATCGGAACGGGAGTCGGCGGCGCCGTCGTGCTCGACGGGAAGCCGGTCATTGGTCCGGACGGCCATCCTCCCGAGCTCGGTGCCATCGTCGTCGGTCTTGACGATGCGGGCAGGCCGCTTTCGCTCGAAGCCCGATCCTCGGCGCCAGCCATGCTGCAAGCTCATGCGGCCCGGATGGGGACTTCAACTGTGTCGGTACGGACGCTGTTCGCGCTGGCCGAGGCCGGCGACGCAGAAGCGGACGCGACCATCGATGCGGCCTGTCGCGGAATCGCCCAGGCAGCGGGCGCACTGACCAATACGCTCATGCTCGACGCGATCGTGCTCGGCGGCGGGGTGTCGGGAGCCGGCGAAGCCTTGGCGCGCCGGATCCGCGTGCTTCTGCCGGCCTATGTCTGGCCGGCTTTGGTGGCGAAGGTCGAGATCCGCATCGCCGAGCTCGGCAACACGGCCGGGTTGCTCGGCGTCGCCTCGCTTGCTTTCGAGGGGCTATCCGAACCGGCGAACGATCGCAGCGTCAGGCAGGTCGCCAAGTCCTGATCGGCTTGGCTGCCGGCTCCGGCATGTCCTGGCCGAGCACGCATCCCAGTGTTGGATGCAAGCTCGGCCCGGCTTCTCGTGACAAAGCTTTAGTTACAGAGTGGGTCCTCTAGAGACCAGCTCACTTGCCTTCAACGGAGCGGTGGCGCGTATTGCAGCCCGCCCTTGGACCAGAGATTGTTCGCGCCCCTTGGGATTCCGAGCGGCGAGTTCGGGCCGAGATAGCGCTCATAGCTCTCGCCGTAATTCCCGACCTGCTTGACGATCCGGTAGGCCCAGTCGTTGCTCAGGCCGAGGCCTTCGCCGAGCTTGCCGTCGACGCCGAGGAACCGCTTGATCTCGGGGTTGTTCGATTTGAGCTGCTCGTCGACATTAGCCGAGGTCAGGCCGAGTTCCTCGGCATTGACCATGGCGTAATGGGTCCAGCGGACGATGTTGGCCCAGGCCTCGTCGCCGCGACGCACCGCCGGGCCGAGAGGCTCCTTCGAGATCAGTTCGGGCAGGACGACGAAGTCCTGCGGATTCGTCGCCTTGAGCCTGTAGGCATAAAGCGCCGAGGCATCGGTGGTGAAGGCGTCGCAGCGCCCTGCCTCGAAAGCCTTGATCGCCTCGTCACCGGAGGCGAAGGAGACCGGGTCGTATTTCAGCGCATTCTTCTGGAAGAAATCGGCGATGTTCAGCTCGGTCGTGGTGCCGCCCTGGACGCAGATCGTGGCGCCGTTCAGCTCCTTGGCCGACTTGATGCCGAGGGTCTTCTTCACCATCAGCGCCTGCCCGTCGAAATAGGTGATCGCCGAGAAGGAGAGGCCGAGCGAGGTATCTCTCGACAGCGACCAGGTCGTCTGGCGCGACAGCACGTCGACCTCGCCGGACTGGACCACCGCGAACCGGTCCTTGGGGTTCAAGGGCACATATTTGATCTTGCTGGTGTCGCCGAGGACCGCCGCGGCCACAGCCTTGCAGAGGTCGGTGTCGAGCCCGTTCCATTGCCCTTGCGCGTTTGGCAGGGAGAAGCCCGGCACGCCCGGGCTCGTTCCGCAGACCAGCTGCCCGCGTGATTTTACCGCATCCAGGGTGGCGGCGCCCGCCGTCGACACCGAAAACACGATGCTCAGCGCGCCGAGCGCAGCACTCGTCAATCTCATATTCATCCCCTCCCGGGTAATTAGGTCATTAAACTAGCCTATATTCCTGTCTCGAAATTTGGTCAATCTACTGTTGCCCGCTTTAGGCAAGGCTATCTGTGGGGGCGGATTTCCTTGCCGCCTTGCATGTTGGCCTCGACAGCGCAGGGAAGATTGTTATAGGACATAAAACTAGCTGATAAGTTGAATATGGAGATGCTTCGCTTGGGCAAGATGCTGCTTCATTGGTCGCCGCGATCGCCTTTCGTCCGCAAGGCGATGGTGGCCGCGCATGAGCTCGGTCTGGTCGATCGGCTGACGCTGCGGCGAACCGTGGCGGCGATGACGGCGCCCAATCCGGACCTGCTGCCCGATAATCCGCTGAGCAAGATCCCGACCCTGGTGCTCGAGGACGGAACCGTCCTGATCGATTCCGGCGTGATCTGCGAGTATTTCGATGCGATCGCGGGAGGGGGCCTCATCATTCCCGCCGCCGGGCCGGAGCGCTTCCGGGAACTGAGCCGGCACGCCCTGGCGACCGGCCTCCTCGATGTCCTGATTCTGTGGCGCAACGAACGCGGAAAGCCGCAGGAGGCGCAGACAGCGGCATGGCTGACTGGTTTCGAGACGAAGTTCCTCGCCACGCTCGCACGGCTGGAGCGTGAGGCCAGGCCGATCGCGCCGGGACCACTTGGGCTGTCCTGGATCGCGCTCGGCTGCTGCCTGTCCTATCTCGACTTCCGCTTCGCCGATCTCGACTGGCGCTCAGGACGCCCGGCGCTCTCCGCCTGGCACGACGAGTTCCGCGCGCGTCCCTCAGCCATCGCGACCGAGATCAACGACGATGTCTGACCCCGCCAGCGCCCGACAGGGCCCCCTGTGCCATGTCCGCGTGCTGGATCTCAGCCGCATCATGGCGGGACCCTGGGCGACCCAGGTCCTCGCCGATCTCGGCGCCGACGTGATCAAGGTCGAACGCCCGGATGTCGGCGACGATACCCGCTCCTGGGGGCCGCCCTTCCTGAAGGATGAGCAGGGCCAGCCGACCCGCGAGGCCGGATATTATCTCTCGGTCAATCGCGGCAAGCGCTCGATCACGCTCGACATCGCAACGCAGGACGGCCAGGAGGCGATCCGCCGCCTCGCTGCGGTCAGCGACATCGTCGTCGAGAACTACAAGGTCGGAGCTCTGAAGCGCTACGGGCTCCACTATGACGGGTTGAAGGCCGTCAATCCGCGCCTGATCTACGCCTCCGTCACCGGCTTCGGGCAGAATGGTCCGCGCCGTGAGGCTGCCGCCTACGATTTCGCGATCCAGGCGATGGGCGGCCTGATGAGCATCACCGGCGAGCGCGACGGCATGCCCGGCGCCGGCCCGCAGAAGGTCGGCATCCCGATCGTCGAC
The DNA here is from genome assembly GCF_030144325.1 of Bosea vestrisii. Classification (NCBI taxonomy): domain Bacteria; kingdom Pseudomonadati; phylum Pseudomonadota; class Alphaproteobacteria; order Hyphomicrobiales; family Alloboseaceae; genus Allobosea; species Allobosea vestrisii. The sequence continues at coordinate 1,927,510 of NZ_CP126307.1, read as the reverse complement.
ATCATGACCGGCATGTACACGGCCATCGGCGTGCTGGCGGCGCTGGCGCGCCGCGGCGAAACCGGGCAGGGCGACTATCTCGATCTCGCCATGCTCGACGTGCAGACCGCGTTCCTCGCCAATCAGGCGATGAACTGGCTGCTCTCGGGCAAGCCGCCGGCGCGCGGTGGCAATCGCCACCCGAATATCCAGCCGCAGGACGTCTTTCCCTGTGCTGACGGGGCGCTCGTCCTGGCCGTCGGGAATGACGGCCAGTTCGCCAAGCTCGCAGCCATCCTGGAACAGCCGGGCTGGGCGAGCGATGAACGCTTCGCGACCAACCCGGCGCGCGTCCGCAATCACGCTTTGCTCGACCCGATGCTGCGCGCGGCGCTGGCAAATCGCAGTCGCGACGTCCTAATTGCAGCGCTCGATGCTGCCGGCGTGCCCTGCGCGCCGATCAATACCGTGCCGGAGGTCTTCGACGATCCCCAGGTCAAGCACCGCGGCCTGTTGCGCGAGCTACCGCATCCCACCGCCGGCAAGGTTCCGCAGGTGGTCAGCCCACTGAATTTCCGGAACGAGCCGCTCGCCTTCGATCGGGCGCCGCCGCTGCTCGGGCAGCATACCGACGAGATCCTGCAGGAGATCGGGCTGGCTTGACGCCGGCTCGCGGAGATCAGCATGGCCCGCCTTCACCTCCCGACCCCCGACGAGCTGAGCGACGAGCAGCGCAAGGTCTATGACGAGGTCGTCTCAGGCCCGCGCGGCCGGCTCATCGGGCCGCTTCGCGCGATCATCCATAGTCCTGAGCTGGCGGCGCGATGGTCGCGCATGGGCGAGTTCCTGCGCTATTCGACGTCGCTTCCGGCAAAGCTGAACGAGCTCGCGATCATCGTCGTCGGTCGCCACTGGAACAGCCAGCTCGAATTCCATATCCATGCCGAAGCGGCGCGCGCGGCCGGGCTCGATCCCGCCTGTATCGAGGCGATCAGGCTTGGCGAGAGCCCGCTTTTCGTGGAGGCGGCTGAGGTCGAGATTTACGATTACGCCCGGCTCCTGCTGCAGACGGGGCGGCTTCCCGAGGCTGTCCATGCTGCCGTCGTGGCACGCTGGGGCGAGCGCGGCGCGGTCGAGCTGACCGGCGTCGTCGGCTACTACACCATGGTCTCGCTGACGCTGAATGCGCATGAGATTCCCCTGCCCGACGGGGCGCAGCCGCCATTGCCTGTCGAGGGAGCGGGCCCGACCGTGTTGCTGGCCTCACGGCAGGTCCAAAGCGCGGTGCAGGCAGGATGACCGAGACCACGACCCCAAGGTCGCATCGCCTGCCGGGCTGGAAGCTGCCTGACGGCGCCTGCGATTGCCATGCGCATGTCTTCGGGCCTTACGACGCCTTTCCGGTGTCGCATGCGATGCACTATGTGCCGCCGCTGGCTCCGGCCGGCGTCCATCGCGAGGTTCTAGATGACATCGGACTTACCCGCGGCATTCTGGTCCAGCCTGGCGCCTATGGCAGCGACCCGGCTGCGATCCTCGATGCTGCCAGCCGATCGGGCGGGCGCATCAGGGGCGTGGCGGCGGCGGATGGCGGCGTGAGCGATGCGCAGCTCGACGCCTGGCACGATCATGGCGTGCGCGGACTGCGCTTCAACGACATGACGGTTCCCGGCGGAACGGGGCGCTTCCCCGGCGCGGTCGGCACCGATGCATTGACGGAGCTGGCGCCGAGGTTGAGCGCGCGGGGCTGGCATGCCGAGATCTGGGCGAGCATCGACCAGCACGTCGCGCTGCTGCCGCTCTATCGGGCGGCAGGTCTCCCAGTGGCGCTCGACCATATGGCGGGCCTCGTTGCCGCGCGCGGCCTCGACGATCCCGCCTTCAAGGCGATCCTGGCGGCGCTGCGCGAGGGCTGGCTCTGGGTCAAGCTCGTGCTCTGCCGCTGCTCGCAGGCGTTTCCGGACTATGCCGATCTGCGGCCGTTCCACGACGCGCTGATCGACGCCAACCCGGACCGGGTGGTCTGGGGCTCGGACTGGCCGCACTTACGCCTCGCCGACAAGGCGCCCGATATCGGCCATCTGCTCGACCTGTTCCGGGACTGGGTTCCGGACGAAGCGCTCCGGCAGCGCATTCTCGTAGACAACCCGCGCATTCTCTACGGCTTCTGAGCCGACGCGGACAAGGAGACCGACATGACCGACGCCTATGAGTGCTTCAAGGTGAGCATTGCCGATCACGTCGCGACCGTGACGCTCGACCGCCCGCCGGTGAATGCGCAAAATCGCCGGTTCCGCGAGGAAATCGTCGCCATCTTCGACCGGCTGAACGACAGCGCCGAGGTCCGGGCGATCGTGCTGACCGGCGCCGGCAAGACGTTTTCGGCTGGCGCCGACCTCAAGGAGCGGCCCGGCCTGGCGGATGAAGCGGGAGCCTACCCCCGCCACAACCGGCTGGTGCGCGCCTCTTTCGATGCGGTGATGGAATGCGGCAAGCCGGTCATCGCTGCGGTCAACGGCGCCGCGATCGGAGCCGGCTGCGTGCTGGCGCTGTGCTGCGACATCCTTCTCGTGGCGGAAGAGGCGTTCCTCGCCATGACGGAGGTCGATGTCGGCCTCGCCGGTGGCGTCAGCCATGTCCGGCGCTTCTTCCGAGAATCCGATGCTCGCATGCTGATCTACACGGCGCGGCGGGTCCATGGCCCCGACCTCTACCGGATGGGGGTCGCTTCGGCCTGCCTGCCGGCGGCGGAACTGCTCGGCTTCGCACAGGACATGGCGCGCGATATCGCGGCCAAGAGCCCGCTCGCCGTCCAGGCCGCGAAGCGCTCGTTCAACGTGACCGAAGGCCTTGCGCTGCGGGATGCCTATCGCTTCGAGCAGTCGCAGACCGTCGCGCTCTCGCACACCGAGGACACGAAGGAGGCGCAACGCGCCTTCGCAGAGAAGCGCAAGCCGGTCTTCACCGGGCGCTGAGCATCGCCGGTAGCGTCACTTCAGCTTGACGTCGAACCTGACCACGTCGCCCCGGTAGAGCCCCTTGGCACTCAGGACCAGTACGCCGCGCTGGTCGACGGCCTGGCGATGCACGAAGGCGACCGGCGCATCGAGCGAGATCGTCAGGGCCTCGGCGGTTTCGACATCGGCCGTGCCGACGGTGAGGGTCTGGCGTGCATCGGCGATCTCCACGCCGGGCACTTCCGAGATCAGGCGCAGCGCCGTCTTCGATTCGAGATCGTGCTGCGAAATCCTGTCGCGCAGGGATTCGTCGATATGCAGGTCGGCCAACAGGAAAGGCTGGCCGTGCCGCCAATGACGGCGCCTGACCTCCCGGTAGGTCGGCGCGAGCTCGCCGATCTGGCCGTCGAAGGGGTGGAATACGCGGTCCGGCTCGTCGCGGAGGATCTCGATCGTGGCGCTGTAGTTCGGCCGCAGCAGGCCCGACCAATCCGTGCCGACCTCGCACCAGAGGTCCTCGGTCGGCCGCTTGCGGACGAAGGTGCCCCGGGCGCGATAGCGCTCGATCAGCTGATCGGCTTCGAGCAGATCGAGCGCCTGGCGGATCGTGGCGCGCGCCACGCCGCATTCGACAGCGAGGTCGTCGACCGTCGGAATCTGGGCGCCGACCGCCCATTGACCGGCTTCGATCCGCCGGCGGAACAGGGTCGCGAGCTGATTGTAGCGGGAGACCCCGGTGCGTTTGAAATCCAGCGGCTTCGTCACGGCGCGGCTAACGGTCATGCGGCTCCCTTCGCCGATGCGGTGTCGATCCGGCTAGCCCAACAGGATAGTTCATCATCCGCCCGAATGTAAGCCTGCCGACCGTGAGTGAGGCATAAAACATAATCAACTAGCTTATTGCCCTTTATGATCCGAATGAGCATGATCGGCTCCGGTCGCGCCACGGATGCGGCCGACTTGGGCAATCTAAAAGGTGACTGCGAATGCACGGCACGATCGAGATCACCGGGCGGGATCTCAACCCCGCGACGATCGTGCAGATCGCGCGGCATGGCGCGAAAGTCGTGCTCACTGCCGAAGCCGGGGGGCGTATCGAGGCCGCGCGGAAGGTCGTCGACGGGATCGTGAGCAGGGGTGAGAAGGTCTACGGCGTGACCAGCAGCGTCGGCGCCAAGACCGGCGTCATGCTCGCGCCCGAGCGGGTCGCCGAATTCAACCGGCGGCTGCTGCTCACACATAATATGGGGCACGGGCCGCTCGCCTCGCCGGAGACGGTGAGGGCGATGATGGCGGTGCTGCTGAACGCGATGGCCAGCGGCTATCTCGGCGTCCGCCGCGTGCTTGCCGACCGGCTCGTCGACGCCCTCAATACCGACCGCCATATCCCGGTGCATCTCTGGGGCTCGATGGGCGAAAGCGACATGTCGCCGGTGTCCGATCTCGCTCTCGAGCTCTACCGCGATCACGACTTTGCAGCCGGCGAGGCGCTCGCCCTACTGAATTCGAGCGCGCTATCGCTGGGCATGGGCGCGATGGCGTTCCACGACCTGTCGCGGATGCTGGACTTCGCGACCCTGGTCGGCGCGCTCAGCATGGAAGGGTTCGCGGCGAACCCATCGGTGGTATCGGAAGCCGCGTTGGCGTCGCGCCCGTTCGATGGCGTGCTCAGGCATGGCGGCGCGATCCGGCGCTACCTAGCCGGCAGCTACATCATGACGTCCGGCGGCCCGCGCCACCTGCAGGACCCGCTGAGCTTCCGCTCGCTGCCGCTGATTCACGGCAACGCCGCCGACAGCCTCGATTTCGCCGGGCGACAGCTCTCGATCGAGCTGCGCGCCAGCCAGAACAACCCGGTCGTCTCCGTCGAGCGGGGCGAGCTGGTCTCGGTCGCCAATTTCGACATGGTCGCCCTGGCAATGGCGCTGGACGTGGCGCGGCTGGCGATGTCGCCGGTGGTGACGAGTTCGACGGAGCGTCTCGCCAAGCAGGCCGACTCGTTCTGGTCGGGTCTGAGCGTCGGGCTGATCGAGGAGGATGGGGTCGGGCTGCCCGGGTTCAACGGCCTGGCGCAGTTCCACAAATCGATCACCTCGGAAGCACGCCTGCTGACGGCGCCGGTCGTCGGCGAGCTCGCCAGCTCGAGCCACTCGAATGGCAATCTCGACCGGGCCAGCATGGCGGGCCTCGCCGCGCGCCGCGCCGCCGAGCTTGCGACGCTGTGCCGGTCGATCTTCGCAATGGAGCTGCTCGTCGCTGCGCAGGCAGTCGAGATGCGCAAGGTCTCGCCGCTGGGCGCAACGACGCGCCGGCTCTTCGCCCTGGTGCGTGAGGCCGTGCCTTATGCCGGGCCGGGGCAGCGCGTGCCCCACATCACGGCGCTGCTCGATCATCTCGATGCGGAGGCGGCGCGGATCGACGCGTTGATGATGTCATCGGAGCAGGACTGACCAGCCTTGCGCGAGGAGCCGCACGGCCGCGACGAATGAACTGATCGACTGCACAAGACAAAAAGGGGAGACGACCATGAGAGCATCGCGTTTTCGAATAGTCGCGGCGGCGGTTGGCATGCTCGCGCTGAGCCTCAGCGGTGCGGCTGCGCAGGGTTATCCGACCAAGCCCGTCCGCATGATCGTGCCGTTCGCTCCCGGCGGGCGCGTCGAGGCGGTCGCGAGGCTGATTGCCGATGCGCTCAGCAAGGATCTCGGCCAGCCCTTCCTGGTCGAAAGCCGGCCTGGCGCAGGCGGAGCGATCGGCGCCGATTTCGTCGCCAAGGCCCAGCCCGACGGCCACACGCTGCTGCTTTGCTCCGCTGGCGTGCTGGCGATCCTGCCGAATGTCGACAAGAAGCTGCCCTACGACTCCGTCAAGGACTTCACGCCCGTCGCCCGGCTGATCGAGGGCTTCACCTTCATTGGCGCCTATCCCGGCCTGCCGGCGAAGTCGATCGCCGAACTCGTCGCGCTGGCCAAGCAGAAACCGAACTCACTTGGATATGCGTCGAGTGGCATCGGCACCTATAGCCATCTCGCTGGCGAACTGGTCGCCATCGCCTCGGGCGCGCCGATCAAGCATATCCCCTACAGGGGTAGCGGGCCGGCGCTGAACGACATCGTCGCGGGGCACGTGCCGCTGATGATCGGCGGCGAGCTCGGCGACCTCGCCAAGGCCGGCAAGATCCGCATCCTCGCGACCACGAACGAAAAGCGCTCGCCCGAATTCCCGGATGTTCCGACCATGAAGGAAAGCGGCTTTCCGCAGTTCGTCGCGCATTCCTGGGTCGGGCTGGTCGGGCCGGCCAACATGCCGTCCGCCATCGCTGACAAGCTAAACCTGACGCTGGCCCGCGTCATGGCCGATCCGGCGACGCAGGAGAAGCTGCGCGGGCTCGGCGGCGAGCCCGCCTATCTCGCGGCGGCTCCGTTCGGCAAGACGATTGCGAGCGATATCGCCATCTATGCCGACATCATCGCCAAGGCCGGGCTGAAGTTCGAGTAAGACAAGCCCGTCTCAGCCCGCGAGGGTCAGGCCCGTACCGGCTCCGGCCGGTACGGCGACCTCGCCGCCTTCCAGGCTCAAGCCCGAGAAGCGGTCGTCGTTCAGGAGCGCCATCTCGGAGAATTCGTGCGGAAAGCGCGGCGCCGGCAGGCTTGCCGCCAGATGCACGGTGTGGGCATGGATGATGCTCGAGCCGAACACCGCGCCGAAGCGAAAGCCGAGATCGGCGGCCCTGCAGATCGCGACCGCCTGCGCGGTCCGGCTCGGGCCGCCAAGGTTCAGGATCCGCAGGTTGATCGATTCGACATGGCCGGCCTCAGCGATCCGCAAGATCGAGGGCAGGTCCTGCGCGCTCTCATCGGCTTCCACGGGCACGTCGAGCGCACGCGCGACCGCGATGAAGCTCTTGAAATCGGTCGCCGCCGTCGGCTGCTCGACGAGCTCGAGACCGAAACGCGCCATCGCGTTGATGGCCCGCACCGCAGTCTTCGGGGTGTAGGCTTCATTGGCGTCGATCATCAGCGCGATGTCGGCCCCAACGGCGCTCCTCACGGAGCGGACACGGTCGAGATCGAGCTCGGGCTCGCCGGAGACCTTGACCTTCAGATGCCGAAAACCGGTACCCACGAGCCCCTCGGCGACCTCGGCCATGCGCTGCGGCGATTTCAAGGGGATGATCCGCGTATTGGCGAAGCGCTGCTGGCGCTTGCCGCCATAGAGATCGTGCAAGGGCACGCCGAGCGCGCGGGCCCGCAGGTCGAGCAGGGCGCATTCGATCCCGGCCTTCGCAGGCAAGGCGCCGTGCAGCCGGCGGTCTAATCCGTCCATGATCGCGCCGATCGCGGTCTCGTCCCGGCCGACCAGACCCTCGCAGAGATAGTCGAAGCTCGCTTTCACCGCCTCCAGCGGCTCGGTCCAGGGCGGCATGGCGCGGACATAACCATGCCCTTCGATGCCGTGCGCGTCGGACAGGATCACCGCGAAGCCCCGGATGCGGGTCAGCGGTCCCTGCGCGAAGCGCCATTCGGGGTCCGACAGCGTCTGGTCGATCGCGACCGTCCTGACTGCGCCGATTGCCATCGAAACTCCCGCTGCTTCGTTTGGTTGACTGGTCGATCCTATCACACCAGGCTTGTCATCAGGTCAATAGTATATAAAACTGGCCTAATGACATAATGAGCCGATCAAGGCTCTTGACCGTGGGGCGGCGAGGGAATGCAGAGCCAGGATGAAGCTCCTCCGGCAGGGCCGGGGGAGACGGTTGCCGAGGGCCCGGCCGTGCGTGCGGCCGGCGACATTCTGGCGGGCTTGCTGTTCGCGGGCCTGGGGCTCGCCGCGCTTCTCATCGGCCGCGCCTATCCGGTCGGCAGTTCGCTCGACATGGGGCCTGGTTATCTGCCGCGCGTCGTCGCGGGGGCCCTGGTGCTCACCGGCCTCGTCGTGATGCTCAGGGGCATGCGGCTGCGCGCCTTTCGCTGGCCGGCGTTGCCGCTGCGCGCAATGGGCTGGATCGCCGCTGCGATGCTGCTGTTCGCCGGCCTTGTCGAGAGAACGGGCCTGTTCGTCGCCTGCCTTGCCAGCATCCTGGTCGCGGCCCTTGGCGACCCGCAGGCGCGCTGGCGCGAGGTGCCGGTGGTCGCAGTGATCTTCGCCGGCTTCTGTGCGCTGCTGTTCGGCTATGTGCTGAGGCTGCCGGTCCGGGTCTGGCCGCTGTGAGCGAGGTTTTCTCCTCTCTCGGCATCGGGCTGGCCGTCGCCGCGACGCCGATGAATCTCTGGTACTGCTTTCTCGGCGCGCTGGTCGGCACGCTGATCGGCGTGCTGCCTGGGCTGGGGCCGATCGCCACCATGGCGATGCTGCTGCCGCTGACCTATTACCTCGAGCCGACCGGGGCGCTGATCATGCTCGCCGGGATCTATTACGGCGCGCAGTATGGCGGCTCGACCACCGCGATCCTGATGCGCTTGCCAGGGGAATCCTCCTCGGTCGTCACCTGTCTCGACGGTTACGAGATGGCGCGCCAGGGCCGGGCGGGCACGGCCCTGGCGACGGCGGCCCTGTCATCCTTCCTCGCCGGAACGATCACGACGCTGCTGATCGCCTTCTTCAGCCCGGCGCTGACCGCTGTCGCGCAGCGCTTCGGCCCGGCGGAGTATTTCTGCCTGATGATCCTCGGACTGACCGCGGCGATCGTGTTTGCACAGGGCTCGCTGCTGAAATCCTTCGGCATGATCCTGGTCGGGCTGCTGTTTGGCCTCGTCGGCGCGGACGTCAACACCGGGCTCGACCGGTTCACCTTCAGCATTGCCGAGCTGCGCGACGGCATTGGTATCGCGGCCCTGTCGATGGGCGTGTTCGGCATCGCCGAGATCGTGCTCAATCTGGCGCGGCCGGAGCAAAGCGGGGAGCGCGCCCAGAGCGTCTCGTCGCTGCGGCTGAGCGCGGCAGACTTCCGGGCGGCCTGGCCTGCCGCCTTGCGCGGGACGGGCATCGGTGCGCTGCTCGGCATCCTGCCGGGCGGCAGCGCCATGATGGCGTCGTTCGCGTCCTACTCGGCCGAGAAGAAGCTGTCCTCGTCGCCTGAGCGCTTCGGCCATGGTGCCATCGAAGGCGTCGCGGGCCCCGAAGCCGCCAATAATGCCGGCGCCCAGGCCTCCTTCATCCCGATGCTGGCGCTCGGCATCCCGAGCAACTCCGTCATGGCGATGATGGCCGGCGCTATGCTGATCCACGGCATTGCGCCCAGCCCGAACCTGGCAAGCGTCCAGCCCGGGCTGTTCTGGGGACTGATCGTCTCGATGTGGCTCGGCAACGTCATGCTGCTCATCATCAACCTGCCATTGATCGGCCTTTGGGTCAGGCTCCTGCAGGTGCCCTACCGGCTGATGTTCCCGGCGATCCTGCTGTTCTGCTGCATCGGCATCTATTCGGTGAACTACAGCGTTTTCGAAGTCGCCCTGCTCGCATTGTTCGGCGTCGCCGGCATCGTCTTCGCGCTGCTGAACTGTCCGCTGGCGCCGCTCGTCCTCGCTTTCATTCTCGGGCCGGCGATGGAGGAAAATCTGCGCCGCGCAATGCTGATTTCAAACGGAGATCTCGGTATTTTCACAAGTCCGGTGTGCATCGCCATGCTCGCCGCAGCGGTGATGATCTTGTCCATGATCATCTTCCCGTCGTTCCGCAGTGTCAGAGCCGTGGCCGCCGACGGATAGCTCCTCGACGACGGAACCCGCGCCTTCTGGTGAAGCGGATTCGTGGGCGGTTGAGCGACCGCGCTGGACGAGTGCCTGCGGCGCCGCGGGCTTTGCTTGCAGTCTGGAAGCGGACCTACCGAGCCAAACCTTCGGTGACCTCGGGGGACGCCGTTGGCGTTATCGCATCCTGAAGGCTATGTGGTCCGATGCGCGTGGATGTGCTCGGACTTCAGGCTTTCGTCAGCATCGCCGAGCGTGGCAGCTTCCGCGCCGCCGCCTCGCATCTGAACCTGTCGCAGACGGCGCTCAGCCATCGCATCCGCAAGCTGGAGGAATCGCTCGGTACGCCGCTTTTCCTGCGGACCACGCGCCAGGTCTCGCTGACCGCGGCCGGCACGACGCTGCTGCCGCGGGCGCGGCGCATCTTCGAGGATCTCGGCTTCGCCATCAACGAGGTCAAGGTCGAGCTGCGCGAGGGCGACGAGCAGGTCTCGCTCGGCTGCCTGCCGACCGTGGCGGCCCATTGCATGCCGGCGGTGATTGCCGCTTTCGCCGCGCGGCATCCCGGAGTGGGCGTCAGGATCCACGATAACTCCGCGTCCGAGATTGCCGACAAGGTCCAGTCCGGCGAGGCCGAGTTCGGTGTCACCATCGTCGCTGCCAATCGCTGGGATCTCGAGCTGAAGCCGGTCGTCAAGGAGCCATTCGTGCTGGTCAGCCATCGCGCGATGCCGCTGGCGCAAGCGACCTCTCTGACGTGGGCCCAATTGCAGGACGAGCCGCTGGTGCGGATCAGCGCCGAGACCGGCAACCGCATCCTGATCGACGATGCGCTCGGCGCGCGGCGTGAGACATTGACCTGGCGCTACGAAGTCCAACGCGTCGTCACCGCGGTCAGCCTGGTGCGCTCGCGTATCGGCTATGCGGTCGTGCCACAGCTTGCGCTCGATGTCGTCGATGCCGGCGATCTGGTCGCGATCCCGCTGCGCTCGCCGGCGGTGACCCGGACGCTCGGCATCATCACGCGCAAATCGGTGCCGTTGCGGCCGGTGACACGCGATCTCATCTCGCTGCTGAGCCAAGCCCTGAAGCGCAGCGTCGTGCCGCGGCGAGATGAAGAAAAGTAATCAATCGCTGCATTCTTATCATTTGATGGCAGAATAGCTTTGGCCGACCCTGACCGCGGGACGAAACGCGTGAGGAGAGGCCAGCGATGGCAGGCGCCAACACGGCAGCGATCGCCTTCATCGGCTTCGGCGAGGTCGGGCAGAGCTTTTCGCGCGGCCTTCTGGCCAATGAAGGCGTTGCCATCCGGGCCTACGATCTCCTGTTTGGCAGCGAGGCCGGCCGCCGTCTCGAGGTTGCAGCACAGGAACTCGGGGTCGTCTGTGCGTCCTCGGCGCAGGAGGCCTGCTCCGGTGCGGCCTTCGTCTTCTCGGCCGTCACCGCTGATCGCGCCGAGGTGGTGGCTACCGAAGCCGCAGCCTGGCTGAAGCCGGGGCAGATCTTCGTCGACGTCAACTCGGCCGCGCCCTCGACCAAGCAGCGGGCGGCGGCGGCGGTCACCGCGGGCGGCGCCGACTATGTCGAAGCGGCCGTGATGGCGCCGGTGCTGAAGCCCGGTCTCAAGGTCGCGATCCTCACCGGTGGCCCGAAGGCGCAGGCCGCATCCGACGCACTGAACACACTCGGGATGAACCTGACGCCGGTCTCGGAGGTCTATGGCCGGGCCTCGGCGATGAAGCTCTGCCGCTCGATCGTGATCAAGGGGCTGGAGGCGCTGATGGTCGACTGCGCCGCCGCCTGCGAGGCCTGGGACGTCAAGGATCCGGTCTTCGCCAGCCTCAACGCGACCTTCCCATCGATCGACTTCCATGCGCTTGCCGCGGACATGCGCGAGCGCGTCGCGACCCATGGCGTGCGCCGTTCCGCCGAGATGCGCGAAGCGGCTGAGATGCTGGCGGCAGCGGGTTTTCATCCGGGGCTCTCCGCCGCCATTGCCGATGCCCAGCAGCGCGGCGCCCGTCGCAAGGAGAGCGCTCGATGACGTTCGATCGCCGCTCCATCCTCGCCGGCCTCGGGCTTGCCGGCTTCGCCGGGCTTGGGCCGGTGCGCGCCCAGGCGGACTGGCCGAGCCAGCTCATCCGGATCGTCGTGCCGTTCACGCCCGGCGGCAGCACCGATGTGCTGGCACGGGTGATTGCCAACAGGCTCGAACGGGTCATTCCCGGCAAGGGCTTCGTGATCGAGAACCGGCCGGGCGCCGGCGGCATGACGGCCTCGGGACAGGTCGCCAAGTCCGAGCCGGACGGCCACACGCTGATGATGGGCCATATCGGGACGCTGGCCTTCGCGCCCTCGCTCTACGCCAATGTGCCCTATGATCCGGTCAAGGATTTCCAGCCGGTTGCGCTCGTCGCCATGCTGCCGAACATCCTGGCGATCAATCCGACACTGCCGGCCAAAACCCTCGCGGAATTCATCGCCTACGCCAAGGCGAATCCCGGCAAGCTAAACTACTCGTCGGGCGGGCAGGGCAGTGCCGCGCATATCGCCACCGCCTATTTCTGCCATCGCGCCGGCATCGAGGCGACGCATGTGCCCTATCGCGGCACTGCGCCCTCGGTGAACGACATCGTCGCCGGCAACATCCAGTTCACGCTAACCGGCGGGCCGGCCGTGTTGCCTCTCGCGGAAGGCGGCCAGCTTCGGGTGCTCGGCGTCGCCGGGCGCGAGCGTGTCGGCTTCGCACCTGATCTGCCGACGCTGTCCGAGAGCGGCCTGCCGGATTTCGAGGCTGTGCAATGGTACGGGCTCGTGGCGCCGGCGCGCACGCCGCGTCCGATCGTCGAGCGGCTCAACCGCGAGATCAACGCGCTGCTCGGCCAGCCCGATTTCGCTGCGGCCCTGGCCAGGGACGGCGCCATCGCGCGGCCTGAACCGCCCGAGGGCTTCGGCAAGCTGATCGCCTCGGAACTCGCGCTCTGGCGCGACGTCATCACCCGTGCCGGCATCAAGGCGGCGGAGTGAGGTAATGGGCCAGATCGCCGTTCCCTGCATGTTGATCCGCGGCGGCACCTCCAAGGGCGCCTATTTCCTGGCCGACGACTTGCCGGCCGATATCGCGGCGCGCGATGCCTTCCTGCTCGCGGTCATGGGCTCGCCCGACAAGCGTCAGGTCGACGGGCTCGGCGGCGCCCATCCCCTGACCAGCAAGGTCGCGATCGTCTCGCCCTCCAGCGAACCCGGCTGCGATATCGACTTTCTGTTCGCGCAGGTCGGCGTCGAGACGGCTTCGGTCGATACAACGCCGAACTGCGGCAACATCCTCGCCGGGATCGGGCCGTTCGCGCTGACGCGTGGTTTGGTAAAGGCTGGTGGCGCGCGCACCACGGTGCGGGTCCGGACGATCAACACCGGGACGATCGCCGACCTGACCATGGATACGCCGGACGGGCAGGCGAATGCCGAGGGCAATGCGCGCATCGACGGGGTTCCCGGAACCTCGGCGCCGATCGATATCGGTTTCCTCGATGCCGAGGGCTCGGTCTGCGGATCGCTGTTGCCGACCGGCAATGTCGTGGATGTGATCGAGGGCGTGCCCTGCACGCTGATCGACAACGGCATGCCGGTGATCGTGCTACGCGCCGCCGATGTCGGGCGGACCGGCTACGAGCCGCGCGACGAGCTCAACGATGATGCCGAGCTCAAGGCCCGGATCGAGGCGATCCGCCTTGCGGCGGGGCCGCTGATGAATCTCGGCGACGTCGCGAAGAAGGTCGTGCCGAAGATCGCGCTGGTCTCGGCGCCGCAGGCGGGTGGGGCGATCTGCACGCGCAGCTTCATCCCGCATGAGTGCCACGCCTCGATCGGCGTCTTCGCCGCGGTATCGGTCGCGACCGCCGCCGTGCTGCCGGGTTCACCTGCTGCGTCTGTCGTGGTGATGCCTGAGGGACGCGAGCGGACGCTCTCGGTCGAGCATCCGACCGGCGAATTCACGGTGACGCTGACGGTCGGTGGGTCGGCGGAGCAGCCGGTGGTCGAACGGGCTGGGCTGCTGCGTACCGCGCGCATCCTGATGGCCGGCGAGGCCTTCGTGCCGGCTGGCAGATTATGAGAGAGGAGCGCATTGCGATGAGCGCCCAGAAGACAGGCCTAGTGATCACAGCCCACCCCGGCGACTTCGTCTGGCGGGCGGGCGGCGCCATCGCGCTGCATGCGAAGCGCGGCATGCGCGTCAAGATCCTCTGCCTGTCCTATGGCGAACGCGGCGAGAGCCAGTTCGCCTGGAAGAAGGCGGGCGTGAAGATGGAAGAGGTCAAGGCGCAACGCCGCGAGGAGGCCGAGGCCGCTGCGACGCTGCTCGGCGCCGAGATCGAGTTCATGGATGCCGGCGATTACCCGCTGCGCACCACCGAGCCGATGCTGGAGCGCGCCATCGACATCTTCCATGAGCTGGGTCCGAGCTTCGTGCTGACGCATGCGCTCGAAGACCCCTACAATGTCGACCATCCCGAAGCGACGCGTTTCGCCCAGGAGGCGCGCATCATCGCGCAGGCCGCCGGGCATAAACCCGATCCCAGCCGCGCCTATGCCGCGCCGCCGGTCTTCCTGTTCGAGCCGCACCAGCCGGAGCAGTGCAATTTCAAGCCGAACGTCATTCTCAACATCGACGAGGTCTGGGAGCAGAAGCGGCGGGCGTTCGAGATCCTCGCCGCGCAGAAGCATCTCTGGGAATATTACACCCGCGTCGCGCTCAACCGCGGCATGCAGGGCGGCCGCAACTCCGGCAAGGCGATAACCTATGGCGAGGCCTATCAGCGCCTCTTCCCGGAAGCGCTGGAGACGCTGGCATGAACCCTGTCGTCATCCGCACGAAGAAGCGCGCTCCGGCCGCGGCGACGGCCGATCTCGCCGAGCTTGGCGTCTCCACCACGCATGAGGCGATGGGACGCTCCGGGCTGCTGAAGCCCTATATGCGACCGATCTATGCCGGCGCGCAGATCGCCGGCGGGGCGGTGACGGTGCTGGCCCAGCCCGGCGACAACTGGATGATCCACGTCGCGATCGAGCAGGTACAGCCGGGCGACGTGCTCGTCGTCGCCTGCACCGCCGACAACACCGACGGCATGTTCGGCGACCTGCTCGCGACCTCGCTCAAGGCGCGCGGCGGCATCGGCCTTATCATCGATGCCGGGGTGCGCGATGTGCGCACGCTCACCGAGATGGGCTTCCCGGTCTGGTCGCGGGCGATCTCGGCCAAGGGCACGGTCAAGGCGACGCTCGGCTCGGTCAATGTGCCGGTGGTCTGCGCCGGTGCGCTCATTCATCCCGGCGACGTGATCGTCGCCGACGATGACGGCGTCGTGGTGGTGCCGCGGCGCGATGCCGAGGCGGTCGCTGCCGCTGGTCGCAAGCGCGAGGCCAATGAAGACGAAAAGCGTAGACGCCTGGCTGCTGGCGAACTCGGGCTGGACATGTACGCTATGCGCGACGGCCTCGCCAAGGCAGGCCTTACCTATCGCGACGACGAAGACGTCTGAGCACAAGAAAGCCCCGGAAAGGGGTTTCGCAAAACACTCGGGAGGAACGACATGACGTATCGCAGGACGGTTCTCAAAGGAATGCTCGGCCTGGCGCTGGCGGCTTCGGTCAGCGGCGCGGCGCTCGCGCAGGACGCGGTCAAGATCGGCCTGATCCTGCCGATGACCGGCCCGTTCGCCTCGACCGGCCGGCAGATCGCCGCGGCTGCCAATCTCTACATTCAGGAGAAGGGCGCGACCGTCGCCGGCAAGAGGGTCGAGCTCATCCTCAAGGACGATACCGGTACCGCCGACGTCACCCGCCGCATCGCGCAAGAGCTGATCGTCAACGACAAGGTCACCGCGATCGCGGGCTTCGGCCTGACGCCGCTGGCGCTCGCGACGGCTCCGCTGGCGACGCAGGCCAAGACGCCGATGGTGGTGATGGCCGCGGCGACCGGGATCATCACCGAGCGCTCGCCCTTCATCGTGCGCACCAGCCAGGTCGTGCCGCAGATCGGCGCGCCGTTCGGCACCTGGATCGCCAAGCAGGGCACCAAGCGCGTCATCACCATCGTCTCCGATTACGGCCCGGGCCACGACGTCGAGAGCTCGTTCTCGGAGGCGTTCAAGGCGGGCGGTGGCCAGGTCGAGAACATCCGCGTGCCCCTGCAGAACCCGGACTTCTCGCCCTTCCTGCAGCGCGTCGCCGACGCCAAACCTGAGGCTCTGCTGGTCTTCGTGCCGTCCGGCGTCGGCGCCCAGTTCATGAAGCAGTTCGTTGAGCGCGGCCTCGACAAGAGCGGCATCAAGCTGATCGGCACCGGCGACCTCACCGATGACGACATCCTCAACGGCATGGGCGACATCGCCCTCGGCGTCATCACCGCCCAGCACTATTCGGCTTCGCATGACAGCCCGGAGAACAAGGCCTTCGTCGAGGGCTTCAAGAAGTCCAATCCCGGCATGCGTCCGAACTTCATGGCGGTCGGCGGCTATGACGGCATGCACGCGCTCTATGAGGGCCTGAAGAAGACCAAGGGCGAGGGCGGCGAGGCGCTGGTCACCGCGATGAAGGGCATGAGCTGGGTAAGCCCGCGCGGGCCGATCTCGATCGATCCGGAGACGCGCGACATCATCCAGAACGTCTATATCCGCAAGGTCGAGCGCGTGAACGGCGAGCTCTACAATCAGGAGTTCGAGACGATCCCCAACGTCAAGGACCCGACCAAGGCCAAGAAGTAAGCCGGCCAAGGCGGGCCCGACGTGCTCACCATCCTGTTCGACGGCGTCGCCTACGGCATGATCCTGTTCGTGTTGGCCTGCGGGCTGTCCGTGACCATGGGGTTGATGAACTTCATCAACCTCGCTCACGGCGCCTTCGCCATGCTCGGTGGCTATGTCACCGTGCTGGCGATGCAGCGGCTCGGCCTGCCGTTTCTCTGGGCGCTGCCGGCGGCTTTCCTTGCCGCGGCCGCCACGGGGCTGGTGCTGGAGCGGTTGGTCTACCGGCCGATGTACGCCAAGAGCCATCTCGACCAGGTGATGTTCTCGATCGGGCTCGTGTTCATGGCCGTCGCCGGCGCCGACTACCTGATGGGGTCGAGCCAGCAATTCGTGCATCTGCCGGCCTGGCTGAGCGGGCGCTTCGATCTCGCCGGCATCGGTGTCGGCCGCTACCGGCTCTTCATCATCGTGCTCTGCGGCGCCCTGGCCTTTGCGATGCAATGGGGCTTCACCCGCACGCGCTTCGGCAGCCGGCTTCGGGCTGCGGTCGACGATGCCAGGGTGGCGCGCGGGCTCGGCATTCCGGTCAACCGCCTGTTCGCGCTGACCTTCGCCTTTGGTTCCGGGCTGGCCGGCCTCGGCGGTGCGCTCGGCATCGAATTGATGGGGCTCGATCCTACCTTCCCGCTGAAGTTCATGATCTACTTCCTGATCGTCGTGACCGTCGGCGGCACCTCGACCATCTCGGGCCCGTTCTTCGCCGCGATGCTGCTCGGGGTCGCCGATGTCACCGGCAAGTACCTGGTGCCGCAGCTCGGCGCCTTCATCATCTACGCGCTGATGGTGGTCCTGCTGATCACACGTCCGCACGGCCTCTTCGCCAGGGGACGGGCATGAGCGGCGGCGGCATCGAGGCGCGCGTCCGGCGCTCGCTCTATGGCGCGCGCCGCTGGCATCCGGCCGAGATCGTGTTCTGGATACTAGCGGTGGCGGCCTTCTTCCTGCTGCCGCGCCAGCTCCTGATCCTGAACGAGATCGCGATCCTCGGGCTCTTTGCCGTCTCGCTCGACCTGATCCTCGGCTATGCCGGCATCGTCTCGCTCGGGCACGCCGCCTTCTTTGGCTTCGGCGCCTATGCCGCCGGGCTCTTCGCCAAGCATGCCAGCGCCGATCCGCTGGTGGGCCTCGCCGTCGGCATGGGGGCCGCCGGGCTGCTCGGGCTCCTCACCAGCCCGCTGATCCTGCGCGGCAGCGACCTGACGCGCCTGATGGTGACGCTCGGCGTTGCGCTGATCCTGGGGGAGCTGGCGAACTCGCTCGGCTGGCTCACCGGCGGTGCCGACGGCCTGCAAGGAATCGTGATGGGGCCTGTGCTGGGGCTGTTCGAGTTCGATATCTTCGGCAAGGTTGCCTATCTCTATTCGCTCGCCGTGCTCTTCGTGCTGTTCGTGCTGGCGCGGCGCATCGTCGGCTCGCCCTTTGGCCTGTCGCTGCGGGCGATCCGCGACAACCCGCTGCGCGCTTCCGCCTCCGGGGTGCCGCTGCACTGGCGGCTGGTTGCGGTCTACGCACTGGCGGCGGCCTATGCCGGGGCAGCCGGGGCGCTGCTCGCCCAGACCACGCAGTTCGTCTCGCTCGACGTGCTCGCCTTCCATCGCTCGGCCGACCTGATGCTCGTCCTGATCATCGGCGGGGTCGGCTACCTCTATGGCGGGCTGATCGGCGCGGTCGCCTTCAAGCTGCTGCAGGACGTGATCGCGAGCTTCACGCCGCAATACTGGATGTTCTGGATCGGGCTGTTTCTTGTCCTGTTCGTGCTCGGCGGGCGCGAACTGATCCATGGCGGGATCAAGGCTGTGGTCGGCCGCGTTGCGCGCCTCGGCCGGCGGTCGCCGACATGACGGCGGCGCTGCGCACCTTCGACCTCTGCAAGAGCTTCGGTGGCATTACCGCGACCGACCATGTCGATTTCACCCTGCAGAAGGGCGCGCGCCACGCGCTGATCGGCCCGAACGGCGCCGGCAAGACCACCTTCGTCAATCAGCTCACCGGGGTGCTGCGCCCAAGCTCCGGTCGGGTCGAGCTGCTGGGCGAGGACATCACCGCGCTGCCGCGCGAAGCCCGGGTCGGGCGCGGGCTGGCGCGGACCTTCCAGATCAACCAGCTCTTCGCGACGATGACGCCGGTCGAGATGATCGCGCTGGTGACGTCCGAACGCCTCGGCCGCGGCCGGCAGCCCTTGCGTGCGCTCGACAAGGACAAGGAGCTCGTCGCCGAGACGGCCGAGATCCTCGCCCGCTTCAGGCTCGACGACATCATGGACGAGCGCATCGCGACCTTGCCCTATGGCAAGCAGCGGCAGATCGAGATCGCTGCCGCCTTCGCGGCCAAGCCCAGCGTGCTGCTGTTAGACGAGCCGGCGGCCGGTGTGCCCGAGGCGGAACGCCGCGAATTGATGGCGATGGTCGCCGGCCTGCCCGAGGATGTCTCGGTGCTGCTGATCGAGCACGACATGGATCTCGTCTTCCGCTTCGCGACGCGGATCACGGTGCTGGTCAACGGCCATGTGCTGGCGGAGGGCGTTCCGGATGAGGTCGCCCGCGACCCGGCCGTCCGCGCCGCCTATCTCGGGGAGCACGCCCATGGCTGAGCTCCTCACCGTCGAGCGCCTCAGCGCCGGCTATGGCGAGGCCATGGTGCTTTTTGACATCGACCTTTCGCTCGCCGAGGGCCGTTCGCTCGCGCTGCTCGGCCGCAACGGCGTTGGCAAGACCACTTTGGTCAACAGCATAATCGGCGTCACCCGACGCCGCGGCGGCGAGATCGCGTTCGCCGGGCGAGACATCACTGCGGCCTCCCCCGAGCAGCGCGCCCATGCCGGCATCGGCTGGGTGCCGCAGGAGCGCAACATCTTCAAGTCGCTGACCGTGCTGGAGAACCTGACCGCCGTGGCGAAGCCCGGTTCGTGGACGGTGGAGCGGGTCTTTGCGATGTTCCCACGCCTCGCCGAGCGCAAGGGCAATCTCGGCAACCAGCTTTCCGGCGGCGAGCAGCAGATGCTGGCGATAGGCCGGGCGCTGATGCTCAATCCGAGGCTCTTGCTGCTCGATGAGCCCACAGAGGGCCTCGCGCCGATCATCGTCGAGGAATTGCTGCGCGCCCTGAAGCGGCTGGTCCGCGAGGAAGGGCTCTCGGCGATCGTGATCGAGCAGCACGCCCGCAAGATCCTCGACCTCACCGACGAGGCGATCGTGCTCGAGCGCGGCCGTGTCGTCCTCGCTGCCGGGAGCGCCGAGCTCCTCGCCGACCCGTCACGGCTGGAGCGCCATCTCGGCCTCGCCGCCGCCTGAGCCAACGACAGAACCGAGGAAAGGAAACGCCATGAGCCAGAGACAGAAGCCACCGTTCCGGGGCGACATGGTCGGCAGCCTGCTGCGCAGCGCGCCGGTCAAGGACGCCCGCGCCAAGCTCGCTGCCGGCGAGATCGGCCAGGCCGAGCTGACGGCGATCGAGGACGAAGAGATCAGAAAGCTCGTCCGCAAGCAGGAGGAGGTCGGCCTGCAGGCGGTGACCGATGGCGAGTTCCGCCGCGCCTTCTGGCATTTCGATTTCCTCGACGGCCTCTCCGGCGTCACCAGCTTCGAGACCGATTCAGGCATCCAGTTCAAGGGCGTCACCACCAAGGGGCATGCGGTCCGCGTCACCGGCAAGCTCGACTTCCCGGACGACCATCCGCATCTCGCCCATTTCAAGTTCCTGGCCTCGACGACCAGTCGCGTGCCGAAGATGACGATCCCGAGTCCGTCGATGCTGCATTATCGCGGTGGACGGAAGGCGATCGATCCTAGCGCCTATCTCAGGGTCGAGGACTACTACGACGATCTCGGCAAGGCCTACGCCAAGGCGATCAAGGCCTTCTACGATGCCGGCTGCCGCTATCTGCAGCTCGACGACACCAGCCTGTCCTATTTCTGCGATCCGGAGCAGCGCAAGATGCTGGCCGAGCGCGGCGACGACCCCGAACAGCTGGTCTTCATCTATCGCGACGTCCTCAACGCGGCGCTCAAGGCCAAGCCGGCCGACATGCAGATCACCACCCATACCTGCCGCGGCAATTTCAAGTCGACCTTCATCGCCTCGGGCGGCTACGAGCCGGTTGCCGAGATGGTCTTCAACGAGATCAATGTCGACGGCTATTTCATGGAGTGGGACGACGACCGCTCCGGCGGTTTCGAGCCGCTGCGCTTCCTGCCCAAGGGCGACAAGCAGGTCGTGCTCGGGCTGGTGACCTCGAAGTTCGGGGAGATCGAGAGCAAGGACAATCTCAAGCGCCGGATCGAGGAAGCCTCCAAGTACGCGCCGCTGGAACAGCTCTGCCTGTCGCCGCAATGCGGCTTCGCCTCGACCGAGGAGGGCAATGTCCTGGCCGAGGATGAGCAATGGGCCAAGCTCTCGCGCATCCTCGAGGTTGCCAAAGAGGTTTGGGGATGAGCGGGGAGCCCTGCTTCGACATCGCCCATCTCGGCCATGTCGAACTCTTCACCGATAAGCCGCAGGAGAGCCTCGACTTCTTCGTCAATATCTTCGGCCTGACGGAGAGCGGGCGCGAGGGCGACAGCGTCTATCTGCGGGCCTGGGACGACTATGAGTTCCACACGCTGAAGCTGACCGCGGCGAAGACCACGGGCGTCGGCCATATCGGCTACCGCGCCACCAGCGAAGCGGCGCTGCTGCGGCGCGTCGCGGCGATCGAGGCGATGGGCTGCGGCATCGGCTGGGTGGAGGGCGATCTCGGCCATGGCCGGGCCTATCGCTTCCGCGACCCGGACGACCATGTCTTCGAGATTTATTTCGAGACCAACAAATATGTCGCTCCCGAGAAGGAGCGGCCTGCCCTGAAGAACCAGGCGCAGCGCAACCATGGCCGTGGCTGCGCCGTGCGCCGGCTCGACCACCTCAACCTGCTGGCGCAGGACGTCGCGGCAATTCGCGACTTCATGCCGAAGGCGCTCGGCAGCCGAGTGACCGAGCAGATCGTGCTCGATTCCGGCGAGGTCGGCGGCTGCTGGTTCACCGTCAACAACAAGAGCTACGACATCGCCTATACCCGCGACCACACGCCGGCACGCGGGCGCTTCCACCATGTCACCTACGCCGTCGACCAGCGCGAGCACATCCTGGAGGCGGCCGATCTCTTCCTCGAGAACGGCGTCTTCATCGAGACCGGGCCGCACAAGCACGCGGTGCAGCAGACCTTCTTCCTCTATGTCTACGAACCCGCCGGCAACCGCGTCGAGATCGCCAATGCCGGCGCCCGCCTGATTCTTGATCCAGATTGGCAGACCGTGACCTGGACAGAAGAGGAGCGGAAGAAGGGCCAGGCCTGGGGGCTGAAGACGATCGAGAGTTTCCACACCCACGGCACACCGCCGTCGGCGAAGTAGCTCGGCTTTGAGAGCGCTGAAGCTGCGCTCTCAAACCACTTCCGAGACGATCTTGGCGATCAGCGCGTTCGACAGGATGACCGGGAGGCCGGCGGCAGCCGCCTCCTGGCGATGGCGCTCGACGAAGCCCATGCAGTCCATCAGCAGGATGTCGGCGCCGCGCTCGGCGAGCGCTTCGGCGGCCTCCAAGACCGACGGGCCGTCGCCACCATAGGGCGAGGCGGCGGCATAGATCGGCGGGCGGGCGAGCGGCGCCCATTTCCCGGCTTCCGAGGCGATCTGCTCGGCGAGCGGCACGATGATGCCGAGTTGGGCATCCTGGACCAGCGCCGCAACCGTCGGCGGCAGGATGCGGTCCGGCTCGATCAGTCGGGCACGCTCGGTCCGGAGACTCGCGAAATGCCCGGTGCAGAGCATCAGGATCGTGCTGCAGCCGGCCGCTTCGAGCGCGGCGAGCTTGGTTTGCGCTGCACGCTCGGTGCGCTGGCGGTCGATGACGACCGAGGTTCCATCGAGCAGCTTGGTGATCAGCAGCGCGCCGCCGGCCTCGGGTGCGAAGTCGCGGCTGATCTCCTTGCGCGACAGGCCATCGAGTACGCCGGCATGCAGTCGCAGCAGTTCCGGGCCCAATACTGAATCGAGAATCGGCGTGATGTCGGCGCGCGGCGCCTGGCCGATGGTGAGGGTGCCGAGCTTGGCCATGGAGGCCTCCTTCCAAAGATGCAGAGGCCCGGGTTGTTGCCAAGCCGGGCCTGTCGTCCTCAGCGCTTGAAAAAATTCTTCGAGACGGAGTCGAAGAAGGAGAAGATCGCGTCGCCGGCGATGACGCCCGCGGCGAAGACCTCCATGTCGCCTTCGCCGGACGAGCCGCGCAGCTTCTCCCAGACGAGGCGGCAGAGGATGCCGGCCAGCACCGCCCAGCCCGCCATCGGGAAGTTGATCAAAAGGCCGGTGGCGAAGAGCACGCCGATCTGCCGCTTCGGCCCACCGACAAATTGCAGGATCGCGCCGGGGATCGCCCAGAGGAAGAGCTGCCAGGCGACACCGGGCGCGACGCCGGCCTTGATCGTCGCGGCATAGACCTTGTCGACGGGGGCGACGAGGTTCTGGTCGAAATAGGACTGGTAGGAGACCAGCACGACCGCGCCGGCGATGACGAAAGCGAACATCGCGGCGAAGAGCTGCTGGCGGCGGCCTTCGCGCTCGAAGGCGGGATCGGCGCCATTGCCACGCAGGAGGTAGCCGGCCTTGAGGTCGTAGCCCATGTCGGCGAAGGCCGGACCGGTCGCGGCCGAGAAGCCGACGAGCAGCGCCAGCGCCGGCATCGGGAAGCCGATCAGCATGCCGATGATCAGGGTGATCAGCGCCACCGCGAAGGCCGGGAACCAGCCTGAATGCATCGCGGCCAGGCCGACGATCAGTTCATGCACATAGGCGGCGAAGGCGGCGTAGAGCACGAACAGGATCAGCATGCCGATCGACATGTCGGTCATCAGCCCGCCCACGAGCGCGATGAAGATGGCGATGACGAGATAACCGATCGTGCCGAGCCCGAGTGCGCGCTTCACCTCGGCGTCGGAGGTGCCGGAGGCGGCCTCGGCCTGCTTCTGGGCTTCGTCGCGGCGGAAGAGTAGGAGGCCGACCTGGAGCAGTGCGACGAGGCCGGCGCCGATCATGAAGCCGTGCGGGATATAGGCGGCCATCAGGTCGCCCTTGGGGATGACGGTCTCGAAGAGCGGGCCGCCGAAGATCTGGCCGGAATAGCCACGCAGCAACAGGCCGATGCCGAACATGGCCAGCGCCCAGATATTGCCGATGAAGGCGACGCCGAAGGCGGACATCGGAATGCCGGAGACGGCGGCCGAGCCGGCGAAGCCGATCCAGGCCAGCGGCACCTTGACGAAGCCTACGAGGATGGCGGTGACGAAGCCGACGCCCATCAGCACCGCCTTGCGGCCGCCCTCGTCGCCGGCCTTGATCGCTTCGGCGGCGGCGACGCCCGGAGGCCAGGCGCCGGTCGCCGGGAAGACACGGGAATCGAACATTCGGTAGAGCAGGTAGCCATCGAGCAGCATGGCGAAGAAGGCGCCGGCCAGCATCGGCAGCACCAGGTCCGGACGGCCGAGCAGCCAGGGGATGCCGACCGGCAGCAAGAGGCTGTTCGCCGCGCCGAAGGTGGCCGAGGAGATCGCGCTCTGGGCCAGGTTCTGGACATGGATCGAGCGGTAGCGCGAGAACATGGCGAGCGGCACACGCGCCAGCGCCATGGCGGCAAGCGCCCCGATCAGCGAGGTGTTGGCGGTGATGCCGAGCGACACCAGCAACTGCATCCCGATGATCGCGCCGAAGACGCAGAGGATCGCGATCAGCGCCAGCGTCGCCGGCTCGAACAGGCTGGGGTGCCGCCGAGGCACTCCGTCATTTTGCGTCGTCATGCCTTGCGTCCCCATTATTGGCCCCTTTGGGCGTGTCGTTCTCAATCGTTAGGCAACAAGGATGCCGGTCTTGGCTTCGCCGACATCCTGGGAAGCATGGGCGGCATGCATGCCGTAGTCGCGCCTGGCCGCCTCCGGCGAGACGAGGCCAAGCGCGATGTCGCGGGCGATCGCCTCGCGGGAGCGCTCGGTGGCCGGGCCGTAGCCGGCGCCGCCAGCGAGCACGAGCTCGACGATCTCATGCGGCTGCTTGACCTGGACGAGGTCGCCGGTGCCGACGTCCTTGAGGACATGGCCCTGCTCGTCGATGACGCGGCCCGAGGCGCCGCCGCCGGCCTTGCCCTCGAAGAGGCCTGGGATCGGGTTGTTGACCCCTTCCGGATAGAGCGAGACCAGCGTCGGCAAGCCGTCATCAGAGAGCTTGCGCAGGCGCACACGCTGGCCGAGGCCGCCGCGCCACCGGCCGGCGCCGCCGGAGTCGGTGAGGTAGGTCTTCTCGACCACCAGCACCGGCACACGCGATTCGAAGGTCTCGATCGAGGTGTTGGCCGCCGAGGTCGGGTAGAGCAGGCCGGACTTGCCATCGCCATGGGCCGATCCGCCCTGGCCGCCGCCGACGAAGAGCATGTCGGAATAGGTGTCGCCGGCCTGGTCGCGGCCATAGACGCTCGCGGCGACGGGGAGGCCGGTGAAAGCCTGAACCTGGCGAGGCGCCGCCTGCGACAAGGCGCGGAAGATGTTGGGCGCGAGGTACCAGCCGGTGCGGGTGCGCAGGTTGACCGCCAGCGGCTTGTCGCAGTTCAGGATCGAGCTCTTGGGCGCATCGATCGAGAAGGCGCGATAGCAGCCGGCATTGCCGCGCACCGACGGCGTCAGCATGCATTTCAGCGGGTAGGTCGCGTGCGCCATCGTATAGTTGAGCGTGCAGTTCAGTCCGCCCTGCGGCAGCTGCGGCGGCGCACCGGCGAAATCGAGATGGATCGTGTCGCCCTTGACCGTCAGCGCCAGCGGATAGGTCATCGGCGTGCCGAGCGGGTTGTTCGAGACGGTGCCGTGATAGGTGCCGTCCGGCAGTGCGCGGATGGCTTCGCGCATCGCCTTCTCGGAGCGGCTCTGCACGACATGGGCAAGCGCCCTGAGGTCCTGCATGCCGTAGTCGGTCAGGAAGGACGCCAGCCGTTCGGCGCCGATCGCGTTGGCCGCGACGAAGGAGTGGAGGTCGCCGAGCACCTGTTCGGAGTTGCGCACGTTCTCGGCGAGCAGGCGGACCAGCGTCTCGTTGATCCTGCCGGCTTCGTAGAGCTTCATCGGCGGGATCTGGAAGCCTTCTTCGTAGATCTCGCGGGCCCGCAGTGAGTCCTTGGTGCCGCCGATATCGGAGACGTGGCCGACCGTGCCCATCAGGCCGACGACGCGGTTGCCGAGGAAGACCGGAGTGACGATGGCGATGTCGAAGAGATGGCCGGCGCAGAGCCAGGGATCGTTGGTGATCAGGACGTCGCCGGGCTTCAGCGTCTCGGCCGGATAGCGTTCCAGCAGCGCCTTCACCGCGCGCGGCAGCGTCAGATTGAAGACCGGCATGGCGCGGGGCGAGTGCGCCAGCGTCTCGCCTTCCGGATCGAGCAGTTCGCAGGCGAAGTCCTGCGCCTCGGAGATCACCAGCGAGAAGGCGGTGCGGCAGACGGTCAGCCACATCTCCTCGACGACGTTGATCATCCGGCTCCACATGATCTCCAGCGAGATCGGATCGGCCTCGATGCGCCGCGCAGCCTCGGCGAGCGGCATGTCGGCGGTGATCGTGGTCTCGACCGCGTTGGCCTGGCCGACATGGATGATCAGGTTCAGGACATCGTCGATCGCGACGCTGTCGCCCGGCGGGACGATCGTGGTCGCCTCGCGCTCCTCGATGATGGCCGGGCCGCTGATGATGTCGCCCGAGCGCAGGGCGTAGCGGTCATAGACCTCGGCCTCGCTCCAGCCGCCCTCGAACCAGGCCTGGCGGCTGCCCTTGAGCTTGGCCATGGCGTCGCCGCCGCCGGCCGCGCCGGAGAGCGACAGCGTCGGCACCGGGCCGGCGCAGCGGACACGGAAGTTGATCGCCTCCAGCCGTGCGCCCTCGTAGACCGAGGTGTAGCGAGCCGAATAGGCCTTGCTGAAGGCGGCGCGGATCGCTTCCAGGCTCGACGCGTCGATCGCGCCGGAGGGCAGCGGCACGGAAATGTCGTGCATCTGGCCGACGAGGCGCATATCGGCCGAGCGCTCGACCGTGACGTCGGCGGGCTTCACCCCGGCTTCGATCAGGTGCTTGCGGCCCTCTTCTTCCAGCTCGGTCAGCACGCGGTTGACTGCGGTGGCATCGAAGCCTTCGGAGAATTCGACCGGCAGCGAGCGCACCTGGTCGAAGGAGAGCGGCGCGGCGAGGAAGCCGAGTGCCGAGGCAGCGCCGGAGGCCGGCGGGATGATGACCTGCTTGACGCCGAGCACGCGGGCGACATCGACGGCATGCGCCGGGCCGGCGCCGCCAAAGCCGACCATGGCGTAGTGGCGGGGGTCCTTGCCCTTCTCGACGAGATGGACGCGGGCGGCGGCGCCCATGCTTTCGACTACGACCTTGTGGATGCCCCAGGCCGCTTCCTCAATGGAGAGGCCGAGCGGCTCGGCCACCGTGGCGACGGCGTTGCGCGCCGCTTCCAGATCGAGCGCCATGCGCCCGCCGAGGAAGAAGCCGGGATCGTAATAGCCGAGCACGAGATTAGCGTCGGTGACGGTCGGCTTCACGCCGCCCATGCCGTAACAGGCCGGGCCGGGATCAGAGCCGGCCGAATGCGGGCCGACCTTGAGCAGGCCGACCTCGTCGATCGCCGCGATCGAGCCGCCGCCGGCGCCGATCTCGATCATGTCGATCACCGGCGCCTTGATCGGCAGGCCGGAACCCTTGGCGAAGCGGTTGACGCGGCCGGCTTCCAGCATCGGCGCGATCTCGGCGCGGCCGTCCTCGATCATGCAGGCCTTGGCGGTGGTGCCGCCCATGTCGAAGGAGATCACGTCCTTGTGGCCGGCGAGCTCGCCGAACAGGGCTGTGGCGAGGCCGCCGCCCGCGGGGCCGCTTTCGAGCAGGCGGATCGGGAAGGTGCGCGCCGTCTCGGGCGAGACCAGGCCACCGGCCGAGTGCATCAGCCGGAGTGCGCCGGTGAAGGAGCGGGCGGCGAGCTCGCGCTCCAGCCGCTCCAGATAGCGCCGCATCAGCGGCTGGACATAGGCGTTGGCGGCGGTGGTGACGAAGCGCTGGTACTCCCAGATCTCGGCGACGACCTCGCTCGACAGGGAGATGGTCAGCTCGGGGCAGGCCTCGCGGACGATGCGGCCGGCCTCCTGTTCATGCGCCGGGTTGCGGTAGCTGTTGAGGAAGCAGATCGCGATCGCCTCGCAGCCGGCGGCGGCGAGCTCGCGGGCGGCTTTGCGAACGGCCTCGGCATCGAGCGCGGTCACGACCTTGCCGTCGCGGTCGATGCGCTCGGGCACTTCGAGGCGGTGTTCGCGCGAAACCAGCGGATCGGGGAAGGTCAGGAACAGGTCGTAGATGTCGTAGCGCTGCTCGGTCCCCATTTCGAGGATATCGCGGAAGCCCCTGGTGGTGATCAGGCCGAGCCTGGAGCCCTTGCGCTCGATCACGGCGTTGGTGACGAGCGTCGTGCCGTGAACGATGTCGCCGACATCAGCGAGCGTGATCCCGGCCATCTCGACGAGTTCGCCGAGGCCGATCAGCGCCGCCTCGGAGGGGTCGTACGGCGTGGTCAGGCGCTTGTGCAGGAGGACCGAACGTTCCTGCCCGTCATAGAGGATGAAGTCGGTGAAGGTGCCGCCGATGTCGAAGCCGATACGCCAACGATTGCTCATGGAGCAGTCTCCGCGGGTGAGATGTTCAAGGGGAAAAAGCGTTTGTCGCGGGTCAGCGCGGCGATCTCGGCGGCGCCTTCGGCCAGGGATTCGATGATGGCAAGACGCTCGCCCGGCTCGACCGTCGCGGCCGGGAAGGAGATGCAGAGCGCGACCTCGTCGCCCGTCGCGGGATCGCCGAGGCCGACCGAGATGGCGCGCACGCCGCGCACCGCCTCGTCATGGGATTCGGCGAAGCCGGCGCGGCGGGTGTCGGCCAGCCGCGCCAGCAATTCGTCAATATCGCGCGGTGCGGTTTCGGACGGGGCGGCGAACCCGTCCGGGTAGAGCGCACGAACCTCGTCGTCGGACAGCCTTGCGAGCAGGGCTCGGCCGGTACTCGAGGCGAAGGCGGGAATGCGGTCGCCAATCGAGGTGACGACCCGAAGCGCGTGCCGGCCAGGATGGGCGGTGACGCCGATGATCTCGGTGCCACGACGCACGCTGATGTAGCCGGTATGGCCGATCTGGTCGGAAACGCGCCCGACCACGGCGTCGGCGCGGTCGATCAGCGATGCCGCGAAACGGTAGAGCTGGCCGACCTGGGCGAGCAGCAGGGACGGGCGATAGCGCTTGCTGTCGCCGACCGTCTCCAGAAGCCCCTCGTCGCGCATCGCCCGCAGCAGGCGCGAGGCGTTGCTTTTGGGCATGCCGAGCAGGGTCACGAGGTCGGTCACGGTCACGTCGTGACGCGTGCTGGAGAAGCAACGAAGTACGTCTGCGGCTGCCGTCAGGATGGACATCCGGTCGCTTCCAAGAAAGTTCCATAAAATGGAACTCTAGTTCCAATAAAGGGAACAATACTCTGGAGCGGTAATGAGTCAAGACGGTTTGTGTCGCGAGTGAAGGCGCACGCAGGCCGAATAATGCGCATGACCGCGCAACGGGCCGCGACACCCGGCAGAGCCGTCACATCATGCGGAAGCGCCTGCGAACAGGCTGCCGCAGAGGCATCGCCGGGTCGGACTGGCGTTATTTAAGGGGGATTTTTATCTTGCTAGAGCGTGCTGATGTCCCATGGAACCACCATCGTCATCCTGGGCGAGCGAAGCTCGGTCCGGGATCCATCGTAGAGCTCCGGACCCTTATGATGGATCCCGGAGCTGCGCGGCTTCGCCGCTTGTCCAGGATGGCGGCGGGGTTCCGAGTCAAATCAGCGGGCTTTAGCGGGGGCGAGGCCCGCCGCTCAGGGCACCAGGATCACGCCCGAGCTCGCAAAGGAGAGCCAGACCGGCGTGCCCGGCGCCAGCATGTCGTCGACGTCGTGGCTGATGACGAAGAGCTCGCCGACAGCGGTCTCGATCATCAGGTCGAGATGGTTGCCGAGATAGGCGCATTTGCGGACATTGCCGGGCAGAGCACCCTGGCTCTCATGGCGCGAGACCAGGAGGCTCTGCGGCCTGATCGCCGCCTTGGCCGCCCCGGGCTGCAGGCCGCGCGCCAGCAGCGAGACGTTCGCCGGGCCGATCGCGACCGCTGCTCGTCCATCCGCGACCGATTCCACGGTGACGTCGACCATGTTGGCATCGCCGATGAAGTCGGCGACGAAGGCGTCGGCCGGCTCCTCATAGAGCTGGCGCGGCGTGCCCTCTTGGGCAATGCGGGAATTCGACATCACGATGATGCGGTCCGAGACGGCGAGCGCCTCCTCCTGATCGTGGGTGACATAGGCGACGGTGAGGTTGAGCGTCTGCTGCAGCTCGCGGATCTCCTCGCGCACGCGCCGGCGCAATTTGGCGTCGAGATTGGAGAGCGGCTCGTCGAAGAGTAGGACCTGCGGCTCGAGCACGAGCGCGCGGGCGACCGCGACGCGCTGCTGCTGACCGCCCGACAACTCGGAGGGATAGCGCTTCTCGAAACCCTTGAGGCCGACGAGCGCCAGCTTCTCCAGCGCCATCTCCCGCGCCTTGGCCTTGGGCAGGCCCTTCACGGTCGGGCCATAGGCGGCGTTGTCGAGCACGTTCATATGCGGAAAGAGCGCATAGGACTGGAAGACCATGCTGACGTCGCGATCAGCGGCGGAAAGCCGGGTCACATCCTTGCCGCCGATCAGGATCTCGCCTTCGCTGGCGATCTCGAGCCCGGCGATCATCCGCAGCGTTGTGGTCTTGCCGCAGCCGGAGGGACCGAGCAGCGTCACCAGCTTGCCGGCCTCGACCGTGAAGCTGACATTGTCGACCGCCGTCACCGCACCATAGCGCATGCTGACATTGCGGAACTCGACGGAGGCGGGGCCGGCCTTGGACATTGGAAGCGCTTATCCTTGTTTGATCGGCTCGGCGGCGGAGGAGGCGAGGGCGGGCGTGCCGCGCCGGCCGAGCTTGCGCTCGCCGACGCCGAGCTGGATCAGGCTGATGCCGATCGCCATCACCACGATCAGCACCGAGGAATAGGCGATGGCGAGACCGAACTCGCCGGCCTCGACCCGGCCGACGATATAGGCGGTGGCGAGGTTGTACTCCGCCGAGACCAGGAAGATCACGGCGCTGACCGTCGTCATGCTGCGCACGAAACTGTAGACCAGCGCGGCGACGAGGGCCGGGCGCAGCAGCGGCAGCACCACCCGCCAGAGCGTGGTGAAGCTGCGGGCCGAGAGCGTCGCCGAGGCCTCGTCGAGACTCCTGTCGATCTGCGACAGGCCGGCGATGCCGGAGCGGACGCCGACCGGCATGTTGCGGAAGACGAAGGCGATGATCAGGATCAACCCGGTGCCGGTGATCTCGACCGGCGGGACGTTGAAGGCGAGGATATAGGCGACGCCGAGCACGGTGCCGGGAATGGCGAAGCTCAGCATGGTCGCAAATTCGAGCATGCCGCGCCCGGCGAAGCGCTGGCGCGTCAGCAGGTAGGCGGTGAGCAGGCCGATGATCGCCGTCAGCGGCGCCGAGATCGCCGCGAGCTTCAGCGTGGTGAAGAAGGATGGCCAGGCCGAGCCGTCGAAATAAAGCCCGCGGCTGAAATCGATCGAGAAGCCGGTGATGTAATGCTGCAGCGTCGGGGTGTAGTCGCGCCCCATCGTCTTCACGAAGCCGCCCATCAGGATGACGACGTAGATCACCGCGGTCAGCGCCACCCAGGGTACGATCACCAGCGCGGATATCCAGGTGATCCGACGCGGCAGTGGTGTCGGCAGGCCGGAATCGCCCTTGCCGGTGACGGTCGTATAGGACTTGCTGCCGAGCCAGTTCCGTTGTGCCCAGAACGCGGCCAGCGTAAATCCCAGCAGCACGACGGCGAGCACCGCCGCCTGGCCCTGGTTGTGCGCGGCGCCGACCACGGCGAAGAAGATCTTGGTCGAAAGCACCTCGAAATTACCACCGAGCACCAGCGGATTGCCGAAATCGGCCATGCTCTCGACGAAGCCGAGCAGGAAGGCGTTGGCAATGCCGGGGCGCAGCAGCGGCCAGGTCACGGTGCGGAAGGTGGTCCAGCGCTTGGCGCCGAGCGTCTGCGAGGCTTCTTCCAGGCTCGGTGCGATGCCCTGCACGACACCGATCAACACGAGAAAGGCGATCGGCGCGAAGGCGAGGACCTGGGCGAGCAGCACGCCGGGCAGGCCGTAAATCCAGCGCGAGCGCGGCACCCCGAACCACTCGAACATCATATTCGAGAACAGGCCGGACCGGCCGAAGAGCAGGATCAGCGCCAGGCCGATGACGAAGGGCGGCGTGATGATCGGCAAAACGGTGAGCAAGCGCATGGCGCGCTTGCCCGGCATGCCGGTGCGCAGGATGAGGAGTGCGCAGGCGAGGCCGAGCAGAGTGGTGATGACGCCGGTCAGCACCGCCAGGATCAGCGTGTTCCAGGCGACGCCGCAATTGGTGTTGGCGGAGAGGCAGCCCAGCCCCCCAGATCGAGGGGGCTCAAGAAGCGCTCGATGAATTCGCTGAGAACGAGGGCGCCGCTGGAATCGACCAGCGCGCTGCGCAGGATCGTCGAGACCGGCAGGAAGATGAACAGCGCGATCAGCATGACGACGATGCCGATCGAGGACGTCGTGAAGAGGTCGCCACGGCAGACGCCGCGATAGGCCAAGCCGTGGCAGAGCAGCAGCAGAAGCGAGACCAGCGCCACCAGCGCGCCAAAGCCCATGCCAGGCTGAGCGGCGCCGGCGCCACCCAGCAGGGCGGCCAGCGCCGGCATGCCCTGGTCTTTCAGGGTGATGGCGAAACCCTGGGCGAAGAAGAATACGAGGCCCGCGAGGCCGATCCAGGCCAGGAGCTTGCCGGTCACCGCGTTCTCCTGCCGGGCGCTGAGCAGGCTCGCCAGGACGAGGGCGATGCCTATCGGCAGGAGCCAGGGTGCTGCTCCCGAGAGCGCGAGAGCGAGCGCCGTGCCGCTCTTGCCGAACGGGTAACCGGCGAGGCTCATCCCCTCGGGCAGATACCAGGGGATGAGCGCATAGCCGAGCCAGCCGGCCAGCAGCACAAGCCTCGTCGCGGGACGCATCGTCTCTTGCCTCTCGTCTCAGATGTCCGCGATCAGTCTGCGCTCACTTGGGCAGCGCCTTGATCTCCTTGTCCCACTTCGTCAGCAGGCGGACGCGCTCGGCCGAGGAGCCGTATTTGACGAAGTCGTAGTTGATCAGCTTCATCTCGGACATCTTCGGCGCCTGGGCCGGCACCGGCGCATTCTTGTTCGACGGCACCTGATAGGACTTGGCCGGCGCCGCCAACGCCTGCGCCGCCGGGGTCAGGGCCCAGTCGTAGAACTTCTTGGCGTTGTCGAGATTGCGGGCGCCCTTGACGATCGACATCGAGCCGATCTCGTAGCCGGTACCCTCGCAAGGGGCGACGGCCTTGATCGGGTCGCCCTGCACCGCGAAGACGACGGCGTCATGGATGAAGACGATGCCGACGGCAGTCTCGCCGAGGCTCGCCGCCTTGGCCGGGGCGGCGCCCGACTTGGTGTACTGGCTGATGTTCTTGTGCAGCGCGCGCAGATAATCGAAGCCCTTGTCCTCACCCATCAGCTGCACGACCGTGGCGAGCAGGTTGTAGGCGGTGCCCGACGAATTCGGGTCGGCGACCTGGACGTCGTCCTTCAGCTTGGGATCGAGCAGGTCCGCCCAGCATTTCGGTTCGTTCAGGCCCTTGGCCTTGATCTGCTGGGTGTTGTAGCCGAAGCCGAGCGCACCGGCATAAATGCCCATCGAGCGCTTCTTGGCGGCGTTCCATTGCGCCAGAGCCCAGTCGTGCATGTCCTTGTTGGCCGGCGATTCATATTCCTGCGTCAGGCCTTCCTCGGCCGCCTGCAGATGCGGGTCGCCGGTGCCACCCCACCAGATGTCGCCGCGCGGGTTCGACGATTCCGCCTTGAGCTGGGCGTAGATTTCGCCGGCCGACTTGCGGGTCATCGCGACCTTGATGCCGGTTTCCTTCTCGAAGGCGCCGCTCATGGCGCGGCACCATTCCTCCTGCACGCCGCAATACATGACGAGCGAGCCCTGGGCCTGGGCCGGGGCAGTGGCGAAAGCAGCCCCGGTGGCCGCGACCGCGAACAGTCCGGCGCGAAGCCGGTTGAATGACAGCATGTTTTCCTCCCGATGTCTGGTTCTGACTTGTTCTTCTTGGGTCGATAGTGACCGTTTGCTCGAAAAGATCAACGATCCTTGCGCCGGCTTACTATGCCAGTGATGCGCTCCAACTCATCTTGCAGCTCCGGCGTGCAGCACAGGACGGGGTTTCCGGCCGCGATGGCATCGCCGCTGAAGAAGTCGTTGATCCGGGCGCCGGCCTCGGACGCGATCACCAGACCGGCGGCGACATCCCAGGCGTTGATGTGCAGTTCGGCATAGGCCTCGGTGCGACCGTTCGCGACGTGGCAGAGGCCGAGCGCGCCGGAGCCCGAGCGCTTCACGGACGCGCCGGCGGCGAAACCCCGGCCGACCATGGCGAGGTAATCCTCGTTCGGAATACGCGTCGACCAGCCGAATTCGAGATAGGCGCGGCGGATGTCGGCCGTGCCGGAGACTTTGATCGGCTCGCCGTTCATGGTCGCGCCGCGGCCGCGGCGGCCGAAATAGACCTCGCCCAGTGCAGGCGCGGCGATGATACCGATCTCGGGCACGCCGTTCAGCAGGAGGCCGATCGAGATGCACCAGGTGCGATCGCCGCGGGCGAAGTTCGAGGTGCCGTCGATCGGGTCGATGATCCAGACCGCATCCGCCGCTTCGCCGCCGCCCTCTTCGCCGATGACGGCATCAGCGGGGAGGAGCACGGCGAGACGTTCGCGCAGGAAGGCCTCGACGGCGCCGTCAGCGACGGTGAGCCAGTCCTGCGCGCCCTTCATGCTGACGCCGAGGCTGTCCTTGCGGCTGAAATAGCCGAGCGCCAAGCGGCTGGCCTCCTCGACGAGGCCGAGCACGGCGTACTGGCGCAGGTCCAGCTCTGCAGGTGTCATCACAGCGCCTCGAGCGAGACGGAGACCGGCTTGCCGGTGCGGCGCGATTCAGTCGCGGCCTCGGCCAGGATCTGCGCCTTCAAGCCGTCGAGCCCGGAAGGCGAGGGCGCGCGCCTGTCGCGGCAGGCCGTGATGAAGGCGTCGAGCTCGGCGCGATAGGCGGCGGCATAGCGCTCCAGGAAGAAGTTCTGCACCGGATCGGCGCGGAAGCCGGCGCCGGTCGCGATCTCGACTGTGGTCTCGTGGATGTTGCCGGCGCGCAGCATGCCCTTGGAGCCATGCACCTCGATGCGCTGGTCGTAACCGTAGGTGGCGCGGCGGGAGTTCGAGATCTGGGCGATGCGGCCGCTCGCGGTGCGCATCAGCACCGCTGCGGTGTCGACGTCGCCGGCGTGGCCGATCGCCGGATCGACCAGCGCCGAGCCGAGCGCGAAGACCTCGACAGGCTCCTCGGCGAGGAGGAAGCGCGCCATGTCGAAATCATGGATCATCATGTCGCGGAAGAGCCCGCCCGAGCGCTTGACGTATTCGACCGGCGGCGGGCCGGGATCGCGCGAGATCACGCTGACGATCTCGATCGCGCCGGCCTCGCCGGAACGCAGGCGCCCTTCCAGCGCGGCGAAATTCGGGTCGAAGCGGCGATTGAAGCCGATCATCAGCGGCTTACCGGATTTCGCGACCACCTCGAGGCAGCGGCGGATGCGGCCGGCGTCGAGATCGACCGGCTTCTCGCAGAACACGGCCTTGCCGGCGGAGATCGCGGCCTCGATCAGGTCGGCATGGGTGTCGGTCGGGGTGCAGATCACCACAGCGTCGATGCCTGAATCGGCGAGGATCGCCTCGGTGGTCGCGACCTTTGCGCCGGAGGCCTGGGCGAGCGAGGCGGCGGCGTCCGCCGAGGCATCGGAAAGCGCGACCAGCTGCGCATCGGAGCGCGCCGCGACATTGAGCCCGTGAATGCGCCCGATACGGCCGGCGCCCAGCAATCCAAATCTCATCACGTCCGTGGTCCTGCGGTTCGAGAGTGTTCCGGCGCTTCAGTCGTGCGCGCCGAGAATGGTCTGGTCGAAATCGACATTCGCGCCGGTCATCAACCCCGATTCGGATGACGCCAGATAGGCGACGGCCTTGGCGACCTCGCGCGGATCGATCAGGCGGCCGAATGGCCTTCCGGCTTGCGCCTGCTCCAGCCAGCCATCCTGCGCGCCATGGCGCAGGCGCATGATCGCGTCCTCGCCCGGCGTCGACATCCAGCCGATATTGAGGCCGTTGACGCGGATGCGATCGGCGAGGAGGCCGTAGGCGGCATTGCGGGTCAGCGTCGCCAGCGCGCCTTTCGAGACGCTGTAGGCGGCGAGGAAGGGCTGGCCGCCATGGGCCGACATCGACTGGATGTTGACGATGCTGCCTGCGATCTTCTCGCGCCGCATCAGGTTGGCCGCATCCTGGATCAGGAAGAAGGGCGCGGTCAGGTTGACCGCCATGATGTGGGCGTAGAGCTCGGGGCTGGTGTCGAAGATCGTGCCGCGATCGGTGTCTCCAGCGGCATTGACCAGGATGTCGAGCCGGCCGCAAGCTTGCTCGGCGGCAGGGACGATCTTGCGGACGGCATCGAGATCGGCGAGGTCCGCGGTATGGAAAATCGCTTTGCAGCGGGCCGTGGTAAGGCTGGTGGCGACGGCTTCGCCGCGTTCGCGGTTGCGGCCGGTGAGAATGAGGCCTGCAGCGCCGCGTGCCGCAAATTCCCGGGCGATCGCTTCGCCCAGGCCCTGGCTGCCGCCGGTGACGACGGCGACTTTGCCGTCGAGTTCGCGGCGGAAGTCGGTTGGCTGGGGCACCTCTGATCTCCCTGGCAGCGCCACTGTCACAATGGCACATTATTTTTATTGCGCTTGACTAATGGAACAAACATTCCATTCTCTCCCGGCACAAGTCAAGGCCGCGAAAGCCCCTATTCCCATGTCGTCGCCACTGCAGCAGGACCCGCCACGGGACGATTTCGACGGCTTCGTCGCGCTGCTGCGTGAGCGCGGGCCGAACCTGCCGAAACGGCTGCGGCAGGTCGCCGATTACGCGCTCGCCAATCCCGACGACATGGCGCTCAGCACCGCGGCGCAGGTGGCGCAGCAGGCGGGCGTGCAAGCCTCCACCCTGGTGCGTTTCGCCCAGGCGCTCGACTATTCCGGCTTCAGCGAATTGCAGCAGCTCTTCCGGTCGCGGCTGCGCCAGCAATTCCCGGATTATCGCGAGCGGCTGGTGGCGCTGCGCGAGGAGGGTGCGGCTGGGCCGAACATGGCCCAGGTGCTGCTCGACGGGTTTGCTGAGGCCAGCCGCAGCTCGCTGTCGCGTCTGCAATCGACGATCCGGCACCACGATGTCGACAAGGCGACGGACCTGCTCGCCGCAGCGGAGACGATCATCCTGATCGGCGCGCGCCGGATGTTCCCAGTGGTGTCCTATCTCGCCTATGCCTTTGGCAAGCTCGGCATTCGGGCGGTGCTGGTCGACAATATCGCCTCGCTCGGGCCCGAGCAGGCGGCGATCGCGCGCAAGGGCGATGTCGTCGTCTCCGTCAGCTGTGCGCCCTATACACCGGGAACGGTCGCGATCGCGGCTGCGGCTTACCAGAAGGGCATTCCGGTGATCGCGATCACCGACAGCGCGCTCAGCCCGCTCGCCCAGTACTGCTCCCTATGCCTCGAGGTCGAGGAAGCCGATTACGGCGCCTTCCGCTCGATGTCCGCCACCTTCGTGCTCGCCATGACGCTTGCCGTCGGCACCGCCGAGAAAGTCCGCTCCGATGTCTGAACCCGTGCTCGACCTGATCTCGATCGGCCGTTCCTCGGTCGACCTCTATGGCCAGCAGATCGGCGGCCGGCTGGAGGACATGGCCTCGTTCTCCAAGGCGGTCGGCGGCTGCCCGACCAATATCGCGATCGGCACGGCCCGGCTCGGCCTGAAATCGGCGGTGATCACCCGCGTCGGCGACGAGCAGATGGGCCGCTTCATCCTGGAGCAATTGCAGCGCGAGGGTGTCGCGACCAAGGGCGTCGTCGTCGATCCCAAGCGCCTGACCTCGCTGGTCATCCTTGGCGTGCGCGACGAGAAGACGTTTCCGCTGATCTTCTATCGCACCGATTGCGCCGATGCGGCGCTCGACGAGGGCGAGATCGACGAGGCCTTCATTGCCTCGGCGAAAGCGGTCGTGGTCACAGGCACGCATTTCGCGATCCCCAATGCCGCCAAGGCGCAAAGGAAGGCGATCGCGTTCGCCCGCAAGCACGGCCGCAAGGTCGTGTTCGACGTCGATTACCGGCCCAATCTCTGGGGTCTCGCCGGCCATGCCGCCGGCGAGGAGCGTTACATCCGCTCCGACACCGTGACCCAGCACCTCCAGGCGATCCTGCCGGACTGCGACCTGATCGTCGGCACCGAGGAGGAACTGCACGCCGCCGGCGGTTCCGAGGACACGCTCGCCGCGATCCGCAACATCCGCAGCCAGAGCAAGGCGACGATCGTCTGCAAGCGCGGGCCGATGGGCTGCGTCGTCTTTCCAGGCGCCATTCCCGCTTCGATCGAGGACGGCATCAAGGGGCCGGGTTTCCCGGTCGAGGTCTACAATGTCCTGGGCGCCGGCGACGCCTTCATGTCCGGCTTCCTGCGCGGCTATCTGCGTGACGAGCCGATCGAGACCTGCTGCACATGGGCCAATGCCTGCGGCGCGTTTGCGGTGTCGCGCCTACTTTGTTCGCCGGAGAGTCCGACCTTCGCCGAACTGCAATTCTTCCTGAAGCACGGCTCGCCGCACCGGGCGCTGCGCCATGACATCGCGATCAACCACGTCCATTGGGCGACGACGCGCCGGCCGCAGGCGCAGACGCTGATGGCGCTCGCCATCGATCATCGCTCCCAGATCGAGGCTATGGCCGACGAGGCAGGCGTGCCACGCGAGCGTATTGCGGTCTTCAAGCGGCTCGCGGTCGATGCCGCCGCGCGGATCGCCAAGGGTGCCGACGGCTTCGGCATGTTGCTCGACGGGCGCCATGGCCGCGAGGCGCTGTTCCGCGCCGGCGATCATGGCTTCTGGGTCGCGCGGCCGCTGGAGGTGCCGGGCTCGCGGCCGCTGCGCCTCGAAACCGATGCGGACGGCTCGCTCGGAGCGGTGCTGAACGAGTGGCCGGTCGATCATGTCGTCAAGGTGCTGGCCTTCTATCATCCCGATGATGATGCGGCGCTGAAGACTGAGCAGGAGGCCGTTTTGAAGCGCGCTGCGCTGGCCTGCCGGCAGGTCGGCCGCGAGCTTCTGGTCGAGATCATCTGCTCGAAGAACGGCCCGCTCAGTGATGACACCATGGCGAGCGTGATGCGCCGGCTCTATGACATCGGCATCAAGCCGGACTGGTGGAAGCTCGAGGGGCAGCCGACAACGGTGGCCTGGGCGGCGGTCGATGCCGCGATCGCAGAGAATGATCCCTATTGCCGCGGCGTCGTGCTGCTCGGGCTCGATGCGCCGCTGCCGGAGCTGGAGACGGCTTTCCGGCTGGCGCAGACGGCGAAGACGGTGAGGGGTTTCGCGGTCGGGCGCAGCATCTTCGGCGAGGCGGCACGCGGCTGGCTCGTGGGGACACTCGACGACGAGGCCGCGACCGCGATGATGGCCGAGCGCTTCGGCCGGTTGGTCGACGCCTGGCAAGGTTCGAATTCCTGAGTTTGCAAGACGCTTGCGCTCGTCCATCACAGGATAAGCGACGGGCGCGCCGAGGAGACGCACGATGAGTACTGTCAGGCTCACCATGGCGCAGGCGCTGGTGGCTGCGATGGCGGCGCAGAAGACGGTGGTCGGCGGCCGGACGCTGCCGCTCTTCGCCGGCGTCTGGGCGATCTTCGGTCATGGCAATGTCGCCGGACTGGGCGAGGCGCTGCATGGCGCCCGCGACATCCTGCCGACGCTGCGGGCCCATAACGAGCAGGCGATGGCGCACGCGGCGATCGCCTTCGCCAAGGCCTCGCGCCGGCGCCGGATGATGGCGGTGACGAGCTCGATCGGGCCGGGCGCGACCAATATGGTGACGGCCGCGGCGGTCGCGCATGTCAATCGCCTGCCGTTGCTCCTGCTGCCGGGCGATGTCTTCGCCGGCCGCCGGCCCGATCCGGTGCTGCAGCAGATCGAGGATTTCGGCGACGGCACCGTCTCCGCGAATGACTGCTTCAAGCCGGTCTCGCGCTATTTCGATCGGTTGACGCGGCCGGAGCAGCTGATCCCGGCTTTCGAGCGGGCGATGCAGGTTCTGACCGATCCGTCGGAATGCGGGCCCGTGACGCTGGCGCTGTGCCAGGACGTCCAGACGGAAGCCTATGACTATCCGGAGAGCTTTTTTGCCGAGCGGATCTGGACGCCGCGCCGGACACGGCCGGACGAGCAGGAACTGGCCCAGGCTGTCGCGCTGCTGAAAGCGGCAAAGCGGCCGCTGGTCGTCGCAGGTGGCGGCGCACTCTACAGCGAGGCCGAGGGTGAGCTTGCCCGCTTCTGCCTGGCGCACGGCATTCCGAGCGCCGAGACGCAGGCCGGCAAGAGCGCCTTGCCGCACGACCATCCGCTCAATCTCGGCGCGATCGGCGTGACCGGCACCGGCGGCGCCAACGACGCGGCGAAGGTGGCCGATGTCGTGCTCGCCGTCGGCACGCGCCTGCAGGATTTCACCACCGGCTCGCGCGCGCTCTTCGACGATCCGGAGTGCCGGATCGTCGGGCTCAATACGCAGGCCTTCGATGCCGGCAAGCACGGCGCTCAGCCGCTTGTCGCAGATGCCAAGGCGGGCCTCGCCGAGCTGGAAGCTGCACTTACGGGCTGGAAGGCGCTGGCTGGCTGGACGGCTCAGGCGCAGGCGTCCCGCGATGCCTGGCTCACCACCGCCGCGCGCTATACCGCGGCGAGCAACCAGGCGCTGCCAAGCGATGCGCAGGTTGTCGGCGCGGTGCAGCGCCAGAGCCGGACGAGCGATGTCGTGCTCTGCGCCGCAGGCGGCCTGCCGGGCGAATTGCACAAGCTCTGGCAGCCCGGCGCGCCTGGCGGCTACCATATGGAGTACGGCTATTCCTGCATGGGCTACGAGATCGCGGGTGGGCTCGGGGCCAAGCTCGCCGACCCGGCGCGCGAGGTCTTCGTCATGGTCGGCGACGGCTCCTATCTGATGATGAACTCGGAGATCGCGACCTCGGTGATGCTCGGGGTCAAGCTCACCATTGTCCTGCTCGACAATCGCGGCTTCGGCTGCATCAACCGGCTGCAGAACGCGACCGGCGGCGCCTCCTTCAACAACCTGCTGCGCGACACCCGCCACGAAACGCTGCCCGAAATCGATTTTGCCGCGCATGCCGGCTCGATGGGCGCGATTTCGCGCAAGGTCGCTGGTCTGGCCGAGCTGGAGACCGCGCTCGCCGAGGCCCGCGGTCATGATCGCACCAGCGTCATCGTCATCGATACCGACCCGCTGATCTCGACCGATGCCGGCGGGCACTGGTGGGAGGTCGCGGTGCCGGAGGTTTCGGGGCGTGACGAGGTCAAGGCGGCGCGCAAGCGCTATGACGATGCGCTGGCCAAGCGCGACAACTGACTGACGAGGACGACATGCCTATCCGTATCGGCGCCAACCCCATCGGCTGGTCGAATGACGATCTCCAGGACATCGGCGGCGCGACGCCGCTCGAAACCTGCCTGGCCGAAGCCCGTGAAGCCGGCTTCGTCGGCATGGAGCTCGGCCACAAGTTTCCGCGCGAGCCGAAAGCACTGAAGGCGGCGCTAGACCCCTTCGGCATGGCCTGCATCTCCGGCTGGTATTCGGCCGAGCTGCTGACGCGCGATGCGGATGCAGAGCTGCGAAGCCTCCGGCCTCATCTCGAACTACTCAAGGCGATGGGCTCGACCGTGCTGGTCTTCGCCGAGACTTCGAACGCGATCCATGGCGACCGCAGAAAACCCTTGTCGCAGCGGCCGGTGATGGCTGATGAGGATTGGGCCGAGTTCGGCCGGCGCATTACCCAGGTGGCGGAGCAGACGCGCGCCGAAGGTATCAGGCTGGTCTACCACCACCACATGGGCACGATCGTCGAGAGCGAGGCCGATATCGACGCCTTCATGGCGGCGACGGGCGAGGCAGTGCATCTGCTGCTCGACACCGGCCACGCGACCTGGGGCGGGGCCGATCCGGCCAAGCTCGCCGAGCGCTACCGGTCCCGTATCAGCCATGTCCATGCCAAGGATGTGCGCAAGGCGGTGATGGAGCAGGCGCGGCGGGAAGACTGGAGCTTCCTAGACGCGATCCTCGGCAAGGGCAAGGAATTGGGAGTCTACACCGTGCCGGGTGACGGCATGGTCGACTACACCGGCGTGTTCAAGGCGCTGCCGGACTATTCCGGCTGGGTCGTGGTCGAGGCCGAGCAGGATCCCGTGAAGGCCCACCCGCTCACCTATGCCAAGAAGGGCGTCGCCCATCTCAAGCAGAGCCTGAAGGAGGCCGGGTTCGCCTGAGCCCGGGAACGATCATGTCGAAGCTGCTGGTCAAGCCGCAGGCGCCCGATGCCGAGGGCCGCATCCACGAAGTCACGCCTGAAACGGCCGGCTGGGGACATGTCGGTTTCGCCGTGCACCGGCTGGCGGCCGGGCAGAGCCTGTCGCGCGAAACCGAAGACAGGGAGCATTGCCTCGTTTTGCTCTCGGGCAAGGTCGCGGCCAGCGCCGGCGGACAGGATTTCGGCGTGATCGGTGGGCGGGCCTCGCCGTTCGAGCCCGATCCCTGGTCATTCTATGTGCCGGCCGGCTCGAACTGGAGTGTCACCGCGCAGGGGCCGTGCGAAATCGCGGTCTGCTCGGCGCCGGGGACGGCCGGCACGCGTCCGCCCCGCGTTATCGGCCCAAGCGATGTCGGCAGCCTGACGCGCGGGGAGGGCAGCAACACCCGCCATGTCCGCAACATCCTGCCGGAGACGGAGGCCGCCGATGGTCTCCTCGTGGTCGAGGTGATCACGCCCTCTGGCTGCTGGTCGAGCTATCCGCCGCACAAGCACGATCAGGACAAGCTGCCGGCGGAATCGTTGCTGGAGGAGACCTATTACCACCGGCTCAACCCGCCGCAGGGCTTCGGCTTCCAGCGCGTTTACACTGATGACCGCTCACTCGACGAGACTATGGCCTTTACGGATGGCGACGTCGTGCTGGTGCCGAGAGGCTATCACCCGGTCGGCGCACCGCATGGCTATGATCTTTATTATCTCAACGTCATGGCCGGACCGAAACGGGTCTGGAAATTCCATAACGACCCCGCGCATCAGTGGATGCTGAAGGCGTGACGACCACGACGATGCAGGCCGAGCTGATCGGCGACGATGAGCTCGCCTATCTCCGCAGCCGGACGGCGTTGGTCGCCGGCGCTGGCATGGCGCTCGACGATGGCTACCGGCTGGCGCATCTGCCGCTGATCGACCCGCATCACCCAAAGGCGATCGCGCGCAAGGACGGGACGCATTACGAGAACGGCCGGCATCCGTCGATCTACTCGCTGGTGGTGCCGACGCTCGGCTTGCAGGAAGCGCCCGCCTACCGGGAACTCGAACAGGCGCTGCGTGACGCTCCGTTTGCGAGCAAAATCGCCTGGGACATCGTCGCACGGCGGCAGGCGAAGCTGCACGCGACGGTGTGTGGCTCACTCTCGGTCGGTGCGCCGCCGACGATCAACCAGGCTGCGCGGGACGCCCTGTCGCGCCTCGGCCCGGTTGAGATGGAGCTGCGCGGCCTGTTCTCCGGCAATGTCAATCGCGGCCGGCTCTATCTCAGGCTCTATCCGGAGCGTCGCGACGGGCAGAACGCCCTGCACCTGATGCAGCGGGCGCTCGGGAGGCCGACCAGCGATCTCTATGTCGTCGGCATCTGGAACCTCAGCGAGGATCTCGATGCGGCTGAGGCGGCAGTGCTCGCCGCCATCCTGGATCGCTGGTGGGACCGGCCGACCCTGCGCTTTACCGCGGATCGGCTCTGGCTGATGGGAGCGAGCGACGATCTCGTGCTCGACTCCGAGATCGTCGAAACGATCAGCCTGAAATAGGCCTTACGACGGAGAGGAGCGCCGTTGCGGCTTGCCTTGTCTGCGCGAGGGAGTTACCTCGCGCTCACAGCATTCTGCCGCCTCTGGGCGGCTCGCGATCCCTCGGCCCGCCCTGTGCGTTGCTGCCGGAGGGGTCGCCCAACCGACAAGGATCGATCATGGCCCGCAAGAAGTCGAAGCCGCTGGACGCCGCCTACGTCCTGTTCGATGTGTTCTACGAGGATGG
The DNA here is from genome assembly GCF_030144325.1 of Bosea vestrisii. Lineage (NCBI taxonomy): Bacteria > Pseudomonadati > Pseudomonadota > Alphaproteobacteria > Hyphomicrobiales > Alloboseaceae > Allobosea > Allobosea vestrisii. The sequence continues at coordinate 1,883,592 of NZ_CP126307.1, read as the reverse complement.
CTCGCGCAGCTCCAATCGCCGCGTTCCCACCGAATTGCTGGGTGGGATCGACGGCGATGAACCGGCGCGAGATGCCATCCTGGAACAAGATCGCGTCATCGCTGAGCGGTCGGGCAAGCCGCCGCTCGCGATCACGAGCCTGGTCCGCGCTGGCGATGCCGAGAAGCAGGCAGCCCGCCAGGCGGAGAAGGCCTCGCGCCGGTCGGGCTGATTTCGCTCAATAGGACTTAGCGCTTGGTGCGGCGCGGCGCGGGCTCCGGCTGGCTTTCGCCGCGTAGCAGCGAGCCGATGACATAGAGGGCCAGGCCGACGCCGACCACGGCGGCGAGCGGCTCGCGTTCGCTGCGGCGCATCAGCATCTTTCCGCCTTCACGCGCATAGTCGCGGCCCATGTCGAGATAGTCCTGTCCGCGGGCGACATAGTCCCGGCTGTTGTCGAGCTGCTCGCGGCCGCTGCCGAGAAGGTTGCGGCCGGCGCGGATGGCATCGTCACTATAGTCGCGCAGCACGCGGTTCCAGCCGCTCGTATCCGGTTGCCAGCTCGAGCGGCGACCGGTGAAGGCCCAGGCGACGAGCCCAACGCTGACTGCGCCGATGGCAAAGGCTGCCAGGGGATGACGGCCTACCGTCTCTGCCGCAGCCTCACCGGTATCGCGGGCATGCCGCCCGGCCTCGCGCAGCGTGTCGCCAGGGTCGAGCTCGGCGAGCTTCTCCTTGGCGCGTCCGTAACCGTCCTTGACGGTCTCCGCCGTGCGGTTGGCGAGATCCGCGGCGCGCGCCGCAACGCTGCCGGTCGCGCGATCGATCTCGTCTCGCATGTCATCCGTATTGGGCACGTCCGGTGGCAGGCGCTTGTCGTTGTCCATCCGTCGACTCCATGAGCTGGAAAGTTTCTTGGCTCGAAAGCTCATGGTCGAAACGACGGAGCAGCGGCGTGGTTCCGCCGCTGCGCAAGAAAGCCGGATTTCGAATTACCGCGTCGCCCGGCGCGTGGTGCGAACCACCGTCGGAGCGGTGACCGCGCCGGCGGCCCCGCCGACCACGGCGCCGACTGGCCCGGCAACGACCGCCCCGGTGCCCGCGCCGACCGCA